>NZ_FNZK01000031.1 GCF_900109225.1 Propionispira arboris
CTTCGAGTTCGCGAAGCGAGATATATCCATTTGTCATAAATCCGAATAAGATTGTTTTCAACATGCTGGTCGGGTTATACCTGATACGTCCAGCAAAGTGAGCTGGAACATTTTTCAGGTATTTCTCCAAGTCGATTTCCTCCATAAATCGGTCAAAAACCAGCACGGGATCACAGATATTCAGATAATCTGAAATAAACAGTGGCAAAACTGCCTGTTTTGTTTTAAAATAATGTATGTTTGAATTTTTCATGTGCTATGTAAAATTTTAACACAAAAAGAGGATCAGCGGCTCTTTCGAGCTAGTGATCCTCTTTTGTTTTTATAGGGGCATTATTTCACAGCCCCTTTTTTTGTGGGATTTTTATGTTGTCGATGAATGTTTTTTAGGGTTGTATATTTGGTGCAGCGCTTCGGGAAGTGTCGGATAACGAAACGTGAAATTTTGTGATGTTAAGCCCTGAGGAATTGCTCTTTGGCTGCAAAGTAAAATTTCATCAGCCATTTCACCAAAGATGAGGTGAGCTACGGCGGGGGGCATTTTGGTCCAACATTTTTTATGCAGAACCTCACCCAGTGCTTTGCCGAAATCCTGCATTGAGACTGGATTGGGGGCAGTCACATTGTAGGGACCACCAGCTAATTGCCCGGAGAGGGCAAAGAGAATGCTGGCTATCAGGTCGTCGCGATGAATCCACGAAACCCAGTTGTCGCCATTACCAAGGATACCACCCATGCCGAAAGAAAAAGGTACTGTCATTTTTTTTAGTACACCGCCGCCTTTTCCGAGGACAATGCCAAAACGCAGTCGTATAACAGTTACATTGGTTTCGGCGGCTTGCTCGACACTTTCTTCCCAAAGACGGCAAACTTTTGCCAAGAATCCGCTGCCAGAGGGGGACTCTTCCGTAATGATTCCCTCTGGATTTATCCCATAATAACCGATGGCAGAGGCATTGATTAATAAAGCTGGTATTGCCAGGCCTTGTTTTTTTGCAGCGAGCAGGCTGTTTACAATCTGTTTTGTTCGCTGGATGCGGCTTTCGAGAATTTTCCGTTTGATTGTCCGGTTCCAGAAAAAATCTTTGCCGATATTGTAGCCTGCCAGATTAATAATCGTATCGAAAGCTGCTACTTGTTTTAGTGGCAGCAATAGGCTGGCATCAGGACTGATTAAATAGGACAGTCCCGGAGTTTTTGGTATTTCTTTTTGGCACAGTAAGGTGACCGTGTATCCCTGATTTAGAAGCTGCTGGGTTAGGGCTTTACCAATAAAGCCGGTACCGCCAGTAAGCAAAATGTTCATAATGCATTCTCCTCGCCATTAAGTCGCATAAAATCTTTCCTATACAGCTACAGTTCTGTTGGTTTAAAGGAATTCCTGCGTCGGGATGAATTAAACGGCAGTTTTTGTATTTGTTCACGAGCCGTGAGGATGATAAAATATATGTAATGTATATAGAACGCATTAAAGAAATTCCATCCAGTCTATCAGTCTGCCAGGAATGGGGTATAGGGCATCGTTTGCTTCCTACGTAACGCCACTCAACCCTATACCCCATTCCTGACGATTGCCATAAAATGTTTAATGCGTTCTATATATTAAAGAAAACGGAGGACACAGCGATGCAGGAAAAAGTCGGACCCTTAGATAAAAAAGATGAGAAATTTGTTTATACCTCGGGGTCACATAATTGTGGGGGACGATGTTTACTTAAGGTACAGGTTCGTGATGGTCGTGTAATTGCTATTACGAATGAAGATGATCAACCGGATACACCTTCGTATTTTCAGCTGCGCGGTTGTTTACGATGCCGTGCCTATCGAGATCGGTTGTATCATCCCGATCGTTTGTTATATCCATTAAAACGTCTTGGTAAAAGGGGCGAGGGGAAATTTGAACAAATCACTTGGACGGAGGCACTGGATTATATTGCTCATAAAACAAAAAAGGTGATGCAGACTTATGGTCCGGAGGCTATTTATTTAAATTACGGGACAGGTAATGGGGGGCAGGTATCGGAGCGAACCTGGCTGAAAAGACTGTTGAGCCTCTATGGCGGCTATCTTTCGTATTATGGATCATATAGTTCGGCTTGTACGAGTATTGCTACTCCCTATACATATGGTACGAATCAGACCGGCAATAGCCGGGAAGACTGGGTAAATTCGAAATTATTGATTTTGCTTGGTTGGAATCCAGCCGATACGGTTTGGGGGACCAATACAAGTTATTATTTAAAAAAAGCCAAAGCAGCAGGTGCTAAAATCATTGTGATTGATCCCATTTATACCAATACGGCTGTAGGGTTAGCCGATCAATGGATTGCAATTAGACCGACGACCGATAGTGCACTTTTAGCAGCGATGGCATATGTTTTAATAACGGAAAATTTATATGATGCAGCATTTTTAGATCAATTTTGCCTTGGTTTTGATGAAGAACATATGCCAGAAGGAATTTTGCCAGGCAATTCTTATAAGTCTTATATTTTGGGGGTAAGTGCGGATCAAACAAAAAAAACACCGCTTTGGGCAGAATCTATTACAGGTATACCGGAAAATGTGATTATCGAATTGGCTAGAGCTTATGGGACAATGAAGCCGGCAGCTTTGATTGAAGGGTATGGACCGCAGCGTCATGCGTATGGTGAACAGATTGTTAGAAGTGGTCCTGTTTTAGCGGCGATGATGGGTAATATTGGAATTGCGGGCGGTTGGGCTTCTGGTAAGGGGAATGAAGCGCGCAATCATTTCGTTGCAGCGATTCCTTATGAAAATCCGTGTAAGGCAAAAATTTCTGTCTTTAACTGGCCGGATGCGATTTTGCATGGTAAAGGAATGGGGGGCGATTTTAGCGTACAGGGAGTAAAATGTTTATCGACGAATATTAAGCTGATTTTTAATGTTGCCGGTAATTGTCTGGTAAATCAGCATTCTGATGCCAATCAAACCGCGGCGTTATTGCAGGATGAATCGCTTGTAGAATGCATTGTGGTGAATGATCAGTTTATGACAGCTAGTGCCAAGTTTGCCGATATTATTTTGCCCGCCGATAATATGATGGAACGCAATGATATTGTACAATCGTGGGCCTATGGCGATTATGTTTTATATATGAATCAAGCTGTCGAGACAATCGGTCAATGTCGCAACGGTTATGATTGGGTCAGTGATTTGGCCGTGCGGCTGAATTTAAAAGACGAATTCACCGAAGGTAAATCATTGGATGAATGGCTGCAATATTTAGTGTGTGAAACGGCGAAACAAAATCCGGGGTTTCCAGCCTATGAAACATTTAGAGCACAAGGTATTTATCGCTGGCATCACGATAGACCAGCGATTGCCTTTGAAAAACAGATCGCGAATCCGAGTCAATATCCCTTCCCCACACCATCAGGGAAGATCGAAATATTTTCAGAGCGTTTGTGGGACATGAAAAAACCAGCTGAAATACCGGCAATACCAAAATATATACCGACCTGGGAAGGTCCAGCGGACCCGCTGATTGAAAAGTATCCCTTGCAATGCATAGGTTCTCATTCTAAGCGACGCGTTCATTCAACATTTGACAATGTAAAATGGCTGGAGGAAGTAGAGCGGCATGAAGTCTGGATTAATTCAATGGATGCTGCGACACGTGGGATTCGACAAGATGATCGAGTTCAGGTTTATAATGAACGTGGCAAAATTGAGCTGCCGGCAAAGGTGACAGCTCGGATTATGCCAGGCGTGGTATCTGTACCGGAGGGGGCCTGGTGGATGCCGGATTCTCAGGGGATTGACCAGCGGGGTAGTATCAATACTTTGACAAAATATCAACCAACGCCATTGGCTTTTGGCAATCCACAGCATACGAATTTAGTTGAAATCAAGAAGATATAGGAAAAGGGGATCGTTATGGGAGAACAACTTGCTTTTTATTTTGACCAAAAACATTGTACTGGTTGTAGTACCTGCCAGATTGCCTGCAAGGATAAATATGATCTACAGACGATAGCTTCTTTTCGAAAAGTGTATGAAATAGCGGGCGGTACATTTAAAAAAAGTGGCTTGGCCTGGGAGCCACAGGTATACGCTTTTTGGATTTCCGTTAGCTGTAATCATTGTGAAAAACCAACCTGCATCAAAAGCTGTCCAACCGGAGCCCTGCAAAAGAGGGAAAAAGATGGCATTGTAATGATCGATAAACAAAAGTGTATTGGCTGTAAGCAATGCATTAAATCTTGTCCCTATGGTGCGATACAGTTAAATCCGCAGACGAAACAAGCCATGAAATGTGATTTTTGCTTAGATCGATTAGCCGCAGGTAAAAATCCAGCCTGTGTTGACGCCTGTCCAATGCGGGTTTTAGATTATGGCATATTGCCGTCTTTACAGGAGCAATATGGGGATATCCGCAGCACGCCTGGATTACCAGATGCTGCTATTACAAAACCTGCCCTGATTATTACGCCGCATCGAGATGCCTTAACGGTATCTGGTGCCAAAAAAATATAAATCGATAAAAATAAAGACCGGCGCCACAGCACCGGTCTTTATTTTTATACGATTTTTGTTGTCCAGCTTTCAACATTCCAAACTGCAGAAACCCAATCTTGATAAAAATCAGGTTCATGCGATACGAGTAAGACAGTACCTTTATATTCCATAAGAGCACGTTTTAATTCGTCTTTAGCATCGGCATCGAGATGGTTGGTCGGTTCATCTAAAACCAAGAGGTTAATCTTTTTCTGCATGACTTTGCAAAGTCGTACTTTGGCGGCTTCACCACCGCTTAATACTCGCATTTTACTCGTTATATGTTCATTGGTAAGACCACAGGCTGCGAGAGCCGCCCGGACCTCATAGTTGGTCATGCCAGGATATTCTTCCCAAACTTCTTCGAGGGCTGTATTATCATTTTCTTGATTTGATTCTTGTTCAAAATAGCCTGCTTCAACGAATTCACCCAATTCAATATTGCCATCAAGGGCGGGAAGTTGTCCGAGCAATGTTTTGAGCAATGTAGTTTTTCCAAGTCCATTTACCCCGCGAATGGCAATTTTTTGCCCTCGTTCCAGTTGTAAATTAACGGCTGTGGTGAGTGGTTCATCATAACCAAGTACGAGCTTTTTCGCATCAATGACAAACCGGCTTGGCGTGCGAGCTTCTTTAAATTGAAAGTGGGGTTTTGGTTTTTCTTTTGGTTTTTCGAGAACTTCCATTTTATCCAATCGTTTTTGGCGGCTGTTCGCCATGCCACGTGTTGCTACGCGGGCTTTATTGCGTTGGATAAAATCTTCCATACGGTCGATTTCTTGCTGCTGCCGTTCAAAAGCAGAAGATTCTTGCCGTTTGCGAATTTCATGCATTTCCTGAAAGCGGTTGTAATCGCCAGTATAACGTGTTAATGCAGCATTTTCTACATGATAAATCACATTGATAACATCATTGAGAAAAGGTAAATCATGAGATACAAGAATAAAGGCATTTTCATAATTTTTTAAGTAATTCGTAAGCCAGGCGATATGCTCGACATCGAGATAGTTGGTCGGCTCATCTAAAATTAGAATGGTTGGGTTTTGCAGTAATAATTTTGTCAGAAGTATTTTTGTTCGTTGACCACCGCTGAGATCGGCTACATCTTTTTCAAGCCCGATATCACGAAGTCCGAGACCATTTGATACCTCGTCAATTTTTGAATCGATTGTATAGAAGCTGTTGGCTTCAAGAATGTCTTGAATGTCACCTACGTCTGCCATCATTTTATCGATTTCAGCTGGAGCCGCATCGCCCATTTTATCATAGCAGGCGAGCATTTCGGCTTCGAGTTTGTACATATCATCAAATGCGGTACGCAAGGCATCACGGATTGTCATACCTTTTTTTAAAACGGCATGCTGGTCTAGATAACCGACGGATACACGGTTGGACCAGGAAACTTTACCTTGATCAGGAGTCAGCTGTCCCGTAATAATATTCAAAAAAGTGGATTTTCCTTCACCGTTTGCACCAATCAAACCAACATGTTCACCTTTTAAGAGTCGAAAAGACGCATCTTCTAAAATAATTCTTGCTCCAAAGCCATGGGAGACATGTTCAACATTTAATACACTCATTTACAGCCACCTATCTATTCATTTTATTACTTTATTTTATTGTAGAATATCGTATTGTCAGCGTGAAAGCAAATCTTTCAAAAAAATTTTGCTGAAAATAAAAAAATGGTTGGGCTAGTTTTTAGACTAAGTCAACCTTATTGGTTATACTATGTTATATTTTTCGATTACATATTCGTTAAAAGAATTTTAAGTGCAATACGTTTTTCGGTGGAAAGATCACGGATTAGTTTTAATAGATAAGCATCTATATCCGCTTCATCATCTTGATTTTTGGTTACCATTCCAGCATCTGTTTCCAGCTGATCCAAATCTTCGATTTTTATATGCAGTGCGTAGCAGATTTTTAACATATTATCCACCGCTGCGCCACCAATAGAACCATTTAAAATAGATAATAAAGTAGTATACGGCATTTGAATTTGCGTTGAAAATTCTTTTAAGTTATAACCGTGTGATTTTATGAGCGATTTAATATAGTCTTCTCGTGTCAAAATAGCGTACACCTCCTTTTTCGTAACGGTATATACGAAATTATACAGAGTTTTCAATGATTTTCAAGTTAAAGTTGTAAATTCGATAAAACTCTTATTTATAGTATTATATCATATTCTATATATTGAAATGTTTAAACACGAAAAAACATTTTAATATAGAAAATATTCATAATATTACGTATTGACTGATACGAAATAATATGATAATATCTGTCTCAGAGATGTAATTTAGTATTGTTTGCAATTGAAAAACGAAAAACCGTTTTCTGTAAATCATAACTATAATAAAAAGTTTTTAAATTGCATGATGGATGCTAAAGACAAAAAATCTACGGATAGATTCAAGGAGGGGAAAACAAGTTAATTCTAGTATATATTTGTAATATTCTTAATATTACAAAATATATGTAAAGTCGTGTTGCGCTATGTTTGAGTATCGGAAAATTTGATATGAGGAGCAATGAAAATGGATAATGTTTTATTAGGTGAATTTGTTGGAACGGCGGTACTGATCGCTTTTGGTTGTGGCGTTGTAGCTAATGTATCTTTAAAAGAATCAAAAGGTCTTGGCGGTGGTCCGATTGTGGTTTATACGGGCTGGGCCATGGGTGTTGTCATGGGAGTCAGTTGTGGATTGGCAATTGGAAATACGGGTGATTTAAATACGGCCGTTACTTTTTTTAAATTGTTAATGGGCACTTATTCCGTACCAGTTGCAATTGAAATTATGATTGCACAACTTTTCGGTGGTATTGTTGGGGGGGCATTGGTATGGCTTGCATATTTACCACATTGGAAAGTGACGGAAGATAAATCCGCTAAACTAGGAATTTTTTGTACGATTCCGGCAATTCGCAGTTATGGTGCAAATGCACTTTGTGAATTTATCGCGAGTACGTTATTATTCTTCTTGTTTATATCATTTGGCAGCAAATTGGTTTCTGGTCCTGTTGGATTCACAAATGGAATGGGAGCTTATATGGCGGGACTTGCAGTTTGGGCAGTTGGTTTATCATTCTGTGGCCCTACAGGGTATGCTGTAAATCCTGCACGTGATCTTGGTCCTCGTATCGCACATGCAATTTTACCGATTGCAGGCAAAGGCAGTTCGGATTGGAGTTATTCCTGGGTGCCGATTGTTGCCCCAATGGCTGGCGCAGCGGTTGCGGTTGTTCTAGCTAAGCTTTTTGCAATCATCTAAAAATACGATTCATTGAAGTTCGTGAAATTTTTTTAATTATAGTTTTATAAGTAAATCATATGACGAGGAGTGACTTTTAAAATGACAACAAAGTATGTAATGGCACTTGATGCGGGAACTACGAGTAATAGAGCAATTATTTTTGATAATGAATCAAATATTATCGCAATGGCACAAAGAGAATTTACACAATTTTTTCCAAAACCAGGCTGGGTAGAACATGATGCAGAAGAAATTTGGAGCACACAAATTACGGTAGCGAAAGAAGCGATAGAGCGGGCTGGAATCTTGGAAAGTGATATTGCTGCGATTGGGATTACCAATCAACGTGAAACAACTGTTGTTTGGGAAAAAGCGACTGGCAGACCAATTTATAATGCAATTGTTTGGCAGTCACGGCAAACAGCAGCAATTAGTAATGATCTGAAGAAAAAGGGTTTGGAACAAGAGTTTAAGGAAAAAACGGGATTAGTAATTGATGCCTATTTTTCTGGAACAAAAATCAAATGGATTCTTGATCATGTTGAGGGCGCTAGAGAAAAAGCAAACCGTGGTGAGCTGCTTTTTGGTACCATTGATACATGGCTGCTTTGGAAACTCAGCGCTGGCAAGCTTCATGTGACAGATTATTCGAATGCATCCAGAACTTTGTTGTATAACATAAAAGAACTTAAATGGGATGAAAAACTTTTAGAATATCTTGATGTACCGGCAAATATGCTGCCAGAAGTTCATAATTCCAGTGAAGTTTATGGACATACCGATCCTGGCATATTTGGGGCTACTGTACCGTTAGCCGGCGCAGCTGGCGATCAACAGGCTGCACTGTTTGGACAAAATTGCTTTGAAGCTGGTATGGCAAAAAACACCTATGGTACAGGCTGTTTTATGCTGATGAATACAGGCGACAAAATGTATTCGTCAGATAATGGTCTAGTTACAACGATTGCCTGGGGGATTGATGGTAAGATCAGTTATGCATTAGAAGGCAGTATCTTTGTAGCAGGTTCTGCGATTCAATGGCTTAGAGACGGATTGCATATGCTCGAATCTGCTTCGGATTCAGAATGGATCGCGAAAAAAGTTCCAGACGCAGGCGGGGTCTATGTTGTACCAGCATTTGTTGGGCTTGGCGCACCATATTGGGACATGCAGGCGCGTGGAACGATCATTGGACTGACGCGTGGCACGAAAAAAGCGCATATCGTTCGAGCAACTTTAGATTCCATGGCATATCAAACACGCGATGTCTTGAGTGCCATGCAAGAAGATTCACATATTAAATTGAAAGCATTAAAAGTAGATGGTGGTGCTTGTGCCAATAATTTATTGATGCAGTTCCAGTCCGATGTTTTAGGAGTTCCGGTTGAACGTCCAAAAGTAATTGAAACGACGGCATTAGGCGCAGCTTATCTCGCTGGACTGGCTGTTGGCGTGTGGAAAGATTACTCTGAACTCAGCAAAAAATGGGTGCTTGATAATCGCTTTGCCCCAGCGATGGACAAAGAAGTAAGTGATAAACTTTATCGTGGCTGGCAGCGTGCCGTAAAACACTCCATGCATTGGGAAGAAGAAGAATAGACCGCGTATAAAGTATTAGAATAAAGGCAGGGGGGATTCTCTTATATTGATTTATAAGAGAATCTTTTCCTATTAGATAATACAAGTAAGACTGTCGGTAAAAGGGGAGAACAATATGGAAAAAGCAACAGTGGTCGTTATTGGCGGCGGAGCAACTGGTGTTGGAATACTGCGTGATCTAGCGATGCGCGGTGTTGACGTACTACTTTTAGAAAAGTTGGATATGGTAAATGGGACCAGTTCCCGGTATCATGGTTTGCTCCATAGTGGAGCCCGTTATGCAGTAAAGGATCAAGAAGCTGCTCGAGAGTGCATTGAAGAAAATTCTATTTTACGTAAAATAGGAAAATCATGTGTAGAAGCAACGGAAGGATTATTTATTCGGCTGCCAGAAGATGATGTGGATTTTGAGGGGAAATGGGTAGACGGCTGTAAAAAAAGTGGAATAACAGCAATTCCGATTACACCACAAGAAGCTTGGCAATTAGAACCAAACTTATCACATCAAATAATAGCAGCCTACAGAGTGCCCGATGCTGCCATTGATGGTTTTCGTATGGCTTGGCAAAATATAGATTCAGCGGCGCGTTATGGTGGTCGTGTTAAAACCTATACAGAGGTCATCCGGATTGTCTCGGAAAATGGTAAAGTAATCGGTCTCGATGTGCGCAATTATTTTACAAAACAGACCTATTTTATTGCTTGTGACTTTGTGGTTAATGCGGCCGGCCCGTGGTCAGGTCAAATTGCTGCTTTGGCCGGACTTGATGTAAATGTACAGCCAGATAAGGGAACGCTGATTGCCTTTAATCAAAGAATTTCAAGCCGAATTGTAAATCGTTTGCATGTACCATCCGATGGAGATATTTTTGTGCCGCATGGCTCAATTACAATTTTAGGAACAACTTCGATGTCGGTGAAAGATCCTGAAGATACAAGCTCTTCTTTTCATGAAATCGAAAGTTTGCTGCAAATTGGTGAGAAAACATTTGAAAATCTTCGCAAATATCGTGTTTTGAGAGCCTTTGCGGGATCAAGGCCATTGTACAGTGCATCTGGTGGAAAAGGCCGCGGTGCATCGCGTGGTTTTGTGATTTTAGATCATTCTGAAGATGGATTAGATGGTTTTATGACGATTACCGGTGGTAAATTTACTACGTATCGACTTATGGCAGAAAAAATGACGGATATTGTTTGTCAAAAATTGCAGGTGACTACGCCATGTCGAACGGCTGAAGAAGCATTGGTACCAGAGGTCACGGAAGCGGTAAAGACGAAAGCACGCAAATATTTCCCCGCATATGGAACAGAGTTGGCGGCGGATCGCCTGGGAGCGGATCGATTCAAGCGTGTAGTAGAGCGTTTAGAGAAGAACCCGGAAGAGCGTCAATTAATCTGTGAATGTGAAAATGTAACATTGGCAGAGATTGAAGAAGTTATCACAGAAGGTACAAGTTTTACGTTGAGTGATATCCGAAGAAAAACGCGTATGGGGATGGGCACTTGTCAGGGGAATTTTTGTTCGTTGCGAAGTGTTGGCATTTTGTCGCGTACGGAAAATATTGATCAAAAGCAGCAATCACTGCAGCAGCTGCAAGAATTCTTGCAGGCTCGCTGGAAAGGTATTCGCCCAGTTCTTTGGGGCAATGCATTGCGTGAAACTGAAATGGCCAGAGGCATCTATGGTGTTGGATTAAATGTGAATGGGGGAAGTCCAAAATGATAAAGTCTGATGTAATCGTGATTGGTGCTGGTTTCGCTGGTTTGATGGCAGCTGCCGTTAGTGCGAAATGTGGTAAAAAAGTAACGCTGATCACCTATGGTTCGGGTACTTTTCCTTTAAATAGTGGTTTGATTGATATTATGGCGAGACCAATCGATGAAACTGTTTGTGCTACGCCACTTGACGGAATTAAGGCTTTGCCTGAAGCGCATCCTTATACAAAAATAGGTACTGACATAGTGGAAGCTGCAGTCGCATTTTTTATGGAGTTGTGTGAACAAGAAAACTATCCGTACAGTGGAAGTCTTACAAAACATCAATGGGTTGTGACCGCGCTCGGGACAATGAAACCCACTTGTCTGGTTCCAAAAACGATGTTGGGAGATATTTGCTTAAAGAACAAAGAGATTGTTCTTATTGGCTTTAACCGCTTAAAAGATCATTATATACATGTAATGAAAGAGAATCTTGAACAAAGTTTAGGTAAGGAAAAAAATTATACGTCCATCATGGTGGATGCTGATATAGAGTCGGGCAGAGATCTAAGCACTTTGGATATCGCTCGTTGGCTTAACACACCGCAAGGCTATGAAAGCTGCTTAAAGCAACTGCGCGGCTCTGTTCAAGCTAATAGTGTCGTGATTTTACCACAAGTTTTAGGGGTAAAACCTGATTATGCAATTTTGGATAAAATGAAAAAAGATTTACAATGTGAGGTTCTTGAAAGTACGGGTTTACCGCCAGCCGCTAACGGGTTAAGACTTCAAAGTATGCTTTTAGGTTATTTGAAAAAAAACAATGTAACGATGGTTGAAAATGCTAAGGTGATTGGTTCTACGGTAAACAATCAAACGTGTCTATCAATCACTACGCAAAATGCTGCGCGAGAACAGACGTATCAAGCCGATCATTTTATTTTGGCAACCGGTGGTTTTTATGGTGGTGGACTGCAAATGGAGACTTTCCCTATCATAAAAGAACCAATTTTTAATATTCCAGTGCGGGTTAAGGGCAACCCCGAAGAATGGGCCAATGAAAAGCTTTTTTCTAGTCAAAAACAACCCTTTGCTGAGGTTGGAATTGAGACAGATGAGAAGATGCGTCCACTGGACGAAGTTGGCAATTGTTTTATAAAAAATGTTTTTGTTGCCGGGCGTAATCTTAGCGGGTATGATTTTTGCTTTGAACAATCAGGAAATGGTGTGGCATTGGTATCTGCTTATCAGGCAGCTATGTCATTTTAGGAGGGGTTATTATGGGGACATTAGAAGAAAATCCAAAAGGAACAGCCGATTATTGCACAGCTTGTACATCTTGCATTACAACTTGTCCAGTATCAGCTGCAACAAGTAAGTTTCGTGGGCCTAAACTGGTTGGGCCGGCACAAAGTCGCATGAATTTTGCGGAGCCGGATGCAGAGGCATCACTAGAATATTGTTCAAATTGTAAGAATTGTGATATTTCATGTCCGTCAGGTGTGGCAGTTTCAACGTTAAATATGTTACAGCGCGGCGAATATTATAGAAGTCATTCACACTTGCTCAGAGATCATATATTGGCACATGGGGAAAAAATGATAAAGATGGCGCGTAAAATACCATTTGGCAGCTTTTTCGCGAATTTAGGTTCGGATCTCGGACGTAAAACAGGTATGCTCAAGCTGATTGGCATTGCCTCGAAACGGCCTATGCCTAAATATGCAAGCAAATCATTTTTACAGCAATTTCGCGCAATCAAGCAAAAATCGTATCCAGATAAAGTCGTGTTTTTTCCAGGCTGTTATATAAATGAAAATGATCCGGATGTTGGCATTGCTTTTGTAAAAGTTATGCAGAAAAATCAATATGAAGTTATTGTTGATGAGAATTTCGTCTGCTGCGGTTCACCATTGGTTGTAACTGGATATTTGGATGAAGCAGAGGCAAATGCACGTATCAATACGGCACTAATTCGTAAGTGGACGGAGCAAGGCTACCCAATTCTTACTTGTTGCACAAGTTGTTCGTTGATGCTCAAACAAGAATATGCTGAACTATTTGATTTTCCTGGTCTGCATGAAAATGCAAAATTTGTATATGATGCTGGTGAGTTTTTATTAGAATTGCATGAAAAAAATCGTTTTGATCAGCATTTTAATCATGAAGGTGGCAGCTATATTTATCATGCACCTTGCCATTTGCGTGTACAAGGGATCGGCTTACCAGCACTAGAATTATTATCGCTTGTGCCAAATCTTGTTGTTGAAAATGCAGATGCAGGTTGTTGCGGTATTTCAGGAAATTATGGTTTTAAAGAAGACAAATATGAAATTTCAATGCAGGTGGGTCAAGAACTTTTCCAAAAGATCAAAGAATCTTCGACAGA
This sequence comes from Propionispira arboris, assembly GCF_900109225.1. Taxonomy (GTDB): domain Bacteria; phylum Bacillota; class Negativicutes; order Selenomonadales; family Selenomonadaceae; genus Propionispira; species Propionispira arboris. The sequence goes on from NZ_FNZK01000031.1 coordinate 13,468, forward strand.
TACCGTCATTTCAGAGTGTGGTACTTGCCGCATGCAGATAGAACATGGGACGGGTGTTAAGGCCGTTCATCCAATTGAGGTACTGAGCGCAGCTTATGATGTTTAAACAATATGGAGATATAAGCTGCATTAACTATTCTCTCTGGCATTTGTTATGAATGGGGTATAGTGCTATTCTTTATTATATTTTTCAGTTTTTTAGAGGAAGAAGACTTGCAGTAGAGAAATATACCAATAAATAGATATGAGGAGGTTCCATTTCAATGAAAAAAATTATTAATGATCCTGACCAAGTAGTTGAAGAAATGCTCCAAGGTATTGTATTTGCTCATCCGACCGTAAGAAGATTACCAGGATATAATGTACTCGTAAGAGAGGTAATTTCCCAAAAAGTTGGATTGGTAAGTGGCGGCGGTAGTGGTCACGAACCAGCACATGGTGGTTTTGTTGGAAAAGGAATGTTAGACGGTGCAGTTGCTGGATCCGTTTTTACTTCACCTACTCCAGATCAAGTGTATGAAGCAATTAAAGCTGTAGATCAAAAAAAAGGCGTACTGCTTATTATAAAAAACTATACGGGCGATGTATTGAATTTTGAAATGGCTGGTGAATTGGCTGAAGCGGATGGAATTCGAGTAGAAAAAGTAATTGTTAACGATGATGTGGCTGTAGAAAACAGCACTTGGACAACTGGGCGTCGTGGTATTGCGGGAACTATTTTTGTGCATAAAATTGCAGGTGCCAAGGCAGAAGCTGGTGCAGATTTAGATGATGTAAAACGAGTCGCGGAAAAAGTAATTGACAATGTACGTTCTATGGGAATGGCACTTGCATCTTGCACCGTCCCCGCAGTTGGTAAACCGAGCTTTTCTCTGGATGAAAATCAAGTGGAAATCGGCATAGGAATTCATGGTGAACCAGGTACACATCGTGAGGCATTAAAAACCGCGGATGAAATTACCAGCCAGCTTATGGATAAAATACTCAATGAGTTGAATGTTAGCCAAAAAGATGAAGTTGCGGTTTTGATAAATGGGCTGGGAGCTACTCCACTTATGGAGCTGTACATTATAAATCGTAAAGTTTCTCAAATTTTAACCAGTAAAGAAATACGAGTTGCCAAAACATATGTAAACAATTATATGACGGCATTAGATATGGGTGGGTTCTCAATATCCATTTTAAAATTGGATACTGAATTAAAGGAATTGCTCTTCGCACCAGCCGATACACCAGCATTGGTGCAAAATTAAGGAGGCGTTCTATTGATGAGCAAGCATGTTGCAGCAATAATAGCCATCGGGCAGGCTATTATCACAAATAAAGAATATTTAACGGAGCTAGACCGGGAAATCGGTGATGCGGATCATGGGATTAATATGGCGAAAGGCTTTGAGGCAGTAATTCATAAACTAAGTGGGTTGGATGAAGATAAAGATGTTGGCTTTGTATTAAAAACCGTAGCCATGACTTTAATTTCTTCCGTTGGTGGGGCAGCTGGACCGCTTTATGGTACAGCTATTCTTAGAGCCGCGGTGCCAGCAGCCGGCAAATTTGAATTGGACGCCATGACGGTGCAAGCCATGTGGGAAGCAGCCATAACGGGGATAAAAGAACGGGGCAAGGCAAGTCGTGGCGAAAAAACAATGCTCGATGCATTGGAACCAGCGTTGGAAGCTTTCTCCGTAGGAATTCGTGATGGTAAAAGACTCTTGGATTGTTTAAATCTAGCGTCGATGGCGGCTCAAAATGGTGTTGAATATACAAAAACAATTGTTGCAACGAAAGGGCGCGCTAGTTATTTGGGTGAGCGCAGCCTTGGACATCAAGATCCTGGAGCAACGTCTTCTTTTATTATGATAAAGGCATTACTTGATTTTTTTCGCAGTCAAGGGAGTGTTTAAGATGGTAGGTATAGTTATTGTTTCTCACAGTTCTAAAGTTGCAGATGGAATTAAAGATATCGCCCAACAAATGGCAAAAGATGTAAATATTATTGCTGCCGGAGGGACTGCCGACGGCGAAATTGGCACAGATGCCTTCAAAATCCAAGAGGCTATTCTGAAAGCAAATACAGGAAATGGTGTACTAATTATGGTAGACTTGGGCAGTGCTGTATTAAGCGCAGAAACAGCACTAGAATTTTTAGATGAAGAACTCCGACAAAATGTATGTATTGCAGATGCACCTATTGTTGAAGGTACGATTGTCGGAGCGGTGCAGGCATCAACGGGGGCGATGCTCAAAGACGTTCTGAAAACCGCTATTGGAGCATGTACTTTGCGGAAAATATAACAGATAAAAAACAGGCGAAAGATGACAAGTGTTTATGGGTGATGTTTGAGATATTGATAAAAGAATGCTATAATATTTTATAAGATTATAAATGGGATAAAATAAGATGGAACTAATTTTCATCTTATTTTTGTTATCTCAAAACTGAAAGAAAAGCAGCGGCTTTTGCAGTCAGGATGAAGGAGAATTTGGCATGAAAAAAAGGTATATATTGGCTTTAGATACAGGCACAATTAGAAACAGGGCTGTTATTTTTGATAACGACTCTAATATTGTATCGGTAGCGAAAAAGGAGATTGTATCTTTTCATCCAAAACCGGGCTGGGTGGAACAAGATGCAGAGGAAATTTGGAGTACACAGCTTCTTGTTGCACAGGAAGCAATTGAAAAATCAGGAATTAAAAAAGAAGAAATTGCAGCAATTGGCATAACAAATCAGCGGGAAACAACGGTGGTTTGGGATAAGATGACTGGTAGACCAATTTATAATGCCATAAACTGGCAGTCACGGCAGTCAGAGGATATTTGCCGTGAACTCCGTAAATTGGGATTGGAAGAAGATTTTCGCCAAAAAACCTCACTGGTTATCAATTCATATTTTTCTGGTAGCAAAATACGGTGGATTTTAGACAATGTACCGGGTGCGCAGGCAAAAGCTGAAGCGGGACAGCTGCTTTTTGGAACTATGGATACGTGGGTTATGTGGAAACTGAGTGGTGGGAAGATTTTTGCAACCGATTATTCGAATGCATCCCGAACGCTGCTTTATAATTTGCGGGAATTAAAGTGGGATGAAGATTTATTGCAGTATTTAAATATTCCTATATGTATGCTGCCGAAAGTCTGTTCATCTAGTGAAATTTATGGCTATACAGATCCGAGTTTAATTGGAATTAAAATACCAATTGCCGGTGATGCGGGTAATCAACAGGCGGATTTGTTTGGACAATGCTGCTTTGAGCCTCAAATGGCAAAAAACACGTACGGTGAAGGTTCGTTCTTTTTAATGAATACCGGGCAAAAATTCTATCAGTCGAACAATGGCTTGATTACAACCATTGCCTGGGGCATTAATGGTAAAGTTACATATGCACTAGAAGGCAGTATTTTTGTTGCTGGAGCAGCGATTCAATGGCTTAAGAGTGGTCTTGGTATTTTAGATACGCTAGCTGAATCTGAATGGCTGGCAAAAAAAGTGGGAGATTCTGGTGGTGTCTATTTTGTTCCGGCTTTTCGTGGGTTAAGTGCCCCTTATTGGGATATGCAAACAAGTGGTTTGATGATTGGTTTGAAAAATGATACGACAAAGTCTCATATTGTACGAGCGGCATTGGCGGCGATGGCTTATCAAGTTCGTGATGTTGTGGAGGCAATTGAATCCGATACAAAAATGAAGATTCAAGATTTGAAAGTTGACGGCGGAGCAAGTAATAATAATCTTTTGCTGCAGTTTCAGGCAGATATTTTGGGCATTCCTATAAAAAGATCACGAATTCGCGAGACTACTGCACTTGGAGCTGCTTATCTTGCTGGTCTAGCTGTTGGAATATGGAAAGATACGGACGAATTAAAGAAAAAATGGCAAGAAGATGTTTGTTTTACCCCTCAGATCACAGAAATAGAACGAGAAGACTATTACACTGGCTGGCAAAATGCGGTTTCGCATGTTATGAGCTGGGTTGATAAAGTTTGATTGGTTAAAATTCAAATCATAGAGGGACGAATGTTCGTTTGTGAGAGATACCTATATGCAATATGAAAAAATATTATTGCATAAGTTAACATTACCTGTTATACTGTTAATAATTTAATTCTGTACAAAGACAATGAAGAGGAAAAGTAAACATTTTAGATTATTGCAGAGAACCGGGGGTGCTGAAAACCCGGTATATGAAAATTTGTTGAAGTTCACCTTGGAGTTACCCGCTGAAACATTTCTTTAGGTGGTGTCGGAGCCTTTGCCGTTAAAAAAAGGAGAGTATCGGTTTTTGAGCCTGTACTTTACAGAGATATTCATTTTTGAATGAATAACTAAGGTGGTAACGCGAGTATAACCCTCGTCCTTTTATTAGGACGGGGGTTTTTTGATACATATAGAAAGGAGTGCGAGACTAATTTGTTAAAACAGCAAAACACATTGGGTTTTTTAGGACCAAAAGGTACACATAGTGAGGCCGTAGCATTATATTTGAATTATAAACAAGCAGGCGATTGGAATTTATTTGCTTATGATACGATTTATGAAGCCATTCAGGCTGTGGCCGATGGTGTGATTGAACGTTGTGTTGTTCCAGTCGAAAATTCAATAGAAGGATCTATTAATATTACGTTGGATACTTTGGCGCATGAAGTTGATTTGCAAGTAGAACAGGAAATCGTCTGGACGGTCCATAATCAACTCATGACAAAATATCCTAAAGACGTCATTACGACAATACTTTCGCATCCGCAGCCTTTGGCCCAGTGCCGGGAATATCTAAAAAAAAATTATGCAGGCATTGAAATTCGTCAGACAGCCAGTACAGCCAAGGCAGCTGAAATTGTTGCAAGCGGCCCCCCTGGGTATGCTGCCATTGGAACGCAGCGTGCTGGTGAACTTTATGGTTTGACGACGATGGATACAGAGATTCAGGACACTTTGACAAATTGCACTCGTTTTTTTGTTTTGACAAAAATAAAAAAAGCTGTTATCGCGGGGGCGAATAAAACTTCTTTAGTTTGTCAGATTGATGGTAAGAAAGCGGGTAGTCTTTGTGCGGTCTTGTCAGAATTTGCGAAACGTGATGTCAACATGACGCGGATTGAATCGAGACCAGCTCGAACGGGGCTTGGCGAATACATTTTTTTCTTTGAGGTGGATGGATCTACGCAGGAACAAAATGTTAATGCCGCGATTTTGGCAATTCAGCAAAAAAGTTTATGGCTCAAAAACTTAGGGTCATTTCCCGTGACTTATGTTGATGAAAATATAAAAAAATAAAAAGAAAAAGGTGGTATTATTATGGTTATCATTATGACTACAGAAGCAACAGCAGAGAATATAAAAGCGGTTATTGAATCCATACAAAGTGTTGGACTGACAGCGCAAATTATGGAAGGTGCCTCACAAAAAATTGTTGGTGTAATCGGGGATAAAAGACTAATGGCTTGTTTAGCAATTGATGCTATGGATGGTGTTGAACAAAGTGTAGAAATTTCCAAAAGTTATAAACTTGCCAGTCGTGAATTTCATCCAGCGTCGAGTATTATTGATGTGGATGGTGTTAAGATTGGCGGCGGCAATATTGTTGTTATGGCTGGACCTTGTGCGGTCGAATCAAGAGAGCAATTATTTGAGTCGGCAAAAATTGTAAAAGCAGCTGGAGCCCAATTTTTACGTGGTGGTGCCTATAAACCAAGAACGTCACCGTATTCATTTCAGGGGCTGGAAGATGAAGGGTTGCGTTATCTTGCTGAAGCACGTGATTTGACAGGGCTGAAGATTGTTACAGAAGTGACAGAGGTAGAAGCTGTAGAAACCGTTTCGCGATATGCCGATATGCTGCAAGTCGGTGCTCGTAATATGCAGAATTTCCGATTGTTGAAAGAAGTTGGTCGTGGTAGCAAACCAATTCTTTTAAAACGTGGTTTAGCAGCAACCTTGGATGAATGGTTAAATGCTGCAGAATATATTATGAGTGAAGGCAATCAAAATGTTGTGCTTTGTGAACGTGGAATTCGTACCTATGAAACATATACACGAAATACACTTGATATGAGTGCGATTGCAGCTGTTAAACATTTAAGCCATTTACCAATTATTGTTGATCCTAGTCATGGAACCGGAAAATGGAGAATGGTAAAACCTATGGCCTATGCGGCAATTGCGGCTGGGGCTGATGGTATAATGGTGGAAGTACATCCAAATCCAGCGAAAGCTCTTTCCGATGGTCCACAGTCATTGACACCGGAAAATTATAATGAAGTCATGAATGGTGTATTTAAATTAGCAAAATTTATGCGTGAAGAAAAACTCGCAATTGATACTTTATAATATTATATAGTAGGAAGCTGCTTTTGCATGATGTAAAAAGCAGCTTTTTTTACAAAACAATAGCAACTGGACAATTGATTTGCAGAAATCTAGAAATACGTTATAATTAATTAGGACAATTTTCTGACAAATGCAATTTAGTGAAATGGAAAGATAATAAAGATGATGAGGGGTGTATGTATTATGAAAAAAAACATGAAACTATTTTTGATCTTAAAAATAGAATATGGAGCAGGTGAAGAAAATGTATTTACGGAAATTTTAAATGCAACATCGAGTTACAGTACTGCTCAGGCGATGAAAGAACGATATACGGAAGAATACAAAGAACAGGGCAGTAAGAAAAATAAAATGTGGGTTTCAATTCAACTGCATCAATGTGGGGTTCAAATGGATGATGAAATATTAGATGATAGTTTATTTATCCGCTACATAGAAGGTAGCAGTAAGGTTTGCAAAGATTAAGCTACTCGATGAAATCAGGGCGGGCTTCTTATATAGTAGGAAAGTCATCATTAGCAAAGTGTGTTTCGAAAGAAAATTGTTTTTATTGAAATTTAATAGAAAATTTTTATAAAAAGTATTGACAGTAAAGCTGAAAGAGTGTAGTATATTACAAGTCGCCAATAACAACGGCGAAAACAAAAAAACGAAATCACGGATTCACTTGTCTTTAAGGCAATGACATCAACTGGTTTCAAAAAAAGATATTGACAGCCGCTTGCGGATGTGATAATCTATACAAGCTGACTTAAGCAAGTGCCAGCAACGTGTTCTTTGAAAACTAAACAATGTAGAAAACAAAAAGATATATGTACACCAACATGTATCAAGCCAGATGTGCGGTTTTCGAACGCTTGCGTTTGAAAACAACAACTAACAATTTCTTTTAACAAAAAAGATAATTTAGATTTTT
>NZ_FNZK01000015.1 GCF_900109225.1 Propionispira arboris
TAACCTGGAAAGTATTCAAGGAGCGCTTCTTCGTATGAATCGCTCCATTCAATCCGAAGGTACTTTTGGCATCATGAAAAATAACCGCTGGTACAAAAGAATCGTTCGAAAAGGCATGGAACAAGTACGTTTAGAGATTTTCCTGGTTTCTATCGGGCATAATCTTTATAAATACCACAATAAAAGACTACGTTTGAAGAAAGCCGCATAAACTGTAGAAAAACAGTTTTTATGGGGAAAGGGGTTGTGTACCCTTTTTAAGGTAATTGCCCGCTTGTTTACTCAATATGCATAGAAAAAGAGGATGTGGACAAAATGATTTCTCATTTTGTCACATCCCCTTTTTTTGTGGGATTTTTATGCCTTATGCTTTTAAAGCCTTGTCTGCCAAACGTAAAAATGCACTGGCCGTAATTTCAAGATCGGCATCTGGTGTATCTTCTTGCTTACAATGGGACAGACCTTTTGCTGACATAGCAAACATCATAATGGACGGTACTATTTTAGCCATTTCAGCTGCATCATGGAGCGGACCAGAATACATCGTGGTATCTTCTCCCGTTTCCTCTTGGACTGCTTCTTTACAAAGTTTAGTCAGCTGTGGATCAAAAATAGTTGGCTCAATATTCCATATTTTTTCCCACGTCACGGTTACATTATGTGTTTTAGCCGCGGCTTGTGCTGCGGTATGTGCTTCGGCAAACATCGCTTTTAATTTTTCAGGGTCTATGGAGCGCTGATCGAGCGAAATCGTACAAGTTTCCGGCACAATTGTAACAACATCTGGCGTTACACTGGCTTTTCCGACGGTGCAGACCCCATCATATTTTAAAGCGATTTCACGAAAACTCAAACTTGCCTGAGCCGCTGCTAAAAAAGCATCCTGACGCATTAAAGTTGGGAAAGAACCAGCATGAGCCGCCTGCCCTTTAAATTTAAGATAATGACGTTCACAACCGGTAATACCATAAACACAAGCAACGGATTTTTTTGTCTGCTCCAGAACTGGTCCTTGCTCAATATGAAGTTCCAGATAGCCGGTAATATTTTTATCGGCAAATTCCGCATGAACTTCCATAATATGATCAAGATCCACATCATAGGCTTTTAACGCATCAACCAAAGGAACACCATCGTTATCCTTGAGGTCAATAATATCTTTTATATCCATCGTTCCTGATACAGCTGAAGAGCCTATTAGGCTGCGACCAAAGCGTCCACCTTCCTCATCGGCCCAGTTTACAAGATAGAGTGTTTTTTTTGGTTTCACACCCTTTTTACCATACCGATGAATAACTTCCATTCCAGCAACGACGCCCAAAGCACCATCGAGCCAGCCACCGTTTGGTACGCAATCCAAATGGCTGCCAATCAAGATTGCCGCTTCCGATTCACCTTCAATTTTTGCCCAGCTGTTACCAGCTTTATCAATGCTGATTGTTGCCCCTTCAGCGATCATTTTTTCAGCAAACCAATCTCTGGCTTTTTGCCAAGTTGGTGTCCAGGCAATTCGCTGCGCGCCATTTTCATCGGAAGTCATTGCTGCCAGTTCTCTTAAATTTGCCACTACCCGTTTAGCCCCTGCTTTTAAGTCATATTCCATTTCGTTTCCTCCTAGTTTTACCATTCATTATAAAAATAGCGTTGCTTAAACAATATTACGTAAATCTTCCGTAGGTTTATAATAGGAAGTTTTCATAACAATAATCTGTTTCGGACAAACTAAACTGCACAAAGAACAACCATCACATTTATCCACATCAATTTGGATTTTATGATTGACTGCCTCAATTGCCCCATACCCCGATTCATTGCAGGCAATCAGACATTTCTGACAAAAAATACATTCTGCCGAGGTCGTCAATTTTGCTTTAGCCGTATACTCACGACTCAAATTGGTATGTGATGTCATTTTTTTAGCGGCAATCCCACAGATATTACTTAATTTCTCGATTTTTTTCTCCTGCATATAGACTTTCAACCCTACCAGCATCGGCTTGATAATTTGAAAACCTTCCAACATCGCTGCCGTACAAATCTGCACGACACTTGCGCCTACGGCGATATACTCTATGGCATCCTGCCACGTACCAATACCACCAATACCATAAACGGGGACATCCACCGCACTTGAAATTTGCGCTACACATTTTAACCCGATTGGTTTTACAGCATAACCGGAATAACCACCATAGGTTGATTGCCCCTGTACGGTCGGCATAGGCGACAATGTATCTAAATCAACCCCCATCAGGCACTGCACAGTATTGATGGCCGCAATGGAATCTGCCCCCGCTGCCGCAACGTTTTTAGCAATGGCCGTAATATCCGTAACATTTGGTGTCAATTTTACAATAACCGGTAGCTCTACCGCTTCTTTAACCCATTTGGTAATCATCGCGGCAATTTCCGCACTCTGACCAATTGCCGCCCCAACCCCTTGTTCCGGCATACCATGCGGACATGAAAAGTTTAACTCCAACGCATCCGCACCAGCACGTTCCATTTTATAGGCAAGATTTTTCCACGAGGCTGCCGATAAATCTGCCATAATACTGGCAATCAAAATCTTATTAGGATATTCTTTTTTTATGGCGCGGATTTCTTCACTCCAATAGCTACAGTCTTGTTTACTGACCAGTTCAAAATTCTCGAAACCGATGTTATGTCCCTTTTTATCTTTTAGAACACTAAACCGCGGACTCACATCACTGATTTTCATATCATCTGGTTTGATGGTCTTGATGACAGCTCCGCCCCAGCCCATTTGAAACGCTTTGCGAATAAAGTTCCCGTCGGATGTCGGCGGCGCCGAGGCTAAAATAAAAGGATTTTCAAAATGCAGTTTACCAATGTCGACACTTATATCCACATCATCTGTTGATTTTATTTCATTTATATTCATAAAAGCTCTCTCCTCAATGCACCCGGACAATTCCTTAAAGAATCATTGGTGCTGACCGTTTAATAAATTTACCAGCACCAGCTTTCCCAACAAAGCTGCCAGCTTCAGCAATAATTTTACCAGCAGCAATCGTCATAATTGGATAGCCTTTTAGCTCAAAACCTTCATAAGGCGTATAATCGACATGTTCATGTAAAATTGATTTTGTTATGGTTTGCAGTTTTTCTGGATCAAAAATCACCAGATCGGCATCACTATCAACAGCTATCGTGCCTTTTTTGGGATACATACCAAATATTTTAGCTGGATTTGTCGCGGTAACCTCTACTAACTTTGTCAGTGTCAATTTCTGATCACGGACACCCCTGCCAAATAAAAGCGGCATACGTGTTTCAATGCCCGGTGCTCCGTTCGGAATTTTAGCAAAAAATTCGCGACCCATTTCTTTTTGTCCTTCCATAAAGAACGGACAATGATCGGTTGCCACCGCTTGGATGTCGCCTTTAGCAAGCCCCAGCCATAAAGGTTCCTGGCTGTCTTTTTTACGAAGCGGTGGTGACATGACATATTTTGCTCCATTAAAGTCTGCTTCGCGGTAATTATCCTCATCTAAAAACAAATATTGCGGACAAGTTTCTGCCATAATCGGAAACCCCGCGTCACGAGCTCGTTTAAGCTCTGCCAGCGATTCTTTACAACTCAAATGAACAATATAAAGCGGTGCATCTACCAATTCAGCCATCGCAATTGCCCGATTCACAGCTTCAGATTCAGCTAAATTCGGACGACTCAAAGCATGATAAATCGGTTCGATTTTATTTTCCGCTTTAAATTTTTTCACCAAATAATCAATCACATAATAATTTTCAGCATGAACACAAACCAGACCACCATGATCCTTGGTAATCTTTAACGCCTTCATGAGGGTATCATCGGTAACACGATACCCCTCATACGTCATAAATAACTTGAAGGAAGAATACCCCGCTTCAATAATAGCTGGAATTTCTGCCATGATTTCATCTTTCATATCCGTAATGGCAATATGAAAGCCATAATCAACGGCCGCTTTCCCGGCCGCTTTTTTTTGCCAAATCTCGGTTGTTTCCGCTAAAGTCGCATCTTTCGGCTGAATGGCAAAGTCCACGACAGTCGTGGTGCCGCCGCAAGCCGCCGCAATCGTGCCCGTCGCAAAATCATCACTCGAAACGGTCCCGCCAAAAGGCATATCAAGATGTGTATGGACATCTATGCCACCCGGCAAAACATATTTGCCATCTGCATCAACGATTTTTTTGGCTGAACAAGTAAGATCTTTTCCCATTAAACAAATTTTTCCATTTAAAATAGCTATATCAGCTATATATATATCACTAGCAGTAACAATCGTCCCACCCTTTACGATAAGATCAAATTCTTCCATCATAACAATCTCCCTTATTTTTCAGTTACCGTTTCTTCTACTGCAACAGGTTCCGGCATAACCTTCATAAGTACAATATAAGAAACAAACGATGCGCCAAAGCCAACAAACCAGGCATAATCAAACAACCAGGATAAGGATGGAACAACTTTACCAATCAAGGCAGCACCGACACCAACAAGTAAAGCTAAAACTGCCATGATGTTCACACCTTTTGTATACGAATATTCGCCTTGTTCCTTATAAAGATCTTCCAGGTTCAATTCCGTTTTACGCAAGATAAAGTAATCCGCAATCATAATAGCAGCAATCGGTCCGAGAAATCCAGAATAAACATTGAGCCAGTTGAAAATATACATGCTAGGATCTGATAAAAGTTTCCAAGGCATGATTAGCACTGCACATACACCAGTAATCAAGACGCCAGTTTTAAATGAAATATGTTTTGGGGCAATATTGGAAAAATCATTTGCTGGTGACACAAGATTTGCGGCAATATTAACCGATAATGTAGCCACAATAATACCAAACAACGAAAAAGCTAAAACTAACGGATTCGAAAATTGCAATAACAAATCAACGGGGTCCCAAATTGCTTTTCCATAAACAACAATCGTTGCCGAAGATATGACAACACCCATAATGGAAAAAATCGTCATCGTCGGCGGTAAACCAATTGCCTGTCCCAGCATTTGCTCTTTTTGCCCCTTGCCAAAGCGAGTAAAATCAGGAATATTCAACGATAAAGTCGCCCAAAACCCAATCATCCCGGTCAAAGATGGTACAAAAACCGGTAAAAATTTATCCCAGGTATCCAGTTTGCCTGTTTCAGCAAAAATAGGACCAAAACCGTGTGCTTCATTGACAATCCAAACTAGTAAAATAAAGGTCATAATCAAAACGAGTGGTGCTGCCCAGTTTTCAAACTTACGAATTGAATTCATCCCTTTATAAACAAGTAAAATATTCATAACCAAAAAACCAATAAACGTAATCATGGCCGGTAAGCTTAATCCGGCAATATTGATATCCCCGCCGAACGTTTTCCAAGCTGGAAACAAGGCAATAAAAAAGTTATTAACTGCCGTCCCGCCGATAAAAGCATTAATACCAAACCAGCCGCAGGCAACGCCGGCTCTTAAAATTGCGGGAATATTAGCGCCAAATGTTCCAAACGATGCTCGAGCCAAAACCGGGAAAGGAATTCCATATTTTGTTCCTGGATGCGCATTTAAGAGCATCGGCACCAGCACGATCAGATTTCCTAATGTAATCGTAAGAATAGCCTGCTTCCAATCCATGCCTAAAGCAATTAATCCACTTGAAAGCATATAGGTTGGAATACAATGCGCCATACTAACCCATAAAGCCGCAAAATTGTATGTGCTCCAATTTCTCTCCTCCAATGTCGTTGGTGCTAAATCTGCGTTATAAAGACTGCTATGTGATACATCTGTTTTTAGTTCAATTAATTTTTCCGTAGCCATAATACCATCTCCTCTGATTTTTCAAATTTACAAATAAAAAATAACCCTTCATATCCATATGATAGTAAGCGTCATTGCTTTTGATCTCGATATGAATTTATCCCTTCAAAAATACAAAAACGCTCAAGGCATATAGCCTTGAGCGTCATTGCTCAATTAAAATTCTTCACCATTTGTACTCTTGAATTGATTTTCAGTATAGCATTCGCAAAATCGATCGTCTATGTTCTACAGCACAAAAAACTCTGTGCTATCCCCATAGCAAAATCAAGCCAAAATTTTTATTTTAATTAAGAAGATTTTTCACCTTTTCTATTTAGCTGATTCATGCTATACTGAAAAACAAATGAATGAAGTAAAGCCAAATTGATCCATTCGCTCGATGTTTGAGCGGCCAGGATACATTTTTTGTATTCTTTATGGAGATTTGGCTTTTTTTATTGTACTTATCGCCCTCCCTGACGAAAGAAAAAATAAGGACGGATGCTTATGTCAATTCGATTGGCTTATCTTTATCAAAAAGCAGAAAGAATCTATCGCATGAAGTTGATTGCCGGCGAATCTGGTATCAATCATAGTGTCCAATGGGTTCATATGATTGAAGATGAAACAGCCGCTACCTTTCTGCGCGGCAACGAACTCGTCTTCACAACCGGTATCGGTCATCAGGGTGAAACGTGGCTGCTCTCCTTTGCCAAAGGTCTTGTGAGCCATCATGCCGCTGGTCTAATTGTCAATACGGGACCTTATATCAAGACAGTACCGCCTGAACTCATTCAATATTGCAAAGAAAATGAATTTCCTTTATTTACCATACCATGGGAGATTCATCTTGTGGATGTGACACGTTATTTTTGCCGCTGCATTATTCATCGGGAACAAAAAGAACTCAATGTAGCCGAAGCTTTTAAAAATGCCATTTTTTTCCCGGAAAAAAGTTCCTATTATCAAATTCAACTCGAATCACAAGGTTTTAACATTCACTGGCATTATTGTGCTGTAGTGCTGGCTGTACAAACAGATAAAGAAGATCATAGTGAAAAACTACTAAATGAAATTCAGTCCTTTAGTGAGATCATTATTAGCCATCTGGTAGAGCATTATTGTATCTCCATCCACAATAATCAACTGCTCATCATCTTTGCTAACACGGAGGATAAGACACTAGAAACTTGCATTGATAAAATCTTGCAGCATTATGAGCAAAAAAATCGGCTTTATGCTTGTCATATTGGAATTGGCCAAAATAAAGGCGGTCTTTTACTGTTAAGCAAAAGTTATAAGCAGGCAATTTCGGTACTGCGCCTTTCGCAAAAAAATAAAATCGCCAAAGTTTATTACAAAGATGTCGGAATCTACAAAATCCTGCTCTCCAGCGGTGATATCAATGTGCTATATGAAATTTATAATGATACGCTTGGCAGTCTGGCCGACTATGATGCCGCCAATAAAACCGACTATTTACTGACGTTAAAATGCTATCTTGAAAACGATGGCAGTGTACAGACCGTCGCCAAACTAACCTTTGTTCATCGCAACACTATCAATTATAAACTAAAAAAAATCAAAGAAATCATGAACTGTCCGATTAACAGCGTCGAAGACCGCTTACGAATTTTATTAGCTTACAAAATCAAGGATATCTTATGAACACTTGAAATAAAACTGTGTCTTAGCACAAAAGACTTTGGGTTTCAATTGATTGTATTTGATTTTTGCGGATGCTATAATCAACCCAGCAAGACAAATGCATACATAAAGATGCAAAGCAATGGAGCTTTCAATTAAAGCCTTTCATTGCTCTTTTTTATTTCAAAATTTATAAAGATAGAGGCGATTTTACATGACAGAACAAGAAATCAAAGACCAAGATTTAAAATACAATTTACACTCTTGGTCTAAACAGGGTAACTTAAATCCAATTGCCGTGGCAAAAAGTGAGGGCATCTACTTTTTCGATTATGCCGGCAAACGCTACACTGATATGTCATCCCAACTCGTTAACCTAAATCTTGGGCACAGCAACAAGGAGATCGTTGCTGCCATCAAAAAGCAGGCCGATCAATTCTGCTTTATGGCGCCAGGCTATGCTGTAGAATCACGTTCAACTCTCGCTAAAATGGTAATTGATCTAATGCCGGACAACATGGGCAAAGTATTTTTTACCAATGGTGGTGCTGATGCCAATGAAAACGCCATCAAAATGGCGCGAATGTTTACGGGACGAAACAAAATTTTCAGCCGTTATAGAAGTTATCACGGATCAACCTTTGGCGCCGGCAACTTAACGGGTGAACCACGCCGCTATCCACTCGAACCAGGAATCCCCGGCTTTATAAAATTCTTTGACCCGTATGTATATCGTGAAGCCATCAATTTTGCCGACGAAGAAGCAGCCACTGCTTTTTATATTACGAAACTACGCGAACAGGTTCTCTATGAAGGCGCCGATAATATCGCTGCCATTGTCATGGAAACCATTACAGGTTCCAATGGTGTAATCATCCCACCCAAAGGCTATCTCAAAGGCGTCCGCAAAATTTGCGATGATTATGGCATCATGATGATCTGCGATGAAGTCATGGCTGGTTTTGGTCGTACCGGTAAAATGTTTGCCTTCGAACACTTCGATGTGAAACCAGATATCGTCTCGTTTGCCAAAGGAATTACCTGTGGTTATGTGCAGCTCGGCGGCGTGGCTGTCAGCAAAAAAATTGCTGCCTATTTTGATGACCATACTTTACTTTGCGGTTTGACATATAGTGCCCATCCACTAGCCTGTGCAGCCGGTGTTGCTGCCCTCAAATATTATAAAGATGCTCATATTTTAGAAAATGTCGAAAAAGTCGGCAAAGTCCTTGGTGAACTGCTCGAAGCTTTCAAAATGAAACATCCTTGTATTGGCGATGTCCGTTATATAGGTCTGTTCTCTGCCTTAGAACTTGTGAAAAACAGACAGACCAAAGAGCCCCTGGTCGCTTATGGGCAAGATCCAGAAGGTATTATGGGTGGTATTATTAAAAAGCTAATCGGGAAAGGTTTCGTAACATATTCACACGAAAATATGATTATGGTTGCACCACCACTCATCATCACCGAAAACCAGCTGCAAGAAGCCATGACAATTTTAGATGAAGTATTATACAGCGTCGACAAAACAATCTAATAAAAATTGATATTACGCTTGGGGCTCGCCACCAAGCTTCAGGAGGTATTTTATGTTTCGTTTTGCTCTACCGACAAAAATAATTTTCGGCAAAAAATGTGTAAAAGAACATGCTGCTGAACTGCTTACGCTCGGCAAAAAAGCTTTTATTGTCACCGGAAAATATTCAGCAAAATTAAATGGTTCGTTACTGGATGTTCAGGAAGCTCTTGAGTCAATCGGTATTTCGTATATTCTCTTCGATCAAATCACCAGTAATCCGACGATTGATCAAGTACGCACGGCAGCGCAAATTGCCCGCGAGAAAAAAGTTGATTTCATCATTGGCATTGGGGGCGGTTCGCCGCTTGATGCAGCCAAAGCTATCGCCGTGCTTGCCACCAATGAACTCGATGACCAGCAATTATTCACAGGGCCCTATGCCCAACCATTTTTGCCAGTTGCAGCCGTTCCGACGACTGCGGGAACCGGTAGTGAAGTGACTCAATATTCTATTCTCAGCAATGCGAATCTGGAAACAAAAACCTCGATAGCTCATAGCGGTATTTTCCCAAAGCTAGCGTTTCTCGATGCTCGCTATACGACAAAACTACCAAAACGCGTGACCATTCATACTGCCGTTGATGCTTTATCCCATTCTCTGGAAGGCTATTTATCCGTCAAAGCAAATACCTTTAGCAATATTTTTGCCGAAAAAAGCTTACATCTTCTAGGTGAATGCCTGCCTTATATAAGTAAAGACCCCACACTTCAGATTCGTGAAAAACTGCTTTATGCTTCCATGCTCGGCGGGATCGTCATTGCGCATACTGGCACAACCGCCGTTCATTCGATGGGATATTCCTTAACGTATTTTAAAGGAATTGACCATGGTCGTGCCAATGGATTGCTACTCGCTGAATATTTGCGATACCTTGATGTATCATATCACGAGAAGATACAATCAATCCTTCAGATACTACAAATGAAGACAATTGATGAATTTGCGGCAAAAATGCATCATCTTTTAGGTGAAACCGATACCATCACCGCTGCAGAAGTTAAACTTTTTAGTGAAAAAGCAGCGGGTGCCGCAAATATTTCCAATACCTTGCTGCCGCCAACCGAGCAGGATTTGGCGGCAATGTTCCAGAAAAGTTTAAAATTTGTCTCGTAACCAAACAATGATCAGACCTATTTTTTCATTTGGTAGAAAATAATATAAAATCTCGCAATGATGCCTGGCGCAAACCAACACTCCTAGCTAAGGAGTATTGGTCTTTGTGCTGGGTTCTTTTGCTTTTTATAGAAATCGTACGATAAAAGGAGGCTTTTCCATGGTTAAACAATATTTATGTATTGCAGGTTTAATCCTTTCTGTTTTTGTTTCTGGCTGTGCCGGAATTGGTGACTCCAAGGACATTAAAATCGGTGGTAATCTCGAAATGACGGGAAGTACCGCATCTTATGGACAATCCATGTCCAACGGCATCAAACTTGCTCTCAAAGAAGTAAACTCTTCCGGCGGCGTATTGGGTAAACAAGTGACATTTACCGTTGCCGATAACAAATCTGAACCATCCGAATCCGCCAATGCGGTTACCAAATTAATTACTCAGGATCATGTTTCTTTGATTTTGGGTGCCGCAGCCTCTTCGAACACCATTGCCGCCGCTCAAATTGCTGCTGACAATAAAGTTCCCTTTATCACACCATTTTCTACCAATCCAAAAGTAACCGTCAATGATGGCAAATTAAACGATTTTGCTTTTCGTGTCTGTTTCATTGATCCTTTTCAAGGAACTGTAATGGGGCAATTTGCTACAAAAACATTAAAAGTAAAAAAAGCTGCAATCTTTATTGATAATAGTGCTGATTATTCGAAAGGATTAGCACAGTATTTTGAAGAAAGTTTTGTAAAAAATGGCGGTGAAATTATAGCAAAAGAAGCTTACTTGCAAAAAGACCAAGACTTCAAAGCCACTTTAACGAAAATCAAAGCCAGTAATCCAGATGTACTGTTTATCCCTGGTTATTATGAAGAAGTTGGTAAAATCATCAAACAAGCCCGTGAAATCGGCTTTACCATTCCGATCATCGGTGGCGATGGCTGGGATTCAACAAAACTCGTTGACATTGCTGGTCCAGATGCACTCAATAACACATATTTTTCCAACCATTATGCAACCGATGCCAAAACTCCAGAAATCGTAAAATTTATTGAAGCTTATAAACAGGAATATGGTCAAGTACCAGATGCACCAGCAGTCCTCGGTTATGATGCTGCGTATATGGCAATTGACGCTATAAAACGTGCCAACAGCGCCGATCCACTCAAAATCAAAGATGCATTAGTGACCACAGCCGGACTCCAGCTCGTAACCGGTAATATCAGCCTTGATGAAAACCATAATCCAATCAAATCAGCTGTTGTCATCGAATTTAAAGATGGTAAACAAGTCTACAAAGAAACGATCAATCCATGATATTTTCATCGTAAATAAAACATAAAAAAAGGAAATGATCAGCAGTAATAAACTGCCTTGATCATTTCCTTTTTTTTTATATTTTGCCTTATTTGTTAATGAATTGCCTTTTTCTTAAACATACCACCGACAATATCATGAACCGGATTAATCGTCACAAAAGAAGCCTCATCTTTTTCCATGACAATTTCCTTAAGTTTATCGACTTCCAAACGAGTTACCACACTATATAAAACCTTTTTCGGATCACCCGTATAGCCGCCTTCACCATGTAAAAGCGTAACCCCACGGCCAAGTCTGGCCATGATTGCTGCTGTAATTTCCTCGTGATTTTCCGTAACAATCATAACAGCATAAGATTCATCGAGCCCCTTAATGACAATATCAATCATCTTTGATATAACAAAGTAAGCAACCAATGAATACATGGCTTTATCCCAGCTAAATACCAGGCTGGCACTGCTTAAGATAAATAGATTGATGAACATAACTACTTCACCAATGGAAAAACTACTTTTTTTGTCCAAAATAATTGCCACAATTTCCGTACCGTCCAGCGAGCCGCCATTACGAATAATGAGACCTACGCCCAGGCCTGTGATGATCCCACCAAAAATTGCCGCGAGAAATAAATCGCCAGTAAGTTTTTCGACTGGACCAAAGTAAGCGGTCCAAGCCGATAGGGAAAGGATTGCAAATGTCGTTGAAAAAGCAAATCGTTTGCCAATCTGCTTATAACCAAGATATAAAAACGGTAGATTAAATAGGATAATAAAAATCCCTAATGGCTGACCCGTCAAGGCACTAGCCATAATTGAAATACCAACCACTCCACCATCAATAATATTATTCGGAACTAAAAAAATTTCAAGTCCCACAGCTGTAATAATCGAACCAATAAATAGGCTTACATATTTTTTGATATAAGCCTGTACTTTTTTTCGATGCTTTGCTTTACGTTTTTGTTCAGCAGCTAATTCGGGATCTAATATCATTTCATTTTCGGCCATAAATCAGTTCTCCTTTTCTTTATATACTATATATTATACATACATAAGTTAAGTTCTGGCAAATGCCGATGCGCCTCACAGCCAATTACAGAGAATTAAAGCCATATTTAAAAAAATGATTTAATCTGAATATTATGCATTCTAAGCTAAATTTCCGTCTATTACTTGACTTTAAGCAAATATATAATGCAGATGCATATTTAACCTTATATTTACTTAAATAATGTCCTATTTTCCTTTAGGTGAACGGATTTATTTATGATTGACTTTGACGTTTTATATGAAGTTTTTTTATTTTTATGATTGACTTTGACCTATTCTGAGTGATATATTTAGCTTAGAAAGGCGTGATTGATGTGCTCACTGAAGAACGGTATGCAACCATCCTAAAAATTCTTGATGAAAAAAAAGCTGTAACGGTTCTTGAATTAACCAAGATATTGAATTCTTCAGAATCGACAATCCGACGTGATTTAACAGCCCTTCATCAAAGCGGCAAATTATATAAAGTATATGGTGGCGCAACTTCGATCGACAATAATTATAGTACCCGTGAAGAAGATGTGACTACCAAACATGATATGCATATGAACGAAAAAGCGACAATTGCCAAAGCTGCCGCAGCGATGGTTGAGCGTAATGATTTTGTTTATATTGATGCTGGCACAACAACCGAACTTATGATAGAACATTTAACCGAATCACATGCCACCTATGTCACGAATGGTATCATACATGCAACAAAATTAGTTACCCGCGGTTTTAAAGTTTTTGTCATTGGTGGTGAATTAAAGGAAACCACTGCTGCCATGATCGGTACGGAAGCAATGAATAATTTAAGGTCTTACAATTTCACCAAAGGTTTTTTCGGCGTGAACGGTATCAGTACAAAATCCGGGTTTTCAACCCCTGACTCGAGTGAAGGTTTGGTAAAGAGTGAAGCCTTATCACGGTGTAAAAAAGCTTTTGTATTGGCTGACAATTCCAAATTCAATAAGATCTCGCCCATTACATTCGCGAATATATCATGTGCCACAATTATTACAACAACCTTAACGGACAAAAAATATCTAGACTATACAAATATTATCGAGGTGAATGAAAATCATGATTTATACAGTAACATTTAATCCTTCTTTAGACTATATCATCCGTCTTGATTCTTTCACTGCCGGTGAAATCAATCGCACCAAATATGAACAAATTCTCGGCGGCGGCAAAGGAATTAACGTATCCATCGTTTTAAAAAATCTTGGTTTCAATTCTACAGCACTTGGTTTTATTGCTGGTTTTACTGGTAAAGAAATCGAACGCCAACTGCAGAGTTTTGGCTGCAACAGTAATTTCGTCAAACTAGACGAAGGCAATTCTCGAATTAATGTCAAAATTAAAGCTGAGAATGAAACTGAAATCAACGGACAAGGTCCCGTAATTAACCAAGCAGCTCTCAATCAATTATTTTCGCAACTTGATGCACTGCAAAAAGACGATATTTTAGTTTTAGCAGGCAGTATTCCAAACACGCTCCCCGATGACATCTATGAAAAAATCATGAGTCGTCTCATGGATAAAGGTATCCATATCGTGGTTGATGCAACCTGCAACTTACTCTTAAATGTACTAAAATATAAACCATTCCTCATTAAACCGAACAATCATGAACTTGGTGAAATGTTTAATGTCGTTTTAAAAACCGATGCCGAAATCGTTGAATATGCCAAAAAGCTGCAAGAAAAAGGTGCCCAAAATGTTCTGATTTCCATGGCAGGCGACGGGGCAATCTTATTAACTGCCGATGGACAATTTTTCAAAAGTGCAGCACCAAAGGGAATTCTGATTAATTCTGTTGGTGCAGGTGACTCAATGGTGGCCGGATTTATTACCGGTTATCTCGAGTCAAATGATCTGAAGCAAGCTTTTCATATGGGAGTAGCTACCGGTTCCGCATCAGCTTTCTCCGAAAATCTTGCTACCAGACCGGAAGTTGAAGCGTTGCTGCAAACAATCTAAAGACTTATAAAATGTCGGGTTCCAGGGAATTATACCAGAACTCGGGAATAATTCCTTCATATAAACCGAACTGATTGCCGGTGCAGTCAATCCATATCTTATTATGAAAACAAAGGGAGGATTTTATTATGCGTATTACGGACTTATTAAAATTAAACAGTATTTCCCTCGATGCAAAAGTATCTGATAAAAAAGGCGCCATTGATACCCTGGCCGATCTTATGGAAAAAGGCGGTAACCTATCAGACAAGGAAACGTATAAAAAAGCGGTATTCGCTCGTGAAGAATCTGGCACAACCGGTCTTGGTGACGGCATTGCTACCCCACATGCAAAAAGCAGTGCAGTAAAAGAAGCTGGTCTCGCCGCTATGGTTATTAAAGATGGTATTGAATTTGATTCACTTGATGGCCAACCAGCAAGATTGTTTTTTATGATTGCCGCTCCAGATACTGCAGCCGATTTGCATGTTGAAGTATTAAGCCGTTTAGCTACACTTATTATGGACCCCGAATTTAAAGAAGCTTTAATTTTAGCAAAATCAAAAGAAGAATTCTTAAAATTGATCGATACGAAAGAAGCTGGCAAATTCAATGCCAAACCGGAAACGACCCCGACTGATGGATATCGTGTGCTTGCTGTTACAGCTTGTCCGACAGGTATTGCCCATACATTCATGGCTGCGGAAAGCCTTGAACAGCATGCTAAACAAATGGGTATTCCTTTCAAAGTTGAAACCAATGGCTCGGGTGGGGCAAAAAACACCCTAACCGCCAAAGATATCAAAAATGCCGAATGCATTATTATAGCCGCTGATAAAAATGTCGAAATGGCTCGCTTTAATGGCAAACCGGTTATTCAAACAAAAGTATCAAATGGTATAAATAAAGCAGAAGAACTTTTAAATAAAGCGATCAGCGGTACCGTTCCAATCTATAATCATACAGCAAATACCGATTCAGCTTCGTTTGATTCGGATGAATCGGAAAGCGTCGGCCGCCAAATCTATAAACATCTGATGAATGGCGTATCGCATATGCTTCCATTCGTTATCGGCGGTGGTATCTTAATTGCCCTTGCTTTCTTATTCGATGTATTTGATCCGGCCAATCCGAGTAAATTCGGCTCTAATACACCACTCGCTGCTTTCTTCATGGGTGTTGGTGGTGCATCCTTTGGTTTTATGCTGCCAGTACTCGCCGGTTTTATTGCCATGAGTATTGCTGACCGTCCTGGTCTTGCTGTTGGTTTTGTCGGTGGTGCATTAGCGAACTCCGGTGGATCTGGATTTTTAGGTGCACTACTTGCAGGGTTTGCAGCTGGTTACATCGTCCTCGGACTGAAAAAAATATCCTCGGGTCTTCCTCAAACACTTGAAGGTATTAAACCTGTTCTTATTTACCCATTACTTGGTGTATTTTTCATGGGTGTCCTCATTACCTTTATCATCAACCCACCAGTGGCTGGTATCAACACTTGGATGATGGATACACTCAAAAACATGGATCCAAGCAGCAGAATTTTATTGGGTGTTATTTTCGGTGGCATGATGGCTGTTGATATGGGTGGACCTGTCAATAAAGCCGCCTATGTTATCGGTACAGGTGCTCTCGCAAATGGTGAATTCGGCGTGATGGCCTCCGTTATGGCTGGCGGTATGGTTCCACCACTTGCTATTGCCCTTTGCACTACATTTTTTGGTAATCGTTTTACCGAAAGTGATAGAAAATCAGGTATTACGAACTATATTATGGGTCTTTCCTTCATTACGGAAGGGGCCATCCCATTCGCCGCAGCCGATCCATTACGCGTTATTCCGTCTTGCATCATTGGCTCAGCAACAGCTGGTGCGCTTTCGATGGCTTTTGGCTGCACACTTCGTGCTCCACATGGCGGTATTTTCGTTGTACCAACAATCGGTAACCCCCTCATGTATTTAGCAGCAATCGCCATTGGTTCAGTGGTCGGCATGATACTGTTAGCAATTTTAAAGAAACCTTTAACGAAATAAATCGTAACTCAAAAAGGCGGACTCAAAATAAAAATTTTGAGTCCGCCTTTTTATTTTTTTACAACAAATCTATTCAACATCTACACTGATAATGCCCTCGAGTTGCTTTAAGGCCTGCACAATAAAAATCGTTTTCAAGCCATTATGATTATAGATAAAAAGATCAATGATCATTGTATCTTCTGTATCGTTTTTTGCTTTAATACTTCTAATTTTAAGCTGTAAATCTTCCAAGCATTCACTGATATGAACCAACTGGCCCGGTGCATCTATTGTTTGAATCATAATCGCTAAGTTTTTTTCATGTGTTACCCAGTCATCCAATCGTGACAAGGTCCCGAGTGTACCAAATACTAACGCTGAAGTAAAGAGTGCTCCAGAATAAAAACCAGCTCCTACAGCCAGGCCCACACCAGCAACAACCCATAGACAAGCAGCTGTCGTAAGCCCTGTAACCGTAAGTCCTTCTTTCATTATGGCACCAGCACCCAAAAAACCGATCCCACTGACCACCTGTGCGGCCAAACGCGCCGGATCTGCATTGGTCAAACCTTCAACCTGTTGATAAATGGCCTCGGAAAGAACCATGATCAGACATGAACCCAAACAAACCAGTACATTGGTCCGCAAGCCTGCCGACTTCCGCCGTGATTGTCGTTCATACCCGATCACACCACCCAAAATACAAGATAATGTCAAACGCAATAATAATTCCCATTCTGAAACCATATATTCACCCCACTTGTATTAAAATATTCTCCTAATTTTACAATTAGTCCTGCAAAAAATCAAGGATTCATGATATTCCATTTTTATCCAAAAAAAAATAACTTGCCTGTGGATATGTGGATAAAATAGTGCATAACTCTAAATATTGCACTTTATCCACACAAAACATCCATATTTTGTGCTTAAACAGAAAAAATATTCAGGTTTTCCTGTGGATAACTTTTGTAAAATCAAACTACCGACCTTTAAACAGAACTAAATTTCTTTCTTTATACTATATAATTTCATGAAAAATTTGACTTGTCAAAAATTTAAAAGCATACTATGATAGAAGTTAATCAATCGATTAATTAAGAAAGGATTAGAAATATGGAACTAGACAGTAAAAGAAAATTAATCGACGCCGCCATTGTCTTATTTGCCAATGATGGCTTTGACAAAGTATCCATCCGTAAAATAGCTGAAATGGCCAACGTCAACAGTGCTCTTATCTCTTATTATTTTCAGGGCAAACGTGGTCTTTATCTGGCTGCTGTTGATAAACAATCCAATGATTTATTAGTCTTTATAGAATCGGCGAAAAATTCAAAGCGAACGCCACCAGAAATTATTTCTTTGTATGCCAAAACAATGCTGCATCTTCATCTAAAAAACCCATACTTAATTAAAATAATATATCGTGAATTTCTCGGTCCACCTATTTTTCTTGATCTGTTTTTAAAAAATAAAATACAGGATTTATTTACAATTTTATGTACATGTATCAAAAATGGTATAGACAATCAATATTTTCGCCAGGATCTGCAAATTGAACAAACTGTCGTTCTCTTAATTGGTATGGTCAATTTTTATTTTATTGGTCAGCCCATTCGCGCTAAAGTCCTAAAACAAACAGATTATACCGCTGAGTGCTATATGGAGCAAGCAATCAAAATTTTCTTGGCGGGTATCAAAAGGAGAGACTAAAATGAAAGCGAAACCAAAACCTCTTGCTATCATCATTTTACTCATAGTAATCGGGCTCTTAATCTGGTCTGGATACAATTATTACCAGCAAAAACAAACAGCTAAAATTTCTACCGGTACCATTGAAGTCACAAAAGCGGATATCACAACGAAAATTAATGGCTATATGACCGAACTTACAATTAAAGAAGGCGATCATGTAACCCCAAATCAGGTTATCGCCAAAATTGACCGCAAAGATCTTGCCGCTGCACTAACACGTGATACCGCGGCCCTCGCCAAAGCCCAAGCCGACCTTACCGATTTACAAAAAGGAGCTCGCCCCGAAGAATTGCGTGAAGCATCCGCCAATACCGCAGCTATGCAGTCTGCCTACGACAAAGCTGCCAAAGACTATAGTCGGTATCAATCACTTGCTGCCGAAGGGGCAATAGCCACACAGCAGCTCGACAATGCCCAAGCCGCCTATGAATCAGCTGCCGCCAATCTAAAGGCAGCGCAAGAAAAAGAACAACTGGTGCTTGCTGGTAACCGCACGGATCAAATAGCCGCTTCCGAATATGAAGTAACGCGTTGCGCTGCCGTGCTGCAAGCATCTCAAATTGCCTTAGCCGATATCACCATTTATAGTCCTTTGGATGGTTTAATCCTAACGAAAAATTTTGAACCCGGTGAATATGTAAATGCTGGTACTGCCATCGCGACCGTAGCCGATATGAATGACTGCTGGGTCAAAATTTATGTCCCTTCCGCCGATCTTGGCAAAATAAAAATCGGCGGAGCGGTAGATGTTATGATTGATGCTTTTCCAGACCGAATTTTCACCGGCCATATAACCGAAATCAGCGATACCGCTGAATATACGCCGCGTCAAAGCATCACAAAAAGCGAACGAGCCAATATGGTTTTTGCCGTCAAAGTTGCCGTAGATAATGAAGAAATGATTCTCAAACCTGGCATGCCAGCCGATGTGATTTTCAATGATTAACATTATTGAAGTAACAAAAAGCTTTGGCAGTGTCATGGCCATTGACAATCTATCCCTGCATATCCAAAAAGGTGAAATTCTTGGTCTGGTTGGCCCCGACGGTGCCGGTAAATCAACGCTCATTCGTATAATGATTGGTTTACTCGCAAAATCTTCTGGTCATATTGATGTACTAGGGAGTACAAACATTGAATCTGTTAAAAATAAAATGGGTTATGTCCCGCAAAAATTCAGTCTATATCAGGATCTTACAGTCATGGAAAACATCACCCTCATTGGCTCATTATATGGAATTGAAAAACAAAAAATCCAACAAATATCACAAGAAATCCTTACATTTACTGGACTATGGCAATTTAAAAACCGCCTCGCTGGTAAGTTATCAGGCGGCATGAAACAAAAACTGGCACTTGCTGCCGGACTGATGCATAAACCCGCGGTATTTTTTCTCGATGAACCCACAACTGGTGTAGATCCTGTCGCCCGCCGTGAATTTTGGCAGCTCTTATACAATCTAAATAAAGAGGGAATGACCATTGTCGTTGCCACCCCCTATATGGATGAGGCCGAACTTTGCCATCGCGTAGCCTTCATCAATCTAGGCCAATTGATTTCCTGCCAAACTCCAGCACAGTTTATTGTAGCCTATCCCCATCAGATTCTCGAATTATCGGTCGAAAGTAAACATATCAATCATCATATAAAGGACTGCTATTTACTTGATCTGCATTCATTTGGCAATAAATATCATATTGTTACCAATGATATAGATCGCACCCGCACTGACATCGAACAAAAGCTCACCCAGCAAAAAATACCGATTCTGAAGTTGCAAAAAATAAAACCATCCCTAGAAGATGTTTTTGTTTTGTTTACTGCGCAAGGTGGTGCTTGAAATGACGTTAGCTATTGATACACAAAATTTAACCTGCCGTTTTGGTGATTTTACTGCAGTCGACAAAATCAATCTCAAAATAAAAGAAGGCAATATCTACGGATTTCTCGGTCCGAATGGCTCGGGAAAATCCACAACCATTCGTATGTTATGTGGTATTCTCACCCCGACGTCTGGCACCGGTCAGGTATTAGGTTTCGATATTTTACAGGAACAAGAGGAAATCAAAAAACATATTGGCTATATGTCACAGAAATTCAGCCTTTATGCAGATATGACCGTGCGAGAGAATCTCGAATTTTATGCTGGTATGTATTCACTAACTGGTCAAATCAAAAAAGAACGCATGCAAGAAATGCTTCATATGGCAAACCTCGAAATGAAAGAAAACTCACTCACAGCAACGTTATCCGGTGGTATTAAGCAGCGTCTGGCACTTGGCTGTGCGATCCTGCACCGTCCAAAAATGCTCTTCCTTGATGAGCCCACTGGCGGTGTCGATCCGAAATCACGCCGTCTCTTTTGGGAAATCATTTATAACTTAGCCGCTCAAGGTACGACGATTCTCGTTACAACTCATTTCATGGATGAAGCTGAACATTGCGATGCAGTTGGCTTCATTTATGCCGGAAAATTAGTGGCAACTGGAACCACGGGCGAATTAAAAGCCAGCATCTCTGGTAAGCTTTTGTCATTAAAAAGCGAAGATTCCCTAGCCCTGCTTGCACAAATCCAACAAGCTGAGATTCCCTATGAAGATGCTTATATCTTTGGTAAGGATCTTCATATCCTTATGGCGGATAAACACCTAACACGGCTTCAGAATTGGCCTTATGAGATCATTGCTCCCACGATGGAGGATGTATTTGTCCATTATATAAAATTCCAGACAAAGGAGGTAACGAAATGATACGGTTACGCGCATTACTCGTTAAGGAATTCATTCAAATGAAACGTGACAATATTACCCTTGCCATGATGGTTATGATGCCAATTGCTCAATTACTCGTTTTTGGTTTTGCCATCAATACCGATGTCAAACATCTAAAAACCGTTGTTTTTGATCAATCCTTAAGTGCCGAAAGCCGTGATCTTTTAACAGGGTTCACGGCCAGCGAATATTTTGATATCAAATATGTCGTCTCTAGTTTTGAAGCAGTGAATCAAAAAATCGAAAGTGGTGATGCAAAAGTTGGCATAATCATCCCGCCAGATCTTTCGGCGAATCTAAAGCATAGTCGCGCTACGCCGATTCAGGTCATCGTTGATGCCAGTGATTCAACATCTGCGTCGTCAGCTATTGCCACAGCCCAATCGGTCGGTCAGCTCAAATCCCAGGAATTATTGCTCGCCCAAAAAGGCATATCAGCATCTGCAGCCAGTCTTTATAATATCCGAATACGGGCCTGGTATAATCAGGATTTTATTACCGCCTATTACATGGTCCCCGGTATCATGGGGATCATTTTAACCATGACTATGGTGATGATCATGGCTATGGCTATTGTCCGTGAACGCGAAACCGGTACGCTGGAACAGCTCATTGTTACCCCGTTAAAGACCTATGAACTCATGATTGGTAAAATTATTCCCTACATCATTATTGGTTATATGCAGGCCACCATTGCTCTTATTGTCGGGATTGCCGTATTTAATCTGCCAATTCGCGGCAGTATCGGTTTATTATATGGTTTAACATCATTTTTCATCATGGCTTCCTTAACACTTGGTGTACTCATTTCAAGCTTAGCGAAAACGCAAATGCAAGCGATGCAAATGTCTTTTTTTATTTTTATGCCTAGTATTTTGCTTTCAGGCTTCATTTTTCCGCGTGATGCCATGCCAACTCTATTTTATGCATTAGGTCAATTACTCCCACTTACCTATTATTTAGAAATTTTGCGCGGCATCATTTTGAAAGGAAACAGCATCACTTTATTATGGGGACAAATCTTTGCCTTAGTTATTTTCATTGCAGCCACACTGGGCCTCGCTATCAAAAAATTCAGCAAAACACTCGATTAATAAAACATAAGCGGCCTGCGTTCATTCATGCTATATTTATGGAATTCTAAGATAAATCAAATCTTCTTGTGTTATTTTAAAATAATAATTGCACTAAAAATCATATAAATTTATAATAGAGGGATATGCTTTTAAATTATTAAAAATAACTAGACTTAAAAATCCATAAAATTAATTTTAAAATGAAGAAGGTATGTGTGTTTTATGAATCTTCCGCAAGACAAACCGAAAAAAATGACTGCCACGACAAAGTGGTTTATTGCATTTATTGCTCTATTTATTCTCGCAGCATCTGCAGGAGCTCTTTTTGCAGCCTCCGGATATTTTGATGCTCCTAAACCACCGCCAAGCGAGGGTATGCTCTCAGCAAAAGATAAAGCAAATATTATGATCATGGGGGTAGACAGCCGCGCTGATGATGTCGGGCGCAGTGATACCTTGATGGTAGCAACAATCGACCCCAAAAAAGATCAGGCTTCACTCCTTTCAATTCCCCGTGATACACGCGTCAAAATCAAAAATCATGGCTTTGATAAAATCAATCATGCCTATGCTTTTGGTGGGCATGAATTAACCAAAGATACTGTAGAAAATTTTCTCGGAGTAACACTCGATCATTACATCATTATTGATACACATGCCTTTCAACGTATTATTGATACCATTGGTGGCATCGATATTGATGTAGAAAAG
This sequence comes from Propionispira arboris, assembly GCF_900109225.1. Lineage (GTDB taxonomy): Bacteria > Bacillota > Negativicutes > Selenomonadales > Selenomonadaceae > Propionispira > Propionispira arboris. The sequence continues at coordinate 22,772 of NZ_FNZK01000015.1, forward strand.
CGCATGTATTATGAAGATCCCTGGGATGATGATGGCGGTCTCATAATTAACTTACAGCCAGGCATGCAGCATATGGATGGTAAAACGGCTATTACCTATGTCCGCTACCGTGATGAAGAAGGGGACCTTGGACGTATTCAGCGTCAACAAAAATTCATGAAAGCGATTTTCGATAAAATAGCATCACCATCGATTATTATGAAAATACCATCGATTATTAAAGAAGTCAGTAATTCTATCAAAACAGATATGTCGATTCGCCAAATGATTGAATTTGCTGGAACGATCAAAGAATCACAAAAAAATGGTCTAAAAACTGATATGGTTCCAGGCAGACCTCTTTATATTGATGAAATAAGCTATTGGATTCCAAATATCAAAGAATTAAGACAAACTTTGGCAAATGCCTTGGGTCTCACTATGAATATGAGTATGACAAGTTCAATGGAGCGTCAGATATTGGAATATGAAAATTCCATTCCAGCAACAGCAAAACCAGTCCCAGCAACAGATACATCCATTGGGCATGCCACTAAACGCAGTGAACCAGCAAATAGCAGTAAACAAAGTAAAACTGCACCCGTCAGCAAAGATAAAAAAAGTTCAAGTGACAGCAAAAATTCAGATGCAAAACCACTAGAAAAAATACCATCTAAACAAGAATCCGGTAATGCACCTCCTTCGGATACACAAGGACCAGCAAAATCGGCAAATGGTCCATCGGTTTCTGACAATACAAAAACTCAATAAAAATAAAGGCATGCCAAATGGCATGCCTTTATTTTATTTTACGTATCTGCTTTTTGATCCATGGCAGCTAAAGAAGCCACCTTATCATTTAAATCGGTCCGCATCAATTTTACACCTTGTGTGTTTCGACTAATAACGGATACTTCATCGACATTGGTCCGAATTACAATGCCTTCTGTTGTAATGAGCATCAGTTCCTGACCTGGACGAACTACTTTAAGTCCAACAACACTACCAGTTTTATCCGTTACTTTCATGTTGATGAGCCCTTTACCACCGCGTGTCTGCGAACGATATTCTGAAGTAGCTGTCCTTTTACCGAAGCCTTCTTCTGTAACCGTAAGTACTTCCGCATCACGTTTGAGATTATCCATTCCCACAACAACATCCGTTGTTTTAAGACGAATTCCTCTAACACCACGGGCATTTCTTCCCATCGAACGAACATCGCCCTCCGCAAAAGAAATCGCCATTCCAGCTGAAGTTCCTAAGATAACATACCTGGTACCATCGGTCAGTTTTACCCCAATCAAATCATCATCATCATCAAGAGTGATTGCAATTAAGCCACCCTTACGCGTCGTATCAAATTCCATGAGTTCTGTTTTCTTAACAATCCCTTTGCGAGTTGCCATAAACAGAAAACGATCCGCCGTGAATTTTTGAATTGGAATAACCGCTGTGATCTTTTCATTTGGTTCAAGTTGTAAGAGATTGATAATAGCCGTTCCTTTAGCAATTCGGCTTGATTCAGCAATTTCATACCCTTTTAAACGATAGACACGACCACGGCTGGTAAAGAACAAAATGGTATGATGCGTTGTTGTAACAAGCATATTTTCCACAAAATCTTCTTCTTTTGTTCCCATGCCAGTTACGCCACGACCACCACGTTTTTGATTTTTATATGTATCAATCGGCATGCGTTTAATGTAATTATTATGAGTAAGCGTAATAATTACATCTTCTTCGGCAATAAGATCTTCCATCGCGAGTTTTGAAAAATCAGCGGTAATTCTCGTGCGACGAGCATCACCAAATTTTCGTTTTACTTCAATTAATTCTTCTTTGATTATATTTAAAATCTTTGTTTCATCAGCCAACACCGATTCTAACCACGCAATTGTTTTTAAAATTTCCTGATATTCTTCTTCGATTTTTTCGCGTTCTAAACCAGTTAATCTTTGGAGACGCAAGTCAAGAATCGCTTGTGCCTGTTTCTCCGATAAATTGAAACCAGTCATCAAACCTGCACGTGCGATATCTGCTGTTCTGGATCCGCGAATCGTCTTAATAACCGCATCAATATGATCTAGAGCAATCGTCAAACCTTCTAAAATATGTGCTCTCGCTTTTGCTTTACTTAGTTCATAACGAGTCCGGCGAGTAATGACATCTTTTTGATGTTCAATATAATAATAAAGAACTTCTTGTAATGTAAGAACACGCGGGCGGCCATCAACCAATGCCAGCATGATAATACCAAAACTTTCCTGTAATTGCGTATGCTTATACAACTGATTTAAAATTACATCTGGATTGATATCCCGGCGCAATTCAATTACTACACGCATACCATTCCGATCAGATTCATCACGAAGATCCGTAATACCCTCAACGGTTTTATCACGAACAAGTTCAGCGATTTTTTCTACAAGGCGAGCTTTATTAACCTGATACGGAAGCTCTGTAACCAAAATACGAGGTTTACCATTGGACATAACTTCAGCCCGAGCCTGCGCCCGCATCTTCACTACACCACGGCCAGTTCGATAAGCTGATTGAATACCTTCTTGTCCCAAAATTAACCCAGCTGTCGGAAAATCTGGTCCTTTAATAACCGTCATGAGTTCCTCGATCGTTACATCAGGATTTTCTATCATTAATAAAACGCCGTCAACTACTTCATTCAGGTTATGCGGCGGAATGTTCGTTGCCATGCCTACAGCAATCCCCGATGAACCATTCACCAAAAGATTTGGCAGTTTAGAAGGAAGAACGGTTGGTTCCTTCAGTGATTCATCATAATTCGGTGCAAAATCGACTGTTTCTTTTTCGATATCTTGCAGCATTGCTTCCGCAACCTTTGACATACGTACTTCTGTATAACGCATTGCCGCAGCGGAGTCACCATCAACCGAACCAAAATTACCATGTCCATCAGCCAGCATATATCTAGACGAGAAATCTTGTGCCATCCGCACGATAGCTTCGTAAACGGAGCTATCACCATGCGGATGATATTTACCTAATACTTCCCCGACGATACGAGCCGATTTCTTATATGGTTTATTGGACCCCATTCCAGCTTCATGCATCGCATACATAATACGACGATGGACTGGTTTCAAACCATCACGGACATCCGGCAATGCACGCATGACAATAACACTCATCGCATAATCGATATAAGAATTTTGCATCTCATCTTCAATTTTTACCGGTAAAACTCTACCTAAACCAAAATCCACATTCTCACCTCAAAATCATATTCTCTAACTCTATTTTAAAAAAATATATTAGCTTTTATCTCTAGCTCTTAATTATATCATTTTTTAGAAAAAATGTCCATAAATCCACAGTTTATAAGGGTTTGTGAAAAACAATATATATTCTTTTTATGAGTATTAAAAATACATATCACAATAATAGAGATTCTTAAATACGTAAAAAAAAGAATGGTTTTATCCTTAAAAAAAACCATTCTCTCAGCTTATTTTGTATTGATAGACAAAGCATTTACTATATTGCATTCAATTTCACAAAATTTTTTATACCGATAAATCGACCACATCAACATAACACAGCCATACATATATAAAATAAAAATATCCTCATAACCAACAGGGGAAAAACCAGCCATCATAAAACTGCGTAAAGGCGAGGCAATATGGGTGTAGGGAATAAAAAAAGCGATTTTTTGGATAAACCACGGCATCGCACTGGATGGCCAGGTATACCCAGAAATCATAAAAACGGGAATGACACCGGCCAAAGCTAAACGATAAAAAAGGAAAAAATCTTTTATAAAAGATGCAATAACACTGGCTAATGTAGTCATTGCAAAAATAAAACCTAACCCAAGTAAAAACACCTGCCCCAAATCACCTTTATACGGCAAATCAAACACAAAAACCGCAATCGTTAAATGCATAATAAAGGCGAGCGAAGCAGCTATCATAAATGGCATAATCTTACCAATTATAACCTGACTGGCTGCATAGTGCGTATACTGTTTCGCTTTATATTCCATAAAAACAGAAGCAGTCGTCGGAATAAACATTGTCATTTGAAACGAAGTCATAAGCAGCCCAAATAAAAAAAACAACTTATAATCCAATGTTGGATTATACAATATCCGCGTTTTCATTTGTACAGGAACAATTTTAGTTTCTATATTCTTAATACCAGACTGACTACGCAACAAATTAACGGCCGTCTGCTGAGCAAACACATCAAATACATCCTGCGCTGCCGTAATAGCCGTATTTGTCACCATTAAATTTGTCCCGTTAATTTGCACAACAATTTGAGAAGAGCGTCCATTTTTTATATCGTGCGCAAAATTTTTCGGGATTCCAATCCCAACAATTGCTTTTTTTTCATAAAGATACCGCTGCATCTCCTGTGGTGAATTCACATATTGTACAACCGAAAATCGTTCCGTATTTTCAAAGCCATCGGTTAGTTTACTACTAAAATAGGTCTGGCTTTCATCACAAATAACCAAAGGAATCTGATCCACCGAATTTTTGCTGAATAACGTGCCAAACAATAACAAATAGCAAAGTGGAATAACGAACATACTAAAGATCAATTTTGGTTTTTGTGTCACGAGAATTTTTAATTCACACAGGGTAATAGTCCACCAAGTCATATTTTCACCTCTGCCTCAAGTAATACAGTTTTTATTCTTTTCTTACAAACCAAACCTGTCACGACAAAAGCGACTAGCCCAAAACAACATAAAATCAGACTATTGTGTCCTATGTTTTCGGAAGAACCCATTAATAAAATATCACGAACCGGATCCGCAATATAATTCATCGGTAATAAATATGCATAAAATTGCGTAAAAATATTTTTTGAAAATTCTGGCCATGAATAACCACTATATAAAAAAGCTGGCATAAAGTAAATAAATTCAATGGGATGAAACGGTACCATAACACTGGGCGCCATGGCCGAAAAAAGCATACCTATCGTAACCACAGCAAAAATAAATGAACTATATAAAATTAAAATATCAAAAAAGCTCCCGATAAACGGAATATTATAGACAAAAACATAAAGACCAATCGCCAAAAGTGCACCTGCCAAAGATAAAATCCAATAGGCAGCTATTTTACCAAATAAAATCACTAGCAGCGAATTTTTCTTCCATAAATCAAGATTTGTATATTCTCTCACAATAGCTAAAAAAACGGCCATCATGATACCAATTTGTACACCATTTGTCACCATCCCTGGTAACATAAAGGGCAGATAGGAATTCGTTGGATTATTGAATATACGCAGCCTCATACTCACCGGAGCTACTGCATAGGCAGCTTGCCCAGGAAATTGTCCCATTGCTTCCACTAATTTTTTACCAAGACCGCCATTATATGTAGTAATAATCTCTCTGGCAAAGGACAATGCCGAATTCGGGTACATAAGATTTTTGCCGTTGCTCGTAACGATCACACTCGAGCCAATACCCGTTTTAATATGTTTAGCGAAATCTGAAGGAATACCAATACCAACTAAAGCATCTTCACAATCCAAAACTTTTTCATATTCTTCCTGCGTTTCTACAACAGCCACAATGTCAAACCGCTCCGAATCCGCAAAAGCTGACACCAATGAACGACTGGCACTGCTTTGATCCTGATCTAAAACCACCACGGGAATATATTTTAAACTTTCCGCACCATAAACATAGCCAAAAAAAGCAGCATACAAAATCGGTAAAAAAAATAAGAAAAGCACATTCTTTTTCTCTTTTAAAATAAACTGAATTTCCTTAAAAAAAATAGAAATTAACCTCATCATTTTTATCAACCTGCTATATGAAACTGCATCCCTGGACGGAGTTTCTCTGAATTCACCTGAATTTTTACATTAAAAGTAATAATATCTTTTTGATCGCGTTCACTCGTCGCACGATATGTTGCATATTCAGACTTTTTGCTAACATCAACAATTGTGCCATTCACGATAAGATTTGCATCCCGACCTTGCATTGAAACTGCCGTGCCAAGTTGGTATTTTGCCAAATCGGTTTCTGGTACTTTCAAATTAATCCAATTGTCATTCGGATCTTGTATACTCACCAAGGGAATTCCTGTCGAAATCATCGCACCCACTTCAACATACTTAGCCGTGATTACACCATCAAATGGTGCTCGGATTTCTGTTTCATCAAGATTGACTTGTGTTTGATCAACAGCAGCAGCAGATTGTTCTATTTTACTGCGCAAAGATTCTTCATCCGCAATATTTTCTTGGTGCTGCATCACATTTGCTTCGGCTTCGGCCACTGAAGCTTCGGCTTCTTGCCTGGCTGCCACAGCTACCTGATATTTCGTCTGATAACTTTTAAACGTTTGTTCCGATACAGCGTTGCCTTCTAATAATTTTGCAAACCGATCATAATCAGATTGTGCTTCATCAAGATTCGCTTCCGCCTTCGCTAATTGAGCCTTGGCTGCATTGACAGTCGAAAGCAAAGTTTGATCTTTAATTTTCGTATTAACGGATGCCTGATTCAGTTGGGCCCGCAACGCTTTTTCACCAGCAACAGCCTGTTTGGACTCGGCTGAAATTTCACGGCTGTCCATACGAGCCAGAACTTGTCCTTTTTTTACAACATCGCCTTCTTTTACCAGCAAATCTACAACACGTCCTGCTATTTTTGAATTTATATCAATTTCTTTGGCTTCAGCACGTCCCCACACTTCTTTCGACTGAGCCGAACTTGTAGCACAACCACTAAAAAAAGCCGACATACCGATCAATAGAATTCCTAAAAGAGCTGGATACTTTTGATACCGAATTACATGAGCTAACATAATTTCCCCCTGCTAAAAACTTGTTGCAAAAACTATTTTGATCGAAGTAAAATAAAAAAGCACAGAAACCAGTCTTTTGCAAATACGATAAACTTTACAAAATTTACAGGCCACTATGCTTGATAACTTTATTTTATTCAAAAATATTCCATGAACAAGAAAATTTTTTAACTTATCGTCTGATGCTTTATTATAGTCAAAATTTATTCATATGTATAATACAAAAAAGAAATCTGATTCATACAAAAAATGTATGAATCAGATTTCTTTGTTTCGCAAGATAGTTTCTATAATGCCATCTTTATACTATAATAAAACAACAATCTAAATTTATAAAAAATGATGAATATATAGAACGCATTAAAGAAATTACATCCAGTCTATCAGTCTGCCAGGAATGGAGTATAGGGCATCGTTTGCTTCCTACGTAACGCCACGGAGCCCTATACCCCATTCCTGACGATTGCCATATAAAATTTTTAATGCCATATATATAGATGGAGCCGCTGATGATTAATTTAAAAAAACTATATTATTTTCTAACTGTAGCTAAAGAAGGACAAATTACCAGTGCGGCAAAAAAACTTTGTATTTCCCAACCACCACTAACCGCACAATTAAAAAAATTTGAAGAAGAACTTGGTGTTCAATTAATAAAAAAAGTTGGACGCAATATAAAACTCACCGAAGCGGGTGAAGCCCTTTATGAAAAAGGTAATCAAATTGTAGAGCTCGTCACAAAAACACAAAAAGAAATCAAAGATATTGACAAAGGCGAGGTCGGAACCTTATCGATTGCCGCCGTTACTGCTTTAGGTGCTACATTCCTGCCCGAACAAATCCTAAATTACAGCCAAAAATATCCTAAAATTTCTTTTCGTATCTATGATGCTGATAACCATATGATTACAAATCTCCTGACAAACGGTGTAATTGAAATCGGCATTGTTTTATGCCCGGTTGATACAACAATCTATGATTCAATTCCCCTGCCAACACAGTTGATGGTCGCTGCCATGCATCCAAAATGGAACCAGCATCCCTCGCAAAACTCCGTTACCTTGAAAGAATTGAGTGATAAACCATTGATTTTACATCGTTCAAGTGAACGCATCCGAGCTTATTATGAAGACAATAATCTAAATCCGAATATCATTTGTCTGCATAATGATATTCGTTCCATGATAGCCTTGAGCAACACCGGACTCGGTATTGCCATCATCCCAAAAACCAGCGCCTTGTTGAATCAAAATAAAAATTTAATCTATAAAGAGGTTTCCGAACCAATACTCCCCTTATATGCCAATATCATTTGGAGCCGCAATCGTTATTTATCAAATATCGCAAAAAACTTTTTAGAAATGCTGCAAAATTCACCAATGCCACTTGCAAGTAAAAAATAAATAGTGTGAAAGAAAAAACAATCCGGATTACTGACCCATAAGCTGATCATAAATATAGCCTTCCCGAACCCCGGAATCACTGTAGATAATCTTTTCACTGCCAAAATATTGCGCTAAAACAGAAGCGATAATGATCCCGGGAATGATCGTATGAATTCGTTCTGGTACCGTTTTCATTAAAATAACAGCTTCTTCCGAAGGCATTGGTTTACTACGGGTAAAACGCCACACAATATCGGCCAAGGTTTCGGTCGGAATTTCGACATTTTTACGATTTATTTGAAAAAGTTGGTTATATAAAATAACGGCCCCTTTAAATGTACCACCAATACCACATATATTGAGATGACTTACATTTTTAAAAGCATCTGCACTCGTAATTATTTGCCTCACTTCCTGCATCATTTGCTCTGCTTCAGTTGGACTCGGCAAAAAATCAACGACATATTTAGTATGCAGGTACAAAGATCCAATCGGTAAACTTATTTTTTTATAAATTTTATGATCAGAATAAGCCACTATTTCCGTACTAGCACCACCAATATCAATCAATAGTCCAGCTGATTCCGTGCTATCATGCGTTGCTCCAATAAAGTCAAGTCTTGCCTCTTCATCCCCGGACAATACCCGCAAAGCAATACCAGTTCGCTGAATGATTTCCTCTACAGCCAATTTACTATTTTTTACATTTCGCAAGGCAGCTGTCGTAAAAGCTGTAATGTCCGTAATCTGAAAACTATCCAGAAAATACTTAAACTCTTGTAATATTTCACAAGTTTTTTCAATTCCTTCTTGCTTCATCATGCCATCTTTGATATAAGCTGCAAGTCCCACTGTATGTTTCTTTTTCATGAGCAACTCTATTTCGCCTGGCCCAATATCATAAACCGCCAATCGAATCGTATTTGAACCTATATCGATCATTGCATGAATCAAAATTGCCGCCTCCTATAAAATTTACATCTTTACATTCATTTTAATCGAAAAATAGACATCCGTAAATTGAAAAATTATAAAAAAGCAGTTGCACTCAGTTCAAAGAATTGAGTGCAACTGCTTTTTTTAAATCAAATTCGGAATTTTTGTGTTTCATTTTGTAAAATTTGTGCAATGGAAGCTAATTCTTCACTCGATGAAGACACTTCTTGCATTGCGGCCGATTGTTCTTCAACCGAAGCAGATACCGTCTGCGATTCAGCAGCTACACTTTGGCTGGCCGCATCAATTTTCTGCGTTGCCGAAACAATACTGCGTTCACTAATGGCAATTTCTTTTATTTTACCTGATATTTCACGAATTTCCAGAGTTACGACATTCATCAAACTTGTTATATTCTTAAATGTATTTCCAGCATTTATAACACGTTCCGCACCGGATTGTACTTCTGTTGTACCACGATTCATAACAGTAACCGCATTTTCCGTTTCATTTTGTACTTCATTGATCAAAGCAGCAATATGTTTCGCCGATTTCTGTGATTCTTCTGCCAGTTTTCTAACCTCATCCGCAACTACAGCAAAACCGCGCCCCATTTCACCAGCTCGAGCAGCTTCAATCGCTGCATTTAACGCAAGTAGATTGGTTTGTTCGGCAATACCTGACATAACACCAATGATCTGCCCAATTTCACGGGAACGTTCACCCAGTTTTTGTACGACTTGAGCCGAATGATTTACTGTGCTTTCAATATGATGCATTTGTTCAACTGCATTTTCAATCTCCACATTACCCTCTGCAGCCGTATTTTCCGCTTTTTCTGTATGTTCGAGCATAACATCGGAGTTTTCGGATACTTCATTGATATTTTTGGAAATTTCTTCAACGATCCCTTTTGTATATTCTACAGATTGCGCCTGATCAGTGCTCGCCATAGCTACGTTATTAATAGAAGAAGCAATTTGAGTACTCACCATTGCTGATTGTTCAGCACTAGACGAGAGTTGTTCCGATGAAGAAGCAACCTGTTCAGCATTCTCTTGAATATTGCGAATTAATTTGTTGAGCGAAGTAATTGTAATATTATAGGAAGCTGCTAATTGCCCAAACTCATCAGACGAAAAAACCACGGCATGATCAGCCAGATTCCCCCCGGCAACCTCTTTGGATATTCGCAATAATTCCTTTACCGAACGCTGAATATTCTTATTGATCAAGTATCCAATTACTAAAATAAACAGAATTCCAAAGAAAAGAACGATCGTTTGAATTACGTCCGTTTTTTTATAAAGCGATTTTGATTCTGCATTCAAAGTATCTGCCTTGTTCACATCCACGTCAACTAAGGCATCAATTTTCCCCTGCATTTCAAGATACGCCTCGCTTAGTTTCCCATTGGCCAAAGTAATGCTTTCCATTTTTTTCCCATCTTGATCTAATTTAAACAATTGTTCATTCAATGTAAAGTACGTTGCCATGTCTTTATGAATCTGATCGACCAGTTGTTGTTGCTCTACCGCATCCACTGGATTATTTTTCCCCAGATATTCAATATTTTTCATATAACGCTCACTGCTTTTATCAATTGCAGTTTTCGCTTCGTCCATCGCCTTTTTTGCTTTGTCACGGTCCGCTTTATCATCTGCATAAATAAATTTATATGTATTGATGCGAATTCGGCCAAATGCTTCATTAATCATATGTGAATCATCCATCATTTTCATCCAGGTATCGGTAATCTCATCCGACTTATGCGCTACAGTTGTGACTGCATACATACCATACACACCTAAAAATAAAGTAACGGCAAAAATACAAGCAAACGATACACGTAATTTTGTTTCAATACTTAAATTATTTAGTTTTTCAAACATATTTGATCCTCCTAACTTTTGATATCACTGCCAAAGTATATAGAACGTATTAAAGATTTTTTATGGCAATTATTGGGTAAGAAACTATAAAAGAGAGCAGCGTTAACGGAAAAATAGAAATACTTTAATGCGTTATATAATTTGATTATGTAATTTTTGGTAATGAAATCATAAATAAATAGTAACAACAATAGAACTATTAGTCAATATTTTTTAAGTATATAGTCCTATAGGTGTATTATTGGAAATTATAGGTAAAAAACGGCAACTGCCTAAATAATAAGCAGCTGCCGTTTATATAGATACTATATTGAGTTAATCTTCAACAACCGTAACATTTTCCATAAGGTCACCTTGTTCGATAAGGTCCATAATATCATACCCATCGATAATTTGACCAAATACAGTATGAACACCATCTAAATGCGGTTGCGGTTCTAAAACTAAGAAAAATTGACTACCACCGGTATCTTTACCACGATGAGCCATCGATAATGCACCACGATTATGTTTGTGCGGATTACCTTCCGTTTCACATTTAATACTATAGCCAGGACCACCCGTACCATTACCACTTGGATCGCCGCCCTGCACAACAAAGTCTGGAATTACGCGATGAAATTTCAAACCATTATAAAACCCTTCCTGAATGAGTTTAACAAAATTAGCTACTGTTCCCGGTGCTTCTTTGTCAAAAAGCTCAATCGTTATTTTACCATTTTTTGTTTCAATAATTGCTTTTTTCATAAACTTAAAAACCTCACTTAAAAAAATACTAATTTTATTATACTATAGATAATCCTATAGAATCAATTTTTCAACAAATCCCATAATTGTTTACCAATCAAAATAGTGGTCATTAAAATAAATAACGGTTTAACATAAGCAACACCTTTCGATAATGCCATTTTTGTGCCAAAATATGCACCTAAAATCATTGCAATCCCCATCGGTATTGCATAGACATAATTGACCAGACCCAAATACATAAATAATAAAGCCGCTGCCAAATTACTGGAAAAATTCAAAGCCCGTGCATTGGCTGCTGAACAGATAAAATCAAAACCAATACATAAAAAAGCAAAGAGGAGAAAAGAACCCGTTCCTGGTCCAAAAAATCCATCATAAAACCCGAATACCAGAGCAATCATTGCACTAAAATACATTTTTTTCTTCGTCATCCCGGCATATGTTGATTTTTCTCCCCAATCTGTACGAAAAAGACTATAAACGGTTACAGCAATCAACATCACAACCACAAGCGGCCGCAAAAAATCAGGTGGAATTTCCCTTACCACGAATACGCCCAGCAAAGAACCAATAAACGATAAAGGAAATAAGTATTTTATAATTTTAAAATCCACTTTACCGGAACGCATAAATGAAATCACACTCGTCAAAGCTCCTAAAAATGCAGCTGCCTTATTCGTTCCTAGTGCCACAACAGGCGGAAGACCTGTAAGCATAATTGCCGGAAGCGAAATCAGACCGCCCCCTCCTACAACCGAATCAATAAATGAAGCTAAAAAACCAGCTCCCATCAAAAAACATATCATCTCTAAACTAATTTCATCCATTTCAGTTCTCCCATCTATACTTACACGATATAATCATAAATACATATGTAAGTATATAATGTTATGAAATGACAGGCAAATTTTTTTAGAATGATTTACTTTTACTGCATACCCCGTCCCGTAAGCGGCACAATCACCTGATAATTATCCGGTTTTCCATTTTCAAAAAATTGCAAAGCCCCTGCTACCGCAACAGCTGAAGTCATTTCGACATACATTCCCTGACGAGCTAAAATGTCCTGTGCATATAAAATAGACTCATCCTCTACTGTTATAACATCACCTTGACTATTTTTTATCGCCAGCAAAATTTCATCCATGCGTTGTGGCTGACCCACTGCAATTCCTTGCGCAATCGTCGGTGTAATTTGATGTTCAGGAAGATTGTGAATTTTTTGGTATAACGGTTTACAATGATCACTCTGTACAGCAATCAATTTTGGCAGGCGGCCAATTTCCTCAAAACCATAATAAAGACCTAATAACATTGTACCGTTTCCGACTGGAACAAATATGTAATTTGGCACTTGTTCATGTAATTGATGATAGATTTCATATGCTAACGATTTTGTTCCCTCAAAAAAAAGTGGATTATACACATGCGAAGCATAATATGCTTTTGTTACCGCCTCAAGTACAGCAGCAGCTGTCTTATCACGCGCACCATCTACCTTGGTAATCGCTGCACCGTAAGCTTTGATTTGTTTTATTTTACCAGGTGAAGTTGACTCTGGAACATAAATAGAAGCTTTTATACCCGCAGCAGCTGCATAAGCGGCCATGGCAGCTCCGGCATTACCAGAAGAATCTTCGACAATTTCACGGATTCCAACATTTTTTAATTGATTTATCATCATAAATGCACCACGGTCTTTAAAAGAGCCCGTTGCATGAAACTGCTCTAGTTTTAAAAAAAGATTCAGTTTATTAATTTTCATTTTCAATAAAGGTGTTTCAACTTCACCTAAAGAAACTGAATTATGTAATATTTCACTTGGATCTTTAAATAACTTAAACAAACCGCCACATTCACATTTATATGACCTCGTATTTATTGGATAATTTTTTTTACATTTTGAACAATAAAAATACATTTTAAGAACCCCCAATTTAGAAATTCAAAAACAAGCAAAATAAAAAAATTTAAACAGATATCTCCTCCTTTGCAAATGCAGACCAAAATCCTCAAGACTTACAGCGAATATATATATAACATAAAATATGTATAATGTTTTAAAGCTTAGTTTTTATTTCTCTTTAAGCCAATTCATTTCCTTTATTTTAATAAAAATTTAAAGTTTAATTTTTTATTTTGTATTATGTATAATTTTTTTCATATTCTATTGACATGTTTCTTATTTAACCATATAATACAAGTACGTCAATAGTCGGATGAAAATAATTTTTCGACTATTGACAAATTATTATTTTTAGAGTATCATATTATATGTTGCTGTAGTAACTAGTGAATCCCATATAACTTATCGGGGCATGGCTCAGTTTGGTAGAGCACCTGGCTTGGGACCAGGGGGTCGCAGGTTCGAATCCTGCTGCTCCGACCATCACGCAAAATCAACTTTCTCGCTTATGGGAAAGTTTTTTTATTTATAAAATATTCTTTAAAGACTTGCCAAAAAACACAAAAAGGTGTATTCTATTAGTCGGGGAACTACTACATATATTATGTAGTAGATGGCAAAGGGTATAGAGGCGGCAAAAGCGAGAGCGGATCGGAAAGCTCTCGCTTTTGTTTTTTTATAGATTAAAACAGTAGGAATGATGATTATATTTATATTTTAACTTTCTTTATTTATAAATCCTTGAATATATGGTAAAATAAATTACAGAATTTTATTATATATTGACTGATAAATACCAATGCTATTTCAAAAGTAATTACATACTTGTATCGTATAAAAGTTAGACAATAACTAAAAGAATTGGAGTCTTGGCTATGACGAACAAAATTTATGCGATTATTGGACCCCATGCTTCAGGAAAAACCCTGTTGATTCAACATTTAAAATTATTGGGTCTTCCTTATATTTTGAGTTATACAACAAGAAAACCAAAAGCAAATGAAAAAAATGGTGAGGATTATCATTTTGTTGATAAAGAAACTTTTTTCAAACTAGATTTAATTGAAAAAGTCACCTATCGAGGCGAATATTATGGGCTCTCCAAACTTGAACTTTTAAAAACCTTGCAAACTTGCAATCGAAGCATTATCTTACTTGAAGCCAACGGATTAAAGCAATTAACCAAACTTTTATCAGAACGCATTGAATCCATTTATATAATGGCTGATTATGTAACACTCGTTGAACGGATGCTGATGATGAAAGAATCAAATGATGATATCAAACATAACTTGGAATATGCTGAAAATAATGGTGAGTTTGAAACTTGGAAAGTCACCACACATGTTGTAAAAAATGTGCTTGATCCGAATATTGCCATCGACCAGATTTTATCATTTATGGGGCTCATGGATCGTAAAAAAATAAATCCATTACAAAACAGCAAAAATTTAAATAGTAAAATTTAAAAAAGGATCTCTATCTCATACTTTAAAATATGAATAGAGATCCTTTTTTGATTATCTTAACGCTTTGGCTTGTTCTTTAAGTTTAGCAATACGTTGCACGGTTGCTGGATGCGTACTAAACAGATTCATTATTTTTTCCGTTGAACCAGCCAGCGGATTAATAATAAACATATGAGATGTTGCTGGCGTAGCCTGACGCATCACAACATTCTTTGCATAATAATCAATCTTTTCAAGAGCACTTGCAAGGGCTAATGGATTTCCACAAATTTTACCACCACTTGCATCCGCTTCATATTCACGCGATCGTGAAATTGCCATTTGAATCAACATAGCAGCCAATGGAGCTACGATGATGGTAAATAATAAGCCCGCCGTACCACCACTATCCTCTTCATCGTTACTGCGTCCCATACCAAAGATAGCCGACCATTGTGCCATTGTAGCAATCCATGAAATGACCCCGGCAATCGATGCTGCCATTGTACTAATTAATGTATCACGATGTTTTATATGGGAAAGTTCATGGGCTACAACGCCAGCCAGCTCATCATATTGTAATGTTTTCATAATCCCGGTAGTAACAGCAACGGCTGCATGGGATGGATTGCGCCCCGTTGCAAAAGCATTTGGAACATCTGTATCTATGATATAAACTTTTGGCATTGGTAAATCCGCATTTGCACATAATTTTTCAACCATATTATAAAGGTCCGGTGCCTGCGTCGGTGTTACTTCACGCGCATCATAAGCTTTCAGCACAATGGAATCACTATACCAATATGTGAAAAAATTCATTCCAAATGATATGAGCAGCATAATCGTTGCTCCATTTTGACCACCAAACGCACCGCCGACTGCAACTAAAATACCCGTAAGCAATGCCATGAGTATCGTTGTTTTTAACATATTCATAGAAAACATCCTCCATTATTTTTATTTAAATTTAAGACATCTTATTTAAAATGGATCTTACTTATAAGATACCATATTTTTAGCGTTTTTTAAATTTTTTACATGTATTTTATTAAAATACCAGCCAATTGATAAAACAATTGTAGTCAATCCACATTCAATATAAGGTGCACCAGATATAAAATAATATCCTATGCCAGGATCGGTAACCATCATTTTGCCTGAAGTCCAGGCAAGTATTCCCGAACCAAAATAAATAATAATTGGAAATTTATTCATAAGCCACAAAAAAAATTGCGCACCACATAAAACGATTGGAATACTAACCATTAAACCACTAAAAATAAGTATCCATTTATCACCGCTGACTGTATTCGCAACACCCGCCAATGATAAAATATTATCCATACTCATAATTAAATCTGCAGCTAAAATTGTTTTTATCGCTACAAGCAATGTGGAGGTCTTTTTTATCTCAACCACAGCCGAACCTCCATGATCTATTAAAAGTTTCATCGCAATATAGAGCAGTGCTAAACCACCAATAAATTGTAAATAAACAATCGAGAGTAAGGTTGCAGCAAAACATGTCAGTACTATACGAATAAAAACCGCACCAAAACAGCCGATAAACATAGCTTTAAATCGTTGTTCTTTTGGTAAGTTTTTACAGGTTAACGCAATTAGAATGGCATTATCACCGCTCATAATAAGATCTAACAAAACAATACTGCCAAAAGCAACAAGCCACTCTGCGGAAAAAATCGTACTAAAAATCATGTCCATGATCTTGTAATTCTCCTTTTATAAACAAAAAACCTTGCCTCAGCCAAATACATGACATGAGACAAGGTCTTACTTACAAATTAATGCCGATCGTACCGGAGTTCTCACCCGTCTTGACGATAATCGATCGTTCAGCTACTCCCCTTGCAGGAATTATACTCTCATACTACCATAAAAATTTTCTAATGTCAAATATAGACAACAAGTTAAATATCTAAATTACGTACATCATGGGAGTGATCTTCAATAAATTTACGACGAGGTTCTACTTTATCGCCCATCAAAATCGTAAAAATACTATCCGCAGCTTCCGCATCATCAAGCTTGACTTGCAAAACAGTACGACCTTCAGGATCCATCGTTGTCTCCCATAGCTGTTCTGGATTCATTTCTCCAAGACCTTTATAACGCTGCACAACAATACCATCACGACCAATCTCATCGAGTTTGGCAGCCATTTCATCATCACTATACGTGTACCAGTGCTGCTTTCCTTTTCGCACTTGGTAAAGAGGTGGCTGTGCGATATAAATACGTCCATTTGTCAAAAGTTCTGGCATATAACGATAAAAGAACGTCAATAACAAAGTACGAATATGAGCACCATCGACATCCGCATCTGTCATGATAATAATCTTACCATAGCGGCTTTTGGTTAAATCAAATTCTTCGCCGATACCATTGCCAAAAGCAGTAATCATCGTACGAATTTCATCATTATTTAAAATTCTATCCAGTCGAGCTTTTTCTACATTGAGTATTTTACCTCTAAGTGGCAAAATAGCCTGGAATCTACGATCACGCCCCTGTTTTGCTGAACCACCGGCGCTGTCCCCTTCGACTAAATAAATTTCAGTCTGCATTGGATCTTTAATCGAGCAATCTGCCAATTTACCAGGCAGCGAACTAACTTCCAAAGCATTTTTACGTCGTGTAAGTTCACGAGCTTTTCTCGCTGCTTCACGCGCTCTAGATGCCATAATTGATTTTTCAATAATTTTTTTCGTAATAGCTGGATTTTCTTCAAAAAATTCAGAAAGACCTTCACTGACAATCGAATCCACAATACCACGAACTTCAGAATTTCCGAGTTTTGTTTTGGTCTGACCTTCAAACTGTGGATTGCGAATTTTCAAGCTGATGATACAACTAATGCCTTCACGAATATCCTCACCCGTTAAATTATCTTCAGACGTTTTCAATATATTTTGCTTACGGGCAAAATCATTTGCGGCACGAGTCAAAGCAATTTTAAAACCAGCTAAATGGGTTCCGCCTTCTTCTGTATTAATATTATTAACAAAACTATAAATATTTTCCGTATAGCTTGTATTATACTGCATTGCTATTTCAACAACGGTCGTATTCTTCGTACCATTAAAATAAATAGGATCCGTATTTATAACTTCTTTATTGCGATTCAAATGGGCCACAAAAGAACGAATTCCACCTTCAAAGTAAAAAATTTCGTTATGCCCATCACGTTCATCTGTCAGAGTAATTGTGATTTGTTGATTTAGAAAAGCTAACTCACGCAAACGATGTTTCAAAATGTCATAATCATACACAACTTCATCAAAAATCTCAACATCCGGCACGAAATGAACTTTTGTTCCATTTTCATCCGTATCACCGACAACTTTGAGTGCACTTGTGGTATATCCCTTGGAAAAACTCATATTATATATTTTTCCATCTCTTTTGACTTCAACTTCAAGTAAAGAACTGAGTGCATTTACAACCGATATCCCTACTCCATGAAGTCCACCAGATACTTTATAACCATCGCCGCCAAATTTACCACCAGCATGCAATACAGTTAATACAACTTCAAGAGCTGGTCTGCCGCTTTCATGCATATCAACCGGAATTCCTCGCCCATTATCAACAACCGTAACACTATTATCTTGATGAATCGTTACTTCTATATGGCTGCAATAACCTGCTAAGGCTTCATCAATACTATTATCGACTACTTCATAAACGAGATGATGAAGTCCGCGGCTGGAAGTACTTCCTATATACATTCCTGGACGTTTACGAACAGCTTCCAGACCCTCTAATATCTGAATCTGCTGCGCACCATAATCACCCTCAACCGCTGAAACTTCAGCACTACCTTCGTCAAGATGAATTTCAACTGTCTCCAAATTTGCATCATCATTCTTATTTTCATCATTCTTACTCATAAAAAACCTCCATATACTCTTTCCCCGCTATAGCAATAATCAAAATGCGCCATCATTATCAAAGACTGTATCAGCACGTTTTTTTAAAGTAACAGAAGATATTGCCGATAAATATATTTTATATTTCGTTACAATAAGCGATTTCGGTTGATTTTCTGAAACATCAATTACTTTTTTTTCGCACGCATTTTTTGAATAAATTCACGATTCACTGAAGAACGAAAACTTTTAAAATCATTAATCGAAATCACATCTTTTAATGCGACCACTGTATCACTTCCGAGATGCAGAAACATGATTTGTCCTCCTGAATTCTTTTGCTTTTGTTTGCTTAGGGCTATTTTTATTAATTTTTTTCAAGGTCTTTCGAAATGGCAAATCATGCCTAAATTTATATAATGTCTTCTTTATAAGATCTTCATTTAACTGATCAGGCGGAATACATCGATACAGCATGGTTAACGTCTTCGCGTCCATACTAGCTGTATCTTCTGGATCAACTTGCGTCACAAGTTTCTGCATCATTTTAATGCGCTCTTTGTTTACCATATCCTGACTGCACGAAATATATTTATAAATATCTGCATAACGAGCCCATGGTACATCGCTAAGAATCTTACGAATTTTAGCCTCGACCTCGTGTCTACTTTCACGCTCACAAATATTACAATACAATTGTTCTTTCGGACAAAGAACCTGACATTTTGCACAAGGATGCCATTCATATTGCTTTTCTAGTTTGTGCAGTTTTAAATTTTTTTGATACAAACGTACCAGCTGTGCCCGCAAATTTTCATCTTGAATAGACTCACATTGTCGATTCACCTGTTCTATTTCCTGTTTTTCCAATGTCACATGCCTTAAAAATTTACCAAGATTAGGTCCTTCATTATTTTTTTCAATTGTTTTCGCGGTACTATCAAATTCATAATTACGAAAACGAAGATCCTTTACCAATGCTTCACCAATAAAATGATTAATCTTAGCAATAATGTCAATTTTCATCATGGATAAATGATGTGACCAAACTGAATTTTTTACAGTCAAAAACAAAATTCCATATTCAAGTTCCGCGGGTTTTGACTGCATTGCAATATCATGACCAACAATTTTGGACCAATAAAAAAAAATCAATTGAGATTTATATTGTTTATTCACACCAATTGAATGAATCATTTTTGGGATTATCAAATTTACTTTCTCAAATTGGGACGATCGTGCTTTACTAAATCCCAAATTATCACCCCACTATCGTTCCAGCAGACACTATATGATATTGACCTACTTTTCCTTTTGGAAAATAAGCCTGATCGGTTGCTGTAATAAAAGTCTGAATCCGTTTTTTCTGAATAAAAAGCAATAATTGCTCACGCCTAGCAGCATCAAGTTCACTCATAACGTCATCTAATAGTAAAACGGGATATTCTCCTGTTTCAGATTTAATGAATTCTAATTCAGCCAGCTTTAATGCAAGAACACCAGTGCGCTGCTGACCTTGCGATCCAAATGAGCGTAAATTGATTTGATTCACATTTAAAACCATATCATCACGATGTGGACCAATACTTGTACTACCACGTAAAATATCCACTTCACGAGATTCTTTCAATTTACTATTATACCATGAAATGAACTCCCCTGTCATACCATTCTCTATTCCGTTTATTTCATACGTAATTTCTAAGCTTTCGCGATTTGTCGAGATACGTCTATGCATTAGATTCGCCAGCATATTAAGTTTTTTTACCGCATCCAATCGCTTATGCACTATGATCGCCGCAGATTTTTCTAATTGTGGATCCCAGTTATCGAGCATATCACTTTTTGCCCGGCGCTCCCTGATTTTTTTTAAAAGCATATTTCGCTGCGCAACAATATGTGTATATTTCGTCAGCTCATGATAATAAGCAGGACTTGCCTGTGATATCTCTATATCAAGAAAACGACGCCGCCCTGCTGGTGACCCTTTAATTAAAAACAAGTCTTCCGGGGAAAACAAAACTACATTGATCGCCCCGATTAAATCTTTTTGTTTAATAGTCTGCCCATTATAAATAATACTTTTCTTTTTTTCCTGACTGAAGTGAAATTTTAATTGATTCTCAACATCAAGTCTCTCAAAATCAAGTTGCACAAAACCTTCTTTTTCATCCCAACGAATCAGATCCAGATCCGTATTTGTGCGATGTGAATGTCCCATAGCAGCATAATAAATGGCTTCGATGATATTCGTTTTTCCTTGTGCATTTTCGCCTAAAAAAATATGAATATTTTTATCAAATTGCAATTTTAAATCTCGATAATTACGATAGTTGTGTAAAGTAAGTTTCTTGACTTTCATGCCTATTCACCCTGTACTTTAACTACTTTCCAAGTTCCAACACCATTAATTTCCAAAATATCGCCAGGAAATACTTTTTTTCGTTTTTCCGTCACGAGAACTTGATTTAATTTAATAACCTGATCTTCAATCATAAATTTCATTTGACCACCAGATTCAATAATTCCAGCCCATTTTAAAAGCTGGTCCATTTGTATGACATCGGTTTTAATCTCGATATTTTCCATTATAAGCTCTCCTTCTCTATATGTCCCTAATATCTTAAAATATTGAATTTCAGGGACAAAGGAGTGTCCCTTGTCCCTGAAATTCATTTAAAATTATATTTTCTGTTTTAAGAATTTGTTCGAACTGGTGTAACAATATAGTTATAGGTATCATCATCTGAAGGTTTAATATTAGCTGGTGTTAATGATTTATTTAGGGAAAAATAAAAAATTTCGCTTTCAATATTTTTTAGTATATCCGTTACATATTTTGCATTAAAAGCGATATCGATTTCCGGACCTTCAATTGATACAGGGACAGATTCTTCAGCTTTTCCAATATCAGGGTTATTCGAGGTAATTACAACTTTATTTTCAGTAAATATCAGCTGAATTATATTATAATCACCCGCACGAGAAATTAAAGAAACACGATCTACAGCCGACTGAAAAGCATGCGTATTTATTTTAATTTTTGTATTAAATTCTGGTGGAATAACGCGTTGATAGTCAGGGAATTGTCCTTCAATCAATCGAGATGTTATGTAAACATTATCAAACGCGAAACTAATTTGATTATATGAACAATTGACAGTGACATTCGAAGGAATTTCGGAGATCATTATCTTTGTTAATTCATTTAGTATTTTTGATGGAATAATGATTTTAATATTACCCGTAAAATCATCTAAAATTTCGCGTTTTATAGATAAGCGATGTGTATTTGTTGCTACCATCACTACGTCTGAATTATTTACTTCAAGAAGACAACCTGTGAAAACTGGACGTGCTTCATCTGTTGAACACGCAAAAACTGTTTTTTTAATTAAATCACGAAAAATGTTATCGCGAATCTGAAACGTAATATTTCCTGTTAATTGTTGGACGGTAGGAAATTCATTTGCTGGTAAACTTAATAAATTAAATTCGGCTGTATTGGATGATATTTTAACCGTTTGATCAGCACGATTTGAAATAATTTCTACATTTTCTCCTGGTAGTCTTCGTGTTACTTCTTGAAAATAACGGCCAGATAATACAATTGCCCCTGGTTCATCAATTTGGGCATCAATTTTACAGGTAATCCCTATTTCATAGTCAGTAGCTTGTAATTCTAAGGTATTATTCGTAGCATTTAAATAAATTCCAGATAAAATAGGCATTTGTGGTTTACTCGATACAGCTTTAGACACAATTTGAACAGCTTGAACAAGTTCATCTTTAGGACAGGTAAATTTCATTTTTGTCCTCCTTCTTATATATTATTACTTGTTATATTTATAATAAAAAAATAGTCGTCGTAGTCGTAGGGCCTGTGGAAATGTTGATAAGTAAGAAATACAATTGGGTTATTAACATTTTGACTGTTAGTAACTTGTTTATAAATATAAGGTGACTTATCCACATATTCACAGGTAATTTATGGATAAGTACTTACAAACATTTCATCTACAGGAAAACGACAGACTTATACACAGAGTTATACACTACATGCTTTCAATTCGTTGAATCAACTCTTTGATAATATTATTGAGTTTTATATCTTCGTTTCGTTCTCTGCATATTTTATCGTGAGCATGAATTACGGTCGTATGATCTCGTCCACCAAACATCTCACCGATGCGTGGCAGTGAACTATCCGTCAATTCGCGGCATAGATACATGGCTATTTGCCGCGGAAAAGCAAGATTTCTGGTTCTTTTTTTTACGAGTAGTTCATCTACTTTTATTTTAAAATAAGAGGCAACGATCTCCTGAATAAGTTCGAGTGTAATTTGTTTTGTTTTGTCAGTAGGATAGACATCTTTTAAAGCCTCAGCAGCCAGTTCATTTGTCACAAGCTGATTATTCAAAGAAGCATAAGCAACTACGCGCGTTAAGGCTCCTTCGAGCTCACGAATATTATTGTCGATTCGGCTGGCAATGTATACCATTACGTCATTTGGAACATTTAAACTTTCAATTAATGCTTTTTTTCGTAAAATTGCTATCCGTGTTTCAAGATCAGGGGCCTGAATATCAGTAATAAGCCCCCATTCAAATCTTGAACGCAAGCGATCTTCTAGTGTTTGAATTTCACGAGGATGGCGGTCGCTCGATATAATAATTTGTTTATTTGCATCATGCAAAGTATTAAAAGTATGAAAAAATTCTTCCTGAGTATGTTCTTTTTTTGATAAAAATTGAATATCGTCCACGAGCAATACATCAATATTTCTATATTTCTGGCGAAAAGCTTCTGGTTTACCATCACGGATAGAGTTTATAAGCTCATTAGTGAATTTTTCACTTGAAATGTATAAAACACGCATTTCAGGGTGATTTTGAATTATTTTGTGACCGATGGCGTGCATTAAATGGGTTTTTCCAAGACCTACACCGCCGTACATAAAAAATGGATTATAAACTTTCGCAGGGGATTCGGCTACAGCAAGTGCGGCTGCATGGGCGAATCGATTGGAATTACCCGTTACAAAAGTTTCGAAAACATATTTTGGATTGAGGGAAAATGAATCACCAGGAGCAATGGGGGAAGGAATTTCTGGCTGGAGGATTGGCTGGTTTTGATCATCCAGCATCGTAGTCTGAAAGGGAACCTGATAAGATATATTTGCCGTATCTTTTTGTTCTTGCAGGGAAGCCGCCGGTCTTGATAATGTCTGGGGAAGTGGAATTTCTGACTGATTATTATTTAGTTCTGTATTTAGACTGGTAATATCAATTGCCAGTCGTGCTTTGGTAACCTCATAACTAGCATCAACGATAAATGGAATATAATGTTTTTCAATCCATTCTTTTGAAAAACCAGTCGGTGTACCAAGTTCGAGTGTTGTTGTCGTCAAAGAAAGTGGAATAAGTGGTTTTAACCAAGTTTCACAAACGATTTGGGAAAGGGAGTCTTCTAATTTTGTTAAAATTTGTTCCCAGTTGGCATTTAATTGAGTTTGATCCATAGAGAAAATCCTTTCTAAAACGAGATATAAACAATATTTATTAACATCTTAATAAGATATCCACAATTTTATACACAGGTGTGGATATCTTATTAAAGAAAAACGGAAAAAAGGCGAAAAAAAATACAAAATCGGAAAAAAATATTTTCACGAAGCTTTGTATTCGCTAGGATTGGCAATTGTTTTTGCAGCTGTGGATAAAATTGTGGATAAGTGTTAAATTTTGTTAATAAATCAAAGCTTTTCGGTATAAAATGGTAACAGTTGTAGAAAATGTGGACAACTAGCTAAAGATATATTACCAAAATAGAGCGAAGTTATCAACAGGTATTTAAAGAAAATAAAGAAAAGATCGAGAAATATCCACAGTTTTATGTTTATATGCACCTTAATTTTCTTGACACTAGCGGCTATGTAGTCTATAATTTTTATAGTTAAAATTTGTGATAAATAGGCATAGTGATTTTAACTTTATTCGATTGTTTTTTGTATTGTGGCAAGGAGGTGCTTGAGATATGAAACGTACTTATCAACCAAATACGCTCTGGAGAAAAAGAACGCATGGTTTTCGTGAACGCATGAAGACCCAAGGTGGTCGTCTCGTTTTAAAAAGAAGACGTGTTAGAGGCAGAAAAAAATTATCTGCATAATATTAGGTCACTCCGGTGACCTATTTTTTCCATTTGGCGGAATGAGGATCCATTATGTATAAATTATCCAAGCAGAAAATTCTGCGGAAAAACAGAGAATTTCAAAGTGTTTATCGATATGGAAAATCATATGCAAACAGGTATATGGTTTTGTATGTCTTATCTGTAAAAGAACCGCAGAGCAAAGTTGGTTTTGCAGCCGGTAAGCGACTTGGCAATGCCGTTACACGAAACCGTTTAAAGCGTCTGCTTAGAGAAACGTACAGATTGAATCAAAATCAATTAAAAATGAAACATAATTTATTGTTAGTTGGCAGAAAAGCTGCTACGACTGTTAAATGTGCAGTCGTTGAACGAGCTTTTAAAGATTTATGTAAAAAAGCTCGTATTTTGGAATAAGAGGCGGATTAAAATGAAACGGATATTTATTTTTTTGGTAACATTTTATCGGATTGGTATTTCTCCGCTAAAACCGCCGTCTTGTCGTTTTATCCCGACTTGTTCGGAGTATGCGTTAATTGCAATTGAAAAATACGGGGCACGGCGTGGTGGCTGGATGGCCGTAAAACGAATTTTACGATGTCATCCTTTTCATGCAGGCGGTTATGACCCTGTGAAGTAATAGAGATAACAAGTTGAGGATGTGAGATTTTGTTTATATTCGATATGCTGATAGGTTTTCTGCAAAGCATTTTAGAATTTTTCTATCATATCAGTGGAACCATTGGTTTAGAAAATTATGGATTGGCAATTATTTTAATGACTATTGTCATTAAATTATTACTTTATCCATTAACGGTAAAACAAGTGAAATCAATGAAGGCAATGCAGGATATGCAGCCGGAAATGAAAAAGCTGCAAGAAAAGCATAAAAAAAATCCGGACGTACTACAAAAAGAAATGGCAAAACTATATAAAGAATCCGGTGTAAATCCATTGGCTGGTTGTTTGCCGCTTATTGCTCAGATGCCGATTTTGATGGGAATGTTTTATGCGCTTCGAGACTTTAATTATGTCGGTGATCCGCAATTTTTGTGGATGTCTAGTTTATCGGATGCAGACCCATTTTACATCTTACCTGTTTTGTCTGCCCTGACCACGTTTGTTCAACAAAAACAAACGTCGGCAGAAATGAATCAACAGACAAAAATGATGATGATCTTTATGCCTTTATTTATTGGCTGGATTAGCTGTACCTTTCCTTCTGGACTTGTTATTTACTGGGTTATCAGTAATCTTATGCAGATTTTACAGCAATGGTGGATGTATCGTGGTGAAAACACTATAAAAAGGGAGGCTGCTTAACAATGGCTGCTGCAGTTGAAAAAACCGGTAAGACTATTGAAGAAGCGCTGAATTCGGCACTGGCGGAACTTAATTTAACCAAAGACCGTGTTGATTATGAAGTTATGGTAGAACCAACCAACGGTTTTTTTGGTCTCATTGGTGCTAAACTTGCAAAGGTAAAGGTAACTGTAAAAAAATTGACTCCGGTTGAGGTTGCACTTGATTTTTTGCATAAGATTTTTTCATCGATGAAACTTGCTGTTGAAATTCAACAAGCCGCAAAAGAAGAGCATTATATTTTTAATCTCAAAGGAAATGATTTGGGTATTTTAATCGGTAAACATGGTCAAACATTGGATGCATTACAGTATCTAACAAATTTAGCAGCAAATCGTGATTTGAGCGAAGAAAAAATTAGAATAATTATTGATGTAGAAGATTATCGGAAACGTCGAGAGGAAACTCTATGTCGTTTAGCGATGCGTCTGGCTGATAAGGTACGGCGTTCTGGAGAAAAAATTGTTCTTGAGCCGATGAATCGTCATGAACGTAAGATTATACACACTGCATTACAGGATAATAATCGGATTATGACTTATAGTGACGGTGAAGAGCCTTATCGAAAAGTTGTAATTGCTGTGAGGAATAATTGAAATAAAAAGGCGGCTTACGGCGTGCTTTTTTATTGATTATAGTATTTTTGCAGGGCTGCTTGATTTTTGTGTATCCATACTGTAACATGTGATATATTGGACTACGAGAGAACTGTGAAAGGGCTGTCTCAAATTTTATTTGGGAGGGCTCTATTTTTTTGTTGAATTTTATCTACGGTTTCATGACTTTATTTATTCAATCTGCTATGATATAAAATAATAGATTGAACGGATATAACTTTATTTTTAAGATCTGTTTTGAATAAGAATGAAAGGGTATTATAGGTGATAAAACAATGCAAATTGATACAATTAGTGCTATTGCAACTGCGGTGGGTGAAGGAGGTATTGGAATTATCCGCATTAGCGGTAAGCAGGCTGTCGACATTGCTAGTAAGATATTTCAAGCTAAAAATCATCTGCCAATGAGAGATATTATTTCACATCAAGCAACATATGGCAGTGTGATTGACCCGGTGAATTCAACCATTATAGATGAAGTTTTATGCATTCCAATGTATGCACCGCATTCTTATACGCGCGAAGATGTTGTAGAAATTCATTGTCATGGCGGTAGCCTGCCGTTGCGAAGAATTTTAGAATTGACTTTTAAGGCAGGAGCACGCTTAGCAGAACCTGGTGAATTTACGAAAAGGGCTTTTTTAAATGGACGACTTGATTTATCACAGGCACAGGCAGTCATGGATATTATTCGTTCTAAAACGGATGCCTCTTTGCGTATGGCTGTGGGGCAGTTAGAGGGATGCTTTTCTGATAAAATTCGTGAGTATCGGCATCAGATTTTGGAAATGATTGCTCACTTAGAAGCAGCCATCGATTTTCCCGAAGATGATATTGATGAAGTTGCAACAGATGAAGTAAGAGACAATATCATTATTTTGCGGGAAGAGATGGTGAAACTATTAAAAACTGGGAAAACGGGACGTATTTTACGCGAAGGTTTGGAAACAGCAATTATTGGTAAACCAAATGTTGGAAAATCTAGTCTTTTGAATTTATTATTAAATGAAAATCGAGCGATTGTAACTGATATCCCAGGTACAACGCGTGATATTATAGAAGAATATGCTAATATTGGTGGTGTTCCGCTTAAAATCATTGATACGGCGGGAATTCGTGAAACGGAAGATATCGTTGAACAACTTGGGGTGGAAAAAGCATGCAGCTATATTGAACGAGCTGATCTTGTTTTAGCTTTGTTTGATTTTTCCCGGGAAATATCGAGTGAGGATAAACAAATCTTGGCATTACTCGCAAAAAAAGAAGCCTTGATTCTTATCAATAAAAGTGATTTGGAAGCGAAATTAGATATTGCATATATTAAATCTGTTCTGCCAAATCATAAAATAATAGAAATTTCGACTATCTCGGAAGCTGGCTTACCTGAACTTGAAACAGCGATTGTGGATATGGTTTATAGTGGGCAAGTGCAAGCTGAAGAAGGTGCTTTTGTGAATAATGTTCGTCAAATCGAGGCTTTGCGCCAAACCGATGAACATCTTGAGGAAGCGTTGCAGACAATACATCGTGAAATGTCACCCGATTTTATTGTGATTGATCTGCGTTCTGCATGGGAAAAGTTGGGGGAAATTACAGGTGATACGGTCGGTGAAGATATCATTGATCAGATTTTCAGTCAATTTTGTATTGGAAAATAGTTTATAAGGAGATGTATTTTGTGTTTGTTGCAGGGAAATATGATGTCATTGTCATCGGAGCTGGTCATGCCGGAGTGGAAGCTGCCCTGGCATCAGCTCGGATTGGTTGTAAGACATTGCTTACGACGTTAAATATGGATAATATTGCGATGATGCCATGTAACCCATCGGTTGGTGGTCCAGCGAAGGGGCATTTAGTACGTGAACTCGATGCACTGGGCGGTGAGATGGGGCTGAATGCAGATAAAACATGTATTCAATATCGTATGCTCAATACAGGAAAAGGACCGGCTGTGCACGCACTCAGGGCACAGGCAGATAAAAAACTGTATCAATTTACGATGAAGGAAACGTGTGAGACTCAACAAAATCTTGACGTGAAACAATTATTGGTGGAAAAATTGCTAGTCGAAAATGATACGATTCAAGGTATTCAAATTGAAACTGGTGAAATTTATTATTGTCGTGCAGCAATTTTGGCATCTGGTACGTATTTACGCGGGAAAATAATTCTTGGTGAAAATAGTTATACTGGTGGACCAAATGGGCAGAGAGCAGCTGAAAAATTATCTTCATCATTGCAAACCTTAGGTGTAGAGCTGATGCGTTTCAAGACGGGGACACCAGCACGTGTTGATCGACGTACGTTGGATTTTTCAAAGATGATTATTCAGCCAGGAGATGAGGAGGCCCACAACTTTTCATTTATGAGTGATATTACGACGCGGGAACAAGTGCCCTGCTGGCTTACGTATACGAATGAACAGACTCATCAGGTTATTCGGGATAATTTATATCGTGCACCAATGGCCAATGGAATGATAGAAGGTATTGGTCCGCGTTATTGTCCTTCGATTGAGACAAAAATTGTTCGCTTTCCCGATAAGGAAAAGCATCAGTTATTTCTTGAACCGGAAGGCTTAAATACAGAAGAAATGTATGTGCAAGGGATGTCCACAAGTTTACCGATTGATGTGCAAATGAAATTTTTGAAAACAATTCCTGGTCTGGAAAATGTTCAGATTATGAGACCGGGTTACGCAATCGAATATGACTGCGTAGATCCACTTCAACTTAAATTGTCGTTAGAATTTAAAAAAATCCATGGCTTTTTTTCGGCTGGACAAGCTAACGGGACATCTGGTTATGAAGAAGCTGCTGCGCAGGGGCTGATTGCTGGTATTAATGCTGCTATGTTTGTGAAAGATCAAGAACCACTTATTTTGAAACGTTCAGATGCTTATATCGGTGTTTTAATTGATGATCTTGTAACGAAGGGGACACATGAACCGTATCGAATTATGACTTCGCGGGCTGAATATCGCTTACTGCTGCGACAGGATAATGCGGATTTGCGCTTAACAGAAAAAGGTAGACGTGTAGGTCTTGTCTCAGATGAACGGTATGCAAGATTTAGTGAAAAAAGGCAGAGTATTGAAGAAACCTTGATTTTATTGAAAAATATAAAAATAAACCCGAATAAAGAAACGTTACTTAAACTACAGGCGATCGGATCCTCGGATATTCGTACCACAACTTCGCTATATGATTTACTGAAACGTACGGAATTATCCTATGATTTGGTGCAAAGTCAATTTGAGCTGCCCGCTGTTTCAGCGGAGGTCAAAAATCAACTGGAAATTATGGTTTGGTATGAAGGTTATATAAAAAAACAATTAGAACAAGTCGAACGGACCGAAAAATTAGAAGAAAAATTGCTTCCTGACAGTATTGACTATGCGATTGTGCCTAGTTTACGGGATGAGGCGCGTGAAAAATTGAGCTTTATTAAACCGCGGTCGATCGGACAGGCCAGTCGTATTTCAGGAGTATCTCCAGCAGATATTTCAATCCTACTGGTGTATCTTGAACAAAATCGCCGTAGTGGAGGAATAAGATGATTTTTAGTGAAGAGTTAAGTAAAGCGGCAGCTCTCTATCAGTTATCGTTGACACAAGATCAAGCGGAGGCTTATAATAAATATTTTGACTTACTGATCAGGTGGAATCAGCAGGTTAATCTTACGGCGATTACACAACCAGATCAGGTAGCTGTTAAACATATGATTGATTCTATCAGCTGTTTTGATCAGACTGTATTTTTTGCTGGAGCACATATGATTGATGTTGGTACAGGCGCTGGTTTTCCTGGTTTGCCGCTTAAAATTTTTCAAGCTGATTTAGATTTGACTTTATTGGATTCTTTAAATAAACGAGTAAAATTTTTGCAGTGCGTAGTCGATGAACTCAAATTAGAAAACACAACCGTCATTCATGCTCGTGCGGAAGAAGGGGCCAGGCAAAAACAGTATCGGGAACAGTTTGATGTTGCTGTTTCAAGAGCCGTGGCTAGATTGACTGTTTTATGTGAATATTGTCTGCCATTTGTAAAAATTGGGGGATATTTTGTGGCACTTAAGGGTATGCAGTATGCAGATGAAGTGGATGAGGCAAACAGGGTAATTGCAATCCTTGGCGGAAAGCTTGAAAAAATTGTTCCTGTGAAATTGCCTGGACTTGATGATATTAGAGCAGTGCTTTATATAAAAAAAATCAAGAAAACGCCAACGGTTTATCCGCGTAAAGCAGGTACCCCGGAAAAAAGTCCCCTTTCTTAGTAAGAAAAAGGGTTTTCTTGAGTAGAAAACGAACTAACTAAATGAATCAATTTTTAAATCATGTTATAGATATAGGGGTGGGTGAATGAAAGGTTTAGCCAGATTGTTTGGAATAGGTTCTGATACATCCAAAACTCAGGCTGAAAATACTGTGACACAAGCTGATGTTGCGGTAATTGAAAAAGCTTTGCCGCTAACTGTTGCCGCTGTTGATACTTCAGCCGAATTGCAGCAGGAAAGCGACACTAGGAACAATGTACGATTTTTAGATATTACACAAATTATTCCTAATCCATTTCAACCACGTAAGACGTTTCAGCTTGAGGCGTTACAAGACTTAGCGGCATCAATTCAATCGTTTGGTGTCATCCAACCGCTTTTAGTGAGGAAAAAGGGTTTAGGGTATGAGCTTGTAGCTGGTGAACGCAGGCTACGTGCTTCTAAAATGGCAAAACTTACAGAAGTTCCGGTTATTGTAAAAACATTAAATGATACTGAAATGGCTGAAATTGCTATGATTGAAAATTTGCAGAGAGAAGATTTGCATTTTCTTGAAGAGGCAGAAGGTTTTTCTCAACTTTTACATAAATTTGGGTTTACACAAGAAGAGCTTGCTAAACGTATGGGAAAAAGTCAGTCAACGATTGCTAATAAATTACGTCTATTGAAATTAAGTATACAAATTCGGACTGAGTTATGTGATGCAAAACTTACGGAACGTCATGCGAGGGCTCTTTTAAAATTACCAGATGAAGCGAAACAGCAGGAAGCTTTGCTGGTGATTATTGAAAAATCACTAAATGTACGCGATACAGAACTTTTGATTCAAGAAATGTTAGAGGAAATTTCCCAGGAAATAACGCCGAAAGTTTCTCGTAAAAATGTTGTAAGAATTGTGCGCGATGTGAGGATTTTCCTTAATACAATAAACCAAGTTGTTGATCAGATGAAGCAGTCTGGTTTGAAAGTGAAGGTTCAGCAAGAACAGTCAGAAGAGTATATTACGGTGAAGATGATCATTCCAAAACACAAGAAAAAATAGTCTTTGTATTTGTTTAAATGTGGAGGGAATTTTTATGTTAAAACGTTATTTCTTATTTTTTGCCATATGGTTGTCTTTTGCAGCTGTTTGTCAAGCGGCACAACCACCGTTACCGGCTTCAAAGCCAGTTGATGCTTCCAGTAGTGGTTTGTCGGCTGAAAAAGCGAGCTCGGATAAAAAAGATACGGTGGTGACAGATCGTTTTGTCCAGATTTTTGCGGATGAGACCTATACGTATTATTTAGATGTGAAGACGGCACAGCGAATTGCCTGTCCCTATCGTGATGATGAACAGCTAATTGATGTTTGGGTTAAGCTCGTTGAACCACAAGATACAGCTTATCATTATCCGCAAACTTATATTTTAGAACATTATTATCTTCGTCCAGCAAAAAAACAGATTCAGTTATTATGCGAAGCCGAAATTGCTGGGCGTCCCACAAACGATCTCGTCCAAAAACCATATCTTGATGCAAATTGGGAAAATATTGTACCTGGAAGTGTAGAAGATTCCTTGTATCAAGTTGTGATTGAAAAAATGAAAGTTTTATCTCCAGAGAAAAAAATCAAGAAGTCTGGTGGCAGTAATTTTTTTGATAACGTACTGCGAATTGCCATGTAATACTGTAGTGTGAATTTTAACGGTTTTTTAGACGTAAAAGAGGCACAAATTGATGAAGTTCAACTTCACCAATTTGTGCCTCTTTTTGTAATTCTCTAATTTTCATTAGTGATGAAATAAGCGAATTCCGGTAAATGCCATAGTCATATTATATTTATCGCAGGTTTCAATTACATTATCATCGCGAATTGAGCCGCCGCTTTGTGCTACAAAATCAACGCCGCTTTTGTGAGCCCGTTCAATATTATCGCCAAAAGGGAAAAAGGCATCGGACCCAAGCGCTACACCCGTCAGTGTTTTCAGCCAAGCCGATTTTTCTTCTTTTGTAAAAACGGCGGGCTTTTCGGTAAAGACTGTTTCCCAAACACCATCTTGCAACAAGTCCATATAATCATCTGAAATATAGGTATCAATCGCATTATCGCGGTCTGGACGACGTATATTTGTTTTGAAAGGCAGTTGAATTACTTTTTGATTTTGTCTTAAATACCAGACATCGGCTTTACTGCCGGCGAGTCTTGTACAATGGACGCGTGACTGCTGACCAGCTCCAATTCCAATCGCCTGACCATCTTTGGTATAACATACAGAATTAGATTGTGTATATTTAAGTGTGATGAGTGCAATTAAAAGATCACGTTTTGCATTGTCTGATAAGTTTTTCTTTTTCGTCGGAATTGTCTCAAGACAAGTAGCATCTATTTTTAAAGTATTGCGTTTTTGTTCGAAAGTAATACCAAAAACTTCTTTTTTTTCAATCAATGGTGCTTCATAACTTGGATCAACTTTAATGACCAGATAGCTGCCTTTGCGTTTTGTTTTGAGTATTTCGAGTGCCGCCGCAGAATAAGATGGTGCGATAATCCCATCCGATACTTCACGGGCAAGAAAAGATGCTGTTTGAGCATCACATTCTGTCGATAAAGCGACAAAATCACCATAAGAGGACATTCTGTCGGCACCGCGCGCCCGAACGTAGGCTGTTGCAATGGGGGACAATTCGATGCCATCAACAAAGTAGACTTTTTTTAAAATATCGGATAATGGTGTCGCTACAGCAGCTCCAGCGGGGCTGACGTGTTTAAAGGATGCTGCTGCCGGCAGACTGGTCGCTTGACTCAATTCCTGGACGAGCTGCCAACTGTTGAATGCATCTAAGAGATTGATATAACCAGGTTTGCCATTTAATACAGTAATGGGAAGATTACCGGATTCAACAAAGATTTTTGCTGGCTTTTGATTTGGATTACAGCCATATTTTAGTTCAATTTCATTCATATAGAGAATCTCCTTTACTTAAAAAAAGATATCAAAAAGAGCCCACTTGTCTTGGGTCTTTTTTGCCCAGACGGTCGGCTCTTTTTTGCTATACTTCATGTGGTCATTTCCACTTCCGTCAGTCGTATAACAACTTCTAGTATGAATGTATCATTGGGGCTCTTTTTTGTCAAGCTGAGTCGCTTTTTTATTTTTTATAGTCGCAGCTTGGTGGGGATGGCTTCTATGGATAAAACAAGATTAAATAATAAATAAAAAAACAAATAGTAGCTTTAATTTATATTGTTTAGGAAAAAACAATATAAAAAGAGTCTAAATAATAAAATATTTACGATTGGTACTTGATTTTTTTCCTTGTATAGTTTATTATAAGCACAAGGATAACAAATGTTATGTATGGGAACATATGTGACAATGCATTACATTATAAATATAAATAGGTGGTGTATTGATGATACCGGTAGAACGACGTTTATTAATAAAAGTGGCAAACATGTATTATATAGAGAATATGAAACAGAGTGATATTGCTGCTAAGCTGGGGATGAATCGTACAACTGTAAGTAAATATTTAAAAAGAGCCATGGACGCAGGACTTGTTAAAATATCAATTGTTGATGATTCTTATGCATATTTAGAAGCAGCTTTAGAACGAAAATTTAATCTTAAGGAAGTTTATATTGTTTCATCCAATTCTGATTCGGATGAAGTAAAAAATAATATGGGAAAAGCCGGACTGGCTTTTTTAAAACGCATTATTGCGGTTAATAAAATAATTGGTTTTGCCTGGGGGAGTTCAATCGGTGCATTGGCTAGACAGTCTGCTTTAGAACATTGCAGCCCGGTATCAGTTGATTTTGTTCCGCTGGTAGGTGGACCGGAAAATATTGATAGTGAGTTTCATGTTAATACGATTTGTTATAAGGTAGCGCAGGCATTTTCTTCAAACAGCCATTATTTATATGCGCCGGCTATTACGAAAACAGCGGAGATTCGCGAGGCGATTATTCAAGATGTGAATTATGCAAATATAGTTGAATATTGGAACAATATGGATATTGCTTTTGTCGGTATTGGAGCTCCAGTTAAATCTTCGAATCTTGTTTGGGCTGGTGATTTTGCTACTGGTGCTTTTGCTAAGGAAAGTATTGATAATTTGGCTCAATCTGGTGTAGTCGGCGAAATTTGTTCTATTTTTTATGATAGCAATGGTTTAGTTGTAAAAACTGACTTTACTGATAAAATAATCGCAATTGGATTGGAAAAACTTAGAACATTGGAATATTCAATCGGGATTGCTGCTTCAAAGGAAAAAGTGCCGGCTATTTATGGGGCACTTAAAGGGAAATTTATTAATGTATTGATTTCTGATGAAGATACAGCAAAATTGTTATTGGAATATGAAGGAGGTGCACCGATTTAATTTAGCAAACATATGGATTACAAATTCAAAGGGTTGGATTTTGTTTAAAGAGTATTAAAGGAGGAACATATAATGTTGTGGTTGATTTTATTGGGGGCTTTGATGTGGATTTTGCAATGTGTATTAGGCCTTTTGCAGTTTCGCCGCTTCAATCGCCATCTGAAACACCTTAGATCCTTTGGCAGAGTTGCAATTGGCCGATCAAAAGGCAGAGTGGTCGCAGGTGCAGTGGTATTGTTGTGTATTGATGAAAACTGCAATATCATCAAAGGTGAAAAAATTGAAGGACTAACAATCTTTGCTGGTGTGAAGTCATTTGACTGCTTGAATGGAATCAACTTATTAGACCTAAATGAGATGGTTTGTGCAGGGCTGCCTAAACAGACTAAAAAAGCTGTATTACAGGCTGTCGAAGATTATAAATCATTTAGCCAGTTGGAATTGGAAAAAAAAATGATGACTACAGCCAATGAATTAGCTGACTGAGCGGGTCTTTGTGTTTCATTCGATATTTGTTTATATCAAAATATTTTCAAACCTTTGATTGTGATAAATGATTAATATGCCAAAAGTCAAAAAGAAAGAAGGGTTATTTATGGATTCATTAGTTTTCTTAGCACAAGGTTTTATCGGTATGTTTAATGCAGGAGGTAAAACATTTGTTTCTCTGGTTACCGGTATTGTTCCTACTTTAATCTGTTTACTCGTAGCAATGAATGCTATTATTCGTTTTGTTGGCGAAGATAAAATTGAAAAACTTGCGCATCTTTGTGCAGGTAACGTAATTGCAAGGTATATGATCCTTCCTGTTATTGGGACATTTTTCTTTTGTAATCCAATGACATTATCACTGGGCAAGTTTATGCCAGAAAAATTTAAACCAAGTTATTATGCGGCAAGTTCATTTTCTTGTCATACCTTAAATGGGTTATTTCCTCATGTAAATCCTGGTGAACTTTTTGTTTTCTTAGGAATTGCAAATGGCATTACTCAGCTTGGTTTTCCTACCGTTGACCTGGCATTACGTTATTTCTTAGTTGGGATTGTAACGAATTTCTTAAGAGGCTGGATTACGGATTTTACGACATCTTATGTTGAAAAACAGCAGGGGGTTAAATTAAATACGGAAGTTGTCGCAATCAAGTCCTAAATACTGAACATGAGAATGATAACGTAAAGGAGATTACTAAAAATGGCAGATTATAAAGAAATTGTTGTATCCGCAGGTAAGGGGGGCTTTGGCGGCCCGCTTGTGCTCACGCCAACGGATAAGAAAAATAAAGTGGTAAATATAACCGGTGGTGTAATATCACCAATTTCACAGAAAATTGTAGAGATGACGGGTTGCGAACTTATTGATGGCTTTAAAACCAAGGTGCCGGACGATGAAACGTTATGTGTGGTAATTGATTGCGGAGGTACGCTTCGTTGTGGTATTTATCCGCAAAAACGGATACCAACAATCAACCTAAATCCAACAGGACCTAGTGGGCCTCTGGCACAGCATATTAAAGCCGATATTTATGTATCCAATGTAACAGAAGCCAATATTACCTTCAGTGACGGATCAGTGGCAGCAGCTGTTTCGACTTCAGTTGTACCTGGGGGCATCAGTAAACGCTCTTATGATACAAGCAAAAAAATATCGGAACAACAGGTTGGGGCGATGGCGAAAATTGGTAAGATGATGGGTTCGATTACCGCTACATTGTACCAAGCCGGGCGTGATACAATTAATACGATTATTAAGACCATATTACCATTTATGGCATTTGTATCGATGCTTATCGGTGTCGTTTTAAGTACAGGAATAGGTGATGTTATCGCGAATTTCTTAACACCACTTGCAGGATCCTTTGGTGGTCTATTGATTTTATCTCTTATATGCTCATTTCCATTTCTTTCCCCATTTTTAGGACCGGGGGCTGTTATAGCACAGGTTATCGGGGTTTTAGTTGGTGTGGAAATTGGTAAAGGCAGTATTCCGCCGCATCTTGCATTGCCAGCACTATTTGCTATTAATGCACAAGCTGCTTGTGACTTTATCCCAGTGGGGTTAGGTCTGGCAGAAGCAGAAGCCGAAACGGTTGAAGTTGGGGTACCATCTGTACTTTATTCCCGCTTTATTACAGGTCCGCTTACAGTAGCAATTGCTTGGTTGGCTAGTTTTGGCTTATATGAAAGTTAAATAAAATAACAACTTTTATTGGCAGGATAAAGTTAAAAGATTTTATTCTGCCGAAAAAGTTGAATTTTTTGGGGGTATTACAAATGCAGACAATTTATAAGACAAAAGTAGTGAAGCTGGGGTCTTTAGTAGAATCTTTCAAAAGTGAAAAAATGATGATTTTATTTAATGAAAATGCTCCTGAAGAGTTAGTGGATTATTGTGTGCTT
The DNA here is from genome assembly GCF_900109225.1 of Propionispira arboris. Taxonomy (GTDB): domain Bacteria; phylum Bacillota; class Negativicutes; order Selenomonadales; family Selenomonadaceae; genus Propionispira; species Propionispira arboris. Next base: position 60,952 of record NZ_FNZK01000015.1, read on the forward strand.
CATGATGGAAATCAATTACAAGATCTTATTAAAATAGGAGATATTTTTCAAATAAATCAACGCAAATATAAAATCGTTTTTGTCGGAAATCAAGTGCAGAAAAATTTACAGGATTTGGGACATATCACATTGCGTTTTAATAATAATCAGGAAGGCGAATCATTAGAAGGTAGTTTGTATCTTGAAGATTTGCCAATTGGGGCAATAACTTTAGGGGATGAACTTACGATTATACGTGTTTGATCTAACAAAGAATATAATAAAGGCTGCAGCGTACGCGACGGCCTTTTCTATAAAAATAAAATGTGAAGAAATGCACATACTTTAGGCTGGATGAATATTTGGTCAAAACTAGAATAGGGGAGATAAAAATGGAATCTTGGTTGAAAATAGAAAGAAAAACAGCAATTGTGACTGGTGGGGCCTCAGGCATTGGTAAGGCAGTTGCACAAATGTTTTTAGATAATGGAACAAATGTTGTAGTTTGTGATATGAATCCGAGTCAACCAGAGTTTGATACGCATTCAGCGAGTGGTGAAATGTTGTATGTTGTTACGGATGTTACGAAAGCGTCAAGTATTTCTTTGATGCTTGATCTGGCCAAAAAGAAATTTGGTAAAATTGATATTCTTGTTAATAATGCTGGTATTAATATTCCTCGCTTGTTAATTGATGCCAAAGAGCCGGCTAGTCAATATGAGCTAACTGAAGCTGTTTTTGATAAAGTTGTAGCAGTTAATTTAAAAGGTGTATATCTATGTGCACAGGCCGTTGGTAAAGAATTTATTAAAAATGGTGAAGGAGTCATCATTAATATGTCGTCGGAAAGTGGTCTGGAAGGCTCTGAAGGACAAAGTATTTATGCTGCTACTAAAAATGCAGTCAATTCGTTTACTCGCTCATGGGCGAAGGAATTAGGTAAGCATAATATCCGTGTGATTGGCGTGGCACCAGGTATTCTCGAAGCAACGGGACTACGAACGATTCAATATGAAGAAGCTTTAGCGTATACAAGAGATATTTCAGTTGAACAACTTCGTTCTGGCTATAATAGTACAGCAACTACACCACTTGGACGTCCAGGAAAATTGGATGAAGTAGCGAATCTTGTTTTGTTTTTAAGCAGCAAGCGAGCGGGCTATGTTCACGGTGTTACATATAATGTTGCAGGTGGCAAAACGCGAGGTTAATGTAAAGTATTTTGTTCTCAAGCAGTCAGGTTAGAAAATGTTTTTATTTTTTCTAGCCTGACTGCTTTCATTTTTTCTCTATAGCTACATGGTTATAGATTTTACAGGAATTTTTCGTTGAGAAGCGAATACTATAGAGCAGGAGGCGATCATTTTATGTTAAAAAGTATTGCAGTGATAACAAGCGGCGGAGATAGTCCTGGTATGAATGCAGCAGCTCGCGCCGTTGTTCGAACCGCGTTATATGAAGGGGTTAAGGTTTGGGGTATCAATGATGGCTATAAAGGCTTATTAGAAGAAAATATGTTTGAAATGAAATCGCAATCGGTAAGTGATATTATTCAGCGTGGGGGAACTTTTTTGGGAACGGCGCGTTGCCCAGAATTTGAAACACCAGAAGGCCGTAAAAAAGCATATGATATTTTGGTCAAAAAAGGTATTCAGGGTTTACTTATTATCGGTGGTGACGGCAGTTTGCGCGGTGCCCAAAAATTAAGTGCGGAACAAGGAATCCCGATTGTTGGCTTACCGGGGACGATTGATAATGATGTTTGGGGTACGGATTATACGATTGGTTCCGATACCGCAGCGAATACGATTGTTGAAGCAATTAATAAACTGCGGGACACGGCATCCGCGCATAGCCGCATTATTGTTATTGAGGTTATGGGCCGTAAATCGGGTTGGCTGGCAATGGTTGCGGGTATCTCTGGCGGTGCAGAATATATTCTTGTACCAGAAGAAACATATGATTTGGATGCTATTTGTGATAATTTGAGGACCAGATATGCCCGTGGCAAACGTTCTAGTATTATTGTTGTAGCGGAGGGCGTTGGTAGTGGCACCGCGATTGGCAAAATTATAGGCGATAAAACGGGGATTGATACACGTATATCAGTTTTGGGTCATATTCAACGTGGGGGATCGCCTTCCGTTGAGGATCGTTTGAAAGCAAGTCGCCTTGGTGAAAAAGCGGCATTAGCATTGATTTCTGGTTTATCAAATATCGTTTTTGGCTTTCAAAAAGGTAAAATTGTCAGTATTGATTTGCATGATGCTGTAACAAATATAAAAAGTTTAGATCCGGACTATTTGAGGTTAGCTAAAATATTAAGTTGATGAGACCAACAAATGTTTCACGTGCAACATTTGTTTTGTCCGCTGTCGGAATTCTTTATATTTTTCCTGACAACCTAATAGGCTAGACATCATTGATTTGATACATTCGATATATAAACAAAAGCAGCAAACACATTTGTTTGCTGCTTTTTGTTGGTAATAATGTTGCACGTGAAACATTATTTTAAAAGATTTTTTGCTAAATTTACGGCTACGACACCATCTTTGGCATAACAGTCCGCACCAGCTTGATTGGCATATTCTTGTGTAAGGACAGCACCCCCAACCATTACCTTTGCGTTACTGCCAGATTTTTTGAGTGCATGGATTACGGTATCAATTTGCGTCATCGTTGTTGTCATTAACGCACATAAGCCAACAATATCAGCATCATATTCAAGAGCTTTACGGACAATCGTTTCCGCATCAACATCTTTTCCTAAATCAATTAGCTGAAAACCATTGTTTTCTAATAATGCCGCTACAATATTTTTCCCTAAATCGTGAATATCTCCTTTTACTGTAGCAATGACGACGGTGCCATTGTTTTGTAAATTTTGCGCAGGTAAGATTTCTTTTATTTTTAAAAAAGCAGCACGCATCGCCTCAGCAGAAAGTAAAACTTGAGGTAGAAATAATTTTCCATTGCCAAACCCAATTCCGATGTCATTCATGGCAGCAGTTAATGCTTTTTCCGTGATTTCTGTTGGTGGATATTTCTCAGCCAAAGCTCTTTCAACTAGCGAGGCTACGGCTTCTTTTTCACCATTCATAACGGCAGCTTTTATTGCTGTCAAAATGTCGACATCTATTTCTGGTGCAGTGGCTGCTCCTTTTGGCACAGCTTGATTGGAGGCGATTAAACTGTAAGCACGCCCATTTTGATCGTGTCCAATCAAGGCAGCACTGGCAAACAGTGTATCTTGCATTGGTTTATCATAAGGATTCATAATCGGAGCATCAAGCCCAGCGGCTAAGCACATTGCAAAAAAAGTGGAATTGATGAGTGGTCGATTGGGTAAACCATAAGAAATATTGCTAAGTCCCATTGTGCTGGGATAGCCAAACTTTGCTCGATATAAACGTAATGTGCTTAATGTTTCTTGGCAAGCGTTAGGCTCTGCTGCAACTGTCATAACAAGACCATCTAGTAAAAAGTCACCTGCCTTGAGGCCAAATTCGAATGCTTCATTAAGAATCGTTTCCATAACTTGAAGGCGTTCGTCAGCTGTTTTTGGTACACCATTTGCTGAAATTGGCAGACACAATATAGCTGCTCCATATTTTTTTGCTAACGGTAGAAAGGTTTCTAGACGTTCTGGTTCTGCACTGACTGAATTTATGAGTGCTCGACCAGGATATGCTTTGAGCCCTGCTTCGAGTGCCGTGGCGTCGCTCGTGTCAATGGCTAATGGTACATCAACAAGCTGGGCAATTTCAGTAATGGCTTTTTTCATTGCGGCTGTTTGATCCATTCCACCTACACCCATATTGATGTCTAGAATATGAGCACCAGCTTGGATTTGTTCTAATGCTTCTTTTTTTGCTGATAAAAACGATCCGGATTTTATTTCTGCGGCAAGTTTTTTGCGTCCCGTTGGATTGATGCGTTCACCAATTAAAACCGTTGGTAAATCTTTATCAATAAAAACTGTTTTGCTGCGACTCGTAAGCGCAAGTCGTGGCAGGGACTGCTTTCTTGTTGATGCTTTTAGACCGGTAATGGCTTTTTTTATAGCAGCAATATGTTGAGGGGTTGTCCCACAGCAGCCGCCAATAAAACTGGCACCGGCTTCAATTAGCTGTGGTGCCCATTGTGCCATTTCTGTGGAATCCATGGGGAAGATGGTTTTCCCATTAACCAAATGAGGCATTCCCGCATTTGGTTGTACACTAATGGGTTTTGTGGTATTTTGTGCTAGTATCCGAATGATAGGTAATAATTGTTCAGGACCTAAAGAGCAGTTTGCACCGATTATATCAGCCCCCATTGCTTCAAGCGTAATGGCAGCTGTTTGAGGATCGGTTCCAGTAACGGTACGTCCATCATTACTATATGACATTTGACAGATTACTGGTAGATTGGTAGCTGTTTTTGCTGCAAGAAGTGCGGCACGCATTTCTTGAATATCAATACTGGTTTCAATGAGTATGTAATCAACCTCTGCTTCGGCTAAATAACGGGCTTGTTCAAAAAAGACACTATAGGCTTCATCAAAACTAAGTTCACCTAAGGGTTCAATAAATTTCCCCGTTGGTCCCATCGATCCGGCTACCTTTATCTTTTTGCCTGCGGCATCCTTTGCAATTTTTGCAGCTGCTATATTAATTTCTCTCGTGCGATCTGCTAAGCCGTAATGCTCTAATTTAATTCGATTTCCACCAAATGTATTGGTTTCAATGATATCAGCACCACTGGAAATATAATCCAGATGAATTTTTTTTATTAGATCAGGTTGAATGATATTTAATAGTTCGGGGCAGTCACCTGGTTTTAAATTAGCGGATTGCAACATAGTACCCATAGCACCATCAAAAACATATATCATAAAAAGCTCCTTTTATTTATTGATTTTTAAAGTGAAAATAAAATGAAATATTAACTACTGCGGCGAGCCAGACAATCTTGCTTGCTGCAAGCGGAACAAGATTGCTTTTTCTCATTTTTTTCGTTGGAATTTGGCACTAAACCGATGATAGCAGTTATGGATTTTCGGGGAATTAACATCATGGATTCTGTAAGAGTTATGCCAATTTCTTTGGCGTCGGATAAATGCAGCATTTCAGGCTGAAAGCAAATATCCCAGTCTCCGTAGCCAGGGCTAAATCGCCAAATCATTTGATAGCCTTGTGCTGTTGTATATTGTTTAATGGTTTTTTCAACATCATCCGCAGCTTGCTCTACTGCCGTTGTTGCCGCAGCATCCAGTAATAAGGAATATGAATATTCACCTTGTTTAAAATAATTCGTGATCTGTTTTTCAATAGTCTCACCAATTGTGACAGCTAATACGATTACTTTGGCAGATGTTGCCAGATGTTTACGAATCTTCTCGCCACGGATTAAAAATTCTGGAGATGATTCGACTTTGTAACTACAAGTGTTGTAATTATATATTTGCCAGATTCCTTTAGGTTCTGCCAGAAGCTGTGCTTCTAAACAGGCTTTTTGAATAATGGCCTCATTGAAATCAACTTTGCCTAAACCAGCGTACCGTTTTGTTTCAACAGGATCAATTTGTTTTAATACAGAATTATAAATAGGCAAGTCAATTCCTCCTTCATTAAAATGTTTCACGTGCAACATTTTAAGCGATATAAGTTGCATTGAATATTTTATATGGCAACCTAATAGTTTAGATGCTATTTTTTTAATGCAAATTATATAGTAACGTAATTTATGTAATATTGTAAGCTTAAGTAGTATTATTTTAACATAAAATGGTCTGAATTGGTGAGTATTTTTCTTGCTGGATTTATACTTTTTATTGCATCAAAACTTATAGGAAAAATATATAACAAAATAAAATTTACACCAATTGTAGTTTTTCATCTTATCATAGCAGGATAAAGTATAAAAGTTGTGGAATTCAATAAATTTAAGAGCTTCTATTTGTAAACGGGATATTCGTATAGATACTGAAGGAAGAAGGTGACAGTTGTGGCAAAAACAATTGCAATCGCCAATCAAAAAGGTGGCGTAGGCAAAACAACAACATCCGTTAACTTAAGTGCTTGCCTGGCAGCTGAGAAAAAGAAAGTTTTACTCGTGGATGTGGATCCGCAAGGCAATGCAACGAGCGGTTATGGGGTAGATAAATCCAAAATTGGACAATCCATTTATAATGTTTTAGTAGATGGATTACCAATTAAAGAGGCGATTCAAAAAACAAATTTTGAAAATTTACATATATTGCCAGCTACGATTGAGCTGGCAGGTGCAGAAGTCGAACTCGTATCCGCTATTTCGCGCGAAACAAAATTAAAACGAGCGATTGATCAGATTAAAGAAAATTATGATTACGTGATTATTGACTGTCCGCCATCATTAGGGTTGCTTACATTGAATTCCTTAACCGCGGCTGATTCAGTTTTAATGCCAATCCAATGTGAATTTTATGCATTGGAAGGAGTCTCTCAACTGATGAATACCGTTAAGCTGGTTCAGCAAAATTTGAATTCGGATTTAACGTTAGAGGGCGTACTTTTGACAATGTACGATTCCCGGACAAAATTATCGATGCAAGTTGCGGAAGAGGTAAAAAATCATTTTCAAGAGCGTGTATATCAAACGGTTATTCCAAGAAATGTACGTCTCAGTGAAGCACCTTCTTATGGACAACCGATTATTGAATATGATCCAAAATCAAAAGGGGCAGAAGTGTACCGGGCCTTAGCGAAAGAAGTGATTGCAAATGAGTAAAATAACACATAGCGGATTGGGCAAGGGACTTGGTGCATTAATACAGGATACGGCGGGATTAGATGCCGATACCAAAGATAAGGTCAAAGCTTTACGTGTGGAGGATATTATTCCGAATCAATTTCAGCCAAGGACAGAATTTAATGATGAATCATTAGATGAATTGATGCATTCTGTTCTTCAATATGGGGTTCTACAGCCGGTTCTTGTCCGTAAAAAAGGAACAGGATATGAATTGATTGCTGGCGAAAGACGGCTGCGTGCTTCGAAGCTGGCGGGGTGTAAGACGATTCCGGCGATTGTTCGAGAATATAGTGATGCCGAAATGACAGAAATTGCTTTAATTGAGAATCTACAGCGTGAAGATCTAAATTCGATTGAAGAAGCAAGGGCGTATGAACGCTTGCTGATAGAGTTTGGCTTTACGCAGGAATTGCTTGCTCAAAAAGTAGGTCGAAGCCGTTCGCATATTGCCAATTTCCTGCGCCTTTTAAATTTATCCGCGCCGGTTCAGTCGTATATTGCCAATGGATCCTTGACCATGGGGCAGGCGAAACCTTTAATCGGCTTAGCTGAGGCAGATTTACAGGTAGAAGCTGCTGATTTTATTATTGCGGAAAACTTATCAGCTCGAGCTGTGGAAGATCTCGTGAAAAAACTAATAAAAGTGCCTACCTATTTGAAGGATTGTGAAGAACGTGAGGAGATTATACCAAAACCAAAAGAAATTTTTGTAGTTGAAGCGGAAGATCATTTGCAAGCCATTTTAGGAACAAAAGTGAAAATTCGCTCAGGAAAAATAAAAAGTAAGATTGAAATTGAATTTTATTCAGAGGAAGATTTGGAACGTATTTTAGAAACACTAACGAAACCGGCAACGATTCAAAGTAGTTTAAAGCAAGGCCAATTTATTGTTTAAATTGGTCGGTCCGGATTGAAAATTTTTTGTTTTTCCTTAGGTAATGTAGATGATTTGTGATAAAATAACTTGGTGGAAAAGCATATAGAAGGAATAAGGAGAGTGCATGAAGGGCGTATTAGTAAATTTTTTAGCAATCATTACCGGAGCCTTTTTAGGATTATTAATGAAGCAAGGTATCCCCAGCCGTTATAAAAAAACGATTATGCAGGCACTTGGGTTAGCCGTTTTTCTGATTGGCATAAAAATGGCATTGGTGAGTGAAAATATCATTATTGTTATTTTGAGTTTGGCTTTGGGCGCTTTGGTAGGAGAATTTATCAATATTGATAGTATTCTCAATCGATTTGGTGCCAAAGTAACCGAAAAGTTTGGCAGGCAGTATGGGGATGTTGGCAAAGGTTTGATTACGGCATCTTTGGTTTTTTGTATTGGAGCTATGGCTATTGTTGGCAGTATTCAGGCTGGTCTTACGGGCGATGCTTCGATTATTTATGCAAAAGCTTTGATTGATGGGATTGCAGCGGTGATTTTTGCAGCTACAATGGGAATTGGTGTGGCTTTTTCGGCTTTTCCAGTTTTGCTTTATCAGGGTGCTATCACAATCGGAGCTGGATTTTTTGGTGATGTGGTATCCACGGCGATGATCCATGAACTCAGTGGTGTTGGCGGAATTTTGATTGTGGCAATTAGTTTGTCGATGCTTGAAATTGTAAATATTAAAACAGCGAATTTATTGCCAGCGATTCCCTTAGCAGTTTTTTTTGTTTGGCTGGGTTGGTTATAAATGAAATAAGGAGACTTGGAAATGGCGATAGACAATGTAGTTTTTATGAACTTTATGATGGGGAATATGTTTTACATCATTGGGGGATTAGGAATCTTAGTGTTAATAATGTATATTGTTATTATTAATATTTATTTAAATGTATCACATATGCAAAAACGTTATAAAAAAATGATGAATGGGACGGATGGAGCCAATATAGAACATATACTGATGGGGCACATTGATGAAGTCAGAGAAGCCGTGCAAAAATCAAATCAAATTGAGCAAGAGAATAAACGACTTGATGTTATGGTCAAAAAATCATTGCATAAAGTAGGGGTTGTACGTTTTAGTGCTTTTGATGGAATTGGTAGTGATTTGAGTTATGCTGTAGCTTTGCTTGATGATAATAATAATGGTATTATTTTATCAAGTTTATTTGGACGGGAAGAGTCAAGAACCTATGCGAAACCAATTGTAAATGGAGCCTCTTCTTATACATTGACCGATGAAGAATTACAAGCACTGGCAAAAGCACGAGAATAGGCCTCGATAAGAATTGTCCCTCGCATATTAAATTTACGTCAAATTATCTTTAAAAGATGAAAACCTTGTGCTATAATATTATAGTGCAAGGTTTTTTTTATGAAAATCAAAGAGAGATATAGATAAATTTAAATAATTTATAGTTTGGAGGATTTTGTTTGGATAAGCAAGTTCAAAAGCCGGATCATCGGGAATATACCATCAAAATTATTCCGCATCAAGGTGAAACAGTACGTAGCATTCGCTTGCCGATTCGTATGATTAAATATGGTATTGTGTCGATTACGGTCGGGATTGTTTTATTTATAGGAGCATTTGGATATTCTACATATAGCTTGCATTTAGCTGGCAGTGAGCAGGCGGAGATTACGGAACTTCGCCAGGTAAATAGTATTCAGCAGTCCCAGATTTTACAATTAGCTAAAAAAGCGAGTACATTGCAGGATGATATTGATAAGCTCAATCAGATGGAAGCGGAAATTCGGCGAATTTCTTCTATTAATGATGGAACGGATTCAAATCCAGGGGCTGGCGGCACACATGATGGTCAGGGTGGACCTTTGATTCAGCCTAATATTCAAAATCTAAGTGACACATTAGATGCCATTGAAAAAAATATTGCGATTCGGAAGCAAAGCTTGGAAGACCTTAAAGAAAAAATTTCGGTGCAGCAAGAGGTTATAGCGGTTACGCCTTCAATTTGGCCGGCTACGGGAGATGTAAGTTCTCCTTACGGACTTAGATGGGGTGGAACAGATTTTCATCCTGGCATTGATATTGCAAATGATGCAGGTACGCCTATTGTAGCAACTGCAGATGGCATTGTTACAGCTGCTGGATGGAACTCTGGTGGTTACGGAAATATGGTGGATATTGATCATGGCAATGGACTGATGACTCGTTATGGACATGCACAGCGAGTCGTAGTGACTACTGGACAACAAGTAAAGCGAGGTCAGGTTATTGCCTATATGGGCAGTACTGGGTTTAGTACCGGGCCCCATGTACATTATGAAGTACGAGTGAATGGTAAACCAGTAAATCCGTCAAGTTATTTATAGAAATTATTTTTAAATGAAAGTTATGATAGTTTGAACTGTATTTTGTTTAAGCGGACGAGGATGTGGTGAAATGTTTGGCAATACAAAAAAATCAACAGGCATGACTGTAAATAGTGAAATTGAAACAATAATTGGTAAAAATACGCAGCTTAAAGGTGAAATCAAAGGCAGCGGTAATATTCGTCTTGATGGCAATCTGGAAGGAGATATTGTAATTTCCGGTGATGTTATTATTGGTGAGCTGGGCAAAGTTAGTGGTAATGTGAAAGCAGACAATATGCTTATTTCTGGTATTGTTACGGGGAACGTGAATATTTCTAATAAACTTGAAATTTTTAAATCAGGTCAATTGATTGGTGATGTGAAAGCTGCAATACTAAGCATTGATGAAGGTGCAAAATTTAAAGGACATAGCGATATGGAAGCAAAGCGCAAAGATGCAGAGGTCGTTAATCTGGCACAATCTAAAAAAGCGTAATACATATTTTTTTGTTTAAGAAATGAGTAATAAACGAGGCGGATGAAAAATTATCTACCTCGTTTTTTTTATATAAAGTGCAGTAAAATTCATGGTCAATGCTTTCAACTGCAAAAATATACAAAATACATTATAGAGATGCTGTATCATAAAAAAAAGTTATTGTATTCGTGTATACCGCAAAACAATACAGTACAAAATAAATTCTTTTTAAAGTAAATACATTCATAGAGCTTGTATATCGCAGGCAAGAGACTATATATTATAAATATATGTAAAGTGATTCCTATGTATATTGACACATAGGATGTATATATATACAGCATAGAAAATACATTTTGTGAAAAATATGATCATAAGTGAAAAATTTTCAGAAAATTACAACGATATATGCATATTGACAGTATAAGATTACATTCTTATAATTATAATTACGTTACATTTAAATGCAATGTAACGAAACAAATGTACTCATCACACGGAATAGTTCGTTTTTGTAAAAAGAAGGCGATATATGTATATCGTCTTCTTTCATCTAAATAAAGAGATAGATTTTGATTACCGGCAATGGTGCTGACAAAGATCATGTACCATACACGATATATTTTAGTTGGTATGTGATCTTTTATTGACTATTTATGAATGGAGACATATCATTGTACTTCTTTTAGAAGTTGGATATTTCACTTCAGATAAGCATTTGAATTTTGTATATTTATGGAGGAGAAAAGTATGTGTAGAATTGGTTCAATCAAGAGTAAAGTACCCGTTCATCCGTCAAAAGCCTTGCATTTAATGCTTCCGCAGCAGGAAGGTCATGATAATTCAGGGTTTGCTATGGTTATGCAGGATTTATATGGGATTTTCTCAAATTATAAAGATAAACCATTGTTGTCTTTGGCCTGTACCCAGCGAGGGGCTGAGTTAGTGGAAGATTTTATGGATAGTCATAACTTTGTGCAGTTAGCGGAATGGATTCCTGTCCCAAATAAACAGCCTGGACTTGATATTCAAGCTATGCCATATTACATTTTCCGCAATTATGATTATCCTGAACATTATAACGAAAAAACGCCGGCTGAACGCGAAACATTACTGTTAGACATTCGGTTAGCACTCCGTAAATTACTAGAAGACCAAGGGGAAGGTTTTGTGTATTCTTTTTGGCCGGATGTACTGACTCTTAAAGAAATTGGCGATCCACGTGATATTGCTACTTACTTTAGACTATGGGATGACAATGGCTGCCTTGTAGCGAAAAGTATCGTCGCGCAGTGCCGTCAAAATACAAATTATGACATTGTACGTTATGCAGCGCATCCTTTCTTTTTGCAAGGGTATACATTGTGTGCAAATGGTGAAAATACGTTTTATACGAAAAATAAAGAATTTCAGAAATCCTTACATCATGGGTATATCGGCTTTGAATCGGATTCACAGAATTTTTTATATACACTTCATTATGTATTGCATGAACTCAAATGGCCAATCGAATATTATAAACATGTTATTACGCCTTTGCCTTTTGCTGAGATTGAAGCCCGTGAAGATAAAGATGTGTTGCAGGCAATTCGTCAATCGTTGGCTCATTTGGAAATTAATGGACCAAATACAATTATTGCTGTCTTGCCAAGCGGTGAAATGATTACGTGCTGCGATTCTAAAAAATTGCGTCCGGTAGTTGTAGGCGGAGATGATACGGTTATCGCGATTTCTTCTGAAGTTTGCGGATTGAATGAAATTTTACCAAATCGTGATATGTCAAAAGACATTTATCCGAATGAACGTGAAGTTGTTGTTATCAACAACGATTTGGAGGTACAAAGATGGAAACAGTAAGAACACAAGACATTGGCATCAATGATCTTAACTGGAAGATTGAATATAATCAGGAACGCTGCACGATGTGTGGCAGCTGCGTAGCATCGTGTACCTTTAATGCAATTGAGCCGGCGATGTCACGCCGTTCGATTACTGTGTCAAAAGGAGCACAGCCAGATCCGAAACATAAGCAAATCACGATTCCTGTGATTAAACAAAAGGCATCTTTGGCAGATGCCTGTGTAGGTTGTGGAATGTGTGAAAAAGTCTGCCCCAATAATGCAATTCGTCCAGTTCGAAATGAAGATACTCGTAAAACACTCTTATCTCGCGACAATGGCCCAATAAAACGTGGTGGGCGTACGAATCTTAATGCGCAGAGGACTTTTGACAGCATTGTTGTTGGCCGGATCAGCCAAATGACCGATCCATCGCTTGATTCACAGCGTCACACGTTTGATATTCGTGCTCCGTTTGGTCGTGTTTTGTCGCCGCATGAATTACCATTTAATTTAAAAAATGGTAAACTCAGCCTGGCGAAAAAAACGCCGCCTGTCAATTGGATTTATCCGTTGATTTTTTCGGATATGTCGATTGGAGCACTATCAACAAGAGCTTGGGAGTCCGTCGCAATGGCGACGGCTTATCTAAATGAAAAATGCGGCTTGCCGGTTCGGATGAGTTCAGGTGAAGGCGGTATGCCGGTGAAACTCATGGAATCGGAGTCACTTCAATATATGATTTTACAGATTGCCTCAGGGCATTTTGGCTGGAACCGTATTATTCAGGCGATGCCTAAAATGAAAGTTGATCCAGCAGGTGTGCTCATTAAAATTGGACAGGGTGCAAAACCAGGGGACGGTGGACTTTTGCCAGCGGCAAAAGTTGCAGAACATGTGCAGGCTATTCGTGGTGTACCAAAAGCAACGTTGTCTTCACCACCGAATCATCAAGGCTTGTATTCAATTGAAGAATCTGTTCAGAAAATGCATTTATCTTTAAATGCAGCTTTTGGCTTTCGTGTACCCGTTGCTATTAAATGTGCAGCTTCTGCTACGTCGGTATCGGTGTATAATAATCTTTTACGTGATCCCTATAAAATATGCGGTGGATTCTTTTTAGATGGCATCCAGGGCGGTACCGGTGCGGCGAATGAAATTTCATTGGATCATACAGGGCATCCGGTCGTTTCAAAACTGCGCGAATGTTATTTAGCGGCTGTAAAACAAGGGCTACAAGGTCAAATACCACTTTATGCTGGTGGTGGTATCGGTATGACTGGAAATGCTGCAGCTGATGCGTTTAAGATGATTTGTCTGGGGGCTAATGGTGTTTTTTGTGGTAAATTGCTCATTCAGCTGCTCGGCTGTGTAGGAAATGAACATGGCCGCTGTAATGCTTGCAACACAGGGAAATGTCCAACGGGTATTTGTACGCAAGACCCTCGTCTTGTAAAACGTTTGGATGTTGACCGTGGGGCACAAAAAATTGTTGATTATGTATTGGCATTCGATCAGGAATTGCGTAAATTGATGGCACCGATTGGCAATAGCTCACTACCGGTTGGGCGGAGTGATGCATTGGTATCAACAGATAAATCAATTGCCGATAAACTCGGTATTCAATATGTATGCTAAGGAGGAAGCGTGAATCATGTTTAAAATAGATACATTGCAGGGACATGAACGTATGTCTACACAAGACTTGTTATTGGCAATCGGTGAAGCTGTGGCCAATGGTGAAACCGACTTTGATATAGTAGCTTCCGGGCAGCATGATATTGGTGGGCCATTATGGCATCCGGAAGGTAAAAAATTGAAATTCCATGTCACAAATGCGGGTCAGCGTGTTGGCTCGATGTGTTTGGATAATACAGAAATTATTGTTGATGAATCGGCTTCGGCTGATGTTGGATGGCTGAACGCTGGTGGTAAGATTACAATTAAAGGTGATGCTGGTGATACTGCGGGACATTGTTCGGCTGGCGGTAAAATTTATATTGGCGGCAGGGCGGGGACTCGTTCAGGCTCTTTGATGAAACATGACCCGCTTTATGATGAACCAGAACTTTGGATCTTAAAAAATGTAGGTAGTTTCTCGTTTGAATTTATGGGCGGTGGTCGTGCCGTTGTTTGTGGTGTTGACTGTGAAGAGTTTACCTCCGTTTTAGGTGATCGTGCCTGTGTCGGTATGGTAGGGGGGGTTGTATATTTTCGCGGCAAAGCCAACGGGTATGCTTCAGATATCAAGCTTCTAGATTTGGAAGCGGATGATATTGCTTTTTTAGAGGGCGGTCTGGATTCTTTTTTGACCTCAATTGAGCGTCCGGAGCTGCATGACATTTTAGCTGATTGGAGTCAATGGCAAAAATTAAGACCACTGTCCTTTGAAGAGCATCAACCAAAACCAAAACCTGATTTTAAGGATTTTCGTCTGAATGATTGGGTGAAAGGCGGTATTTTCAGTGATGTGGCGATGGATGATTTTGATGTAAAAAGTACCGTTGTAACGGGCCTTTATCGGCAACGGATTCCGTCTTGGGACAATGCGAAATATGCTGCTCCATGTGAATTTAATTGTCCGGCGGGGATTCCATCACAACGTCGTTATGACTTGATTCGTGAAGGCAAACTTGAAGAAGCTTATAAACTGGTTTTAGATTATACACCATTTCCTGGATCGGTTTGTGGTTCGGTTTGTCCGAATCTTTGTATGGAAGGCTGTACACGGGCAACGATTGATGAAGCAGTACAGATAGGTGAACTGGGCTTTAGTTCCGTGTATGCAAAAATTGATCCACCAACAATAAAAACTGGCAAAAAAATTGCGGTCATTGGTGGCGGGGTTGCCGGTTTGTCTGCGGCTTGGCAGCTGGCGCGTAAAGGGCATCTTGTGACTGTCTATGATGATGCTGCTAAAATGGGTGGAAAATTGGAACAGGTTATTCCGCGCGGTCGTTTATCACAAGAGTTATTGCAAACTGAATTGCAGCGCATCGTGGATATGGGAGTTAATTTTGAATCTTCTTGTACGGTTGATGCAGCTAAATTTAATGAAATAAAAAAACAATATGATGCAGTTGTTGTCGCTACAGGTGGGCATAATCCGAGATTTTTCCCATGGGAAGGTGCGGATAAACTCGTCAAAGGATTATATTTCTTAAAAGCGGTTAATCGTGGTGAAACACCTAAAATTGGGAAGCATGTTATTGTTATCGGCTGTGGGAATTCTGGCATGGATACCGCGGTAGGTGCTTATCAGATGGGTGCTGAAACGGTAACTTGTATTGATGTGCAAAAACCGGCAGCGTTTAAAAAAGAAATAACGCATGTTGAAGAATTAGGCGGAAGATTGATTTGGCCATTTATGACGGCTAAAATTACGGATGATGGACTTTATGATGGCAATGGCAATTTTATTCCTGGTGATATGGTCATCGTCTCGATTGGTGAAGCCCCAATTTTAGATTATCTGCCTCAGAATCAAATTAAGAAATTTCGTGATTGGATTGTGGCTAAAAAAGATCAATCGGTTATGGATGGCGTGTTTGCAGCTGGGGATGTTATTAAGCCTGGGCGTTTAGTTGATGCAATTGGTGCCGGAATCAATGCAGCAAATTCGGCAGCGGCTTATGCACTTGGCGAACCGATTATTCCCCTGGTGACAAAAGAGCAAATCCCAGCGCAGCGAATAACCAAGGAGTATTTTGAAAAGTGTCATCACTGTGATCTACCAGAGGCATCACAGGATCATGCCCGTTGTATTAGTTGTGGTACTTGTCGTGATTGTCGGATGTGTATTGAATCTTGTCCAGAAAAAGCAATTTCACGATCTGAAGCGGAAGATAGTACGTTCGAATATGTTTCTGATCCAGATAAATGTATTGGCTGCGGTATCTGTGCAGGCATTTGCCCATGCGGTATTTGGTCATTGAAGCCAAACGATGAACCTATTAAAATGTACAGAACGTACAATAAAAATTAAAGAACCTAAAGTCACAGGGTAATCGTCTGAAATGGGGTATAGGGGGTTGAGTGGCGGCGTTACGGAAGAAGCAAACACTGCCATATATACCCTATTAATGGCAGATTGAAGATATATATTAAGAACAAGATGTCATCAAAAAAAGATGGCATCTTGTTTTTGCCTTTAGTTAACTTCTTAAATATTTACGGTTGACAATGCGAAAGCTTATTTCTATAATAGAGTTTGTTGTGGATTCATTTTATTTGTGAAAAAAGGGGTGAAAACAAGCAAAAATTTTTACAACAATGGTTAACTGTATTAAATTAATTGGTTTACCATTATTGTGTTATTGAAAATTATGTTTATAAGCATCTCATAAACAAAGGAGGATTTCAATTATGAAAATCGGTACTCGTGACATGATACTTATTTCATTGTTTGCGGCATTAACCGCTATTGGGGCTTTTATTAAAATACCGACACCAATGGTTCCATTTACGCTGCAATTTTTATTTTGCACGTTTGCAGGCTTGTTGCTGGGGTCTCGCCACGCCTTGTATTCACAACTTCTATATATTTTTATTGGGTTAATCGGTATACCGATTTTTGCCAATGGCGGCGGTCTGACTTATTTATTGCAGCCGACGTTTGGTTATCTGATCGGTTTTGCCGCTTGTGCTTATTTCGTGGGGTTCTTTAGTGAGCATAAGGGCCAAATTAAATTTTGGCCGATATTTGGGATTATTGTTTTAGGACTCATAGTGGATTATGTATGCGGCGTCGGTTATTTATACCTTGTTGTTAATTTTTATTTGCAAAAAGATATGAGCATATGGTCTGCTCTTATGGTCGGATTTATTCCTTACGTTACCTTTGATGTGCTGCAAAGTGCTTTGATTGCTCTGATTGCAGTGAAAATTATTCCGGTTATCCGCCGCGCGGGTTATGGGACAAACCAAGAATCTTTTCGAGCAGAAGGATAATGGAAATTGTGATTGCCGGGTACAATATTTAAATTTAACATAGCATATTTATAATAGTTTCTACATTCAAGGATCAGGGAGATGGATTTAAAATGAAAGGTTTATTTATTACAGCAACTGATACAGAAATTGGAAAAACAATGATTACCGGGGCTATTGCGGCGGCATTAAAAGCCCGGGGTAAAAATGTTGGCGTGTTTAAGCCATTGGCATCAGGGGGCATTTTAACACCGGAGGGGCGGCTCTTATCAGAAGATGCGAGCTTTCTTATGCAGGCGGCAGGTATTGGCGAGGAGCGGCGCCTGGAAGTAAATGAAGTATGCCTGGAGCCTGCATTGACGCCCGCTGTTGCAGCCAGAGTAACTTCAATTCAGATTGATATGGAAAAAATAATTGAAAATTTGCTGGAAAATGCGAAACAATATGATATTGTGCTGGTAGAAGGGGTAGGTGGCATAACAGCACCGCTGTGGCAGGAGTATCTTATTGTAAACCTTATGCAGCGGCTGCAATTACCAGCTCTGATCGTCGCAAAACCAGGGCTTGGAAGTATTAATCATATTGTTTTGACGTATGAATATGCGAAGCAACATCAAGTTCGGCTTGACGGGGTTATTTTTAATATGTGGGATGCAGAACATGCCGGTATTTTAGAAGCAAGCAATATAGAATATATTAAACAGTTAACACAGCTGCCAATACTTGGGCGAATGCCAGCTTCGAAAGAGCTTAGCGTCATTAAAAATTGTACGGATAATCTGGCCGCTATTGCGGAACAAAATTTATTAATCGAAGCTATTTTACAAATTATCGGATAAGGATGGAAAAAGATGAATACAATCGAAGCAAAAGATAAACAATACATATGGCATCCATTTACCCAAATGCAAGAATGGGTTGAATCACCGCAAACCGTTATCACATCAGCTAAAGGTATTACACTTTATGATACGGAAGGGAACACATATTATGACGGTGTATCGTCTTTATGGGTCAACATACATGGCCATCAGCGCCCTGAAATCAATCAGGCAATCATCGAACAGCTCGGGAAAACCGCACATACAACGGCTTTAGGTTTAGCGAATATACCAGCTTCGATACTGGCAGAAATGTTAGTCGAAGCAGCACCGGAGGGTCTCAAAAAAGTTTTTTATTCAGATGATGGTGCTACGGCTGTCGAAGTAGCACTCAAAATGGCGTTTCAATACTGGCAGCATCGAGGCAAACGAGAAAAAACACGTTTTATTGCGCTGGATAATGCGTACCATGGTGATACGATTGGCAGCGTAAGTGTTGGTGGGGTTGATTTGTTTCATCGCATTTTCCAACCGCTTTTATTTGAACCGTACCATATACCATCGCCTTCTTTTTATCATAGTTCTATGAAAAATGAAGCTGAATTTACAGAGTATTGTTTGAATGCACTGGAAACGTTACTGAAAGAGCATCATAAAGAGATTGCTGGTCTTATCATTGAACCTCTGGTCCAGGCGGCAGCGGGCATGCTGATGTCACCCAGGGGTTATTTAAGCGGGGTTCGGCGTCTGACAAAAGAATATGATGTCTTGCTTATTGCCGATGAAGTTGCTACGGGATTTGGCAGAACTGGACGAATGTTTGCCTGTGAGCATGAAGAAGTCAGTCCTGATCTGATGTGTGTATCAAAGGGGATTACGGGTGGGTATCTGCCTTTGGCAGCAACGCTGGCGACAGATGAAATTTATAATGCTTTTCTGGGGACGATGGCTGAGAAAAAAACCTTTTACCATGGGCACTCCTATACAGCCAATCAACTAGGCTGTGCAGCTGGAATTGCTAGTCTGGAAATTTTTGCCAAAGACCGTGTTATTGAGGGGCTAAAGACAAAAATTGCTTGTATTGATGAAATGCTGCAGGGCATAAAGAGTTTGCCGCATGTGGGGGATGCTCGTCAATGTGGTATGATTGTGGGCATTGAACTCATACTGGATAAAGATAAAAAAATTCCGTATGACTGGACACAGACAATGGGGGCCATTGTTTGTATGAAGGCACGTGAACACGGTTTGTTCATTCGCCCGGTGGGGGATGTTATTGTCTTTATGCCGCCGCTTTGCAGTACGGAAGCAGAAATAAAAATTATGTTGGATATTACCAAACGAGCTATTATAGAAATTACAGAATTGGGACAGTCCGCTGCAAGTGGTGGTGGTGCACATTTTTGAGGTATACCGAATGAAAAGTTGCTTTTTTATCGATTAGCAAACACAAAGCTGCAAATTGGCTATTATAAAATACATTTGTAAAATATAATAGTATTTTAGTGATAAAATTTCTTTAAAAAGAACTATACTGTTTTACGTAGTTCTTTAGCAGGTATTTCTTTTGAATTTGTCGAAATAATCTAGCAGATAGAACTATAATTATTTATTTTATATAGAATAAAGTAGATGGAGGAGCAAAATGAAATATCCTGATACTATTAAAACAAATGAAGAAATTCTCAACGCTTTTAAAGTAGTACTGCCATATATAAATACGCTTTCACGTGAAGATATGGTGATCGGCTTAAGTAATTTGACAGAGTATATTGATTATCAAAAGGGGGACAATCTTGATATAGATCTGGTTCCCGGCAAGTCGGTTACGAATATAGCGACGATAATGGACTGTATTCGTGGCAATAAAACGACGTTTGCGGATGTTAATAAAGAAGTATATGGTAAGCCAATCAAGACAATTTTTACACCGATCCGTGGAATCAATAATGAAATTATTGGCACGATCAGTTCCGGTGTCGATATGGCTGAAAATGAAAAATTGATTGAAACCGTTGCAGAAATGGCAAAATCAACTCGCAATGCTTACGAAGCGGTAGAGCAGGTTGCCCATAGTGCTAGTGAGCTTGCAAATGCGGGTCAGGAATCCATTACACAGGCCGCGACTCTTATGGAAAAAAATAGTGAAACCATAAAAGTTATTGAATTTATTAATAATATTGCCCAGCAGACGAACTTATTGGGACTCAATGCTGCAATTGAAGCAGCTAGAGCCGGAGAGATGGGGCGTGGGTTTGCCGTTGTGGCTGAAGAGGTCCGTAAGTTAGCGGAACAATCTAAATCTGCCACAGAAAAAATTCAACAGATTTTAAAGGAAATGAATATTGCTGTAACCGGAATTTCTCGGTCGATTGAAACAACGGGTTCGATTAGTGAAGAGCAAGCAGCTTCGACAGAAGAAATTACAGCAAATTTGGGCCATGTGAGTAATGCTGCTCATGATTTAGAAGTTTTTGTTAAAAAATTCAAATGACATAAAAAAGAGCCGAAGCGCTCACTCACTAAAGAGTGTGTGCTTCGGCTCTTTTTATTTTGTCTGTTTTATAATAGTTTTTCAATATCTGCAGCCATAGCCGATGGTACAGTTGTTGGTTCATAGCGAGTGACAACAGCTCCATCTTTATTGATGAGGAATTTTGTGAAATTCCATTTAATAGAATCTCCCTTTAAAAATTCAGGGAATTTTGTGTTAAGTGCATTGAGCAGGCCTTTGGCTACTGGATGGGATTCATCAAAGCCTTTAAATGGTGCTTGTGCAGTTAAGTAATTAAATAATGGTTGGGCATGATCGCCACGAACGTCACCTTTTTCGAATAAGGGGAAGGTTACACCAAAGTTTACTTTGCAGAACTGCTGTACTTCTTCATTGGTGCCAGGTTCTTGTTCAGCGAATTGATTGCTGGGGAAACCTAATATTTCAAGACCTTGATCTTTATATTTGAGATATAACGCTTGTAATTCTTCATACTGTGGAGTAAATCCACATTTGCTGGCGGTGTTGACGATGATGACGACTTTACCTTTGTAATCGCTTAAATCTTTTTCCTGACCTTTAATTGTTTTTACTTTAAAATCATAAATACTCATAGTAGATACTCCTTTTATATATTTTTTTGTCATCTATAGTACTTTGTAAGGGGCTTCATCTTATGGAAGAAGTTAGTTGATACCTATCATTTCATCCAGTTTTGCTTTATCGAAGCTCGTTACATAGGTGCTGCCATCGATTGTGGTTACTGGTACGATGAGATCGTTCGTGAGTTTATAAAGTTCATCACGGGCGGCATCATCCTCTTCGACATTGAAATCCTGGTATTCAACATTTTTTGATTTTAAATAATTTTTTACTTTATGGCACCATGGACATTCAGGTGTGGAATAAATTTTTACCATTTTATTTTCCTTCTTTCTGTTGTTGGATATATTTTTCGGCTAATAAGGCAGCGACGGTTCCGTCGGCTGCTGCCGTTGTAAGCTGGCGTATTTGTTTGGTTCTGATATCGCCAGCGGCAAAAACCCCGGGTATATTGGTTTCACAAGTTTCCCCGGCAATAATATGACCGGAAGATTTTTCTATCGTAAGATCATTTTTGAATAACTGGCTGTTCGGGACAACACCAATATTGACGAAAATACCATCGACTTTAAGCGTTTGCTGTTCATGCGTATTTTTATCTTCCAAAAGTATGGATTCAAGTGAGGTTGAACCCTCGGCTTTTAAAATGTTTGTATTAAAAAAACAGGTAACTTTTGGATTTTTTAAGAGTTTATCCTGTGAAACTGGATCCGCTGTAAGCTGTGGTGAACGATGGATTATATAAAGCTTTTGCGCATATTTATCAAGGAAATTTGCCGCATCAACAGCAGCATTGCCGCCACCAACGACAGCGATAATTTTATTTTGGTACATATGGCCATCGCATAATTCACAATAATGAATGCCGCGACTGAGAAATTTTTTTTCTTCGGCAATCGGGAGTTTGCGGCGCATCATACCGGATGTAATAATAACAGCATGTGGTTTATAGATCGTCGTTTCCGTCTCAATGATTTTTTCGGCAGCTGTTAATTGAACTGAAAGAATCGTATCAAATTCATCAATCTCTGCTCTTGCTGTCGTGGCCTGTTCTTGGATGCGTTCAACGAGTTCACTGCCTTTGATAGATAAAAAACCGGGATAGTTTTCAATGCCATGGGCATTTACAATTTGTCCGCCAACCAATTCATTTTCTAGAATTAAGGTTTTAAGATTCATGCGTCCGGCATACATTCCGGCAGTCAAACCAGCAACTCCGCCGCCGATAATAAGCAAATCCAATTCTTTATTCGGTTTTGTCAATGAAGTCACCATCCTTTTATAAATAAAGATTCTTTCTAAAAATAAAATATCCTTTATTTCATTGTACATCAGTAAGACAAAAAAAAAAAGCTTTTTATTGCAATAAAAAAAATTTTTTTTCAAGCATAGATATTACCATTTGCTTGTTTACGAAAACAAGCCTTGTGAACCAATATGGTTTTGGCTCATAAGGCTTGTTAGCGGATTATTGTATTTTTTGAACAGGTGGGACAGATGGTTTGGTTGGTTCATTTGTTTTTGGCACTCCGGTTGGTGGACTTGGTTTTGTAATGGCAGGGTGTTTCGTTTCTGCATCTTTAGTAGAAGTTGTTTTTGCTGGAGGTGTGGCTTCTTTTGGATTCACTGGGTTGCTGAGGGGCTTGTCGCGGCTGACCGGACCGGATGTTATTTGTGGTAAGGAGGCAGTATACTCTTCGGCCTCTCGACGCATGATAGCAGCCATTTGCGGTGTGACATCAATTCCTAGTGTTTGCGCTAAGGTTTCTCGGAGCTTTAAGATATTAGGAATCCAATAGCTTATATCATCAATAAATAAAGGCGTCCCGGGAACCATCTCAGCAGTGAGGCGATTTTCATGGGCCGTTTTTAAAATACCAGCAAGACTTAGCATCTTGGGGATGGATAGATCTGTTTTTACAGCTGAACTTATTTCTTTAATAATTCCGGGCAGTTTTGTAATAATATCGGTTGAAGAAATTTTTTCTAAAACAGCTTTCATGAACTTTTGTTGCCTGCCAATTCGTCCGATATCTCCCTCTTCATCACGAAACCGTACATATTCAATCGCCGTATCACCATCCATGTGCTGGAGTCCAGGGGCTAAATTGATGATAAGACCACCGTCATCATCCCAAGGGTCTTCATAATGCATACGTTTTTCGACATTGATATCAACACCACCAATGGCATTGATAATACGTTTGAAAGCCTGCATATCAATTAGAATATAATGATCGATCGGTATATTTAAAAAATCTTCGACGGTTTTTTTTGATAAATCATGTCCGCCAAAAGCAAAGGCGTGATTTATTTTATCATAGCCATGTCCGGAAATTTTTACCCTGGTATCACGCGGAATAGATAATAAGGAAATTTTCTCATTTTTTGGGTCGACCGTTGCCACCATTAAGGTATCACTTCGTCCGACATCATCGTCTCGGCTATCAACCCCCATGATCATAATATTCATTTTATCCAAGGCTACCATTCGATCTGGTGAAACTTTTGCTTTTTGATTTGGTTCAAATAAATAGCAGGCAGCACCAGCAATGCTGGCGAGTAGAAAAAGACCCAGTAATAAAAAAACTCCCCAATGGCTGAGGTGTCGTTTTTGTCGCTGCTTGCGACGCGGTTCTAAATTCATAAAACAGCTCCTTTATGTAAAGCACTTATATTGATTTTAAGAAATTTCAGCTTTGTTCATGACCAATCGTCGGAGGCTTTGATATAATTATAGGATCACTTCTTCTTATCATGGCAGACCTATCTGAAGATTTTATGAAAAGCAAGTACACTAAAATGCCGCCAGCTGTTTTTTATAGTTCACACAGCAGACGGCATTTTTAATGGTTCGAAACGGCAATATCATAGCATATATTCGATAACGGGTGTTTTGCCGGCTTCAACGAGGGAATTTGATTTAGCATTCAGTTCAGTCACTTTTTCATAATTGACAATTAAAACAGGGGTGATTAAATTCATTCCCTTTGCTTTAATGAACGGGCGATCCAGTTTTAGAATTGGCGTACCAGTCACTACCCGATCGCCTGTTATATGGAGTGCCGTAAAACCACGACCATCTAAAATAACGGTATCAAGACCCACATGAACGAGCACTTGGATACCATTGTCCGCAGTGATGGCAAAGGCATGTTTTGTTGTAAAAAATAAAGTAATAATTCCATCGCAAGGAGCGAGTACATAATCGCCATCAGCAATGATGGCGAGACCGTCACCGGTTAATTTGTCGGCAAAGACTGGATCAGGCACATTTTTGAGAGCCATTGTTTTTCCGGAAATTGGAGCAATTATCTGAAATGTCGATTGGATTGCATTTTGCATAATAGAAAATAAAAATAAAATAAATTTATTTTTATTTTTTCACCATCCTTTAGTTTATGTATTGAATTAAATAATTTTAACTTATTAACAGAAATGAAGCAGGGAGAGGTTGTTAATACGTTTTTTAATACCTATAGCGAAATTATTTCATAAAATTTTTGTTAATTCCCGACTTGTCGCGGCATGTTTTATAATAATTGATACTTTTTGATCAATTTCTAAAGCTTTTTTGTGTAAGGATTCGGCTTCTTCAAGCTGTTTTTGATTATTTTGCATCATTCCATCAAGAAAATTTTTCCAGGAGGCTATAGTGAGTGCATCGACTTGTAGTCGTAAGGCATGAAGATGCTTAGCACCCGGTGGGATGGCAACACTTTTTAGCTCGGCATCGCGTGCTTCATTATCAGGAATGACTTCGCTCTCAATAAATGATTGTAGCTTTAAACGTTGTAAGTCGGTTAAGCCAGCGTGCTCTAATTGCATGATATTGTGGAACTTTTCCTGCTGCTTTTTTCCCGTTTTATTGTGGCTGTCGATAATAGTTTGGGTAGACTGCAGATAGTTGGTGATGTCTTTTTCCTGAAGTGTTTGAATGGTATTTAAGAAATCTTTGTAGTTTTCAATGTAAACGACCTGCCAGTTCCCATTAGCTTCTTGTTCTAATCTGGCGCGCAAAGTAAAATCAGTTTTAGTATATTCTTCACAGATCTTTATTTCAGCTATAGCGGTTTTTCCATTCTTGTGGATAGAGGCAATTTGCTTAAGTTGGATATTTCGCAAATTTGAGCGTTCAATGAATTCATCAAAATCAATACCGAGTTGCTGCCCTTTTAGAATAGAACCTTTTTCTTCATTTTTTTTCCAAAGACCTGTATTGATATATTGTGAGATATCATCTTGGATACCAGATATAATCATGGGTTTTATTAATATATAAAAATTTTCGAATAGCGTTTTTGTTTTAAGTGGTAAAGTTTTATCATCTTTAAACATATCTGTAGTCAGATCATCATATGCTTTTGGTAAGAGAATGTCCAGATTGACGGATTTGCGAAAATCGCCGATATCGTGAGATTCGATTGCTGACTGAATATTATGCAAAGCGTATTCTGGTGTTTTGATATAGATAAAAAAATACCAAGCCCAAGCCCCGAGTAAGAAAGAAAAAGTAACAATAAGAGCGAGTAATTCCCAGGATCTTCTAGCTGTCCGGTGTGCTATTTTTTCTTTCCAAATGATGTCTTCCATAAAAGCAGTAACTCCTATACCTTGTTTTAATCTAGTTGCTATACAAAATTATACAGCAAAATCTAATGAAATGGGACAATGAGACTAAAATAAAAAAAAGTTGACATTTTTAAAAAATAATATTATAATATTTAACATTGACAGTGCAAAAAAATGTCAACTTGGGGTATCGCCAAGCTGGTAAGGCACGGGATTCTGAATCCCGCATTCGTTGGTTCGAATCCAGCTACCCCAGCCATTTGCAAATTTATGTTTTTATATAAAAAGGGGCTGTCGCATGAAGTGATTTTTCATTTCTGCGGCGGCTCCTTTTTTCGAAACAAAACAGTTTGAAGTCATTTTTTATATTGAAGGATAAAAAAAGGCGCACGAAAACGGCCCACCTATTAATGGGTTTTTCGTACGTCTTTTCTTTTAGGCTGCGTTATTTACAGGGAATAGATACTGTCCTGATCGGCTGGACTGTATTTTATGATGCATTTTTCCTATATTATGTGCCATTGCCATCAACATACTTTCTACTAACGCATTTACTTTTCCCCGTCCAAGAAAACGCCTAAACTGTAGGTCGGCCTTTATATTTGCAAAGGTTCCTTCCGACTGAATGCTCCGATTCACCCGTAGTTCAATCCCTTTCTTTGACGTAATGCGTTCTAAATCTTCTGCCCGTTTCTGCTGGAAAATCTTTGATATTTCAAAATGTTTGGTTCGTGCTTCTAAGGGCGTCTTGCTGCGATTCCCATGAATGCACTGTTCTTTTAATGTGCAGTTGCTACAATTTTCACACGAATATTGCGTCTTCCATGTTTCATAGCCTGTTTTGGTTTTCTGTTTTCGTTCGCCGCTTACGCTGATTTTCTTACCATTGGCACAGACATAAAAATCTTCATCCGCATTGTATTCCATGTTTTCTCTACGACCGATATCTTTCTGATATTTTCGCTGTTTGCTCATTTCATAGTTGTTCGGCTTGATATATGCTATTTGTCCATGCTGCTCAAGATACAGATAATTTTCCTCACTCTCATAACCAGCATCTGCGATAACATTGAGGTATTTTTGAGAGAAATGTGCCTTAAAATCTTGAAGAAACGGAAGAAGTGTCGTCGTATCTGTCAGCTGTGAGCCAACCGTCACCCACACCACATATTCGGCATCAATACCATACTGGATGTTATATGCTGGCTTGAGCTGTCCGTTCCTCATCGCATCTTCCTTCATTCGCATGAAAGTGGCATCATGCTCTGTTTTTGCAAAACTGTTACGTTTCCCGCAGACATGGAGTTTGTAGACATAATCTTTGAGCCGACGGATATATTCGTCGAGAGTCTCCATGGCTTTCTGTAGCGGTGATTTTCTTTTTCCTATGCCATGAACGAAGTGGATACTTTCCTGCCGTTGAAGACTTTTCAATTTGCGGCGAAGGCGCTTCAAATGATACATCTGGATTTCTTTCTCATGTATGGCATGAATACCGAAAGTTTCTTCAACCTGCTTGATGAAAACAGGAATTTTATCCACAAGCTTTTGCATGTTCTTTGTTACAGATTTTTTCCAGACGAATTTGTACTTGTTAGCGAAAGCCTCTATTTTCGTTCCATCAATAAAAATATTTTCCAGGGAAATCTCGCCCAAACTGGCCAGGCGACTGTCCATCTGTGCAAATATATCTTTTGCACAAGAGGCCAGATGAATCGAACGAAATCTGGCAATCGTCGCATGATCTGGAGCGTGCTTACCCTCAAGAAGAAACATGAAATTGATGTCTCGTCTACAGGCCTGCTCTATTTTGCGGGAACTGCGAATACAGTTCATGTGAGCATAGATAAGGATTTCCAGTATCTGCCGTGGCGTCGCCTGATTTTTCTCGATATGAGAATATGTACGGTAAAGCTCTGATAAATCCATCCCTTCAACAAAGTAGCGAAGTAGGCGGACTGGGTCATCCTTTGGAATTTTAAATTCAATATTTAATGGAAGATGCAATTGATAAGAACTCCCAAAAGTTGTATAATCTTTTTGTGTAATATTTGGTTTTTGCATACTTAAATTTTACACGTACTCTCAGACGATTAAAAGCCTGGGAGTTCTTTTTTTGCAAAAAAAAGCTGCCGTACGTTTTTGCAACGTGCGACAGCCCCTTTTTGTTGTTAAATTTTATTCTTTTCTGCTTTTATCGAAATGCGTATGCTATAATGAACTAACTACACACATAGAGGGTTCAAACATTTTTCTGAAGAAAGAACATGGAGGGGATACATGTGAATTGTTATGTATGCAAAAGCCGGTTGATGAGTAGGGAAACCACCTTTATGGTCGATTTGGAACCGTGTATGGTGATTGTAAAAAATGTACCATCGTTTGTTTGTATCCAATGTGGACATATTAGTTATAGTGATGTTGTAGCGAAACGACTCGCAGCACTTGTCGAAACAGTCAAAGATTCAGCGGTGTCTGTTCTCGTAATTGATTATCTAAAGCAGGTTGCTTAATATAAAGTTTTGATTTAAATGGATTTACTATGCGGATCGGTAGTAAATCCATTTTTTTATATAAATACAGGCAAAAAAAAGACCAAGCACAATGGCTTAGTCAAAAATAAAATAAAATAAAATAATTGCTTTTGAGTAAGTTACTTAACGTAACAGCAAATTCATTATATACAAAGAATAACAAATAGTCTAGTGTTTTTTTATGAAAAATAAAATTTTTAAGAATGCTTTTATTTAGCAGGTCTTAGGTTCAGAAAATCGAAGCTTTTAGGGTAGCGAAATGCATCCTTACAATCTTTTTTTGAAATGATTAAGCGTATATGGCTGGAATTATAAGGAGGGCTGAAAGATGGTTTGTTTCAAACAAAAATATTTGGTTGTGACAGTTCTTTTATTTAGTTTCATTTTTTGCCTGCCTAATTTTGCCTGTGCTGCATCCATTCGAACGGTTCGTGTGGGATATGTTCCATTGAGTGGTTATATGAATTACGACGCGAATGGATATCGTAGTGGTTATGGGTATGAATATCTTCAGGAACTAGCAGATTATGCTGGTTGGAAATATGAATATATTGAAGGTACCTGGGCCGACTCGTTGGTTCGATTAAAATCAGGACAGATTGATTTGCTGATAGGACTTGCTGATTCCCCAGTACGTCGCAGGGAATATGATTTTTCGGAAGCTTCATTTGGTTTAAATTATGCAGTTTTATCGGTACGGGCTGCTGATGATATGTATACAAGTGATGATTATCATAGCTTGGATGGTCTTACGGTTGGCATGCTGCAAGGCAGCTTTCGTAATTCTGCTTTTGAAGAGTTTAGTAAAACTCATGGATTTAGTATTATCCCTAAGTTATATCCAGATGAAAAGTCTTTAATAGAAGCTCTGCAAATGGAAAACATTAATGCAATTGGATTGAATAATCTGCGACGTTCCGATGCGGAAAGAATTGTGGCTAGTTTTGCACCACTGCCTTTTTATGCTGCAGTAAAAAAAGGGGATGCAGGTTTGCTGAAGGAATTGAATGACGCTATGATGGAACTTCGGCTGGATGATCCTCAAATTGAATCGAGGCTTTATCAAAAATATTATGTTTCCAACGGACCCGCTGCGCTTATTTTATCGCCAGAAGAGAAAACGTATTTGCGTGATAAAGAAAAATTAGTGGTAATTATCACACAAGACCAGAGACCGTATTCGTATTTTATCAATGCAGATCACAAAGGAATCGTTGGTGATCTCATGAAACGGTTTTCCAAAGATATTGGGATTCCACTTGTTTATATTCAAGCAAAAAATGAAGTGGAAGCGGTTGAGCTTTTACAGCAGGGGAAAGCAGATATCATTTGCGATTTTATTCAAGACTATGGAATAGCAGAACATAGCGGTATTAAGATTACCTTTCCTTATTTGGAATTGCAATATACCGCTTTAAGTAAAAGAGGATACCTAACGGACAAACCTAAAGTGGCCTGTCAGGAAGGACGCTTTTTCAATCAGATTTACGTGGATAAAAACTATGCTAAGGATGATATTCAATATTATCCAACGCTGGAAGATTGTCTGGATGCTGTTGAAACGGGACGGGCTGATGTGACCTATTTAAACAGTTATACGGCCCAGGAAATCTTAAGTGAAAGCAAATATCGTAATTTGCAAGCCACATTGAATCCAGAGTTTTCCCATAAGGTTAGTATGGGCATTAATATTGACCAAAATCCGATTTTAATCAAACTGCTAAATAGAGAAATCAACCATCTTGGCTTGGCACAAGTGTCACATATTATCAATAATAATACTTTACTCGCAAAACGGAAAATGACAATGCTTGATTATGTGTATGAAAATCCTGTACAAATTATCGTGGGTAGTGTTTTGTTTTTTGGAACGGTGATTTTGCTTTTATTGGGGCTTTTATATATGCGCAAAGAACATTTAGCGCATGTAAATAAACTTGCTTATGATGATGAATTAACAGGTTTGAAAAATTTGCGTTGGTTTGAAGAAAACATGCCAACGCTGATTCGTGAGAATATAGGGAAAAAGTATGCTGTGATTTCTTTTGACATCAATCGTTTTGACGTTATAAATGAGTGCTACGGACGGGAACTGGGTAAGAAAATTTTACGCCATATCGGGATTGTCTTACGACGTAAAGAAAGTGAAGATCATATTGCGGTGCGGTCCCAAGGTGCACATTTTATATGTTTGTTGGTTTATGAAAACAGAGAAATATTTGAATCCGATATCAAAGTATTGGAGCAGCAGTTTAGTGTCTATGAAGATCCAAATACTTTTATCCGTCTTAGTGTCAAACTTGGTATTTATCTGCTACAGGACAATAAGATGCCCATTACAGAAGCGATTGATTATGCGGAAACAGCTTGTTATGAAGTGAAAAATAGTGCTAATTCGTTTATGTTTTTTGATGAACGAATCAAAGCAGAATTGATATTGCATAGAGAAATTGAAAATCATATGGAACAAGCTCTGCAAAATGCTGAATTTGAAGTTTATTATCAACCTAAATTTAATATGCAAAATAATCACATGATGGGGGCGGAAGCATTAGTCCGTTGGAACAGTAGCCATAATGGTTTTTTGAATCCGGCACAATTTATTGGTGTTTTTGAAGATAATGGGTTTATTATCCAGCTTGATTTTTATGTTCTGGAAGAAGTTTGTAAATTTATAAATGAACAACTTATTGCGGGGCAGCATGTTGTACCGATTTCTGTGAATCAGTCCAGACTGCATCTTTCTGAAAAAGACTATTTGAAAAAACTGAAAAAACTGGTTCAACGCTACAATATTCCAGCAGGGAGTATTGAATTGGAACTTACGGAAACGGCTTTTGCCGATTTACAAGATGTTGCCGAAAGCAAAGCGATTTTTGCGGCTGTAAAAAATTTAGGCTTTTTAACTTCTATGGATGATTTTGGTTCAGGATATTCCTCATTGATGCTTTTAAATGCAATTTCGCTTGATGTATTGAAACTGGACCGCAGTTTTTTAGCTGCATCGGAAGATTCAGCACGAACGCGTGATATATTAGAAAAAATTATTGAAATGGGGCATAAACTCAAGATGCAGGTGATCTGTGAAGGTGTGGAAACGAAGGAACAGGCGAATATGCTGCTGAGTGTTAATTGTTTGTTTGCTCAGGGTTTTTTGTATGCCAGACCAATGCCGCAAGCTAAATTCAAAGAATTTATGGAAGAACAATTAGCGATGTTTTAACTGCCCTCATTTGACAAGCGTATGGTAGAGATTCTTCTTGTTTATTTTACTTACGGTAACATAAGACATACCAGGAGGTTGTAAATTGTAATGAATAAAGTTGGTATTATTGGTGCAGGGAAAGTCGGGTCCGTTTTAGCGATTGCTTTACAGCGAGAGGGGATTAATGTTTGTGCTGTGTCAGGGGGGGGCAGTGATTCCGCTAAAATATTAGCGGATCGGATTGGTATTTTGTTTTGTCGTGATACAGCACTTGTTGCTCGAGAAGTCGATATTATATTGATTGCTACGCCGGATCGTGAGATAAAGAATGTAGTAAATTTACTCAAAATTTCGGGTGAAATGCGGGATGGCCAAATCGTTTTTCATGTTTGCGGTTCACAAAGTGCTGAAATATTGGCGGGTCTAAGATCGTTTGGTGTTGCTGTTGGATCGATACACCCATTGCAGTCTTTTTCCAGTATTGAAGCAGGTCTAAAGAATTTAGGCAGTTCTTATTTTGCAATCGACGGCGATGAACAAGCACTTGTAAAAGCAAAGGAGTTTGTGGGAAAACTCAACGGAATTTGTATGTATGTGCCTCCCGAAGATCGAGCACTTTACCACGCGGCAGCCTGTATGGCGTCCAATTATTTAACAGCATTATTGCACAGTACAGTAACGTTGATGAAAACGTTTGGGGTTGATGAAACGAAGGCAATAAAAGCCTTACACCCGATTTTGCAGGGAACTTTGACCAATATTGAAACATACGGGACATTACAGGCCCTCACGGGTCCGATTGTGCGCGGTGATGTCGGAACAATCACGCAGCAACTGCAACAAATCGATGCGCGGGTTCCAAGTCAAGCCCAACTTTATCGCGAACTTGGCAAGTACACGTTAGCGATGGCAAAGCAGCGCCATACTTTAGCACCTGAACAAATCGTTGAGTTGGAGCAATGTTTTAGCCATTTGGGGTGACTAAAGTTATTCTTCACAGCCATGTAATAAAAATAAAATAGTAATGTCCACTGGTGACGCTATAAAAGCGCTGATTTCAGATTAAAATAAATATAAAAATAACACACATCCTATTGACTATTGTAAAGATGTAAACTATAATAGTCTCCATTAGCATATGAACTTAGACGGAAGGTGCTGTACGAAGCACCGTGGTTTATATACTGAGGAATTATTTAATTCTTTTACTAAAATAGGGGGAATAGCGTATGAACTTAAGCAAAAAATGTTTAGCTATGACAAGTATCGTCTTGGGGATGTCGATGATGGGTGCTTTGTTTGCAGGCTGTGGCAGTGAAGAAAAAAGCAACGAAATAAACATTGGGGCGAATTTTGAAATTACTGGTAATGTGGCCAACTATGGCGGCATGGCGCTGGATGGTTTAAAACTTGCCATAAAACAAGCGAATGACGCGGGCGGCATTAATGGTAAAAAAATTAATTTGATTGTTGCTGATAATAAATCAGAAGCATCTGAAGCAGCAAATGCAGCAACAAAACTTATTTCAACAGATAAAGTCAAAGTTCTAGTCGGTCCGGCAACTACTTCAAATGTTTTGGCAACGACGCAGATTGCATCGGATAATAAGATTCCATTGATTGCACCAACAGGGACAAGCCCTAAAATTACCGTGGAAAATGGACAAGTGAAACCATTTATTTTCCGCAGCTGTTTTATTGATCCGCTGCAAGGTGATGTTATGGCCACGTTTGCTTCAAAAACTTTGAAGGCAAAAACAGCTGCTGTGTTTATAGATTCGAGTTCTGACTATTCGAAGAGCTTAGGGCAGGTATTCAAAGAAAAATTTGAGGCTGCTGGTGGGAAAGTATTAATTGAAGAAGCCTTTTTGCAAAAAGATCAGGATTTTAAATCCACCCTTACAAAGATTAAAGCTGCCAATGCAGATGTGATTTTTGTTCCGGCTTATTATGAAGAAGTGGGGAAGATTGTTAAACAGGCTCGTGAACTTGGCATTACGGTTCCAATGCTTGGAACAGATGGCTGGGATGATGCAAAACTTGTTGAGATAGCAGGCGCAGCATCACTGGATAATACCTTCTTCAGTACACATTATTCAGCTCAAGATAAAGAAGTGCAGGGATTTGTTGAAGCATTTAAAGCAGAATATAATAAAGATGCAAACGTATTTGCTGCTTTAGGCTATGATGCTGGTAAAATGTTGATTGATGCCATTAAACGTGCTGGCAGTGATGATCCGGAAAAAATCCGCAAAGCTTTAGAAGAAACAAAAGATTTGCAGGTAGCTACGGGGACGATTACGATCGATAAAAATCATGATCCGATAAAGAGTGCGGTTATCCTTGAAATGAAAAATGGTGAAAAAATCTTAAAAGAAAAAATTACACCAAAAGAATAGTCTTATAAATAAACGGCGTTATAAAACTCCAGGCAATGTTGCTGAAAACATTGCCTGGAGTTTTTTTATGTGCATCCCATATATATGTACAAAAATAAACATTATATATTTTTGAAGAGGACATAAGGTTGATGGGAATAGAAAAAAGTAATTGACAATAGTTAAGTGTGAATTTACAATTATCTATGTTGAATCAGATGCGTATCAGCTTTACATAGTTTCCTGTGCTACGCAGCAAATCTCAATTGAGGTAGTTTTGCAAAAAATACATAACAGGAGGGAAATCATGATATTTCAGAAAAGTAAAAAATTAATTTGTGCAGTAACTGCAATCGGTATGCTTACTGCCTTTGCCACTGGGTGTGGGGATCAAAACAGTGATACAATTAAAATTGGGGCAAATCTTGAAATGACCGGCTCAAATGCGACTTTTGGTCAGTCGGCTACGAATGGAGCGAAACTTGCCATTAAGCAAGCCAATGAAAAAGGCGGGGTCCTTGGCAAAAAACTTGAACTTGTGGTCGCTGATAATAAGAGTGAAGCAGCAGAAGCGGCAAATTCAATGCAAAAATTGATTTCACAGGATAAAGTAGCAGCAATTATTGCCCCGATTGCATCGTCGAGCGTTATAGCTGGAGCACAGGTCAATAATGATGGAAAGGTACTGGCAATCAGCCCAACGGCATCCAATCCTAAAGTGACGGTTGATCCAGACACTGGAAAGGTTCGCGATTATTTATTTAGAGCATCGTTTATTGATCCTTTCCAGGGAGCGGTTATGGCAAATTTTGCTTCCAAATCACTTAAGGGAAAGAGCGCGGCAATTTATATTGATACATCTAGTGACTATGCAAAAGGGCTCGGACAGTTCTTTAAAGAAACTTTCATTAAAAATGGTGGTCAGATTGTGTCAGAAGAAGCGTATTTG
The DNA here is from genome assembly GCF_900109225.1 of Propionispira arboris. Classification (GTDB taxonomy): domain Bacteria; phylum Bacillota; class Negativicutes; order Selenomonadales; family Selenomonadaceae; genus Propionispira; species Propionispira arboris. Next base: position 95,762 of record NZ_FNZK01000015.1, read on the forward strand.
GCTAAGGATACAGATTTTAAGTCAACATTGACTAAAATTAAATCCAGCAATCCTGATATTTTATTCGTTCCGGGGTATTATCAAGAAGTTGGTATGATTGTAAAACAAGCTCGTGAAATTGGCATTAACGCTGCTATTTTGGGTGGTGATGGCTGGGATAGTGAAAAATTACCGGAAATTGCTGGCACTGATGCGCTAAATAATACATTTTTTGCAAATCATTATTCTCCCGATGATCAAAGTCCGGCTATCCAGGATTTTGTTGCAACCTACAAAGCTGAATACGGACAGGTTCCAGATTCTTTTGCTGTTCTTTCCTATGATGCAACGATGATGATTATCAAAGCAATCGAAAGAGCTGGTTCGGTTGATACAGTGAAAATAAAGGATGAAATGGCTAAAACAAAAGATTTTGCTGGTGTATCGGGCATGATTACTTTGGATGAAAAGCATGATGCCATAAAAGATGCGGTTGTCATTGAATTTAAAAACGGCAAGCAGACTTTTAAAGAAAAAGTAAAACCAGAATAAGACCATACTGAAAGAGACTCGTTTGAGATTGGACAAAAGTGTTCTTTAGAAAATCTTAAGCCGTCTCTTTCTTTTTTCGATCTCTTTTAGCAATATGTACTTCTGAAATGGACAAATAAATTTTAATGAATAAAACAAAAAGGGGTTAAATGGATATTTTGCAACACAAGTACCATGCAAAACGACAGGTGTTCTGCTAAAAAAGAAAAATATATTCCATGTTATTGACAGGTATACAATGTAACACTATAATGTTAGATAGTGTAAGTTGATAGTATGAATTTGCAGGTAATTGAAGCTTTACGACTCAATGGTGAGCAGCCTTTAAAAATGGCGTGGACGGGGACAGTTGAACCTTTGGCCAACGATGGCTGAAGGTTTTTCGTTTATTTTTAGGCTGAACAAGGTTCGAAGCTTGATTTCGCAGAATTACAATACGAATGGAGGAGACAAAATGGACTTTTCATCATTTTCCGAACAGTTGATTCAACAGCTCATTAATGGTGTATCGCTAGGAAGTATTTATGCACTTATTGCATTGGGCTATACGATGGTCTATGGTATTATTAAACTGATTAACTTTGCACATGGTGATATTTATATGGTGGGAGCCTACATTGGCTTTTTTGCCACATCCATGCTGCATTTACCGGTATTGCCAGCTTTGATTATTTCTATGGTGGTTACAGGGCTTTTGGGTATGCTTATCGAACGGCTTGCTTATAGACCACTTCGTCATGCACCGAAAGTTTCTGTATTAATTACGGCAATTGGTGTATCTTTATTTTTGGAATATACGAGTATGTTTTTTGTATCACCGCAGCCAAGGACTTTTCCTAATGTCATGGAATCGGTGACTTATCATATGGGACCCTTTGTAGTTAATAGTCAGCAAATTTTGATCTTGGTTATTACGACTATTTTAATGGTGATTTTGACGTATATCGTGCAAAAAACAAAAATCGGCAAAGCCATGCGTGCGGTATCTTTTGATACAGAAACGGCACAGCTTATGGGCATTGATGCCAATCGTGTTATTTCAATTACGTTTGGTATTGGTTCCGCGCTGGCGGCAGCCGGTGGCGTTTTAGTGGGTGTTTACTATAATTCAATTGATCCGCTTATGGGGATTATGCCGGGACTCAAAGCTTTTATTGCTGCAGTGCTTGGCGGCATTGGGATTATACCGGGGGCTATGGCTGGCGGGGTCATTTTGGGTGTTATTGAATCGCTGGTTAGTGGTTTTCTTTCTTCGACTTTCCGCGATGCGGCGGCTTTTGCCATCTTGATCCTTGTTTTATTATTTAAACCTTCGGGTCTATTCGGTAAGAATACCCGCGAGAAAGTGTAGGTGGCAAAGATGAATTTATCAAGAATAAAAGACATTAAGATTATAGCATTAAGTATCGTTGGCTTTGCGATCATACAGCTTTTGTTAACAGAAAATATTATAGGTTCTTTTTGGGAACTTAATATCATTTTGATTGGGATTAACATTATCATGTCGGTAAGTCTCAATCTAATAAATGGGTATACGGGGCAGTTTTCCCTCGGACATGCTGGCTTTATGGCAGTGGGGGCTTATGTAAGTGCTATCTTGACCGTTAAGTTTCAAATGCCTTTTCTCGTGGGATTAATTGGTGGTGCCGCTGGTGCGGGTACTTTAGGTTTCCTGATTGGGTTGCCAACACTGCGTTTGCAGGGCGATTATTTGGCAATTGCCACACTTGGTCTTGGTGAAATCATTCGTATTTGCATTCTTAATATTTCATATGTCGGTGGAGCATCTGGTTTTATGGGGATTCCTCGCTATACAAATTTTGCGTGGACGTTTTTTATCGTATTGTTCAGTATTTTCTTTATTAAAAACTTTGTAAATTCATCACATGGACGGGCCTGTATTGCGATTCGTGAAAATGAAATCGCTGCCGAAGCCATGGGGGTCGATACGACCAAATATAAAGTGATGGCATTTACAATCGGTGCTGCTTTTGCGGGCGTTGCAGGAGGCTTATTTGCGCATTATTTCTACATTGCTCATCCAGCGTCGTTTACATTTATGGCATCGTTTAACTATCTTACAATGGTTGTAATGGGAGGGCTTGGCTCCATTACAGGTTCTATTGTCGGCGCAGTTATTTTGACATTTATTTCAGCGGCACTTGCCAGCTGGCCAGAATTTAGAATGATTATTTATTCGCTTGCTTTGATTTTATTAATGTTCTATCGTCCGCAAGGTCTATTTGGTAATATAGAACTTACCGATTTGAAGATATTTAAGCGTTTTAAAGGAGGTCGTAAGTAATGAGTTTACTGAAAGCCGAAGGTGTTTCTAAACTGTTTGGCGGGTTAAAAGCCGTTTCTAATTTTGACATGTATGTAAATAAGGGTGAACTTGTGGGACTTATCGGACCAAATGGTGCCGGAAAAACAACAGCTTTTAATTTGTTGACCGGTGTTTATCAGCCAACAACCGGCACGATTGATTTTGATGACAAAAGCCTGCTTGCAATGAAACCTTATCAAATTACGCAGCGTGGTATAGCACGTACTTTCCAAAATATTCGTTTGTTTTCGGAATTGAGTGTTTTGGATAATGTAAAAATAGCCTATCATTTTCATGTGCAGTATGGTTTGTTTGAATCGGTATTTCGTGTGGGGCGTTATTTTAAAGAAGAAGCAGAGATCGAAGCAAAAGCGATTGAATTTCTGAAGATTTTTAAATTAGATGATAAAAAAGATGAAATAGCCAAGAATCTTCCCTATGGTGCGCAGCGCCGTTTGGAAATTGCGCGGGCGTTAGCCGCACAGCCTAAATTGCTGTTGCTAGATGAACCAGCAGCCGGTATGAATCCACAGGAAACACAAGAATTGATGACAATGATTCGCTGGATTCGCGAGGAATTCGGGTTGACAATTCTGCTTATTGAACATGATATGAGTCTGGTTATGGGGATTTGCGAACGTATTTATGTGCTGGAGTATGGTAGTATCATTGCTAGTGGGGTGCCAGCCGATATCAAGAATAACCCTGAAGTTATCAGAGCTTATCTTGGAAGCGAGGTAGAATAATGGGAACTATGCTTAAAGTTGAAGATATCAATGTATATTATGGGGCAATTCATGCGATCAAGGGTATCAGCCTGGAAGTAAATGAAGGTGAAATTGTAACTCTGATTGGAGCAAACGGTGCGGGTAAATCGACAATTTTGCGGACCATTTCGGGTCTTTTAAAACCTAAAATCGGTAAAATTGAGTTTGAAGGCCAAAATATTGCTGGTATTGCAGCCCAGCGTATTGTTAAATCAGGAATATCACAAGTTCCAGAAGGCCGCCGTATTTTTGCGAATATGACGGTAATGGAAAATCTTGATTTAGGGGCATATGTGCGCAGTGATAAAGCAGGGATTCAGGAAGATCTGAAAATGGTATTTGCTCGTTTTCCAAGGTTAGAAGAACGTAAAACGCAAGAAGCGGGAACTTTGTCTGGCGGGGAGCAGCAAATGCTGGCTATGGGACGGGCCTTGATGAGTCGTCCTCGGCTTTTACTTTTGGATGAACCATCCATGGGCTTGGCACCTCTGTTGATAAAAGAAATTTTTTCAATTATTCAAGATATTAATAAAACAGGTACAACGGTTTTGCTTGTGGAACAAAATGCCAATATGGCCCTTTCGATTGCCAATCGGGCTTATGTTCTGGAAACAGGACGTATCACCTTAGCCGGAGCAGCAAAAGATCTAGCGGCCAGCGAAGCGGTTCGTAAAGCTTATCTTGGTGGTTGATCATAAATAAACAGCAATTGTCTAACAGCTTTTGCTGTTTGCTTATTTTTTAAAGGAAGATGCTAAGAAATATCGAACATTACTCAATATAAGCAAGTATTGCGAGAGGAGTTGTTTTATGTGTTTGTAGCGAATAGAATGACCAAAAATCCGATTACGGTCGAACCGGAAACAAAAGTAGACGAAGCGTCTGCATTGATGAAAAAACATGGATTTCGCCGTTTGCCTGTTGTTGAAGGCGGTACCCTGGTTGGCTTTTTAAGTGACCGTGATATTATGAAAGTGGCCCCATCACCAGCGACAACGTTGGCTAAATATGAAATTAATTCGCTTTTAGCTAAGATGATGATTAAGGAAATCATGCAAAAAGAAGTGATTGCAGTGCCTGTTGATGCGACAATTGAAGAGGCGGCACTTCTTATGTATAAGCATAAAATTGGTGGGATGCCAGTTGTAAGCAGCGTTGGTGCGGTGGTTGGTGTCATAACGGAAACAGATATTTTTAAAACGTTTGTGGATGTTATGGGTTTGCCTGAAGGCAAAACGAGGCTGACGATTGCTGTGAAAGATAAAATTGGTGCAGTTAAAGAAATAGCTGAAGTGTTTTTTGAAATGGGACTGAACTTGGATAGTTTAGTTACCTGTAAAAAAGATACCGGTGAATATGAAATTGTTGTTCGTGGTGATTTTGATAATATTGAATTGATTAAAGAAAAACTTGCTGCCAAGGCCTATATCGTTGAGCATTTTGTGAAAATCGGGTAATATAAATGAGAATAATAACGAAAGTAATTATCAATTAAAAATTTTTATTGAAAATACTTTACAGAAATTAAAAAATTATGGTAAGATAAGATATAGGATCAAGCCAATCAGTGTAAACTGAGATGGCCGGGCGTATTGCAGCAGAGTTAAAGCCTGTGGGACCATGTAAATGGGTCTCACAGGCTTTTTTATACCCTAATTGAGAAAATAAGGATGGTCTGTGCGGATTTGTTTGGATTATTAAACTATTTTGAGCCATTTTTAGGAGGAAGTATAATGACAGAAGAACAGCAAAATAATGCATTAAAACAACGAACTGCTTGGTTATCTATTTTATCAAATACACTGCTGGTCGTTTTGAAATTAATTGTTGGTATGTATGTGGGGGCAGTAAGCCTTGTTTCGGAGGCTATGCATTCCGGTGTGGATCTTATTGCGGCAATCATTGCTTTTTTTGCCGTAAGAAAGGCCGTTGAGCCGCCAGATATGGGACATGATTATGGACATGGTAAATTTGAAAATTTATCGTCTGCGATCGAAGCACTGCTGATTGTCTTTGCCGCAATTGCAATTGTTTATGAATCGATACAAAAATTTAATAATATTGCTGAACCTGAATTTTTGGAATATGGTATTTTGATTATGCTCATTTCAATTGTAGTGAATTATTTTGTTTCTGCCAGGCTGATGGTTGTGGCTAAAAAGACTAAGTCACAAGCACTTGAGGCAGATGGCTTACATCTTCGCGCGGATATATGGACATCGGTGGGTGTTCTTGCAGGATTGGTGGGAATAAAAATTACCGGGTGGCTCTGGCTGGATCCCTTGATTGCTATTTTTGTGGCTATTATTATCTTTAAAACAGGGTATGAAATGGTAATCGAAAGTGCAAAAGAGCTTACAGATACAAGCCTGCCTGAAGAAGAAGAAAGGATAATCGGTGAAATATTCAGTCGGCATGATAACGTTATGGGGTTTCATCGCTTGCGGACAAGACGTTCTGGATCGTATTGTTTGCTTGATGTACACCTTATTTTTGAGAAAGATATGTCTTTAGAACAAGTGCATCAAATTTGTGATGAACTTGAGAGTGAAATTAAAACGGCGTTAGGATCTTTTGATGTACTGATTCATGCAGAACCATCCGATCATCATGCAGAACCAAAACTTTTATCATGAAAGAAAATTAAATGCAGTATAAAATGAAAAATGGGGACTATCACGATTTGAATCGAGACAGTCCCCCGTTTTTTTATTGTTCATATAATTTTGGTTTGCGATCTTGAAAGATATTCATCGAACTGCGAATATCTTGTAAAATAGCCAGCTTTAGGTTGGCATGGAGAGTTTGTTCATCTTCATCTGCCCGGGCGAGAATTTCGCCCCAGGGATCGATGATCAGCGAATTTCCCGCGAGCTGCAACATATCTAAGGTCCCCGAGCCATTTGCGGCTACAACAAAAATTTGATTTTCAATCGCTCGAGCCCGGGTTAAGGTTTTCCAGTGCATTAATCGTTCAATCGGCCAAGCTGCTGGAATAAATAAAACGGATATTTTTTCTAAGGCTAAAAGTCGTACGAGTTCACAAAATCGTAGATCGTAACAAATAATCGTAGCGCATTTTACACCATCAAGAACATAGGTGTTGAAATGTTCTCCGGGTGTAAAGATGATATCTTCCTGAGCGGGTGAAAATAAATGTGTTTTATGATAGGTAGACACAAGTTCACCATCGCGATTAAAGACATAACTTGTATTGTAGACTCTTTCTCCGATGCGATTGGCAATAGAGCCGCCGACGATGTTGACTTGATGATCTTTGGCGAGTTTACTTAAAAACTTTCTAGTGTCAGTTCCATCGGGGTCTGCATATTCTCCAACTGGTTTGGGATAAAACCCGACATTCCACATTTCGGGAAGCACGATTATATCTGGATTTTTAAGCATGGTTTCTTCTAGCAGCCTAACAATAGTCCTTTTATTTTCGGCAAAATCACCAAATTTGATGTGCATTTGTAGTAAAGATACTTTCATGAAATCATTACACCTCATTTACTGTTAAAGAAAAACCTGAAATTTATAGTTTACGAAGCAAAAAAGCCATTGCTTCTATTTTGAATCCATAGCATAGAAAAAGCAAGTGATTTTAAACAGAAGTTTATTTACAAATTACTAAAAAGGCTTTTATTCTCATGTGTTTTTGTATAAAATAAGAATAGAAATATCAATGGAAGCTGGTGTAGATTCTATGGAAAGAATACAATATGATATTGGTGATGTGGTAAAGATGAAAAAGCAGCATCCATGTGGCAGCGATTTATGGGAAATAACGCGGACTGGTATTGATTTTGGCTTGAAATGTAAAGGGTGTGGCCGGTTTGTAATGATACCGCGTCCGAAATTTGAGAAGGCAGTCAAATTGATTGTGGAAAAAAATACAGAACCCTTTAAACCTGATCGGTTAGGCTATTGAGATACATTATTTTTTGTGAAATAAAGAGCTGGTATTACATTTTGTTTTACAAAAAAATGATTATTTTTTTATGGTAAAATAGTTTTTATTTATAAAAATTTTTAAGTTATTTTTAAATCTAAAGTTGTTGTTCATAATCATAATAAAAATTAAAGGTTTCAATATTTTTTAGTTATTACAGAAGCGAAAATTGTAACTTATTTTTATTGACACGCTTATTTGCATAACCTATAATGACCTCATGAGATAAATTTTAGCCGATACAGGACTGGCGGAAAATGTGGATTACCACGAGGAACTGTATTGTGAATTGCCGACCGCCTGGGCGAGATTGACCTTGCCTGGGCGGTCTTTGTCTATTTTTAGACCTAAAATAACTTGGATTATTTGCGCAATAATTAAGATTAGGTGCTAAATGTATATCCTTTTTAAATATGATCTTTTAAATAAATATTTAAAATAATTAGTAGTAAGTCTTAAAACCAGCACGTAATATATTGACATAGTTTGTGAAATAGGAATATAATGAGCAAAGCTTTTATGCTGCAGCAAGTGAGACAAATATTTATTTCATAAAAAATATAACGTAATATATAAATAGCGGAGGTATGTTTCATGAATGTTTGGGATGGTTTTAACAAAGGAAAATGGCAGAGCGAAATTGATGTACGAGATTTTATACAGACAAACTATTTGCCTTATGATGGTGATGGGAGCTTTCTGACAGGACCGACAGATAAGACAAAAAAAGTTTGGGATACATGTACGGAGCTTTTAGCGGCAGAAAATAAAAAAGGTGGTGTTCTTGATGTCGATACGGCATTGGTTTCGACCGTCGTTTCACATAAACCAGGATACATCAATCGAGAAAATGAAGTCATTTTTGGTCTTCAGACGGAAGCACCCCTTAAACGAGGTCTTATTGTTAATGGTGGTCTACGTATGGCCGAACAAGCTTGTGAAGAATATGGATATAAACTAGATAAGGAAATTGAAAACATCTATACCAATCATGTTACAACGCATAACCAGGCAGTTTTTGGCCTCTATACACCAGAAATGCGCCGCGCGCGCTCGCTGGGTCTGCTGACAGGACTTCCCGATGCCTATGGACGTGGTCGCATCATCGGTGATTATCGCCGCGTTGCTCTCTATGGTGTAAATTATCTGATTGCACAGAAACAAAAAGACAAAGATGAGGTTTTTGTTTCACCTATGTTAGAAGAAACAATGCGAACTCGTGATGAAATTTCGCAGCAGATTAAAGCGTTAAAAGACTTGATTGAACTGGGTAAGTCCTATGGATTTGATATCTCTCTGCCAGCTAAAAATGCGACAGAAGCGGTGCAGTGGATTTATTTTGGTTATTTGGCGGCCATTAAAGAACAAAATGGTGCAGCGATGTCAATTGGCAGGACTTCGACCTTTTTAGATATTTATATTACTCGTGATTTAGCGGCGGGTATTCTTACGGAAGCTGGGGCTCAAGAAATTATCGATCAGTTTGTGATTAAGCTTCGTTTAGCGCGCATGCTCCGGACACCAGAGTACAATGAACTTTTTGCTGGTGATCCATTATGGGTTACCGAATCAATCGGCGGCATCGGACAGGATGGACGTTCTTTAGTAACGAAAAATTCTTATCGAATGCTTCATACCCTATATAATCTTGGTCCGGCACCTGAACCAAATTTAACGGTTCTCTGGTCAGATCGCTTACCGGAAAACTTCAAGAAATTTGCGGCAAAAGTTTCAGTAAAGACCAGTGCCATCCAATATGAAAACGATGAAGTGATGCGTGATGTCTATGGTGATGATTATGGTATTACTTGCTGTGTATCTGCAATGAAACTCGGGAAAATGATGCAGTTTTTTGGCGCTCGGGCGAATTTGGCTAAATCTTTGTTGCTTTCCATCAATGGAGGGAAGGATGAAAAGACAGATAAACAGCTCGCACCAGTAATGCCAATTCCAGAAGGGGAATATCTGGATTATGAAGTTGTTCGCAAAAATTATTCGGAAGTTTTAGCCTGGTTGGCTGGACTCTATGTGAATACGATGAATGTAATCCATTACTCACATGATCGTCATGCGTATGAAGCAGGGCAGATGGCGTTGCATGATAGTAAAATCGAACGCCTGATGGCTTTTGGTGTAGCGGGTCTTTCGGTGGCCATTGATTCTTTGAGTGCAATTCGTTATGCAAAAGTAAAACCAATCCGTAATGAGGCAGGTGTCGCTGTTGATTTTGTCGTAGCGGGAGATTTCCCTAAATACGGAAATAATGATGAACGTGTTGATTCACTGGCCACAGAAATTACCCATGAATTTATTACGGAACTTAGAAAACATCCGGCATATCGTCAGGCGAAGCATACTTTATCGGTATTGACGATCACATCGAATGTCATGTACGGCAAAAAAACAGGATCGACACCAGATGGTCGAAAAGCAGGAGAGCCACTGGCTCCGGGTGCTAATCCAATGCATGGTCGCGATACCAATGGGGCACTGGCTGCAATGCGATCGGTGGCAAATATTTCATACGATGATTGTCGAGATGGTATTTCATATACATTTTCGATTGTGCCGGGGGCGCTAGGAAAAACAGAAACGGCTCGAATCAATAACCTGTCAGCACTATTGGATGGTTATTCAAAATACAGAGCGCATCATATTAATATCAATGTTTTTGATCGGGAACTGCTTGTGGCAGCGATGAAAGAACCAGAAAAATATCCACAACTGACAATCCGCGTATCAGGTTATGCCGTGCATTTTGTCAAATTGAGTCAGGCTCATCAGTTGGAAGTCATTAGCCGTACTTTTTATGAAGCTGTATAAGCGGGTGGTATGATGATTGGCTATTATCACTCGAAAGAAACGTTTGGTACAGTGGACGGAGAGGGTATTCGTTATGTGCTTTTTTTGGCAGGGTGTGGGCTCGGCTGCGCGTTTTGTCACAATCCTGATACTTGGATCAAGGGTGAACGATCAATAACGGTCGAGGCGACACTCAAGGATATAAATCAGTATCGGAATTTTTATGATGCTTCCGGTGGGGGCTTTACTGCTAGTGGTGGAGAACCGCTTTTGCAGCCGAACTTTGTAACAGACCTTTTTGCCGCCTGTCAGAAAGATGGTATCCATACAACCTTGGACACGGCTGGATTTTGTAAAACGGAAGCACTTTTGCAAGTTTTACCTTATACAGACCATGTTCTGTTTTCACTGAAAGCGATTGATCATAAATTGCATCGAAAGCTTACTCTGGCTGATTCTAATGAGGCTATAATCCGCAATCTGCGTTATATTGCTGAACATAAACCGGTAACCGTGCGCTATGTTGTTATCCCTCAGGTTACTGATGATGCAGAATCAATAAAGAAGCTTATCGAATTGCTGCATTCTATTAAAAATGTACAGCTAAAAGTAGATGTATTGCCCTACCATTTTATGGGCGCTTATAAATGGAATGAATTAGGTATGGTCTATAAGCTGGAAGGTGTTCCAGCGGCGACCTCTACTGATGTAAAACGGGTTTCAGATATGCTGCTGACGGCAAATATACCACTCCAATATCCAAAATAAAAAAAGGTGCAGTCTGGAAATTTTATTCTAGAGTGCACCTTTTGCATTTTAGGTAGTGGCATGGATCGTTTCAAGCGGCAGTAGTACTTCAAATGTTGTTCCGACACCAAGGGAGCTGGTCACATAGATATCACCGCCGTGGTTTTCAGCCATATGTTTTGCTACGGCAAGACCAAGTCCGGAGCCACCGCTTTTGCGATCACGTGATTTTTCACCGCGATAAAAGTGATCAAAAATATGTGGCAGATCTTCGGGATTGATACCAGGTCCATTATCTTTGATGGAAATGCAAACCCAGCGTTGTCCGGCCATCGTGCGTCGCTGTGTTTTAACTTGGACTTGACTGCCAATAGGAGAATAGCGAATTCCGTTCAATAGAATATTATAAAAAACCTGATGGATTCGTTCAATGTCGAGTTCCAGATTAGGAATATTTTTTGCGAAATCGGCATGTAAATCAATGGATTTTTTATCGCTAAGCGGTTTTAAGACACGCAAACTGCGTCCAACAACTTGATTGATATTACAGGGAACTTTTTGCAAGTGAAGCTGATAGACTTCCGCCAGTGACAAATCATGCAGTTCCTTAATCAGGTGATTGAGATGGACAGCTTCTTCGTGTAAAGAACGCAGTTGCTCATCACTTGGTTCAATGATACCATCAAGCATACCTTCCAGATTCCCTTGGATGATAGCGAGTGGGGTTTTGAGCTCGTGCGAAATATTTGCTTGCAGTTGTTTGTTTACTTTATCATTTTTAGCCAGTGATTTTGACATGCGATTGAAGCTGTCCGCTAAACAGCCCACTTCGTCATTGGTTTCGACATTGACATTTTGATAAAGATGCCCTTTGGCGATTCTTTCCGTTGCTTTACTGAGTTTACATAATGGGTCCGTTATGGTGCGAGCTAGAGCATATCCGGCAATGATTGCAACTAACGATACCGCAATGGCTGCCATGCGAAATGATTCACGAAAGCCGTCCAGAAAATCTTGTTCCGGACCATTTATCGTGCTGAAGTCTATCGAGGCATTAGCCAGAGCAGCACCTTTGACGCGTAGATATTCATGAAACAAAGTTGTGATTTGGCTGTGACCAATATAACATAAAATAAAGATAGTGGCTAACACTAACAGAAATGTTAAGCCAGCAATTTTAGTTGTAATGGACATATAGGTTTTATACATGTTTATTCACCTGCAAACTTATAGCCAATGCCGTAGACGGTTACAATATGTTTTGGCTTTTTACTATCTTCTTCTAATTTATGACGAAGGTTTTTAATATGTGCATCAACCGTTCGTTCATACCCTTCATAGGCAAAATCTTGTATTTGTTCGATTAATTGCAGTCGGCTGAAAACTTTTCCGGGGTTTTGGACAAGAATTTCAAGCAGTTTAAATTCAGTTGGTGTCAGTTCTAAGGGGTGTTCGTTATTTAGGACAAGGTGACGTGCCAGATCAATTTTTAATGGACCGGATTGTATCCATTGTTCCTGTGTGCCGGTTTCACGATACGTACGTCGGAGAATTGCCTTGGCACGGGCAACGACTTCTTTAGGGCTGAATGGTTTCGTAACATAGTCATCCGCACCGAGTTCAAGACCAACAAGTCGGTCACTTTCTTCATCGCGGGCTGTCAGCATAAGGATTGGCAAGTCACTTTGCTGGCGGATTTTTTTACAGACTTCCCAGCCATCTAATCCGGGCAGCATCAAATCCAAGATCATGATATCAATATGTTTTTCTTGAATAGATTTTATAGCATCTAAGCCATTACTGTTGGTATGGACAAGAAAATTGTTTTTTTCGAAATAGGCTTTAAGTAATTGGACGATTTTATCATCATCGTCGACAATGAGGACGGAATATGGAGGCATAAAGAAAATTCCTTTCTTAATTTGAAGTCTGTCAAAATGCTTTTTCAGTGCATAATAGCTTACTTTTATAATACGCAAATAATGTGAAGATGTTATGAAGAACTTTTGAAGACAATATACGTTTTTGTGGCGTTTGTTTTATATAAAAAAACGAGAGCATATATTTGCTCTCGCTGCTTATTTTTTAATCGCGTACCTGAGCTGTGTCTTTTATAATTTGCAGCACCCAGGCAGCAGATGAATATAAATCTTCTTCAATGATATATTCATTGGTGGTATGGGCTTTTTCCATGCCGACACCAAGCACGATGGCGGGAATGCCATATTTATTTAAGACGTTTGCATCGCTGCCGCCACCGGATGTCGTCAGTTCAACTTGCAGTCCAAGTTTGTTGGCAGCGGTTGCCGCAATGGAAATGCCTTGCGAGTTTTTGTCTAGTACATAGGGACCATAATCTTTTTGAATCTCAATATCAAGTGCTGCACCGGCTGCCTCAGTTTCGTTTTTGAAAATATCGCATATTTGCGTTGTGAGTTCATCCAGTTTTAGTTGATTTCGGCTGCGTGCTTCACAGACGATTTCTACAAGATCAGCTACAATGTTGGTTGCCTGTCCACCTTGAATGGTACCAACATTGCAGGTCGTCTCTGCATCAATTCGTCCTTGTGGCAGCTTGGCAAGGCTTTTTCCGGCGGTAACGATGGCATTGATTCCATTTTCTGGGGAAATGCCAGCGTGTGCTGCTTTGCCATGTATTTTAATAAAAATTTTATTTTTGCCAGGAGCTTCCGTTATGATTTTTCCTGGACGGCCGCTTGAATCTAATGTATAACCAAAATCAGCATGCAATAAATTGCGATTGACATGTTTTACACCCAATACGCCGCCTTCTTCGGCTGCAGTGAAAAGAACTTGGATGTTACCGTGAAGAAGGTTTTCTTCTTTAATAAGCCGAAGGGCTTCTAAGATGGCGGTGATGCCGGCCTTGTCGTCCGCACCGAGAATCGTCGTTCCATCGGAAGTGATGATGCCGTCAATGATTTGTGGTTTCACAGGGCTGCACGGCTCAACACAATCCATGTGTGCGGTGAAGATGATGGTGGGGAGTCCGGGCATATTTCCTTCAAAAGTGGCAATTAGATTGCCACAGCTGCCATTGATTTTTTCTCCGGCATTGTCTTCGATCACTTGACCACCTAAATCTGTTAGGCGTTTGCTGAGTAGATTGCCAATTTCTCTTTCTTGGCGAGTAGAGCATTTAATTTGTACGAGCTCAAAAAATTCGGCTAATACACGTTTTCGATGAATCATAAAAAGCCTCCTAAAAAAATATGCAGTGTGCTTTGTGTGAAGCCGTCTTCACAGGGATACGATTGGTTTTTGTGAGAGAAATTTATAAATTTTCCGTTTTCCTATACAGTGGAATAAATAAGCACTTCTCTATACGGCTTATGAAATCCTGCACTGGTTATTTTTTTGTGTTCTGTCTACTGGAACAAAATGTCGTAAGGTATTGCATTTCAAGTCTGTATCATCTAAAATGAGAAAAGACTACAAAAATAGTTCAATTAAAAATTTCGAACATGTGAACAGAAAATTTAGGTTTTCTGTTCATTTTACAATACCGTTTTTTGTGGCGGTTGTTTAAGATAAATGTAAGTGAGTTGTCTCTATATTAAAAATAAGGTGGAATATGTTTTGAGTAATTTAGAAGTAGGTATTGTTGGGCTGCCAAATGTAGGAAAAAGTACACTTTTTAATGCGATTACAAAAGCGGGGGCGGAAGCGGCGAATTATCCTTTCTGTACGATTGAACCCAATATTGGCGTTGTTGATGTACCGGATGTCAGACTTCAGGTTTTGCATGAAATGTATAATTCAAAAAAAACGACACCAGCATCGGTTCGTTTTGTTGATATTGCAGGGCTTGTAAAAGGTGCTGCACAGGGTGAAGGGCTGGGAAATAAATTTTTGGCGCATATCCGCCAGGTGGATGCTGTAGCACAGGTTGTGCGCTGTTTTGTCGACTCCAATATTACCCATGTTGAAGGATCAATCGATCCCCTGCGTGATATTGAAATCATCAATACGGAATTGTGTCTGGCTGATTTGGAAACGCTGGACAAACGATTGGACCGTTTAGCCAAAATTGCTCGCAGTGGCAATAAGGATGCGAAAGTCGAAGAAAATGTACTTCTTCGTATCAAAGAAGTTTTACAAGAAGCACAACCAGCTCGTCGTGTTGAAATGACGGAAGAAGAAGTGACGATGGTTCGCGAACTACATTTGCTGACACTAAAACCAACTTTATTTATTGCCAATGTTGCGGAAGATGAAGTGGTAACGGCGGAAACCGAGAATGAATATGTGCAGAAAGTAAAACAATATGCTACTGAAGAAGGTGCAGAAGTCGTTGTTATTTCGGCAAAAGTTGAATCTGAAATTGCTGAACTGGATGGCGATGATGCAAAGATGTTTTTAGAAGAACTGGGGCTTGAAGAATCTGGCTTGACTAAATTGATCAAGGCTTCTTTTAAATTACTTGGCCTTTTGACCTTTATGACGTCAGGTCCTGACGAATGTCGTGCGTGGACTATTACACAAGGTACAAAGGCACCGCAGGCTGCCGGGAAAATCCATACGGATATTGAACGTGGTTTCATTCGAGCTGAAATCGTATCCTATGATGATTTGATTGCTGCGGGCAGTAATGCAGCGGCTCGGGAAAAAGGTCAAGTTCGTCTTGAGGGAAAAGAGTATGTAATGCAAGACGGAGACGTAACTTATTTTAGATTCAACGTATAAGTAAGACAGATAACGCATGGCAATAGGGTCATGCGTTGTTTTTTACATATTAATTTTACTGAAAAGAGGTCATGATATGAAATATTTTTTACAAGACATCAATGAATTTTTAAATGCAAGAATCGATGCGGCGGTACTGCTTTTCCGTATCGTGATTGGCTGCATGTTTATGTGGCATGGGTTTCCCAAAATTACAGGCGGTGTTGATGTCTGGACAGGGCTTGGGCAGTCTTTGGCCGTATTTGGCATTAGCGTTTTTCCAGTTTTTTTTGGCTTTATGTCTGGTGTCATTGAGTTTTTCGGAGGTTTGTTTCTTTTCTTAGGATTTTTTTATCGCTTTGCCTGCTTTTTTTTATTTGTCAATATGATGACTGCTTTCAGTACGCAGATGATGAGTGACAAAGGTTTAGCGAAAGCATCGCAATCCTTGGAAGATGGTTTTTCCTTTTTTGCGGCGATTGCAATTGGCCCGGGAAAGTATAGCTTGGATTATAAACTGAAATGGATTCGCAATAAGTGGTAATGATATTATTGGCTCAATACAGCATTTTTATTACAGAGAACCCTTTTAGATAAAACAAGGGGGTAAAAGCATGTCACAGGCAAATTTAATTTTTCTGACTGTTTTGACAACATCGTTTTTGGGACCTTTTATGGGCAGTTCTATCAATATAGCGATTCCGTCTATTGCGGAAACTTTCGTCTTCCCACCGGCGATGCTCAGCTGGGTTGTAACCGCATACCTTTTGGGATCTGTTGCCGTTTTGGTTCCATTTGGAAAACTGGCTGACAGCATAGGCCGAAAAAAAATTTATCAAAGCGGGCTTATTTGCTTGTTGGTAACGACCTGTTTAGCCGGTTTTTCTGTATCGCTGCCAATGCTGATCGTTTTTCGGTTATTGCAAGGACTGTCCCTGGCGATGATTTTCAGTACGAGTATGGCCCTTTTAATTTCGGGGCATACGGCGCAGGATCGTGGTAAAGTGATTGGTTATTCAGCGGCAGCAACCTATATGGGCCTATCGTTTGGACCGGTGATTGGTGGCTTGATTACGCAATATCTAGGCTGGCGGGCTATCTTTTTTTTTACAGCAGCGGGACTATTGGTGAGCCTCGTGGCAATCGTAAAAGTGAAAATAGAATGGTATGGCGTAAAAGGCGAAAAACTTGATGTTTTTGGCAGCTTTTTGTATTGCACTTCTAGTATAGCTGTTTTATATGGATTATCAGCCTATGCGGTCAATCCTTGGGCGTTTGGTATTTTGGGGAGTGGGGTCTTACTGCTGGTGCTTTTTGTGTATGAACAGACGAAAAGCCAACAACCTATTATTGAACTGTATTTGTTTCGCAATACAATTTTTGCTATGTCAAATTTGGCAGCAATGATCCACTATAGTTCAACGTTTGCCATTGGTTTTGTTTTGTCACTTTATCTGCAGCTTGTGAGAGGGTTTGATGCTTCAACGGCTGGGCTGATTTTGTTGATCCAACCACTTTTAATGGCAATTTTTTCACCATGGGCGGGTACTTTGTCAGATAAAATTCAGCCACGTTTCGTAGCATCGGCGGGGATGTTTCTGACAATGCTGGGGTTGTTCTTTTTTACTTTTTTGACGCAGCAAACACCGATTTGGCTGCTTGGTCTAAATTTGATTCTCATAGGTATTGGTTTTGCGTTCTTTTCTTCACCGAATAGCAATGCAGTCATGGGGGCTGTGGATCCACCGATTTATGGGGTGGCATCTTCGATCTTATCGGTGATGCGTCTGAGTGGACAGGCGCTCAGTATGGCGGTAGTGACGGTTATATTGTCACTCTATCCGCAGACGTCGGGGGTTTCTGCGACAGTGATGCTGCACAGTTTTACCGTGATTTTTGCCGTTCAGGCTTTTTGTTGTGCGTGTGGTGTCTTTGTCTCCTTAGCGCGAGGAACATAAAAGTCTTTGTGAATTATCTTGCATCATGCGGCAATAAATGATATAATCATTTAGTCATAAGACAGTTAGGTTTCAAAATACAATTTTGGGCCTTCCCTGCTCCTGAAATATAGGAGCCATTAGTCCAGAGAGGGAGGTGATTTCGTGAGAAAGTACGAAGTCATATTCATTGTTAAACCAATTGAAGAAGAAGCAACAAACGCTGTAATTGAAAAATTCGCTAATTTGATTGCTGCCAATGGTGGTACGGTTGACAAAGAAGATCGTTGGGGCAAAAAACATCTTGCATATGAAATTAAAGACCATGCAGATGGTTTCTATTGCTTATTCTACGCTACATGTGATCCAGCATGCGTTGCTGAAATTGATCGTGTAATGAAGATTACTGACGAAATTTTAAAACATATGATCATTAAAGAAGAAGAATAATAATAAAGCCAGGGAGGAACTTACCATGAATAAGGTAATTATAGTTGGTCGGCTTACACGTGACCCTGAAGTGCGTTATACGCAAAGTGGGAAAGCGGTTGCTTCGTTTACTGTTGCAGTGAATCGCCGTTTTAGTAGAAGCGATCAGCAAAATACAGCTGATTTCATTCCTGTCGTTGCATGGGAAAAACTGGCCGAAATTTGTGGAAATAATTTGATTAAAGGAAGTCAGGTCTTAGTAGAAGGTCGGCTGCAGGTTCGAAACTATGATGCACAGGACGGATCGAAGCGTTATGTGACAGAAATAGTAGCCCAGGAGATTGAATTCATGGGTGGCAAACCTACCAGAGGACCGGAAGATCAGGCTGGTGCAGCACCTGCAACGGGCGGTGCAGATTCCTTTGGATCACAAGTCTTCCCTGACGAAGAAATACCATTTTAAGGGAGGTATGTTCGATGAGACGTGAAAGAGGAAGAAAACCAAAAAGAAAAGTTTGTAGTTTCTGCGTTGATAAAGTAGAATCTATCGATTATAAAGATGTTGCTAAATTACGCCGTTATGTTACGGAACGTGGGAAGATTTTGCCGCGCCGTATTTCAGGTAACTGTGCTAAACATCAGCGTCAAGTAACTGTAGCAATCAAACGCGCACGTAATATTGCTTTACTGCCGTTCACTGCTGAATAAGATAGAAGAGCCTTAGGGCTCTTTTTTTTTGAAGAAAAACATAAATTTACACAAGTTATCCACAAAATACTGTGGATTTCCTGTGCATAACTTGTGTAAATTGTTTAAATGAAAGAAAATGGAGTTATCTCAATCAAGAGATAACTCCATTTTGTCTTAATGAATGGATTCCATAAACTGCAAATAAGCTTCTTTTGTCATTTCTGGTTGATAATCCTGCAGAATTTCTTCGGCTTGTTCGGCTTGATTCGTTAATAAATCAATTATGGTTGCTGCCATAGTGATGGCGGGAAGCAAGTAAGCCATCTCGTCATCAGTTACTGCGAACTCACGTGTATGTACGGTACCTTTGGTGCCGCCACCAAACCACGGATGAATGACAGGCATAATATGTGACAGATCACCCATATCTGTGCTGCCTGAGCTGTGTCCGAGGTGCTCAATCGAGTCTTCGCCTAAAAGTTCCAATACATTTTTTTCATAGATGGTCGTTAGCGCCGAATTATTGATCATCGGTAAAAAACCGGGCATGTCATTGATTTCAACTTCGGCACCGATGGCCATTGCACCACCTTTTAAGGCGCGATTGACTTTTTGATTTGCATCCATCATCGCTTTGACTGTTTTGGCTCGTACATAACTTTCCATGCAGACTTCTGCCGGGACTACATTGACTAAATCACCACCTTTGGTGATGATTGGATGAAATCGGACACAATCTTCATCGCGAAAGGTTTCGCGTTGTGCATTTACGGCAGTAAGGGCAATTAAAGCGGCATTTAAGGCATTAATTCCTTCGTGCGGGGCACTACCGGCATGTGCTTCTTTACCTTTGAAGCGAATCATTTTGCCGATAAAACCATTGCTTGTGCCACCAACATCGATGCGTCGTTTTTCTTCGCCCTGCATCGAAACATGCATCATCATCGCCATATCGATATCATCAAAATCGCCGCAGCGAATCAGTTCGGATTTTCCGCCAAAATACTTTAGTTTTCCTTGCTCTTTTAGACGGTTGCGATATTCGATTTCCACGTATTCTTCGGCTGGTACGGCAAACGGGATTACATCGCCGTCGAGCGCTTGCATTACACCAGACGTCTTTAAACCGATCGCACAAGCCGCTAATATTGCCATTTGTACGTTATGACCGCAGGCATGTGCGGCCCCGGTTTCCATATTGGACATTGGATGGTCATGGCAGATAATCGCATCCATTTCACCTAATATGGCAATTTTTCGTTTACTGGATTTTCCTTGCAGGTGCGCTTTGACGCCCGTTATCGCATGACCACGTGTATAAGGAATTTCATATTTTTCGAATAGGTCGGTGATTTTCTGGGAAGTTTTTATTTCTTTAAAACCAAGTTCTGGTTCGTTAGCAATTGAGTTTGCTAACGTGATAATTTCTTCTTTGTGGGCATAAATAGCCTCACAGACTTTTTGCTTTAATAAATTTTGCAAAATAACAACTCCTTGTTTTTCGTTTAGAGTGTTTGTCTATCGTAAAAGACAGTTGTCCTTCGAGTAAAAACTCATAAAATCGATTTATAAATTGACATACATCCTATTATTCAATATAATAACAAGTATTATCAGTTTATGCTAGCTGTATAAATTAATAAAATCGTTTATGTTTGGCAATGGGGCCTTCGTATACAACATTACGAAGGTTTTTCTTATGCTTAAAAAGCATAACAATGAAGGAGAGATTTACTTTGGATGTATTAAAAAACTGGAAAATTCATATCATAGCACTTATTTTGGCAATTATTTCAGAATTAATTGGAGTCAAAAAAATACCAGTTGGACCAGGTGTTCTGCTATTTTTACCAATGCTCTACGCAATGATTTTAGGTGGCATTATTAGTTGGCCAAAGTTGAAAATGATAAAAGCTGGCGAAATGAAACACGCCACATCGGTACTTAGTCTGTTGACTTTGATTTTGGTCACAAAATTAGGCGTCATTATTGGGCCTTCGCTAAATAAAGTCGCTGAAGCCGGGTTTGCTTTATCCATACAAGAATTGGGACATTTTCTCGGGACGGTTGTTTTAGGTCTGCCAATTGCAATTGCTCTAGGTTTGGGCAGGGAATCAGTCGGCGCAACTTTTTCGATTGATCGTGAACCCAATATTGCAATCATTGCCGAAAAATATGGTCTTGATTCAGCAGAAGGCCGTGGGGTCATGGCAATTTATATTTGTGGTACCGTTTTTGGTGCAATTTGGATTGGTCTGATTGCCGGTTTTTTAGCAGCAATGCACATTTTTCATCCTTATGCTTTAGCGATGGGGTCCGGTGTTGGTTCTGGCAGTATGATGGCTGCAGCCACAGGGGCGATTGCTACGGTATTTCCTGAACAAAAAGAGCAGATCTTAATGTATGCGGGAGCTAGTAATTTACTGACGACCATTGTTGGCATTTATTTTTGTTTGTTTGTTTCATTGCCGATTACCAATTATTTATATAAACGGCTGAGTCCGATTTTAAGTCCGAATCGTTTGAAAAAAGGTGGTGCAAGTCAATGAATCAGCGTGAAACAGTATTGACTTTTCTTGTTGCGGGCTTGATTGCTGCTATTGTCTGCATGGTTGGCTACGCCGTACCCGTTTGGGATGCTTTAATCGGGTGTGGTATTTTGGTTTTTATTACACTTTTGGGGATATGGCTTGCAAAAATAATTCCGGGCAAGCTGCCGATGGTTTTTTGGGTATCAATTCTGGCTATTTTATCTTCAACGCCAATTTCACCTGTTGCTGACTTTGTTAAAGAGTACACTACAAAAGTTGATTTTCTGGCGATTTGTACCGTGGTATTGTCTTATGCCGGCCTGACGGTCGGGAAAGATATTGTCATGTTCAAAAAAATGTCATGGCGTATCATTGTGGTCGCTTTGGCCGTTTATACAGGAACATTTATCTGTGCAACTTTTATCGCTGAAATCATG
Organism: Propionispira arboris; assembly: GCF_900109225.1. GTDB lineage: Bacteria > Bacillota > Negativicutes > Selenomonadales > Selenomonadaceae > Propionispira > Propionispira arboris. The sequence goes on from NZ_FNZK01000015.1 coordinate 117,597, forward strand.
CTTCATTTAGAAGGTATTATCTGATAAAAAACAAGCATTGAATGGTAAAAAATATTCCAATAAGACTACGACACATTGGTTGCTCTCGCTTTACAAGCAGCTTCCGGCGCCGTAGTCTTATTTTTTCCTGTTTTACGTCCAGTAAAAAGACAAGCCCGGTCATGATAATTAAGCTTAGCACAATAGCGTATGATGCGCTTAGGTTGACTGTTTTTTACAGAACCATCGTTTTTTTACAGGCAGCCAATATCAATCATAAAAGACTTCTTTTTATATTAAGGTATTGAGTATATGCTGAGAAAAAATAAACGAAATTCCAAGTGAACAACCGGAAATTTCATTTTTTAGCAGTAATTCATTTTTATAATGATTCTCCTTTTCAATATTTTTGTGTTTCTGCTCAATCTATGGTATCTTTAATGTATATCAAATAAAATAATGATGTAAAATCACCTGTCGATTCTTTCAAGTGTGTTCGGCAGAAAGATTTGTATTTTATTTCGAATAATATGGAAAACAGGGTCCGAATAATTTTTAAAAAGAGGTGAACCAATGGTGAATCACAAACTAGCGCCCCTGACAGAAAGTGGAGCTTTATCGGCAATTGCTGTTGTTATGGCATTGATTAGTGTCTATGTACCGGTTTTGGGAACCGTCATGGCAATCATTTGGCCGCTGCCGATTATTATATTAAGTGTGCGGCATGGAATTCGCTGGGGCATTATGGCATCAATTGTATCGGGTGTTTTGATTGCTCTATTAATCGAACCTATGACAGCCATACGCATGGTTGTAGCATTTGCACCGGTTGGATTGATGCTTGGATTTGCTTATCGCAAAAAATATAGTGCAGTAAAAGCATTAATTAGTAGTGTCTGCGTTTCTATTATTGCTAAATCAGCTGTACTCTTGATGGTGATGTTCTTAATGAATATCAATCCACTAACGATGCAGGTTGATATGTTGAAAGAAGCTTTTGAGATGTCTTTGGATATCTATCGTGGTGCTGGAATGAGCGAAACGCAGCTAACGCAAATGGATACGGATTTCACAAAAGGATTGCAGCTTGTTACAATGCTGTTTCCACTTATTGTTATATTAATGGGAACATTAGATGCTTATGTTAATTTTGCCGTAGCGGGGAAAGTTTTGCGTCGGCTGGGTCATAAAGATTTACCGACACTGCCTGTTTTTGAAGAATGGCGCCTGCCCAGAGTGTTGGTTTATTTGTATGGATTTTCCCTTGTGGGTATGTACTGGGGCGGGACGCGTGAGCTGACGGTTTTGTATCAGATCTCAATTAATGCAAATATGCTGGCAACTTTTTTAGGGCTTATTCAGGGATTGGCTCTTTTGCAATATGCAGCGAACCGTTATCAATTGTCAAAACTCATGCGAGGTATTATAATTATTCTTATCCTCACAAATGGAGCGTTTATTCAGATTTTGGGATTCACAGGATTGTTTGATATACTTTTTGATTATCGGCGCCGTTTTACAATGAAAAAATGATAAGAAAAGATAGTGAACTGGGAGGTTTTTCTATGCCTCGGAATATGTCTGCATGGCTTGATATTTGTATCCATATGGTTATTATGGGCGGGTTGCTTTTGGTGCTATTGCATTATAATATCTATATTGCGCTGATTGGGCTGCTGATTTGGGTTACGTTGTTTTTTTATGCAAAAGAACGTTGTCAGGATCGCCAGAGGGCTTTGGATTATTACTATAAAAATATCATTCAAAATATCAATGAATTATCCAATTATGCCATTGAACAATTGCCAACGGTTATTTTGATTGTCGATTATGATGCCAGAATTCGTTGGTACAATAAAGAGCTTAGTAAATGGCTGGGTTTTAAACCGGAAATTGGGACATCTATTAAAGAATTTTGGCCGCGTGCCATTGTAACGCCAATTTGGGGCAAAGATAGTGAATATATTTTTGCTTATAAAGATAAGTTTTATCGTGCCAAACATCGTCCGGTAGCGACATCCGATGATGTACAGGGCCTTATGGTATTTTATGTTACGGATGTTAGTGAATTTGAAAAACTCAAGCGTCGTAGTACGATGGAAAAACCAGTACTCAGCTATATTCAGATTGATAATTATGATGAAGTTTTGCAGGGAATCAGTGAAGCGCAGCGAACAACAATTATTGTAGAAGTCAATCGTTTGCTCGATGAGTGGATTTTGAGCATCGGTGGATTTTTGCGACGTATTTCAGAGGATCTTTATGTAGCTATTATGGAACGCCGTGCTTTAGATCGTGTGCTCGCGGACAAATTTGATATTCTCGATAAAGTTCGAGCAATTCATGGTGCGAATAAGTTTCCGGTGACATTAAGTATTGGCGTGGCCGCTGTCAGCGATGATACGACGATTGCCCAGCTTGGTGAACAAGTTACAGCAGGGTTGGATCTGGCTCTTGGTCGTGGTGGTGATCAAGTCGCTGTACAGGTTGATGGGAAGATGCAGTTTTATGGTGGTAAGGCGAAAGCTGTAGAAAAACACACGCGAGTGAAAGCTCGTGTTGTGGCACATGCCTTACATGAAATCATCGACAATTCGGACAGCGTGCTCATAATGGGTCATCACAATGAAGATTTTGATTGTTTAGGGTCGTCGATGGGGATTGCCAAAATGGCTCGCCATATGAATAAGGACGTTCATATTATATTAAGTGATATGAATGAAGGCATTGATAAGTTTACAGATTTGCTTAAAGATGATGAAAGTTATCAAGACCTCTTTATGAGTAGTAGTGACGTAGGAACAATTACGGCGCTGAATCCGGTTTTATTTATTGTTGATACGCATATTCCACATCTTGTTGCAGCACCATCACTTTTGGATCGTGTTTCGCAAGTAATCGTTATCGATCATCATCGACGCTCAGAGCAGTTTATTGAAAGTCCCCTGCTGGTTTATATAGAACCGGCATCTTCTTCAACGAGCGAACTCATTACAGAACTTTTGATGTATTTCAGTGAAGACCTTGTTTTGACTCGTATGGATGCGACGGCACTTTATTCAGGAATTGTTGTGGACACCAAAAATTTTGCAGTGCAGACGGGGGTGCGAACCTTTGATGCAGCTGCCTATTTGCGGCGGTCTGGTGCAGATCCAGTGATGGTGCGGCACCTCTTTAGGACTGACTATGAAACAAATCTGGCGAAAGCACGGTCTTTGTGTAGTTCAGAATTTGTTAAAGGCGGACTTATCGTGGCTTCCTGCCCAGCTGGAATTTCGAATGCCCAAGTTATTGCGGCTCAGATTGCGGATTCTTTACTTAGGATTGAAGATGTGAGAATGAGTATGGTTTTATTCCATTTGGAAGATGGTATCGTAGGTATCAGTGCCAGGTCAACCGGTGAAATCAATGTGCAGGTTATCATGGAGGAATTTGGTGGTGGTGGACATCAAAATGTTGCTGGTGCACAAATTAAACATGCTGATATAGAAGAAATAAGACGCAAAGCGATTGAGCTGAGCGTTCAGTATATTGAGGAGAGTGACAAAAGTGAAAGTAATATTACAACAGGACATTAAAAAAGTAGGCAATAAAGGTGATATTTTAGAAGTATCAGAAGGTTACGGCAGAAATTTTCTTTTGCCGAAAAAATATGCAGTTGAAGCCAATACTGCTAATATGAATGTAGCCAATGCAAAGAAAAAATCAGCCCAGTTAAAAAAACAACAAGAAACGGATGAGGCAAAGCTTATGGCGGCCCAGCTGTCAAAAATTGAAGTAAGCATTCCCGTTAAAATCGGTGAAGGCGGTAAGTTATTTGGCTCTGTAACGGGTAAAGATGTGGCGGATATTTTACAGACCACACACAATCTTGAAATTGATAAAAGAAAAATTGAAATTAAAGGCGGTATAAAGGGTGTTGGCGATTATGATGCTGTAATCAAAGTGCACCCGGAGATTACAAGTACAATTAAGGTACATGTAATCGCTGGCTAGGAAGAGGCAGAGTATGAAAGGTTTTTTTAATAAATTATTTCGTAGGAATAAACAAGAAGAAGCACCGGTGGAAAAAATCGGGCATAAAAAAATAATACTCAAAAAGACAGAAGGCATCGATAAACAAATCGATGCCTTATATGGCGTATTAGTTGATATTTTCAGTTCGGAAAAACTTGTTTTGCGAGCGGGAAAACTCGATGCGATGGATTTGATGCGTTCACAAAACCGTGGTGAACGAGTTTTAGCACTGCAAAAACTGATTTGGGAAAATCCGACACTGGATAAAATTCCGACTGATGAAGAAATTCCGGATCTTTTGGAACAATTGTCGGAAGAATTGGCAGAACTTATGGCCAGACGTAGTGTAGAAGATAAAATTGAGAAAAAAATTGCTGAAAAAATGGAAGAACGCCATCAAGAGTATGTTAAAGATATCAAAATGCAGGTTTTAAAAGACGAAAAAGTTGAAGAAGAAGAAACACCGCAGGCAAAAGGGAAATTTGAGGCTTTAGAAAAACTGGAAACCGTTAAATTGACGAAATCTGTGATGGAACTATTGAGACCAAATAAATTAGCTGAGATTGTGGGACAGGAACGAGCTGTGAAGTCGCTTCAAGCTAAGCTCAGTTCCCCTTATCCACAACATTTGATTCTGTACGGACCGCCAGGCGTTGGTAAAACGACAGCGGCACGACTGGTCTTGGAAGCTGCCAGTAAAACGAAATATACACCCTTTAATGAAGATGCACCGTTTGTCGAAACCGATGGTACTACCTTGCGCTGGGATCCGCGGGATATGACAAATCCACTTATGGGTTCTGTGCATGATCCAATTTATCAAGGTGCCCGCCGGGATCTTGCCGACAGTGGCGTACCAGAACCAAAACCGGGGCTGGTAACCGATGCACATGGTGGCATTTTATTCATCGATGAAATTGGTGAAATGGATGCCATGCTGCAAAATAAACTACTTAAAGTGTTAGAAGATAAACGGGCCTTTTTTGAATCGGCCTATTATGATCCGACGGATGAAAATGTACCGAAATACATCAGAAAACTCTTTGAAGACGGTGCACCGGCAGATTTTGTCTTGATTGGAGCGACTACGCGTGATGCCGGGTATATTAATCCAGCCCTCAGGTCGCGTTGTGCTGAAATCTATTTTGAACCGCTTACCCCCAAACACATTGAAACGATTGTTTTAAATGCAGCTGAAAAATTGGAAGTTACGATTGCTGATGATGTGGCTGCACTGATCAGTGAATATACAATTGAGGGCCGAAAAGCTATCAATATTCTTGCTGATGCGTACAGTTTGGCATTACAAAGAATCGGTGATACTGATGAGGCTATTATTATAAACAAAGAAGATGTGTATGAAGTTACACAGGTAAGCCGTCTGTCACCATTTGTTACACAGAAGGCATCAGAGAGATCTGAAGTTGGTAAGGTTTTTGGACTTGGGGTAGCAGGATACTTGGGATCTGTCATTGAAATTGAAGCTGTGGCTTTTAAGGCAAATGAAAAAGGCAAAGGGACGGTTCGGTTCAATGAAACAGCTGGCAGCATGGCGAAAGATTCCGTATTTAATGCAGCCTCCGTACTTCGTAAAATCACTGGTGAAGATGTGCATGATTATGATATCCATATCAATGTTATTGGTGGTGGTAATATTGATGGTCCGTCAGCTGGTACTGCTATTTTGACCGCCTTGATTTCGGCTATTACGGGACGCAAAATTAAGCAGAACGTTGCTGTTACCGGTGAAATATCGATCCAAGGGCTTGTTCGCCCAGTCGGCGGTGTATTTGAGAAAGCCTATGGGGCAAAACAAGCTGGTATTACAACGTTGGTAATTCCAAAAGAAAATGAAAAAGACATACCAGAAGGACATTTGGGACTGGACATACATCCGGTAACGACTGCTGAAGGTGCCTTTGCGGTATTGTTTGAAGACGATAAAGATAAAGAAATAATCGCATAAATCTCTGTTACAGGAGGTTTCCGTCTGTAGGGCGGGCGGAGATTTGGGGCATATTTTGCCCCAGTCTCCGTTTTTGTTTGAGAGGAGTGATTCTTGTTGATTGATAGAATACCACCGCAGAATATTGAAGCCGAACAAGCTGTTTTAGGTGCGATGCTTATAAAAAAAGAAGCGATTTCGGAAGTTGTGACGATTTTAATTGGAACAGATTTTTATCGAGACGCGCATCGGATTATATTTGATGCAATGCTTGAACTCTTCAATAAAAATGAAGCGGTTGATCTTATTACGATTACGGAACAACTGCGCAAAAATGAACAACTTGATAAGGTTGGCGGGATAGCCTATGTTACGTCACTGGCCAATAGTGTGCCGACGGCAGCCAATATTGAGTATCATGCTAAGATTGTCAAAGAAAAAGGGCAGCTTCGGCATTTGATTAATTCCGCTACGGCGATCGCTGGTATGGGGTATGAAGACAATGAAAATGTAATTGATGTGATGGACAAAGCTGAAAAAATGATTTTGGAAGTCGCAGAAAAACGTGGCGGCGGTGATTTTACACCGATTAAAAACATTTTGCTGGATACGTTCAGTAAAATTGAAGTTTTATACGCTTCTAAAGGCGGAATTACAGGAACGCCAACTGGTTTTAAGGATTTGGATAAATTAACATCAGGACTTCAGCCTTCTGATCTTATTTTGGTCGCCGCTCGTCCAAGTATGGGGAAAACAGCGTTTACACTCAATTTGGCTACCCATATTGCTGTGCGAGAAAAAAAGGCAGTGGCTTTTTTTTCTTTGGAAATGTCAAAAGAACAGCTTGTACAGCGTATGCTCTGTTCGGAGGGAGCGATTGACTCGCAGCGTCTTCGCATCGGTGAACTCGACGATAAGGATTGGGGAAAACTGATTAGTGCTGCAGATCGATTATCAACTGCACCAATTTTTATTGATGATACAGCTGGTATCACTGTTATGGAATTGCGTTCGAAAGCAAGACGCTTGAAAACGGAATATGACCTGAAATTGATTGTTATTGATTATTTGCAGCTCATGCAAGGCAGCAGTAGCAAAGGCGGCGATAATCGCCAGCAGGAAATATCGGAAATTTCCCGCTCACTCAAAGCATTAGCAAGGGAACTCAATGTACCGGTTATTGCTCTTTCTCAGCTCAGTCGTAGTGTGGAATCACGGCAGGTTAAAAAACCAATGCTCAGCGATCTTCGTGAATCCGGTTCCCTGGAACAGGATGCGGATATTGTTATGTTTCTCTATAGGGAAGATTACTATGATCCTGATACGGAAAATAAAAATATTACGGATGTGATCATTGCCAAACATCGTAATGGTCCGGTTGATACCATCCAGTTGTTTTTTCACAAACAATTTACAAAATTTGCCGATTTATCACGGATACAAAACTAATTTATACAAAACAAGCAGATTCCGAGGAATCTGCTTGTTTTGTAAACTGGTACGCAGAAATAAAAAATTAAATGGGTAAAATCTTAGAATTCAAACCCTTTCCCAAGAATAGCAATGTATACTCTTAAATAATAGAAGCGTATACATCGCTATTCTTCCATATTTAAGCATATCGTATTTTCTGATTGGAAAGAAGGTTTTATTTTGAGGAATATAACAAAAAAAATCATGATATTTTCTATGATTGGTATCATTCAAACAGGTTTTGGAGCTTCGATTATTGAAGCATCGGCATTTCAGAACGATCGTCCGATGAACCGAGATCATCAAGAAGCTCGTTTTGATCATCGAGATCATGATCGCGATGAATTTCGCCAGCGAGAATATGATAGAAAAGTTCGCGAAGAGAACGACCGTTATGAACAAGAAATTCAACGGCATCGATTTGAAACCAGACAGGATTGGCGCGAACGAAGATCACATGAAAAACATCGTCATGAACAAATATTAAAGAGGTTAGCACGAGAAAAAGATCAACAGGGCCCTTTCCACAGAAGGTGAAATTAAGATAGTATATTTTTCATAGATAAAGATTCGTAATACTTAAAGAAAAGAGGAGTTCATTTTGAATAATATAACAAAAAAAATCATGATACTTTCTATGATTGGTATCATTCAAACAGGTTTTGGGACCGCCGTGCTTGAAGCTTCTCCGATGCATCGTGATAACCGCCAAGACGTTCGTTTTGATGATAGACATGATGGTGGCCGTGACAATGGTGACCGTCAAGTTGAGCATGATAGACGGATGCGTGAAGAAAATGAAAGACATGAACGAGAAATGAGACGACATGATCATGAAAGTGATAGAGAATGGCAGGAACGTCAAGATCGGGAAAATGATCGCCATAATAATACGTTAAATGAAATAGCAGCACTGGTGCTTGGTGTTGTTATTGGTCATAATACCTAAAAAACAGGCTGCTCGCTTTTTATAAGCTGGCAGCCTGTTTTTTTGCGTAAGGCCCTTCAGGTATCTTTACCTGTGATGGCTTTTGACGCATAAAAACAGTGTTTTGTCTGTATGGGACAGGCTCGTTTTGTCATTGCAGGATAAAAATGATAAAAATAGAATGGTTTTTGTAAATTAAATTGACATGCTGCTATAATCAATGCTATGATATTCAAGGGAAATTAGGACATATTTTTTCACCAAACTCAAAAAGAGGCATGCGTATGCCAATTTGAGTGTTTTTGTTGTTTCATTGACATTATAAGCCAATATAGAAAAAACAAGTGATCTAATTACCGTTTTCAATCGATACGTTACAGGTGATGCTTTTTATAAATGCGTACAGTATTGCTATGGAAAAATGGATAAAAGGTGAAGATTTCCAAAATGAATGTCAAGAAATAGGAAGCTGTGAATATTTTGAATACGCTTTCTAGTACTTACGAATGTAAATGCAATTATGGCGTTTTTGGGGATCTAAATTCACTTTTATATAAATCATATTATTGAGAGGAGAGGTCTTATGTCAGCAGTTGTTGTAATGGGAACTCAGTGGGGCGATGAAGGTAAAGGTAAAATCGTCGATTATTTAGCAGAACAATCCGATGTTGTCGTTCGTTTTCAAGGAGGGAGCAATGCAGGTCATACAGTTACCGTAGAAGGTAAAGAATTTAAACTGCGTCTACTGCCTTCAGGAATTTTATACAAAGGTAAAACATGTGTTATTGCCAATGGTGTTGTTGTTGATCCGGAAGTGCTTCTTCAGGAAATGGATGGAATGACTGCACAAGGAATTGAGGTAGATGGAATACGTATTTCCAATCGGGCTCATGTTATTTTACCTTACCATAAATTAATGGATGAACTTTTAGAAAACGTTCGTGGTGATAACAAAATCGGCACGACAAAACGTGGTATTGGTCCTTGCTATATGGATAAAGATAACCGTATCGGTATTCGTATTGTTGATCTTATGGATGAAGAAGTATTCAGTGCAAAACTTAAAGAAGTTCTTGCTATTAAAAATAAAGAATTAAAAGCAGTCTATAACCATGATGGTTTTGACTATGATGCAGTTCGCAGCGAATATCTGGCTTATGCCGATCGCCTGCGTAAGCATGTCATCGATACATCCGCTTATTTGAATGCACAGCTTAAAGCAAAGAAAAAAGTATTGTTTGAAGGAGCTCAGGCAACACTGTTAGATCTCGACCATGGTACATATCCATACGTAACGTCTTCACATCCAACTTCGAGTGGTGCCTGTGTAGGCGCTGGTATTGCACCGAAAAAAATAGACACAGTCGTTGGGGTTGTTAAAGCATATTGTACACGTGTAGGCGAAGGTCCGTTCCCTACAGAACAACTCAATGAAATCGGTGATAAGATTCGCAGTTGTGGACATGAATTTGGTACAGTTACGGGTCGTCCACGTCGTACTGGCTGGCTCGATGCCTGTGTAGTTCGTTATGCAGGTTACTTGAGTGGGATTGACTACATGGCAATCACGCGTCTTGATATCTTAGATACATTTGAAGAAGTTAAAATTTGTGTTGCTTATAAATATAATGGTAAAATTATCGATGAAATGCCAGCCAGCCTTAAAGTGCTTGGGGCAGTAGAACCAGTTTATGAAACATTTGCTGGCTGGATGACGGATACTACAAAAATTCGTCAGTATGAAGATTTGCCGGAAAATGCTAAAAAGTATGTAGAACGTTTGGCTGAAGTGGCAGAAATCAACATAGGCTATGTTTCTGTTGGTCCGAATCGTGCGCAAACGATTGTTGTTAAAAAGGATATTTTTTAAGCAAGAAAGCTTATAGGGATTTTAATGCAGCCTGAACAAACGATTCGTTTATTCAGGCTGCATTTGTTTATAAGGGTGTATGGAAGAAATTGGTTTTATATATCCGTTTATCAGAAAAAGCGGGCAGGACTCTATAATCGATACAACATCGTCTGGCATTGTATTAGAAGGGTCTGCCAGTAAGTCTATCAGTTACGTCCTTACGGACGATGGACCCTACAACACAACGGTTTCATAGCAGCTAAACTTAACAGATATAGTTGGTATCTCCAGTTGATCGCAGTTTGAAGCAGATATTGGAACAATCAAGAATATTTTGATGAAATATAACTAAAAAACAAGCAATATCACGAATTTTAAGCGAATTTCAGCACAACTAAAAATTTAAAAAAAAGAAAGTGTTGACAAAGACTCGATAAATCAGTATAATATTGTCTTGTGAGTGGCACATGAAATGCGAGACAAAATTGAGTCACCAAAACATTTTTTTTCTCACAAGACGATCCACTAGCTCAGTTGGTAGAGCATCTGACTTTTAATCAGGGTGTCCCGAGTTCGAATCTCGGGTGGGTCACCATTTATGGCGCGTTGGTCAAGCGGTTAAGACACTGCCCTTTCACGGCGGTTTCATGGGTTCGAATCCCATACGCGTCACCATTACGGGCGATTAGCTCAGCTGGGAGAGCGCCTGCCTTACAAGCAGGATGTCGGCGGTTCGATCCCGTCATCGCCCACCAAAATAATATATGGCCCGGTAGTTTAGTTGGTTAGAATGCCGCCCTGTCACGGCGGAGGTCAGGGGTTCGAGTCCCCTTCGGGTCGCCAT
>NZ_FNZK01000008.1 GCF_900109225.1 Propionispira arboris
AAAGTATTCAAGGAGCGCTTCTTCGTATGAATCGCTCCATTCAATCCGAAGGTACTTTTGGCATCATGAAAAATAACCGCTGGTACAAAAGAATCGTTCGAAAAGGCATGGAACAAGTACGTTTAGAGATTTTCCTGGTTTCTATCGGGCATAATCTTTATAAATACCACAATAAAAGACTACGTTTGAAGAAAGCCGCATAAACTGTAGAAAAACAGTTTTTATGGGGAAAGGGGTTGTGTACCCTTTTTAAGGTAATTGCCCGCTTGTTTACTCAATATGCATAGAAAAAGAGGATGTGGACAAAATGATTTCTCATTTTGTCACATCCCCTTTTTTTGAAAAATATAGACGTGAATATATAAATTTTATCTATTGCATGATAGAAAAATTTAATAAATCAAGTAGGCTTTACTAGCTAGTAATTTTACTGTTTTTATCGTATAATAACATCAATGCATTCGTATGATAACTTATTGCTATTGCTATGCTGCTTAAATTTGAATAGGATAAAGAGAAGAAATTTATCTTATTACAGTACAGAGTGTTTTGTGAGTTCACGAAATGAAAATTTTTAATGTATATAGTTTATAAAAATTAAAGGCAGGTGTGGGTAATTTGAATAAAAGTTTTTTTAAGTCATTGCATTTTCAAGTCTTTGCATCCATTATTATCGGTATTTTATTAGGATACGTATATCCATCTGTAGGCGAAAGTATGAAGCCTTTGGGTGACGCATTTATTAAATTGATTAAAATGATTATTGGTCCAATTATTTTTTGTACGATTGTTTGCGGAATAGCAGGTATGGGGGATATGAAAAAAGTGGGGCGCGTGGGTGGTAAAGCTTTGCTTTATTTTGAAGCGGTTACAACTTTTTCGTTGTTCTTTGGTATTTTTTTAGTAAACTGGCTCCAGCCAGGTGTTGGCATGAATGTAGATGTAAGCACGTTGGATGCATCATCGGTGGCAATGTATGCGAATGGCGCTCAAAGTCATACGGCCGGTGAGTTCTTTATGAATATTATTCCGAATACGGTGGTAGATGGGTTTGCCAAAGGTGAAATTTTGCAGATCCTTTTATTTTCGGTTATGTTTGGTTGGGCGCTATCAAAGTTTGGTGAAAAAGGGAAAATGCTATTGGGTGTAATCGGCGATGTATCCCATGTGTTTTTTGGTATCGTTGATATCATTATGAAATTAGCACCAATTGGTACTTTTGGTGCAATGGCCTTTACAATTGGTAAATATGGCATCGCATCGTTAGGCCCGTTGATGCAATTATTGGGGACTTTTTATCTTGCCTGTCTCTTATTTATTATATTGATCATTTGGCCGATCGCTAAATGGGCGGGTGTTAGCTTTACGAAATATATTGCTTATTTTAAAGAAGAACTATTGGTTGTTTTTGGAACGGCATCTTCCGAAAGTGTTTTGCCTAGAATGATGGAAAAACTTGAGCGAGTTGGCTGTTCTAAATCGATTGTCGGGCTCGTTATACCAACCGGCTATTCGTTTAATTTAGATGGGACATCTATTTATTTGACAATTGCGGCTATCTTTTTAGCTCAGGCTACGAATACGGATCTTACGGCGATGCAGCAGTTCACGATTATTGCGGTGCTGCTACTGACATCCAAAGGTGCATCTGGTGTTACCGGCAGTGGCTTTATTGTTTTGGCAGCTACATTGTCCACGATACCGACCATACCAGTTGGAGCACTGGCTCTTATTTTTGGTGTTGATCGCTTTATGACGCAAGGCAGAGCCCTTACGAATTTGATTGGCAACGGCATTGCAACTTTTGTAGTTGCGAAATGGGAAAATGAACTTGATGTAAATACAATGAAACGAGAAATGTATGGCATTCAAGAAGAAGAACTGGATCCAGCGAAAATCTCTATATAGAAGCAAAAAAGCCTGCGAATTTTCGCAGGCTTTTTTGTTGAGATTATTGTATTAAGGAAACTTCCAGGTGGGGATAATATTTTATTGACCAATTTTCCATTTCTTTTAATATTTTAGTAAGATCTCGCCCTTCAGTAGTGAGTGAATACTCAACTTTGGGTGGCACTTCAGCATAAGCTATTTTATGAATTAAGCCAGCTAGTTCTAATTCTTTTAGTTTTTCATTTAATACTTTTTGGCTAATTCCATTTGTGATACGCTGGAGTTCTAAAAAACGTTTTGGTTTCTTGTATAAATGACATAGTATGACAGCTTTCCATTTGCCTCGAATAAAATCCATTGCGAAATCTAAGCGACATACATAGTTTTTGCCATTATAATCAATCATTTTAGTACCTGCCTTTACGTGTAGATTCAATCAGATTTTGTTATTATGTAGAACGCAATAAAGAAATTACATCCAGTCTGTCAGGAATGGGGTAAGGGCATCGTTTGCTTCCTGGGTAACGCCATACCCATTCCTGACGATTGCTATATAAAATGTTTAATGCCATATATATGTCTGAAATAGTGCTGTCTTAAATTGAATCGATATTTTTATCATAACAGATTGAAGGCATAAGATATAGTGATTTCAATAAATCTTACCTAAAAGTAAGGCAGCTAACTAAAAAGTGCGTACTTGTTAATTAATTGCTGGAGTTCTATACTAAGGATAAGTTGGAACTTAGTATTTGGGGAGGTTGAGCAGATGAAAGTTGTTGCTTTTAATGGAAGTCCGAATAAAAATGGAAATACCTGTGAAGCGATTAAAACGGTGGCAATGGAGTTAGAAAAAGATAATATTGAAGTGGAAATTGTGCATGTTGGCAATAAAGTTATTCGCGGTTGTTTAGCTTGTGGCGGATGCCGTCGTAATATGAATGAAAAATGTGTAATAGATAAAGATGAAGTCAATGAATGGATTCAAAAAATGAAAGAGGCCGATGGCATAATTTTAGGTTCACCAGTACATTATGCAGCAATTGCTGGTACCATGAAGTCGTTTTTAGATCGTGCTTTTTTGGTAACATCGGTAAACGGCGGAATGCTGCGACATAAAGTTGGTGCAAGTGTTGTGGCCGTCAGACGGGCAGGCGGAATTCCAACATTTGACCAGCTGAATAATTATCTGAACTACTCAGAAATGGTGATGCCAACATCAAATTACTGGAATGTAGTCTTTGGCACAGCGCAAGGTGAGGCTAAACAAGACGACGAAGGGCAGCAAATCATGCATGTCCTTGGTGAAAATATGGCTTGGCTCATGAAATTAGTTGAATATGGCAAAGATCATGTAAAAGCTAAGGAAAGAAAAGATAAAATATATATGAATTTTATTCGATAAGTAATAAAATAACCGTCAGTATAGTAATATACGGGCGGTTATTTTATTTAGTTTTTAAATAATAAAAATTAAGCAGGAAATGTTATTCATTTCTAGAAATTGTATTAAGAAATACAGAAATATTATAAAGGTGGGATATCATGTATAATATTTTGCTTGGTGGAGCAGCTGGACAAGGTGTAGATACAACAGGAACAATTTTAGAAAAGCTATTGAAACAGGCGGGTTATCAGATATTTTCCATGAAAGATGTAATGTCACGTGTACGGGGTGGACATAATTTCACATTGATTCGTTTTGGCCCTGAAAAAATCGATTCACATAGTTATAAGCTGGATGGGATTGTAGCATTTAATGAAGAAACAATTGAAGTGCATAAAAAGCAACTTAAACCGGGCGGTTTTATTCTTTGTGATGCATCCTTTGCCGCAGAAGGTAAAAATATTACTAAAATTGCCATGAATGAAATGGCAAAAACAATCGGAAATCCAAAAGTAGTTGGTAGTATTGCTATTGGTGCAATTTTAAAAAGTTTTGGTGAAACCTTGGAGCATATTGAAACAGTCTATAAACACGCTGTGAAATCAGAATATTTAGACCAAAATCTTCAAGCAGTCAAACAAGGCTTTGACAGTGTTAAAAAACATCATGAACATAAAGATGGTGCTTATGCAAAGTGGATGCTTTTGACAGGGAATCAGGCGATTTCTCTAGGGGCTATTGCAGCTGGATTGAAATTTTATTCAGCTTATCCAATGTCGCCGTCCACTTCAATTATGGAATATTTAGCTGGGAAAATGACCGAAGCTGGAATCGTGGTCGAACAGGCTGAAGATGAAATTGCGGCCATTAATATGGCAATTGGTGCTTCATTTGCGGGAGCAAAAGCGATGACTGGAACATCTGGCGGTGGGTTTTCTCTAATGGTTGAAGCGCTTGGTTTATCAGGCATTGCCGAAATACCAATTGTGGTTGCCAACATCCAACGACCGGGACCAGCGACGGGGTTACCGACTCGGACCGAACAAAGTGATTTAAACTTCATGATTTCGGCATCGCAGGGAGAATTCCCCCGGATGGTTATTGCTGTTAAAAATCATGAAGATGCTTTTTATCAAACGATTCGTGCTTTTAACATGGCCGAAAAATATCAGATTCCGGTGATGCTGTTGAGTGATCAATATTTGGCGGATTCATCAGCAGTCGTAGAGCCGTTTGATTTTGCTAAAATAAAAGTTTATCAGGCACCTGAACCGATATTTGAAGGTGAGTATCTGCGGTATAAACTTACGAAAGATGGCATTTCGCCACGTCTAATTCCCGGGACGAAGCGTGGTTTTGTCGCAGCAGATAGTGACGAACATGATGAAGCTGGCAAGATTATCGAATGTGCGGAAATGCGGATAAAACAAGTGGATAAAAGATTTTTGAAATTGAAAAAACTTGCCATGGAAATACAAGAACCAGAGTTTATTGGTTCCGATACGTATGATACTCTATTAATTGGGTGGGGATCAACGTATGGTCCAATTAAAGAAGCGGTTCAATACTTAAATAATACGTCAGGGAAAAAATTTGCAGCTTTACTGTTTGGTGATGTATATCCATTGCCGACGAAACTTTTGGCGGAAAAAGTGAAAGCGGCAAAAAACATTGTTAATGTTGAACAAAATGCAACAGGACAGTTGGCGAGACTTATCCGCGAAACAACCAGTATTACATGTACTGCCAGTATACTGAAATACGATGGCCGGCAAATATCAGGTGAGGAAATCATTGCCGCAGTGTTGAAGGAGGTAGCAAAATGAGTGACACTTCTAAGGAATTTTGCATGTATGAAACCGCTTGGTGCCCAGGGTGTGGGAATTTTGGTATTATTAAATGTTTAAAACAAGCACTGGAAGAGTTAAATAAAGATCCGCATGAAGTTCTTTTGATGGCTGGAATCGGGCAAGCAGCCAAAACACCACAGTATCTTAAAACCAATAGTTTTTCAGGTCTTCATGGTAGATCCTTGCCAGCAGCTATTGCAGCAAAAATTGCCAATAACAATCTGACGATTGTGGTGAATACCGGTGAAGGTGATTCCTATGGTGAAGGTGGAAACCATTTTATTCACAATATCAGAAGAAATGTTGATATTTCACATTTCGTTCATGACAATCAAGTTTATGGCTTAACGAAGGGGCAGGCTTCGCCAACATCATCAGAAGGTTTCGTGACTGGGGTACAGACAGAAGGCAGCATGAATACACCGTTTAATCCACTGATGATGGCCATTGCAGCTGGGGCTGGATTTGTGGCCAGGTCTTTTAGTGGTGATCCGGTACAGCTTGTTGAGCTTATGAAAAAAGCTATTTTGTATAAAGGGTATGCTTTAGTAGATATATTACAGCCGTGTGTTACCTTTAATAAAATCAATACATTTGCTTATTACAAAAAGCGGGTTTATCATTTAGATGAAAGTTATGATCCACATGATAAAATGGCGGCCATTCAAAAAGCCTTGGAATTTGGCGACAAAATTCCTACGGGCATTATTTATCAGGAACAAAAACAGACTTTTTATGATAAAAATAAAGTTTTATCTACGGCTATCCCATTATGTGAGCAAAAACTCGATCCCTCTTTGCTTGAAAAATATAGTCAGGAATTTATTTGAAAAACAAAATACTCAATCTGATTTTCAATCAATTTATATAAAAAAGATGAATTCCATTGGCGCTGGAATTCATCTTTTTTTATGATAATTAAACAAGAAAAACTTCAATGCCCAGTTTTTTGATTTTTTCAATCATCTCTGGATCGGCATCTTTATCGGTTACAATTGTATCGATTTCGCGAGGTGCGGCTATTGTCATAAAAGAACTTTCACCTAGTTTTGTATGGTCAACGACCAGAACGACTCTCGTAGCCTGTTTCACCAGAATCCGTTTTGTTTCCGTATCATCAATATCTGGATTTGTTGCGCCGCGACTGATATCAAATGCTGCCGAACCGAGGAATAATACATCAATTTTAAATTCGCGCATAAATCGGCTGGTCATTTGTCCAGAAAACCCCTGTGTTTTTTCTTTGAAAATTCCAGGGACTGTAATCAGTTTGATGTCTTTTACGGTACTTAGTATATTAATAACAGGCAAAGAATTTGTCATGACAACAATATTTTTCTTTTGTGAAAGCGCTTCGGCAAGTTCTTTTGTTGTAGAGCCACAGTCGATAAAAACGGCAGAGCCCTCACTAATTAAATTCACACAAAAATTGGCGATTCGATTTTTTTCTTTTTGTAAGTGTTCTTCTTTAAAAGACAAATTATGTATAAATATAGAGCCTCGATTGAAAGTAGCACCGCCATGGATTAATGTTACACTGCCCTGATCAGAAAAAAATTTTAAATCTCGACGAATTGTCATGGAAGAAACATTATATAATGCAGCTAGTTCGAGTATATTGACGGAACCGTTTGTTTTTAAACATTCTAAAATTTCTTTACGGCGGGTATTTGTTTTCATATAATTTCTCCATTTTCTATTTAGTACTTATAATATAAAGTTTTTCACTACTTTTGTCAATTTAAAATGTTAATATTTTGTTATTTTAACTACTTTATCCTATTTATTGTAACAAAAAAACAGATAAAATCATCTTAAATAACATTTTTACATAAAATAGTGTTGACTTGTTATTGCATTGCTAGCTATAATTGATTTTATAGAAATAAAGTAACAAAAAATGTTAAAACAATTTTACGGGAGAAACATTTTTTGTTGCTTACATCAATAGGGTGAGGAGTGGAAATTTATGAAATTACTACTTGTATCAAATGGAAGTTTAGCTCAGGGCTTGTATATGGCGATGGAACATTTTTATTATAAACCGGATATTGATTATACTATTTTGCGCGATTCTGATAAAAAAGAATATATTGCGGAGATAGAAGCCTATATGAAGAAAAATTGTATGGAGGATATCTTGGTTTTGTGTGATGCATATGGAAGTACTGCTTTTAATGAGATTGTTGTTTTAATAAACAAGCTAGAACGAACGAAATCGGTAGGTGTGATTTGCGGGATGAATTTGCCGATGGTGTTTAAGATTTATGGATTAAAAGATATGTGGAGTTTGACTAGTATCAAATCTTTTTACAAAAATTCCGAAAAACAGGGCGTTATTGTTTATGCACCGAAAGTAAAAAAGGATTGTAAATTTCTTTTTAAAATAAATGTACCAATTTAATGGTTGCAACTGGAAAAATTTATTTGTTTATAGACCCTGTAGTACAATAAGGAAAAAAGATATTGCATGATACAAAACTGTATTGATACGACTTGCAAAGTCACAGCCATTTAAAGGATGATAATACTGCAAAAAACTCCCAGTTCAATAGGGTAAGCCTATTGCTGGGAGTTTTTTGTCAGAGGTATTCTGTTTATAGAATATGAGGCTTTTAAAAATTAATATTTGGTCTGTCGTTTAAGTAGTTGGAAGTTCCACGGTTGTTTGTTCAGGTTGCTTTTTTGTAGTTGCATCAATTTTAATGAGCTTTTGGGGAATGAGTATAGTTAATACTCCCGCTAGAATTGCAAAACCAGCTAATACATACATGCTGCAGTCGATGGACCCAGTTAAGTCCTTTAAATAACCAACGGCATAAGGTCCAACGAAGCCACCAAGATTTCCGACAGAATTAATTAAAGCAATACCAACAGCGGCGGTTGCTTCTGATAAAAATGAACTTGGCAATGTCCAAAAACTGCCAGCAAAGCCGTAAATACCGGCGGTTGTAAATGTAATCTAAAATAAACTCCAGACTATATTATGTGTCATTGTTAACGCAAAAAGTCCAATCGCAGAAATTGCAATAGGCAAGCCTATATGGTAACGCCGTTCCATTGTTTTATCTGAATGACGAGCAACTACAATCATTGAAATTACACCAATAAAGTATGGAATTGTTGAAATTAGACCAACACTTGTATTGGATAAGGATTGTCCCAAGGATTTTATCAACTGTGGCATCCACATACTTAATCCATACATTGCACAAACATAACCAAACCATATGATAGAAAGATGCCATACCCGGCCATTTTTTAAGACTTCCCACATCGATGAATTTGTTTTTGTTTCTTTGGCTTCACGTTCAATGCGTAATTGATTGATGAGCCAATTTTTTTCTGCAATGGTTAAAAACTTTGCTTGCTCAGGACGATCAACAAGATAAAATAATGTTGCGATGCCACAAATTATAGCAGGAATACCTTCGATGATAAATAACCACCGCCATCCTTCTAAACCCCAAAGCTGGAAGTTATCCATAATCCAAGTCGAAAGTGGTGCAGTAATAATATTATTTAATGCCATACCAGTCATAAAAAAAGCGAGGGTTTTTCCCATATACTTAGCGGGAAACCATAAGGTTAGATATAAAATCATACCCGGATAAAAACCGGCTTCTGCTATACCTAATAAGACACGCATAACACCTAATTGTGTTGCTGTCTGAATGAAGCCCGTTGCAACGGTAACAAGTCCCCAAGTCATTAGAATTCGAGCAATCCAAAGGCGACATCCGACTTTATGCATCATTACATTACTCGGAATTTCAAAAAAGAAATAAGCAATAAAAAACACACCAGCAATCAGACCAAAGGTAGTGGAAGAGATATTTAAGGCTTGATTCATTTCTAAAGCAGCGAAACTAATATTTACTCGGTCCATCATTGAGATTACATATAAGATAAAGAGAAAGGGAATAAGGCGTAACCGTAATTTTTGGATTACCAGGTTTTCGTTAACAAAAGCTTCTTTTTCTAACATAATTAAATCTCCTTCACATAATGAAAATTACAAAAATTCAGATAATAATCAAGACAAATAAAATAAAGGTTGTTAGACAATAGCACTAAACATTAGACATCAGACGTTAAACTTATTTCAGTATATTTTATTAAAAACGAGATGTCAATATAAATTTATTGAATATTTACTGTATTTGGCTTTCCGAAAAAAACGTCTAAATAATTAACAGAAAATTATTTTATTTCAGATACAAGCTATTGCATATTCTGAAAAGTCGTGCTATCATAACATCAAACATTAAACATCATACGTTTACCTATTAGGACAAAGTAATAGAAAGATTGGAGTGTTATGTTATGAATGTAGAGAATGACATAAAAAAATTGCAGACCATATCGGATCATATACGATTGGATATTATGAAAATGGTTTATGAAGCAAAAGATGGACATCCGGGGCCAGCTTTTTCCATAGCTGATCTAATTACAACACTATATTTTAAAGAAATGAAGATTGATCCGCAAAATCCTCGCTGGGAAGATAGAGATCGCTTTATTTTGTCAAAAGGACACGCTTGCCCGGCACTCTATTCAGCTTTGGCGCGTAAAGGATATTTTTCAATGGATGAATTGCATGGTTTACGCAAATTGGGATCTATGCTGCAAGGGCATCCTGATATGAATAAAACGCCGGGGATTGATATTACCTCAGGATCATTAGGTAATGGCTTATCAATGGCTGTTGGAATGGCTATTGCTGCTAAATATCGCAAAAAATCCTATTATACTTATGTTGCTATGGGGGATGGTGAAATTCAAGAAGGATTAGTTTGGGAAGCGGCTATGTGTGCCAGTAAATATAAGCTGAATAATCTTATTGCCTTTGTGGATCATAATGGATGGCAAAGTGGCGGCAGCATTCATGATGTTAGTGGTTTATTACCAGTACTGCCAAAGTGGCAAGCTTTTAATTGGGATTGTCAGGTAATAGATGGTCATGATTTTGAACAGATTATTCAGGCGATTGCGCAGGCAAAAAAAAGTACGGATAAGCCGTCAATGATTATTTTAAAAACAATTAAAGGCAAAGGGTTATCGTTTATGGAAAATGATAATTCTTGGCATAAACGAGTTCCTACAGCGGAACAAATGGAACAAGCAATAACCGTATTGGGAGGAGAGTAAGATGGTGGAATATAAAGGAACGCGAGAAGCTTTTACACAAGCGATTACAGAATTAGCTGCTGAAAATGAACAAGTCGTTTTTGTGTCGGCGGATTCATTAAAAGCCATGCGCGCAACTTCTTTTGCTGAAAAATATCCAGATCGTTATATTGAAGTTGGTATTGCAGAACAAAATTCAGTGGGAGTGTCAGCTGGTTTAGCAAGCGCGGGGCTCATGCCTTTTATTGGTACTTATGCTGGGTTTATCACTATGCGTGCCTGTGAGCAGGTTCGTACTTTTGTAGCGTATCCGCACTTAAATGTAAAGCTTGTAGGCATTAATGGTGGTATTTTTTCAGGGGAGCGAGAAGGCGTCACTCATCAATTTTTTGAAGATTTGGCAATTATGCGGGCTATGCCAGATGTGACGATTTTAGTTCCTGCCGATGCTCATCAGATGTATCATGCTGTTAAAGCCGCAGCTTTGATTGACGGTCCTGTGTATATTCGGGCTGGCAGTGGTCGTGAGCATCTTGTATATGAGGCAGATACACCTTTTGAAGTGGGAAAAATTCGTGTATTAAAAAAATATGGTAATGATGTTGCCTTGTTTGCAAATGGATTTATTTTAAATCGTGCAGTTGAAGCGGCACGGATTTTAAATGAATCCAATATCAGAGTCACGTTAGTTGATGTCCCAACTTTAAAACCGTTAGATGAATCTGGTATTCAAGCAATTTTAGCAGATTGTAAGGCTGCTGTAACGGTGGAAGACCATAATGTTATTGGTGGTTTGGGGGATGTGATTTCGATGGTAAGTACAAAATCCTATCCAGTATTTATGGAACGAGTCGGATTACAAGATGTTTTTCCTAGCAGCGGAGGTCCGGAAGAGGTCTTAGATCGTTATGGTATTTCTATTCAAGATATTGTTAATGCCGTAAAAAATGTATGTAAAATGAAAAGGGGTATTTAGTAATGCGTGAAAAAATTATAGTAAGTGTAATTGGTGCAGGCGGAAAAATGGGAACGCGTGTCAGTAATAATTTGGCAAAACATACAGACGATATTACGATGTATTTGTGTGAAAATTCACCACAAGGTGTTGATGGCATTCAGAAACGCGGCTTTGAGGTTATTGCATCTCAAGAAGCTGTGCCTAAAAGTGATGTTATTATTTTAGCTGTACCAGATACTTTGATAAATATTGTTTCACAAGATATCGTGAAAATGATGAGACCGGATACGACATTGATGATACTTGATCCAGCAGCCGCTGTGGCCAAAGAACTGGCTTTACGCGATGACTGTACATTTGCTGTAGCACATCCATGTCATCCATCTTATTTCCTAGATCAAGATACACCAGAAGCGAGACAAGATTATTTTGGTGGTGTTGCCGGTAAACAGGATATTGTTATGGCTAAAATTCAAGGTTCTGATGATAATTTTGCTAAAGCCAGAAAAATTGGTGAAATTATGTTTGCACCGGTTATGCATAGTTATGTAATGGGGGTCCGGGATATTGCTTTCTTAGAACCAACTCTTGTAGAAATTTTAGGTGCTACCACACTTTATGCGATGGCAGAAACAGTAAAAGAGGCAGAAAGACGCGGAATTCCAAGAGCGGCTGCAGAATCATTTTTATCAGGACATATCTATAATTTAAGTGCTAACTTCCTCGGTAAATTGAATGCAAAAGTATCGGATGCCTGTATGGTAGCAATTGAATTGGGGAATCAATTGGTTTTGAGAGAGGATTGGAAAAGAATTTGGGATGATGATGTATTAGATAAAAGTATACAAACAATGCTTCATCCTACTAAGAAATAATAAAATTTAAATTTTTTCATAGACTATGTACACCTATATGAATTGATTGCATGCTGAAAATGTTGATGTTATAATGGAATATTAGTATATGCAGAAAAATCAATGAGGGAGCACTATCTATGGGATTAGAAGATAAAAATGCGAGTCTAGCTAATATATTTGAACCTAAGGAACGGGAATCTTCCGTAAATTATGTGATCAATAATATAAAGGATTCATTATTGTCACAACAAATCATGCCAGGAGATAAATTACCTTCTGAAATGGAATTAGGAAAATTGCTGTCTGTAAGCAGAGGTTCTATTCGTGAGGCTATGAAAATTTTAGCAGCATTTGGTATCATTGAAATAAGGCGTGGTGATGGTACCTATGTTACTAAAGATTTTGAAGGAAAAGTTATTTTTGATCCTTTGTTATTTAGTTTTATATTATCGCAGCCAGCATTTGATGATCTTAAAGAATTACGCCTTATGCTAGAAAAGTATATTGTTCGCCTTGCGATCAAAAATGAAACGGATGAAGATTTGGCTAACTTAAAAACGTGTAATCTTGAATTGAAAAATTTAAAACACAATCAAAACGATATGAATAATGAAGAAGTAAATGAGTTATTAGAGTGTGATCTAAAATTTCATTATATGTTGGCAAAAATGGCTAAAAACAAATTGATTGAAAGAATTTACTTATTTGTTTTAGAATATTTCAAACCATATATCAAAAAGAGTATGCAAAATCATGTATATTTTACATTTAAATCAAGTGCTCCGCATGAGCAGATTTTAAGTGCTATGGAAAAACGAGATGTTGCGCTGGCAGAGATTGCAATTGAAGATTCCGTTGAAATTTGGGGAAAACTTATGTTCAAATAGATTTTAATTTGACGATACTTTAGCGTACTTGCGATAGAAGGTTCTTTTTCTATCGCAAGGGAAGTATCGAAACAGCCATCAACAAAAATAATATTATCGGAATATTCTAAATTTATAAGGGGGACTATAAATGAAAGCCGTTGTTTTAGATGGGTATTCTTTAAATCCAGGAGATTTAAGCTGGAAAGCTTTAGAGGATATATGTGAAACAGTGATCTATGATAGAACATGTTACGATACAGCTAATTTAGAACTCATTACGCAAAGAATTGGTGATGCTGAAATAGTATATACAAATAAGACACCTTTGCCACAAGCGGTCATTAATGCAGCACCAAAGTTGAAATTTATTGGCGTTTTGGCAACTGGTTATAATGTGGTGGACATTGCTGCGGCACAAAAACGAAAAATTACGGTTACAAATATCCCAACCTATGGTACGGATTCTGTGGCGCAAATGGCAATCGCTTTATTATTGGAAATGTGTCATCACATTGGAGAGCATAATCGCTCTGTGCAAACGGGCGAATGGGAACATAATGCGGATTGGTGTTTTTGGAATTATCCATTGATTGAGTTAGCTGGAAAAACAATCGGAATTATAGGTTTTGGGCGGATCGGACAAACGGTAGGGCGAATCGCTCAATCTTTGGGCATGAAGGTGCTGGCCTTCGATAAATATAAGATGCTCGAATTGGAAAGCGATACATTAAAATACGCTGCGTTAGATGAAATTTTTGCCGCAGCGGATGTGATCAGTCTGCATTGTCCTTTATTTAAAGAAACGGAAGGTATGATTAATACAATAAATATCAATAAAATGAAACATGGTGTAATGATTATTAACAATTCGCGTGGAGGTTTAATTGTAGAACAAGATTTGGCACAGGCATTAGAAAATGACCAAGTCGCTGGTGCTGCTCTTGATGTAGTTTCTACAGAGCCGATTCGCCATGATAATCCATTGCTTGGTGCAAAAAATTGTATTATTACGCCGCACATATCATGGGCACCAAAAGAATCGAGACAAAGACTGCTGAATATCGCAATTGATAATTTACGTCACTTTATCGATGAAAAGCCAATCAATGTTGTAAGTTAATACTGAAAGAGGTGTTGAAATGCATATTGTTATAGCACCAGATTCATATAAAGGCAGTTTAACGGCTATTGAAGCAGCCCGGGCCATTCAAAAAGGAATAAAAGAAGTCTTTCCCACTGCAAAAATTACTTCTTTACCGATTGCGGATGGTGGAGAAGGAACTGTTAAGGCCTTAGTTTACTCAATGAAGGGTGAATTACAGCACAATCATGTTCTTGATCCATTAGGAAAGACCGTGTTGGCTGAATGGGGAATTCTTGATACAAAAACAGCTGTCATTGAGATGGCTGAAGCATCAGGTTTATTGTTGGTTCCATTAAGTAAAAGAAATCCCCTGATTACAAGTACCTATGGTACAGGGCAGCTGATCAAAGCTGCTCTCGACCAAGGTATGCGGAAAATCATCATCGGTTTGGGCGGGAGTGCTACCAATGATGGTGGTGCTGGTATGGCGCAAGCACTAGGGGTTCGTTTTCTTGATCGAAGCAGAAAAGAATTGCCGAATGGTGGTGGCTATTTACAGGATTTAGCTTCGATTGATTTGACTAATTTAGATAAACGCATAAAAGATACGGAATTTATTCTTGCTAGTGATGTGAAAAATCCATTATGTGGTAAAACAGGAGCAAGTGTTGTTTATGGACCGCAAAAAGGGGCGGATGCTTCGATGGTTGATCAGTTGGATAAAGCTTTATTGCATTATGCAGCCATTGCCGAAAAAGCAACTGGCCAGATTGTAGCAAATACAAATGGGGCAGGAGCTGCCGGTGGATTAGGGGCTGGGTTGATGCTTTTTTGTAATGCAACATTTAGACAAGGAATACAAATGGTTTTAGAATTGGTGCAGGCTGAACGCTTATTTTCTGAGGCGAACCTTATTTTTACGGGTGAAGGGTCGACGGATTTTCAAACTGTTTATGGGAAAGCACCAGTTGGCATTGGCAGTATCGCTAAAAAATATAATGTACCAGTCATATGTGTATCGGGAAGTTTGGGTAAAGCGTATGATGAAATATTTAAATATGGCATAACAGCTGCAGAAAGTATTGTTTCTAGTCCTGAGAGCCTGGCCTATTGCATGGAAAATGCTGCATCGTTACTGCAGGATACGGCAAAAAGAATTTGCTTAATCTTAAAAATAGGGGCTACATTAAAATGTGAGGGGATAAGAGTTATTCCAGTATAGGTGTGATAGTTTTATAAAATAAAATGATTCAATATAAAAATAGCTTTCTTATGATACAATACATATCATAAGAAAAGCTATTTTTTTAATACGCTGAAGTTATCGATTTGTAAGCAGTAGTATTTATATATAAGAGAATATTGAAGAATGGAGCACGTGATGGAAACGGTAATAAGTATCATTGTTTTAAGTGTAATGGAATTGGTTTATCTTTTTGGGACTATAATTATCATAGGTTTTTTGCTGGGCTGGTTGGAGACTATAGCTGCTCAATGGGCCTATAAAGCATTTGGGAAAACGGGTATTTTATTGACGTCATGTATTGGAACCTCCATACATGAAACAGGGCATGCTTTGATGTGCCTTTTGTTTGGTCATAAAATTATCGCTATCAAGTTTTTTGATTTGAATCCGCAAAATGAAACGTTAGGTTATGTCCAGCATAGTTTTGATAAACATAACTTGTATCAAAACATGGGAAATTTTTTTATCAGTTTAGGTCCTATATTTAGCGGCAGTGCCGCAATTTTATTCTTTATGTATTGGCTTGAACCATATACTTTTTCTGCACTGCGGCAAATGTCAGTATCCGTGCCTGCTGTCCATACAGTAACAGATCTTTTAATCTGGTCGGGACATTCTATGTCGATTGTATATTATGGATTGTGGCATAGTCCAAGTTTTGGTTCTTTAAAATATTGTGTGTTTTTAGTGCTGGCAATCTGCATATCTTCCCATATTGCTTTAAGTAAGATAGATATTAAAAATGCAATGGCGGGTTTGAGTGTGACTTTTTTGTGTGTGGTAGTCGGCAATTTTATTGCAGCTTTTTTTGGTATTGATACATTATATTATGTGTTGGAAGCGGCAAATTATAATGTTTATTTACTATCAATCTTATCGGTATCGTTGTTGTTTTCGCTATTTACAGCAATGGTTATGGGCGTGTGTGCAGGTTTTTTCAAAATACATAGAACTTGATTTTTGGGTTTATTTTCTAAAATGTGATGGAAAAACAATACAAATAGATTGACCTTCTGATTTGGGGGATATAAACTAAAATAGTGAAATGAATTGTGTGAATGAACCTATTCAATAGTTGGTGAATATTCTGTCTAGCTGGAAGGAGAAAATTTTATGAAATTAATCGATAATATTCAAGATTGGATTTGCAGTTTAGCGCTTTCTCTAGCGATTGCGTTATTCATCAATATCTTTCTTGTACAGCATATGGTGGTTGAGGGGCATTCGATGGATCCGACCTTACATGATCATCAGCATTTAATTATATCCAAGTTTTCGCATAGCATTAAGAAAATGCCGGATTATGGGGATATTGTTACAATCGATAGCCGAGTTTCGCGGGAACGAAGCTTAAAAGACGATTTGTCTGAGCCGATAACGAACTTGGTTAATCAGCAGCAATATGTTTTTGTTAAACGGGTTATTGGTAAACCGGGGGATGTTCTTGAATTTAAAGACAGTCAGGTGTATCGAAATGGTACAAAACTCGATGAATCTTATATTTTGGAAACTATGCGTGTGATGGTGGATCAGAAAATCACGGTTCCGGCCGATTCAATATTTGTTATGGGTGATAATCGCAATAACAGTATGGATAGTCGTATGATTGGAGCGGTCCCGCTTAATCATGTATTAGGTGTTATGGTTGCTAAAATATAAAATAAAGGGTGTGGCAGGCTTTTTTTGCTTAAGGATTATGAAACTGGTATAGTGTGGCGCACCGGGGCTTTGCCTAATTAAAATATTAAACAAGAGAAAGAGGGATTTTGAGTGGATATATTCGAGAATGTTTCTATCGTAAAAAAAGCCAATGTATATTTTGATGGAAAAGTAACAAGTCGTACGGTTCTTTTTGATAATGGAGAAAAGAAGACTTTGGGGATCATGATGCCTGGTGAATATGAATTTGCCACGGCGGATAAGGAACATATGGAAATTTTAGCGGGAACTATGGAGGTTTTATTGCCAAACCGTGAAGATTGGATTAGCATTGAAGCAGGGCAAACATTTGAAGTGCAAGCACATTCAAAATTTAAGTTAGTCGTCCAGGATATAGCAGATTATTGCTGTTCTTATATCAAAGAATAAATATATTGTTTTTAGCATATATATATGTTTATTTATGCTGAAGTTATGTATTATAAATATAGTTGAAATAACGAAAAACCTTGTATTACTTTACTGAGTAATGCAGGTTTTTTCTTCTTCTGCGAGAAGAATTATAGATAAAGGTTTAAATAAAAATAGTTCAACGGAAAATGGTTTTGCAAAATGATAGCAAAAGACTATTAAACAAATAAAAGTAGTATAATTCTGGAGGTTTATGAATGGATTTTTCAGGTAAGAAACAGGCAGCAGTATTTCTTGATCGGGATGGCACGATTAATCTGGACAAAGGGTATTTTTATTTGCCGGAAGAGTTTGAGTTTGAGCAAGGTTCAGTTGAAGCGATTCGTTTGCTTAATCAGGCTGGTTATAAAGTGTTTGTCATTTCCAATCAATCTGGTATTGCAAGAGGCTGTTTTACCGAAGCACAGGTGGATCATTTGCATCAATGGATGAATGAGGAACTAGCAAAATCGGATGCACATATTGATGCTTTTTATTATTGTCCGCATCATGCCGAACTGGGGGTTGGTTCTTATAAGAAAATTTGCGATTGTCGAAAACCAGCACCAGGATTACTGCTGAAGGCGGGACGAGAATGGAATATAGATATGAAACATTCCTATATGGTGGGAGACCATAATAGTGATATTGGTGCGGGTACTGCCGCAGGCGTTCAACCTTTTTTTGTTCGTACAGGACATGGAAAACAAGAAGAAAAATTACTTGCATCTAATGTTTTGCGAGCCAATAATTTGTATGAAGTTGTAAAAAAGTATATACTTTTTTCAAATTAAATTTGCCTGTCAGCAGACAGACGTTATAAAACTTGGTATTTAAAAATCACTCTTATTGGAAAAAGAGTGATTTTTTTAGTTATATCATATTTTTGTTTACGTGGAAACAAAAATATGATATTCTAATATTGTTTCCATGTAAACAAAGGAGGTGCGATATGAGCAATGCAATAAACATTATCCATTCGTTTACTAGAATACAAGAACGGGCGGATATCTTTAAACATCATCGGGAAGAGATTTTTGCAGGACTTAATTTGGCTGAAGTACATTGTATTGCTAAAATTGGTTCGATGGAATATGCCAATGTAACAAAAGTAGCCCATGCAATGCATATGACAAGAGGTGCTATAAGCAAAATAAGTAAAAAATTACTAAATAAGCAGCTAGTTGAGAGTTATCAAAAACCGGAGAATAATAAAGAAGTTTATTTTTGCCTGACTACGAGCGGTAAATTGATTTATGATGAACATAAAGTATGCCATGAACAGGCAAAATTAAGGAAACTAAAACTTTTGTCTAACTATAGTGAAGCCGAGCAGATCGTGATTTTACGATTTTTAGAAGATATTAATCAACAGCAAGAACAGGGTTTACGTGAGGAAGCTTGAGGGTATAGGGGGTTAAGGACTTGAATCGAAAATATGTATATGTCTTAGCGCTAGGACATTTTTTTTGTGATATTGGCATGGGCGCGCTGCCAGCTATTTTACCATTTTTTATTTTACAATATGGTATGGATTATCAATCGGCTGCAGGTTTGATGTTTGCGTCATGTTTTTTGTCTTCCGTTGTACAGCCGGCTTTTGGCTATTTGGCGGATCGGACTTCGAAAATATGGTTTATGCCATTGGGGGTTTTTGTGTCAGGCGCGGCAATGGGACTGGCTGGACTTTTTGAAAATTATTGGGCCATTTTTGCCGTTGTTACACTCAGTGGGATCGGTAGTGCGATCTTTCACCCGGAAGCAGCGCGGATGATCCATAAGATTTCCGGTACAAAAAAAGGGACAGCCTTGAGCATTTTTTCGGTCGGAGGTAATAGTGGATTTGCTGTTGGACCGATGATTGCTGTAGCGACTATTACCGCGTTCGGGATGAAGGGAACGGCGATATTTTGCTTTTTGGCATTGATCATGTCATTTGTTTTATTGATGATTGTTCCAAAAATAAAAGCAGCGATTGTTGAAAAATATTCTTTATCGGCAGCAACTAATATAGAATCTAAAGTGAAAAAAGTTGGTGCAAAGAATGACTGGTCATCTTTTTCCCGTCTAACTATGCT
This sequence comes from Propionispira arboris, assembly GCF_900109225.1. Lineage (GTDB taxonomy): Bacteria > Bacillota > Negativicutes > Selenomonadales > Selenomonadaceae > Propionispira > Propionispira arboris. Next base: position 19,462 of record NZ_FNZK01000008.1, read on the forward strand.
GATAATTTTCAGTTCTATTGTAATTTGCGGTCTGCGCAGCTTTATTCCTCTATACTGGGTACAGGTAATGGGGCTTTCGACTGCGGCAGCAGGTTCGGCACTAACTTTATTATTTACTCTCGGGATTGTGACTACCTTTATCGGTGGATTGCTTGCGGATAAGCTTGGCTATTTAAAAGTGGTACAGTTCAGTTATGTACTTTTAGTGCCAATGGTAGCAATGCTTTCACAGACAACGAATCCGGTTATGGCATATTTGTTGATGATTCCAATTGGGTTTGCGATGTTTGCCCCGTTTAGTTCTATTGTAGTTTTGGGGCAAAGTTATTTGGCACGCAGTATTGGTTTCGCTTCTGGCGTCACGTTAGGTCTTTCTTTTAGTGTGGGCGGTGTCATTGTTCCCTTTATTGGTCGATTTGCCGATACATATGGCTTGAATGCAACGATGGAGCTTTTGGCAGTGGTGGCAATCTTCGCCGCTATATTTGCTTTCTTCTTACCAAAACCAGTAAAAGTAGTTTGAAATATTGTAGTTTATTGTTGTAAGCCTGATGGCAAGTGGAATTTTTGGATAAGACTGGTTGAAAATTTAATAAGATTTTAATGAGAAAAATCGGGAGCAGATAGATGTTCCCGATTTTTTATGTGGCAAAATGAATTGGCTCTCATAAAGTAGACAGATGCTTTGCGAGCAGGTATGATCAAGGAATATATATATAGTTTTTTGAAAATTCAGTATTCTAAAAATAAATAAACGGTTGTGGTAAATTTAGTATACTAAAAGGGGGTTGGTATTGTGGTAAAGTTTTGGTCTTTTGGGACTAACGCAAGGGTGTTATGATGAATTTGTAAATAGAAACGGGAGGAAATTCAAATGAAAGATTTACAACAACGGCAAAAACAACTTTTGAAGCATTTGTTGGATGTAGAAGATTTTGAACCTGTTAAAAAATTTGCCGCTGTCTTAGATTGTTCGACTAAGACTGTGAGAAATGATTTGATGATGTTAGAAGAATGTGGCGTAGCTTTGGAAAAAATCGCTGGACGAGGTGTAAGGCTCTCATTATTAAGTAGAAATCAGGCAGAAATATTTTTGCACAAAAATAATATTCTGTATGGTTTATCTATAGAACATAGGCGGATGAAAATACTTTTTGAATTACTGGAAGGAACAAAAGATAAATTATCAATTCAATCTTTATCAAATAAATATTTTGTCAGTAAAACTTCTATTGTTAATGACCTAAAAGTGATTGAAGAAAAATTAATTGAGTATAATTTACATCTTAAAAAAGATACACAAGGAACACAATTAGTCGGTTCTGAGTTGGATATTCGCAAGGCGATGGTTGATATGTTAAATACACTTGTAAGTTCAAAAAACGGAACACTTTATGAAAATAATTACAGAATTGACCGAGAAACTTTATTAGAACTGGAAGACCATTTTGGACACGATCATGTTTCACAAGTAAAAGAGTTAATTGAAGAGGCAGAACGATTTTTAAACTATAAAATTACAGAACCTTATTATATCAATCTTGTGACGCATTTGTTAATTCTTGTGCATAGAACTAAACATGGGAAGACTATCTATGCAGAATTGAAACAAGAAAATAGAGATTGTGATCCCTCGTTTTATGCAGTGTCAGAAAAAATAGCGAATCAATTGGAAGAAAAATTTTCAATTCAGATCAACAAGGAAGAAATTTTTTACATTTACCGCTATTTGATGTCTTCTGGTGGTATTGCTGTTCAGGCGGAACTGCTAAAAGAAGATAATACAATGGATGAGTTTTTGCATAGTATGGCAACGGAAATGATTCGTTTAAGTTCGGAAGTCTTCCCCATTAAATTTACCTTTAGTCCTTCCTTGTATAATGATTTAATCCTTCATTTAAGACCTATGATGAATCGCATTGATTATAAAATTTCGATTAAAAATCCATTGTTAATTGAAATTAAAGATGAATTTCCTGAATTAATGATTTTATTAAAATTAATTATTTTTAAAATAAGGCTAAAATATCAATTAGCACATATTAGTGAAGACGAAATCAGTTATCTTGCTGTGTACTTTCAAGCTGCGATTGAAGAGGTCATTAGCAAAAAACGCGTCATGATTGTTTGTTCCACAGGCGTAGGAACATCACATTTACTAGAAAAACGAGTGAAAAATCATTTTCCCGAATGGCATATTGTTGATGTTGTTTCTGCTAAATATTTGGAGAATATGGTAGATTTATCGGCTGTTGACTTAATTATATCAACGGTTAAGCTGCATGTTTCACTAAGTAAACCAGTTGCCTACGTGAGTGCTTTATTTAATAAAGCAGATGAAAAAAGAGTTCGCGCATCTTTTGTAAATGAAGAAAAAAAGACAAACGTATTGGGGGATTTTTTGAGGGAAAATGAAAGTGAAAAGACAGGGATTTATCGTGAAATTTTACAGGCAAAAGGCATTGACCGTATCAATATCAATTCGTGGCTGGATGTATTTATATATGAAAAAGAAGGCTTAAGCAATGAGGTGTTGAGTGGACAGGTTATCGGACAAGATCACGGTAAAAATAAAATAAAAATCATTGTTTTATTAAAAGAAAATGCAGAATTTCCCGAATCTATGCTTAAGGATTTGTACCAGCTTTTAATAAGTGGAATTGAAAATTAGGGGGATACTAAAAATGGATTTATCAACTGTAATTGATAAAAATAGAATTAATTTGGCAGTAGATGCAAACAATAAGGAAGAAGCACTTAATATTTTGATAGATATGCTGGTAAAATCGGGATCAATCGTATCAAAGGAGGTGTTCATCAAAGACGTTTATTTGCGGGAAGCTGAAGGGAAAACTGGTATAGGGGGTGGCATTGCGATTCCACACGGGAAATCAAAGACGGTAGTGCAGACATCATTAGCGATTGGCAGAACTAAAAAACCTATTTTCTGGGAATCATTGGATGATGAACCAGTACAATTCATTATTTTATTTGCGGTACGCGATGTCGATAGTACAACGGTACATGTGCGGTTACTGGGTGAGATTGCTGGTAAATTAGCAGATGAAGAGATTGTTGAACAATTACTTACTAGTAAAAAAGCCGAAGACGTTATTTCTATTTTCAGTCAAGATAATTAAGATGTGGAGGGATGAAAATGAATATTGTAGGAATTGCAGCTTGTACATCGGGAATTGCTCATACGTATATTGCGAAAGAAAAACTGATGAAGGCTGGTCAGGCATTGAACCATACGATTCATATTGAAACGCAAGGGACAATCGGAACGGAAAATGAACTTTTACCGCAAGATATTGCAGCAGCGGATGTTGTCATTATCGCAGCTGATATAAAAGTTGGTGGTAGAGATCGTTTTGCAGGGAAAAAAATTGTCGATATACCTACCCATATTGCTATTAAATCTCCAAAAGCATTATTGAATAAAATTCAGGCAGAACTGGGAATTTGAATTTTTACGATTGAAAGGAAGTGCCCTTATGTTAAAAGAACTGGAACTAAAAAGGCATGCTATGACAGGAATTTCGTATATGATTCCATTGGTGGTTGCATCGGGCTTGTTGATTGCTATTGGCAATATAGCTGGTGGGAATCCGGCATTAATTTCAGATTACAAGAGTTCTTATACTTTATGGGAAGCCGCGGTTACTTTAGGTGTATATGGAATGGGTTTGATTCCGGCGGTTATGTCAGCGGCAATTGCTTATTCAATTGCTGACCGACCGGGGATTGCCCCGGGGCTTTTAATGGGGATGATTGCCAATGCTATGGGGGCAGGATTCTTTGGCGGCATGTTAGGCGGTTATATGTCCGGTTGGTGTGTTAATTTTTTGAAAAAAAATATTAAAGTGCCAATTTGGGCACAGGGTCTAATGCCAATGATGATTATTCCGTTATTATCCTCTATCATTGTAGCTTTTATTATGTTTTTTGTTATTGGCAGGCCGATTGCAGTTGCATCTTTTGCTTTAACTGATATGCTCATTAATATGCAAGGTGGTTCAAAAGCGGTGTTTGGTGCAGTAATGGGGGCGATGGCAGCTTTTGATTTCGGCGGACCTGTCAATAAAGTTGCTTCTTTGTTTGCGGATGGTCTTTTAATCAATGGAGTTTATGGACCGGAAGCAATTAAGATTTGTGCATCGATGGTTCCTCCATTTGGTGTGGCATTATCATGGCTTATTCGAAAATCCAGATACAGCAAAAGTGAAGCTGATAATATAAAAATTGCGTTTCCAATGGGAATTTGTATGATCACGGAAGGCGTTATTCCGATTGCCGCCGTTGATCCGCTTCGGGTAGTGTTTTCCTGTTCTTTTGGAGCAGCGGTCGGTGGTAGTTTAATTATGTTATTAGATGTAGCATCTCCGGTGCCGTCGGGTGGTTTGTTTATTGTTCCAGCAATGCAAAATCCGATTGGATTTCTGATTTCTTTAGGTGTTGGTAGTATTGTTACAGCATTATTACTGGTTGTGTTAAAAAAAGATGCCGTTGAAAAACAAAATGATGGAGAAGATGATGAAGAGGAAGATGTTGATTTATCTGGTATCAATATCAAATAAATAAAGAAAGGCGTGTGTTTTATGTATGTTTCAATGTTAGATATGTTAAAACGAGCTAACGCCGGAAACTATGCAGTTATGGCAATTAATTGTTTTAACCTGGAGACGGCAAGAAGTGTAATTCGAGCCGCTGAAAAAGAACAGGCACCAATTATTATTAATCTTTTTCAAGATCATTTGCTGTATCATTGTGACAGCCAGCTCATTACTCCGATTGTTAAGGTATTAGCAAATCGAACCGACATTCAGGTTGCATTGAATTTTGATCACGGGCAAGATGTTTTGTTTTTGAAAAAAGCAATTGACGATGGTTTTTCATCGGTTATGGTGGATGCTTCAAGATTTGGTCTGGCGGGAAATATTGCGATGACAAAAGAAATCGTGGAGTACGCTCATCCGAAAGGTGTCAGTGTAGAAGGCGAAATTGGCTGTATCGGTGGTACGGAAGGAGCTGAATTTACGAAAGACTCTATGTATACAGACCCTTTTGAAGCAGTTCAATTTGTCGAGAAAACGGGAATTGATGCCTTGGCAATTTCTATTGGGTCTTCACATGGAAATTATCCAGAAAACATGGTTCCTGAATTTGATTTTGATCGATTGAAAAATATAAAGAATTTAACGCAAATGCCACTGGTGCTTCATGGCGGGTCAGGTTCAGGTGAAAAAAATATTATCCAGGCAGTCAAGTATGGCATTAATAAGATAAATGTCGGTTGTGATTTTATGAATGCGAATATTCATGCATTAAAAGATAAACTGCAACAAAATCCAGACATAAATTATTACGATTTGGTTGATCATGTTGAACAAGCAAGTATGGAAATAGTAAGACATTATATTCAGTTATCAGGCTCAAGTAATCAAAATTAAAGGGGATAAAAAATATGTTAATGAATATGAAAGATTTACTCGTTGTGGCACAAAAAAACAAGTTTGCTGTACCTGCATTTAATACCAGCAGTAGTATGATTTTAAAAGGTGTTATGGAAGGCTGTAGAGAAAAAAAATCGCCAGTAATTATTGCCATTCATCCCGATGAATTATCTTTTTTGGAAGATAGCTTTATAGCTACAGTACGAGAAGAAATCATGAATAGCAATATACCTGGTGTCATCCATTTGGATCACGGCGGCACATTTGCTCAGGTGATGCGAGCGATTCACTGCGGTTTTACTTCGGTAATGATTGATGCTTCGTTACTATCTTTCGAAGAAAATATTGCCATTACGAAGAAAGTTATTGAAGCGGCACATCCGGTGAACGTTTCTGTTGAAGCAGAACTGGGAACGATAGGAACAACAGGTAATGGTGGTGGTGAAGCAGGGACAGAACAAATTATTTATACGCAGCCAGATACCGTAAAAGAATTTGTGGAAAGAACTGGCGTGGATACGTTAGCAATTGCTATTGGCACATCACATGGAATTTATCCTAAAAATATGAAACCAAAGTTAAAACTTGACTTATTGAAAGAAATCAGAGGTATTGTTGATATCCCGCTCGTATTACATGGTGGTTCTTCGAATACAGATAGTGAAATTGCTGAAGCGGTTCGATTGGGAATATCTAAAATCAATATATCAAGTGATATCAAAGATGCATTTTATAAAAAATGCCGTGAAGTCTTACAAGATCCGGACATTCGTGAACCGAATGCAATCTATCCACCTTGTATTGAAGCAATGAAAGAGGTTGTTTATGCTAAACTTGAATTGTTTAATGACATTGATAAAGTGAAATATTATAAATAATTCAGCGGTATTTCATTCGTAATCAAATCCTAAATAGATAAAAATTACTCATGTTTTTATAATGTGGGTAATTTTTTTTGTTCTAGGAGTGTCATAGCAGATTTAATAATATATGAATAACATCATCTTAATAATATTAATTATTTATAAATTAATATTATCTTGACAAGAAACATAATATTGTTTATTGTTAAGTTAAAGAAAAATAACAGCTTAAAAGAGAAGATATGGAATGGATTTTCATACGTTTATACTATAATGCAATGAATGCAAGGTTGATTTTTAAATAAAAATAAAAATTTTGTTTATTTAGTAGTTCTTGCATAAGTTGATGCAAGAACTTTTTTTGTAGAATATATATCGGGGGATGGTCTTTCATGGATCAAGTACAAAGTAAAAAATCAAACTGGGTAGGTTATGGCATTGCGGTGTTATTCCTGCATAGCATAGCACTTGGTTGTTTATTATCGGCCAATACGGAAAGTGGAACAATTTTGGGTCTTGGGTTTTTAGCATATACGCTGGGGCTGCGGCATGCATTTGATGCAGATCATATTGCCGCAATTGATAATACGGTGCGAAAATTGCTGCAACAAGAGAAAAATCCAATGGGAGTTGGTTTTTATTTTTCACTCGGACATTCTACCGTTGTCATTTTGATGGCAATGGGAACAGCTTTTGCGGCTCAGTGGGCAACAACAGTAGTGCCTGAGTTTAAAGATGTTGGGAGCCTTATCAGCACAAGTGTATCCGGTGTGTTTCTGATTTTAATTGGGTTACTAAATTTAGTTGTTTTGCTTGATATTTTTAAAATTTTCAAAGATATGCGTCAGGATTCTTATAATGAAGAACAATTGGAAGATTCTCTACAAAATAGAGGTTTTATGTCACGTTTTTTGAAACCATTGTTTAAATTTGTTAATAAAAGCTGGCATGTATATCCAATTGGTTTTTTGTTTGGGTTTGGTTTTGATACGGCTAGTGAAGTTGCATTGCTCGCAATATCGGCGGGAGCTGCCAACAGTGGAATTAGCTTGTTGGGTATCATGGCGTTGCCGCTTTTGTTTACAGCTGGTATGAGCCTATTGGATACAAGTGATGGTATATTTATGACAACGGCTTATAACTGGGCATTTCGCACACCGCTCCGTAAGTTATATTATAATTTAACCATTACGAGTTTGTCAGTCATTGCGGCACTCTTTATTGGGCTTATTGAATTGGCACAGGTCATTACGCCGCGGCTAGGCTTAACAAATGGTTTCTGGAGTTGGTTGCAAAATTTGGACTTTGGCACACTGGGCTATATATTGGTTGGTTTATTTGTCCTTACCTGGCTGATTTCGTATAGTATTTGGAAATTCGGTAAAATTGAAGAACGAATGACTTCACAGTAATAGCAAATCTAAAAACAGCTGTCTCGTAAGAGATAGCTGTTTTTAGATTTGCTTTATTTGTTTTTGCGTAAAGACGTAACGGTTTGGCCACCGATACCCCAATTGTCGGTTTCTACTTCATCAATTACTACGACTGCTGTCTTTGGGTTTTTACCGAGTACATCAACAAGCAGCTGCGTAGCACCTTTGATCAATAATGCTTTTTGCTCTGGGGTAGCACCGTCTTTGGTTATTTTAATATTTATATAAGGCATTTCTATCACAAACCTTTCTGCTATATAAACGCATTAAAGAAATTACATTCAGTCTATCAGTCTGTCAGGAATGGGGTAAGGGTATCGTTTGCTTCCTACGTAACGCCACGGAGCCCTATACTCCATTCCTGACGATTGCCATATAAAATGTTTAATGCCATATATATATGATTTTATTGTAACATTTAAGATATTATATCACAAAATTTGAATATAGATAATCTTTTATTAATTAATATTTACTATCCATTATTTAGGGTTTATAATAATGGTAAAGCAACGAAGAGAGAAGGCATTATGATGAAAAAAATAGTTTTTATCAGACATGGCGAAAGTATTTGGAATATGAAAAATTTATTTACTGGCTGGACAGATGTTGATTTGAGTGACAAAGGTATCGCTGAAGCCAAACAGGCTGGAATAATCTTACAGAAAAATAATTTTTCGTTTGATATAGCATATACATCTTTTTTGAAAAGAGCAATTAAAACGCTACATAATGTTTTGGAAACAATGGATTTATTGTGGATACCCGAATATAAAACATGGGTTCTTAATGAACGTCATTATGGGGGACTTCAAGGACTTAATAAAGCTGAAACAGCTGCAAAATATGGAGATGCACAGGTACAGATTTGGCGTCGCAGCTATGACGTAGAACCACCGAAATTAAAAGCTGAAGCGGCAAAAGTGCAGGCAAATGATCCCAAATATAAAGACCTCGCACCAGCGTTGCTGCCAACGACCGAAAACCTCAAAGAAACGGTGGCAAGGGTCGTGCCTTTTTGGCAGGAAACGATTGTACCACAGCTTAAAGCAGATAAAAAAATTATTATTGCAGCGCATGGCAATAGCTTGCGAGCCTTGGTTAAATATATCGATCAGGTTTCTGATGAAGAAATCGTGAAACTTAATATTCCAACGGGCGTTCCGCTGGTTTACGAATTTGATGATGATTTAAAACCATTGAAACATTATTATTTGGAACAATAAATTGGTCATGTGGATAAGAGGTATGAAAGATGACAGAAAATCTGTTTTCTTTTATACCTCTTATTTTAGGTGGAGAATATATCACATTATTTGTGTTTACAAACTTATTAAATGTGATTACAATATAGATAAGGAAAAGAAAGAAAATTTCGTATATTTAAAAATTTACAGGAGGTTGGTTCGAATGGGAGTTTTTAAAAAAGATTTTTTATGGGGTGGCTCTGTTTCGGCAATGCAGACAGAAGGAGCTTGGGATGAAGATGGAAAAGGAAAATCGGTTTATGATATAAGAACAGAAGCAGCAGGGGTATCGGATTGGAAAGTTGCGATTGATACGTATCATCGCTATGAAGAAGACAATGCGCTTTTGGCCGAACTGGGGTTTAATTGTTATCGATTTTCAATTTCATGGTCGCGGATCTTTCCCGAGGGTAAAGGAACGATTAATGAACAAGGTTTGGCTTTTTATGATCGATTTATTGATGATTTATTGGCACGTGGGATTGAACCGATGATTTGTCTGTACCATTTTGACATGCCGTTGAAACTGGCTGAAGAATACAATGGCTTTTTATCCAGGGAGGTCGCGGATTATTTTGCTGAATACGCGAAAGTTATTGTGGACCGTTATAAAGATAAAGTGAAATATTGGTTAACATTTAATGAACAAAATATTTTTGGCATGGTACATGCCTTTAAGATTAGTGGGTGTCAATGTAAAGAAACCGAGCGAAATTTATATCAGATCCAATATCATACTTTTTTGGCACATGCGAAGGTGGTCAATTATATTCATGCTATGGCACCTAAGTGTAAAGTGGGCGGCATGATCGCCTATCAGCTTTTTTATCCGGCTACTTGTAAACCGGAAGATGTTTTTTTTGCTCATCAGGCAGATGAACGCTTTAATCAATTATACTGGGAAGTATTTACAAATGGGAAATATACGAAAAATATGCTGGCCTATTTTTCGGCAGAAAACTGCAAACCTGAAATGGATGAGACTGATTTGGCTGTTTTAGCCAAAAGCAAAAGTGATTTTTTATCCTTTAGTTATTATGCAAGCAAATGTATGAGCTTTGCCGCAGTTGATACAACGAAACCCTTTTTTAGACAGGTTGAACAAGCGCAGGTGGCTAATTCTTATTTGCCGGCGAATGCATGGAACTGGGAAATTGATCCATTGGGCTTTCGTCTGATTTTGGATAAAACGTACCAACAGTATAATTTGCCTTTATTTCCAATCGAAAATGGTATTGGCTGGGATGAGGTATGGGATGGAACACAGCCAATTAATGACTCGTACCGGGTTGACTATCACCGTAGTCATATTCAAGCAATGCAGCAAGCGATGGAGATCGATGGTGTGGATGTTCTAGGCTATCTCACTTGGGCACCCATCGATATTTTGAGTTCACAAGGTGAAATGAAAAAAAGATATGGCTTTGTTTATGTAAATAGGGATGAACATGATTTGAAAGATTTAAGCCGCATCCGCAAACAAAGTTTTGCTTGGATGAAAAAAGTGACGACATCAAATGGATTGGATTTAGAATAACCTGAGTCAAACGATAAAGCGTGGAGGGGATATTCATGAAAGACGGATTTCTTGAACGGTTTAGTGTTTTTGCCCAAAAAATAGGTGCGCAGATTCATTTGCGAAGTCTGCGGGATTCTTTTGCTACGATTATGCCGCTTTATATTTTGGCGGGTCTGGCGACATTACTCAATAATGTGTTTTTTACACCAGATGGTTTTTTAGCAAGTATCTTTTTAGCGAGTACAATAGAAAAATGGCGGTTGTGGGGTAATTTGATTACGAATGGGACGCTCAATATATCAGCTGTTTTAGTTGCGGTGGCGTTAGCGTATCATCTATCCAGTAATCGTCGTGTGAAAAATCTCATCGCACCGATCATTGTGGCTGTTTCTTGCTTGATTGTTTTACTGCCGGCGCTGGACAGCGTCGTTGTACCAGGGACAAAAGAAACTTTAATGGTATCCAATGTGATTCTTTTTTCTAAGATTGGCACAATGGGAATGTTTGCCGGCATTTTTGTGGGACTTTTTGCGACCGAGTTATTTTTGAAGCTTTCAAAAAATAAAAGGTTGCAAATCAATATTGGACAAGGGGTACCACCTGCGGTAGGGCAGTCATTTAATATTATGATACCGGCATTTATTGTAATTGGGCTCTTCAGTTTCATGTCATTTATTTTGCAGGCATTTTTGGATACCAATTGCATTACCTTGATCAGCACCTTAATCCAAGAACCTTTAAAAACAATCAATACAAGTTTGCCAGGTTATATTCTGATTTATAGTTTTGGTAATTTTTTCTTTACCATGGGAATACATCAAGCTGTAATTAATGGACCGCTGCTTGATCCTATTTTGTTATCGAATATCAGTGAAAATATGATTGCCTATTCCCAAGGAGCACCCATACCAAACATCATTAATTATTCATTTCAAAGTGTGTATGGTTTGACGGGCGGGACAGGCAATACGATTGGTTTATTAATTGCGATCTTTCTGTTTAGTAAATATAAAGTATATCGTGATATTGGTAAATTGGCACTGGCGCCGGGTTTGTTTAATATTAATGAGCCAGTTATTTTTGGTATCCCGATTGTCTTTAATATTTCGTTGATTATTCCATTCGTTTTATCACCAGCAATTTGTTTGATCATTGCTTACTTTGCCACAGCCTGGGGCTTTATCAGTCCTTGCGTGGTTTTAATTCCCTGGACGACACCACCGATCTTATCCGCTTTTTTGGCAACGGGTGGTGATTGGCGGGCTGTTGTATTGCAAATTCTACTAATCAGCGGGACGGCTCTTTTTTATTTGCCATTTTTAAAAATGAGTGAACGAATCGTGAAAGCTGAAATGGAAGGAAAAGAGCTCGGAAAATAATGTGGTTTTATATAAGTTGCATCTAGCCTATTAGGCTGCCAGGAATGGGGTATAGGGCATCGTTTGCTTCCTATGTAACGCACACTTAACCCTATACCCCATTTCTGACGATTGCCATATAAAATATTTAATAACTTATATAGGTAAAGAGTAAAAGAAGGGATGATGGTGGTTATGATTCGAATTTTATTAGCTTGTAATGCGGGAATGAGTACGAGTTTATTAGTGAAAAAAATGCAAGAAGCAGCAAAGCAGCAGCATCTGGAAGCAGAAATATGGGCTGTGCCCGAGGCTGAATTGTTTGACGAATGGGCACGGGCGGATTTTGTTTTGCTCGGACCGCAAATCGGTTATATGAAAGATGAAATTGAAGAGGTTATTCAAGGGAAAATACCAGTGCAGGTTATCGATATGAAAGATTATGGACGAATGGATGGCGCGAAAGTTTTGCTTACGGTTGTTGAGAAGATAGGAAGTGCATCATGACAGGGAGCGAACAAGATTTATTTGAAATTTTGAGCAATGCGGGAGCTGCTAAAAGTGAATACATGAAGGCCATACAATCTGTGAAAAAACAAAATTTTGCGGAGGTAGAATCCTTATTTAAGACTGGGGACGAATATCTATTAGCTGCTCATAAAGTTCATACCAAAATGATTCAGGAAGAAGCGGGTGGCAGCGAACCGAAAATATCATTGCTTTTAGTTCATGTTGAAGATCAGTTGATGGGGTGTGAATCAATTAAAATCATGGCAAAAGAATTTATTCATGTCTATGCACAACTACAAGATTTAAAGAAAGAACAGACAGTAATCTTAAATAAAATCACATAAAAGATGATATAATATAGGTGCTCTAAGGGATTGGAGCATCTTTATTGTATAGGTGGGTTATGAAATGAAAACACAAAATAGAAGTTATCGTGAAATTGCTGAAGTGATAAAAAAGCGTATAGAAAATAATGAATATCCAATAAATGCTTTGATTCCAAAACAGGTGGCGTTAGCGGAAGAATTTTCAGTGAGTCGTACAACAATTGCCAAAGCCCTGGATATTTTGATTTCAAGAGGATTTTTATACACGCGGCGTGGTGCTGGCACTTTTGTAACGAAAAGCATGGTACTGTCCAAACAGGATTTTTATGTACAGGACTACATAGGCTTAACGAATCAATTTCCTGACGATACAGTTACAAGCAAGATTATTTTATTTGAAATTGTTTTTCCCGATGAAAAAGTTCAGAGTGCTTTAAATTTGAAAGCAGAGGTGCCTGTTTATAATGTTATTCGTCTTCGGTTATTGAATGGTCAAAATTATATGCTTGAACATACACGAATGCCAGTACATTTGATAAAAGGTCTTCATTCGGAAATTTTGCAAAAATCAATTTATAAGTATATCAAAGAAACATTGAAGCTGACAATGAGTGGTGCTTGGCGCAAGATTTTTGCTGATAAACCGAATGAACAGGATAAAGAATATTTAGGCTGCACCGAAACGGATCCAGTGATGCGAGTTGAGCAAATCGTTTGTTTGACAGATGGTGAACCCTTTGAATATTCAATTACGACACGTAAATACGATCAGGGCAGCTTTATTGTGATTGATCAAAAAAGTCGGTTCTGATATAATATGGAGCGACACTCTTTCCTATAACTCTCTTGAGTAGGACTATTATCTTATTTTTATTTTTGCTGCAAATATAAAAGGAATTAATAAATCCAAACAGAACGAATAACTGTAGAGATTCTATTTATATTTTATGAGTATTTAGGAGGTGGAATAATAGTTTTTTACGGATCAATCAATTTCAAGAAATACTATAAATATGGAGATGACAACTTATATGAAATCATTAAATCGCATTCTTGTTTTATTTATTGGGTTATTATTTTTTAACACCGTGGTCAGTGCGCAGACATCAAATTCCTTATATCAAGTTTCGACAATTAATGCGGTGCTGCAAGGCGTCTATGATGGACAGATGAATATGAAAGAGTTAAAGCAGCATGGTAACTTTGGTATTGGTACCTTTGAAGGCTTAGATGGAGAAATGATTGCACTGGATGGGCAGTTCTATCAAGTAAAATCTACAGGGAACGTTGTTTTAGTGTCGGATCAAGTCAAAACACCTTTTGCTGATGTTATGGATTTTAAATCTGAGAAAACGGCAGAAATTCCGGATGTTTTAACCTTTAACGAATTGGAAAAGGCATTGGATGGAATTATTCAAGATAAAAATTATATATATGCAATCCGTATTGATGGTGTGTTTAGCGGAACTACACGTAGTATTCCTGGTAAAACAAAACCGTATCCGTCTTTAACAGATGCAGCTAAAACACAATCTGTGTTTGATATTCAAAATACAAAAGGTACGATCGTTGGCTTTTTGTGCCCACAATATATTAATGGAATTAACGTAACCGGATATCATCTGCATTTTATTTCAGATGACCGCAAGAGTGGCGGGCACATCTTAAGTGGTGGAATAAAATCGGGGGTTGTTAAAATTGAACGAATTACTGATTTTAGAATGATTTTACCGAATAGTGATGCTTTTCAACAAGCGGTTTTAAATAAAGATTATAGTAAAGAACTGAATGGTGTTGAAAAATCGAAATAGATTACAGTGCTTTTGGCACTATTGTTTAAATAGGGAGGCGTTTGAATGAAGAGTCTGCGTATGCAGTTATTAGTGCCAATCATTAGTACGATTGCGATAATTTTACTTTGTGTAATGGCTATTTCGTACTGGAAGACATCAAGTATCCTTCAGACAAATTTGGTAGAACGGTTTCAAATTCAAACACAAGAACTGGCCAATGCTTTTGATATCAGGATGCAGCGCGAAAAGCTCGTTATGGATTCGTTCGGGAAACAGGGAACGTTTCAATTTTCGCAGTTACAGGCGGATCGTCAGCTGCAATTTTCTTTTTTGAAACGTATGCATGATGATTATTCGCAGTGGAATCCGGTTAGTTTTTTACCTGATTTGTCAGGTAAAAATGTAGCGACTAGTGCCGGAAAACTGGTGGATGCCTCTAGTTTAGCGTATGTAAAGAGAATTCCTGAAGGTAAAACTTTTATGGATAATCCGATTGTTTCGGTAACGACTGGTAAAACGATTGTGGTAGGCGTAGCACCTGTATCAGTCAATAACAAAGTTATTGGTGCAGTGGTTGGCGGAATTCCGCTTGAGGAATTCACAAAAGGCTTTAGTGAAACCAAAATTGGTCAGGCTGGATATAGTATCTTAGCAGCTCCTGATGGTATGATTGTGAGCCATCCCAATTCGGATCTTATTATGAAGAGTAACATCAAGGACTTAGGCAATGAACAATTATCCCAAGCGATAGAGACAATCAAACAAGGTAACAAAGGCTTTATGATTACACAGATTGATGGCGTTGAATCTATTGTGGCTTTTGTTCCGACACAAGATAAATGGGGTGTCTTTACCATTGCTCCGACTGCTCAGGAATTTGCGCCAGTAAGACAACTTATGTGGTGGTTTTTGGCATTGTTTTTGATTGGATTGGCTTTGGCCGGATTTATTGTTAATTTAATTGCAAGCCGTATTGTACGTCCAATTAAGGAAATGTCACAATATGCAAGTGCCATTGCTCAAGGTGATTTAACAAAATCTACACTTGACACAACGGATCATTCTCATTATGAATCGAAAAATGAAGTTGGTGTTTTACATTCAGCGATGCTTCAAATGCGCGAAAAATTATGGACTTTGATTACACAGGTCAGCGATTCAGCGAGCCATACAGCAGCGTCTTCATTACAACTAAAAGAGAGTGCGAATCAGTCAGCGCAAACTGCAACACAGGTCGCTGAAGCGGTTGTAAAAGTAGCGACAGAAACAATGAATGGACAAAAAAGTATGGGGAAAGTCCATTCAACGTTTGATGGCTTTATGAAAGAATTAAATACGATGAAGAGTAATACAGAAGATGTCAATAATTCGGCAAATCTTGCTGTGGAACGTACGATTCAAGGGACCAAAACAGCGCAGGCAGCTCGAATTCAGATGGAAAATATCAATACAAGTACGAAAAATGTTAGTGCAACGGTTGTTAAATTGTCAGAAGGAACTACACAAATCAGTGAAATTGTTAATATGATTTCAGGGATTGCTGCCCAGACAAATTTATTGGCTTTAAATGCAGCGATTGAAGCAGCGCGGGCTGGTGAACAGGGGCGTGGTTTTGCTGTGGTCGCTGATGAAGTTCGGAAACTGGCGGAACAGTCTCATAACTCAGCTAGTCAAATTATCAGCTTGATTGAAGAAATCAAACAGTATGTAAGTAATGCTGTTTCGGCTGTCGACAAATCGTCGAACGATGTAGCAGCGGGAATGAAAAATGTCAATGAAGCTGAAGTGCATTTTCTGGAAATATCTGATTTAATAAAAAGTGTTCAGGAAAAAGCATCCCAAGTTTTGTCGCAAACTGATACATTATCGAATAATGGTCATACCGTGGAAGATGCTTCGACGGAAATCAATCATTCAATGAATGAAACTGCAGCACATACGCAAACCGTTTCAGCGGCAACGGAAGAACAATCCGCATCGATGCAGCAGATTGCTGCATCAAGTGATGATTTGGCACGTGCAGCAACGGAACTAAAAACGGTTTTGAATCAATTCCGCATTTAGTTAAAATATAATACTGAAACAATAAAAAGAGATATGCATCCGAATTAATGGCGGAGCATGTCTCTTTTATATTGGTAAATTTAAAACTTAGTCTTCACAAACTTTATGTGGATTTAAGATGTTATTTGGATCAAATACATGTTTGATTCCTTGCATCAGACCAATGATTTCAGGCTGGATGGATTCATTGAGATAAGATCTTTTCGCAAAACCAATGCCATGTTCACCGGATACCTGACCGTCAAGTTCATGGGCTTTTGCATACATCTTTTCCATGGCCAGGCTTAAGCGTTCTTGCCAAATTGTATCACTTAAATCATCTTTTAAGATATAGGCATGGAGATTTCCATCGCCTGCATGTCCAAAACTTTTGATACGCAGACCAATTTCTTTTTGCAAAGAATGTGTGTATTCAACAAAAGCATTGATACGATTTCGTGGTACAACGATATCCACTTCATCCATATATGTAGTTGATCCTTTGATTGCCTCTAAAAAGGAACCTCTGGCTTTCCAAATGGATTCATTGCGTTCATCCGTATCGGCAATCAATATATCAAGGGCACCTTGCTCCAGACAGATTTTAGCAACACTATCATAAGTGTTTTCAATTTCTTCTGTCGAATTTCCATCGAATTTTAATAATAAGTAAGCATCAGATTGGTTGTCGGGAAATTTTTTGCCTAAATATTCTTCTGAATCCATAATGACTTCTCGTTCCATGAATTCAATTGCGGTTGGGATAGCTCGTGATTTAATAATGAGTGGTGCGGTGCCAATTGCTTGTCGTAATGTTGGAAATGGTATGAGCAGACTGATGGTTTTTTTCGGCAACGGCAGAAGCTTTAAAATAGCTTTTGTGACAATGCCAAGAGTTCCTTCTGAACCTACCATCAAATCTTTCATGGCATAACCAGAACTATTTTTTACAATTTTACCACCAAAATCAACAATTTCACCAGTCGGTAAAATCACTTCCAACCCCCGGACAAAATCACGGGTCACTCCATATTTTACGGCACGCATACCCCCGGCATTGGTGCTTATATTACCCCCAATCGTTGCTGATTTTTCACCTGGGTCTGGTGGATAGAAAAGACCTTTTGGTTCAACATAAGCAGCGAGATCCATCAGTAAAACGCCTGGCTCCAGAGTAAGTGTAAGGTTTTCTTCATCTAATTCAAGAAAGTGATTCATCAGGGTTGTATCAATCATAATTCCATGCTCAATGGCTACAGCAGCACCGACGAGTCCGGTTCCAGCACCACGAGGCGTCACAGAAATTTTTTCTTGATTGGCATACTTCAAGATTTGTGAAGCTTCTTGGGCAGAGCGGATTTTCACTACGACATCGGGATAAGATTCAGTACCGCTAAGTTCATCATGACTAAATTCTTCATTAATTTGCGTGCCGTATAAAATACGTTCACTATCGTTGATTATTGATTCGAGAACTTTTAAGTCAGCTTGGTCAATCCGTTTGTATATCATGCGGAGACCCCCTTGGCAATTTTTATTTTTTCAATCAGTTTTGGAATAATGTCGTAAATATCACCGACGAGTCCATAATTAGCAACATGGAATATATTTGCTTTCGGATCTTTGTTAATGGACATGATCACATCAGAATGGTTCATTCCAGCTACAAACTGAACGGACCCGGATACACCACAGGTAATGATGAGTTTTGGTCTAACTGTACGTCCACTGAGACCGACTTGATGTTTGGCATCAAGCCATCCAGCTTCTGTAATTGGACGAGTTGCGGCAACTTGCCCTCCTAACAGGTCGGCAAGTTCTTTCAGCATTTCTAGATCAGCTTGCTTTTTGACACCACGACCAGCCACAATGAGTACTTCAGCAGAATCAATAAACTTTTCTTTTTCTTTAGGAACAACATTTAAGACTTGGACATTACAGCGTAATTTTGCTTCATTAATAGGACAAGCAATAATTTCACCAGTTTCGATGGGTTCTCTTTTTGGTATATTCATAACCTTATACCGTACTGTGGCGATTTGCGGACGATGATTTGGCGTAAGAATCTGTGCCATGATATTGCCACCAAACGCTGGTCTGATTTGAACTAAATCGGTGTTTTCACTTATTTCCAGTACTGTGCAGTCAGCGGTTAATCCTGTGCCAAAACGGGCGGCAATTCGTGGGGCTAGCTGCCTTCCGATCGTTGTTGCGCCAACTAAAATCGCTGTTGGCTTAATGTGTTGGATAAAATCTTCAAATGCAGCGGCGTAAGGTTCAATTTTAAAATGTTCCAGACTCGGTGTATCGTAGATATAAGCCTTATCAACGCCGTAATGTAAAAGCTCATGGCTTTTTGTGGTGATCTTGCTGCCGATAAAAAGTGCATATACCGGTTGGTTAATTTTGTCAGCCAATTCACGGGCTTTGCCTAGTAATTCATAAGTTACAGGGTGGATTACACCATCAACATGGTCCACATATACCGCAACGCCCTGCCACTGGGTTTTATCTATTTGTTTTACAGTATCTGTTACATATTCAACGGCACCACTTGGTCCTTTTTTTACACAAATCTGACACATTTTACAGGCAGAATTTATTTTTACTTGTCCGTTTTCTTCTTCTAGTGCGCTAAAGGGGCAGAGGGCTAAAAGTTCTTGAATATTGCCAATTTTTTCTTGATGAACAATAAGTTTTGCCATAGAGAAAACCTCCTAAATTTGAAATTGTTATGTTCAATCGAAACGGTGCTTATTCCATAAATTTTAACTCTTTAATTTTATCAAACATTTTATCGGTAAGAACAAGGTTGGAATTTTGCCAAAGTTCGCGATCTTTTTTTATGGTAGGCGGAAAGATTCGTTGTACTTGAGTCGGAGATCCACTTAAACCATATTTTTTTTCATCTTGATCATCAAAATCAAGCAAAGCAAGTATTTGTATATTTTGTTTTTTTGAAGCCATTTTTTTTATATAGGAGGGCAGTCTTGGTTGGAAAATATCTTTTTCAACGGTCAAAAGGCAGGGAAAATCGACTTGTAAAGTTTCAACATGATGAGGCATGTCCATCTCTACGATAATTGAGGTTTCATTTACCGAAATAATTTTTATAACATTGCAGACACTGGGGATTTTTAGATATTCGGAAATTTCCGGACCAACCTGTGCCGTATCGCCATCTGTTGTTTGCTTGCCGCAGATAATCAAATCAAATTTCCTAAATTTTGTAATTCCCTGTGACAGTGTATAACTTGTAGCTAAAACATCGGACCCACCGAATTTTCGATCTGAGACCAAAGCACCATCATCTGCTCCCATCGCATAGGCTTCATAAATTATAGCTTGTGCTTGTGGAGGACCCATACTGATGACATTAACGGTGCCACCGTATTTTTCTTTTAGGCGCAGAGCAGTTTCTAAAGCATAAAGATCATAAGGATTCATTTTACTATCAACCCCGTTTCGGTTTAAAACACCGGTTGCCGGATCGATTTTTACTTCATTGGTTCCGGGAACTTGCTTAATACAAACTAAAATTTCCATATGCATTCTCCTCCTGGTTTGGTGTAGCCGTTTAAAATATAAGTAAGTGTGTTACACATAAGTAATGTTTATTCAAAATACTTTTTATATTTCAAATATTTATAATAAGATAAAACAATTGAAAACAATCTATAAATTGGTCACACCAATTTTATATTCCCAGTATAGTGCTTCTTTAAAACCCTGTCAATAACTAAATGGTATAAAAAAGTATGTGAATTATTTACTATATTTATAGTATGTGAATAAAATATCTTTCTTCAAATTTATCCTGTAAATACAGGTGTTGAATTAAATATTATTAGTTTTTGAATGAGCATGATCGGATAAATTATTTTCAGGTTTACAAAGTTAATGATTGTTTGTAGAATAGATGAAGATAAGAACTTATGAAAAAATTGAAATAATAATTCGTGTAATTTTACGTCAAGTATTGATAAAAAGGAGTGACACTGCTATGAAGTTAATTAATTTTAAACTAGATGAAGAAATTCGTTTAGGCATTAAGGCAGAGTCTGGAATTATCGATGTTACAAGTTCTGTTGATGATACTTTATTTGCCGCACCGACTACAATGGAACAGGTAATAGTAAGCGGGCAAGCAGGGCTGTCACAGTTAACACAATTGATGAAGCAAAAAGTTCGAATTCTTAGCGAAGAACATTTGATTTATGCACCTTGTCTGATAAAGCCTGAGAAAATTCTTTGTGTTGGTTTGAATTATGTAAGCCATGCGGCTGAATCTAAAATAGATATTCCAGTAGAACCCATCTTATTTAGTAAATTCAATAATGCATTAGCAGCACATCGACAAATCATAAACCTTCCTAAAGTGGCGCAA
This sequence comes from Propionispira arboris, assembly GCF_900109225.1. Classification (GTDB taxonomy): domain Bacteria; phylum Bacillota; class Negativicutes; order Selenomonadales; family Selenomonadaceae; genus Propionispira; species Propionispira arboris. The sequence continues at coordinate 40,397 of NZ_FNZK01000008.1, forward strand.
AAATTTGATTATGAAGCTGAACTTGTTATTGTGATTGGCAAAGAAGCTTCAAATGTTTCAAAGGAAGAAGCTTTATCCTATGTTTTCGGGTATACGACAGGGAACGATTTAAGTGCAAGGGATTTGCAATTTCGGTCAGGTCAATGGTTATTAGGAAAAACATGTGATTATTTTGCTCCCATTGGCCCTTACTTAATAACCGCCGATGGTTTAAATCCAAATAATCTCAATATTACATGTGAAGTAAATGGAGTCGTGCGTCAGGCTGCTAATACACGTGATATGATTTTTGATTGTGCAACGATTATCAGTTATGCATCACAATATATGACATTACAGCCCGGTGATATTATTTTTACGGGGACACCAAGCGGCGTGATATTGGGGTATCCAGAAGCAGGACAAAAATGGCTAAAAGCTGGCGATGAAATCAAAGTTTCGATTGAACGGATTGGAACGTTGCAAAATGTATTAGCTTAAGTAATACAGTGTAGGTTTAAAAGAGAGGCACTTCAGTGCTTCTTTTTGCTTACAAAGATCTTGCACTCAGTATGCTATAAAAATATTTCTGAATTTTTGATTAAATTAAAGGGTTTTGGTTCTTATATGGGAATATAATTCAGTAACAAAGAAAATTGATAATTGAAAGGAGTCTGGCTGTTATGGATTTACATGTAAGAATTACTGAGGGCTCGAATGATGATTTTATCAGACTGGTTAGACTGTTAGATGAAGAATGTCTTGAAATGATTGGGAATGATAAGCTGCAGCATAAACAATTCAAGCAAGCCGATGATGACAGCACAACCGTTGTTGTGGTCTATGACGGAATGACACCAATTGCTTGTGGAAGCTTTAGGAATTATAGTGAGGATACTGTTGAAATGAAGCGGGTCTTTGTCCGAAAAGTATATCGAAATAAAGGGTTAGCGACGAAAGTGATGCATAATTTAGAGAAACTTGCTTTGGCGCAGGGGCGTGCCTATGCTATTTTAGAAACAGGCGGGAAGATTCAAGCAACGGTTGATTTATATAAGCATCTACAGTATGATACAATACATAATTATGGACCATACGAAACGGATATGAATTGTATTTGCATGAAGAAAAAATTGGGATAAAAGCATTTTATAGTTGAGAGAGCATTGTGCTTCAAAGATGAACATGAATAAAAAAGCAGCGATCTCAAGATAACGTTTGAAAATGTTATCTTGAAATCGCTGCTTTTTGTATGAGTTTAAGAATGCGGCAGGGCATGTTCAAATTCAAGGCTCGCTTTTTTATATACATTATGGTGTACCCAAAGCCCATTTACAAATAAAAGGATACTAGTCATGAAAAATACATAACGAATTCCCAAATGAGCGGCGATTTGTCCGCCAAAAACTGCACCAAAAAACATCCCCAGAAACTGGGCTGTTTGGTTATAACTAAAGATCCGTCCCGCAATATCAGATGAAATACTTTGTTTTAACATCGTATTGATAGATGGCAACAGGGCACCGGTTGCAATGCCGACTAAAAAACGCAGTCCCATTAGCTGCCATTCATTGGATACAAAAGCTTGTGGAATAAATAAAAAGCTGGCAGCAAACAAAGCAATTAAAATGACTTTGTGGGCGCCGACTTTATCGGCTAATTTTCCAAGACGCGGTGCGACCAACATACTTGAAAGACCAGATGAGGCAAATACAAGACCGGAAATAAAGGCTAGATGAGCCGTATTTGGCGATAAAGTGCTAATGTAAATGGTGATGACCGGTTCAATCGAAAATAATGCCAGTTGTAAGGTAAATGTAGTAATAAACATAGCGAAAATAAGTTGTTTATCTGGCAGAGTATGACAGATCTCACGAAAACTTAACAGCGGTTTTGTGGTGCGGGTAAAATTTTCTTGAACAAAAAAGAACGTAAGCAGAAAAGCTATTAATAAGAGTGACCCCATCGATAAAAACACAGCCCGGAAGCCGAACATTTCGACTAAGTAACCACCAATTAGCGGTCCTAACAAGGTACCGCCTACGGCTCCGGTTGAAAGTGTTCCAAGTGCCCACCCAGCTTTTTCTTTTGAAGCTTGCGTAGCAATTAATGTGATGGCTCCTGAGTTGAAACCGGAAATGGTACCCATCAACATTCGTAGACCAACAAGCTGATAAACACTTTGGACAAATCCCATGGAAGCCAGAACAATTGACATTCCGAAGCTGGCTCGGAGCAGCATGGGTTTACGGCCATACTTGTCAGCAATCTTCCCCCAGAAGGGTGAAAAAATCGAGGCAATTAAAGTGGTACTCCCAAAAGCAATTCCTGACCACATTTCAATATCGGCTAAGTTATGCATACCAAGCTTATCAATATATAAAGGTAATACCGGTGCGATTTGACTTAAAGCAGCTGAGGTAGCAAACGAGCCAAGCCAACAGATCCATAAATTCCGTTTCCAAATTTCCATATAATTCACCTATTTCTTTGCTGGGGATGTGTGTTCAAGTATTTCAACGCCACTGATAAAGGTGTGGATCAGCTGTAAATAACTATCTTCACGTCCGGCTGGTTTCGTGAACCAGCCGGACGCTTCGAGCGAAACAAATCCGTGCATGATACTGCGCAATCCGCGAACTGCATGGGTTAAATCATCGTCATGAAGATCGTAATGAGATAAAACCGTTCGCAGGATGCCCATTAATTCTTTGGTTACTGCTTTGAAACGTGGGCTTTCTTTATATTCCCAAGCGGATGACATAATTGACTGATATTGTCCAGGATGCTCGTGCGAAAATTGCCTGTAGACAATAGCAATTTCTAAAATGGCATCTTTTTTTGACTTTCCGATAGCGGCAGCTGCCAGTTTTTCTTTTAACTGCATACTAGCAAAAATAACGAGTTCACAGCGTAACTCATCTAAGCTTTCTATATGATTATATAAAGAGGGCTTTTTTATACCGAAATTTTCGGCAATAGCCGTCAACGTTACGGCATCAAAGCCTTTTTCATCAGCAATTGCCGCTGCCATCTCAATGATACGCTGTATATTTAATTTTAAACGCATAGTTCTTTTAGATCCTTTCTAAGGATTAATATATAATGTGTACTAATAAACTAACTATTTATATATTAAAACTAATGATGTTAGTTGTCAAGTTGCTGCGAAAGGGCAGAGGTCTTTTATTTTGATATATAGTGATTTTTTGCTGTTCGGGAAAAGAATGATATAATATAGTAGTATATTATATCAAAAAGGTCGGATTTTATGTCATTAAAAAAACGTTATTTTCTTTTTATTTGTGGTTTATTTTTTATGTCATTAGGAATTTGTCTGATTTTGAAAAGTTCATTAGGAACATCTCCAATATCGAGTATTCCATATATATTAAGTTTGCAGTATTCGTTATCGTTAGGTGAATTTACGTTTATTGTAAATATGGTATTTTTACTTATGCAGCTTTTAATTTTACAGCAGCGTTTTCCTTATATTCAATTTTTACAAATTCCTATGACCATTGTTTTTAGTTGTTTCATTGATTTTGTTATGTTTCTATTAAATAGTTTTATTCCAGAAGTGTATTTCATGAAAATTATTACGTTGATTTTAGGCTGTTTTGCTTTAGCCATGGGGGTTGCTTTACAAATTATTGGTAATGTTGTAATGCTGGCAGGAGAAGGTCTGGTTTATGCTTTTATTACAAGGTGGAATCTTACATTAGGAAAAACTAAAACTTTTTTTGATAGCAGCCTTGTTATTATTGCGGCAGGCTTGTCTTTGTTTTATTTTAAAGAAATTCAAGGTATTCGTGAAGGTACTTTAATTTCTGCGCTGGTTGTTGGCACAATTGCCCGTTTTTATATTCGTAAACTTAGTGTTCCCGATAAGAATGGTCGACTTGTTTTTAGTTTGTCATTTCATAAAAAAGAAAAATGCATAAAATAAATTGTATCAAAACAGACATCTGCCAGAAACTTTTATTTAAGTTTCTGGCAGATGTCTGTTTTGATCTTGGTAAATGATTTTATGGCATATCTTTTTTATAGTATAGATTTCGATATTCAGAGGGAGTCATATGCATATTTTTTTTGAATTGTTTAGAAAAATATGCATTATCTGTGAAACCGATTGTAGTGGCTATAGTATTAACAGGGTCCGTTGTATTAGCGAGTAATTGTTTTGCTTTGCTTAGGCGGATTGATAATAAAAGCTGGAGGGGTGTAATGCCATATTTTCGATTGACGCAGCGAATGATATGTGCTGGATGAAAGGCATATTTTTTGGCGATATCTTTTAGGTGAAATGGTTCTTGATAATGAATAACAAGGTATTCAAAAATTTCTTTACCGAGATCTTGATACGTGTTTTTTATATTGGAATCGCAAATGAAAGTTAGAATGGTATAGAAAATTTGTTGATATTTAAGTTCGGAAATTGTTGATGTGATAATTTTAGTGTTTTGATAGCGGTCAATTTTAACCTGAGCTAGTCTTTTCATATAATCTAAAAATTGGTTTTGTAATTCTTCATTTATTAAGCCATATTGTGGAATGGAAATTTGAAAGTCATCAATTTCATAACATTTTCCATGGCAGTATTCTTTGTTACCAGAATAAACCGTCGTGTCTGAATAATAAAAATCTCTGGTTGAATAGAAATGAATCCAGTAAAATTTTGTTTCTACATCACAGTGTTTATAACCACGATGTAGTCTTTTGGGCGGTAAAATTAAAAATTGTCCCGGCAATACGGTAAAGTGTATTTTATTTTCTTCCATATATAATTTTCCACTTATAACATAAATCAGATCAAAGGTGTGGTCAAGTGTACGACGAGAGTGCGTATCACCTGCTCTAAAGGTAGCTACACCGCCAACAATTAAGTGAGGCAGCGGCGGACAGTTAAAAATAATATACATTTTAGTCCCTCCGGTTAGTTCATTTTGTTATATTAACTAGAATCTCTCAGACTTTATAAAACAGTGTTTGTAAAATTTAGACTATTCAAATTAGTTAGTTATTGGTGAATCACAATACATAAATGTTAATTTTATTATATCAATTATGTCAATATAATTATAGACTATATTGGTATTTTCCATTATGCTGTAACTTTTTATAGGGTATGATTTACATATAATATGGATGCGGCATTATTTTTTAGATATGTATAACGAATGCTTTTTATAATTTGCAAAGTATTGTGAAAAATTCAAAAGAATATGCCGAGTATTCATTACTATCTATATAGAATGCATTAAACATTTTATATGGCAATCATCAGAATGGGGTATAAGGGCACCGTGGCGTTACGTAGGAAGCAAATGATGCCCTATACCCCATTTCTGGCAGACTGATAGACTGAATGTAATTTCTTTAATGCGTTCTATATAAAATTTGAGTTAATAAGGGAGTGGAGATACCATGGCGGAGAAAAAAATTTCGTTTATTAAGGTTCCTCTAAGAGGCCGGCTGGGTTATGCTTTAACAGATGCTAGTGGGAATTTATTGTATTGTATTATTGGTGCCTATTTGTTGTATTTTTTAACGGACGTATATGGTTTATCAATTGCTGTTACCGGAACACTATTATTGGCAACTCGACTATTAGATGCTGTGGATGCACCTGTTTGGGGATTTATCGTAGATCATACAAAATCAAAATATGGTCAAAGCAGACCATATTTTATGTGGTTAGCTATACCTTTTGCACTTTTTATGTGGTTAACGTTTACAACCCCGGGCTTTTCGGGAACGGCAAAAGTAGTTTACATAGCGGTGGTTTATATTTTGGCAGGGATTTTTTATACGGGAATTCAGACTGCGATTACTTCGGTGTTGCCTAATTTAACGAATGATCCAAACGAAAGAGTTATATTGAATACGTTTCGTATGGTAGGTGGTAATATGGGGGCTTTTGTAGCAACAGCTTTTACTTTGCCATTAGTTGCTTTCTTTGGGAATGGCAATGATCAAAAAGGGTTTTCTTTGACTTTAGCTGTTTATGGAATCATCGCAATTGTTTTCTTTTTCATTGCATTTATGAATTTACGAGAAATTAACATCGAAAAAATAAAAAAAATTCCAATCAAACAAAGTATTTTGGCAATCAAAGGGAATTGGCCCTGGATTCTGCTTGTAACCGCGAATTTGATTTTCTGGATCGCTTTAACGATTCGTCAGTCGACATTAGTTTATTATTTACAATATTTCATCGGCAATAAAGATTTAGTTCCGCTGGTGAATGGCTTGACTGTTTTGCAGATTGCCGGAATGGTGTCAATACCTTTTATGGTTAAATTCTCCAATAAATATGGAACAATGATCATTGGATTGATTTTAGCAGCTTTAGGGCATGTGATTATGTTTTTGGCGGGTAATGTTGTTTCTGCATTGGCTGCTGGTTGGATTGTTGCCTCGATTGGCTCTGGGATTGCTTGTTCAATGCCATTTGCGATGCTTTCGGATACGGTAGATTATGGTGAATGGAAAAACGGTATTCGGGCGAGTGGATTTTTAACGGCAATTGGCAGTGCCTTTTGTATTAAGGCTGGTTCCGGCATTGGTGGTTTTATTCCAGCCATGGTTATGGATGCATTTGGATATATACCAAATGTAATACAATCAGCGCAGTCGTTAATGGGGATTCAAATTGTTTTTATCTGGCTGCCGATTTTTATTTTTTTGTTAGGGATTATTCCAATGTGTTTTTATCGTAAATATGAAAAAAATGAAGCACAGATTATTCGTGAGATTGCATAGTAAAGAAGATATCGACAGATCGAGAGAGTTTGTATTTATAGAAATTTATGGAAATGGGTGAATAAAATGAGTTCTATGCATTTAAATCATGTAAAAATAACAGATCCATTTTGGTTGCATTATATGGATTTGATTCGTACTGAAATGATTCCTTATCAATGGTCGGTGCTAAATGACAAAGCAGATATTATCATTGAAAAAGAAAGAGATGCAGACTATATCCCCTCTGATAAAAGTCATGCAATTGAAAATTTCAAAATTGCTGCCGGACTTAAAAAAGGGCATCATTACGGAATGGTATTTCAAGATAGTGATGTTTATAAATGGCTGGAGGCTGTAGCGTATTCTTTGCAGCAGGTGCCTGACGATGCGTTGCAAAAAATTGCGGATAGCGTAATTGATTTATTGGCACAAGCACAAGAAACGGATGGATATTTGAACACCTATTTTACAATTGAAGATCCAAAACGCAGATTTAAAAGACTCTATCAAAGTCATGAACTTTATTGTGCTGGGCATTATATCGAAGCTGGTGTGGCATATTATAGTGCAACGAAAAGTCAAAAAGCTTTAGACATTGCTTGTAAATTGGCAGATTGTATTCGTGCTGCGTTTGGTGATGGAAAAGGGCAAATTCAAGGTTATGATGGGCATGAAGAAATTGAAATAGCATTGCTTCGTTTATATGAAGTGACAGGTAACAAGAATTATTTAGAGCTTAGTAAATTTTTCTTATATGAACGAGGCAAAAATCCAGATTTTTTCAAAGACCAAGTCAAGGCAGATCCAAATAAAAAACCATTAATTGAGGGGATGGATCAGTTTAAAGCCAGTTATTATCAGGTTCATAAACCTGTTCTAGAGCAGGATACTGCAGAGGGACATGCTGTCAGGGTAACGTATCTGTGTACAGCGATGGCGAATCTGGCATACTTAAATCAGGATGAAAAAATGTTGGAAGTTTGTCATCGCTTATGGGATAATATCGTTCATAAACGTATGTATATTACGGGTGCTATCGGTTCGACTGTTATTGGCGAGGCTTTTACAGCCGATTATGATTTACCAAATGATACGATGTATGGTGAAACTTGCGCCTCAGTTGGAATGATTTTTTTTGCGACGAATATGTTAAAAAATGAGCGCAAAGCGGAATATGCAGATGTGATGGAACGAGAATTATATAATATCGCGCTTAGCGGGATGGCGCTCGATGGAAAACATTTCTTTTATGTTAACCCATTAGAAGTTGTACCTGAATATAGCAAAAAAGATCCTGGTAAGAGTCATGTGAAATTGACTCGTCCAGCATGGTTTGGTTGTGCTTGCTGTCCGACGAATCTGGCAAGATTATTGACATCACTAGATCGGTATGCATATACAATTCATGATCAGAGTATTTACACCAATCTGTATTTGACGAATCAATCGAATATTGATATTGATGGACAAAAAATAAGGATTGAGCAAATTACAAACTATCCATGGGAAGGCACGGTACAATTTTCAATCCATACGAATCAGGCGGTACGGTTCTCTTTTGCTCTCCGAATTCCAAATTGGTCCAAGACATATTCCATTTTCATTAATGGGGAACGGCATACAGGAAAGATCGTGAATGGTTATGTAAGTCTGGATCGCCAATGGAATGATGGTGATACCATCGTGCTGGAATTGGATATGAAAATTCATTTATGGACAGCTAATCCCCATGTGAGATCAGATTTAAATAAAGTCGCTGTGCAGCGGGGACCTATTGTATATTGTGCAGAAGGTAAAGATAATGGTTCTGATTTGCAGCTTATTCATTTTACAGAGCAGACAAAATTCCAATACCAATTTGCAGCAAATCAATTTAATGGTGTTGGCATCATCACGGCGAATGCAGAAAAAATGAAAATTGATTCACAGTGGGAACAAACACTGTATCGTGAAGCTGTAAAACAGGAATTTTCTCCGATAACACTTACGTTAATTCCATATTACTGCTGGGCGAATCGGGGCGAAAATGAAATGTTGATTTGGTTTCATAAGAAATAAAAATAGATTTAATTTTATAAGCAGCGCAAGTATCAGCCGCATTTTAAAGTGCGGCTGATTTCTTTTTTTAGATAAAACAATACTTTGTGGCTTGCCTTTGCGAAACTTTTTTGCTGTGAGCTATAGTGTATGTTTAAATTTTTATACTGCATGCACAAGTCATAATAATTTTCGCATTTTTGCTGACAAATTTACAAATTTAGATGTAAAATGGTAGAGAGTCAGGGATGATATCGGTAAAGGTCAAAATATAGAGGATTATATGATTTTTAATGACTATATTATATAGAGAATCGAGTGTAATGAATTGTGCAGCGTGGCAAGTTTTGTTCTTGGGAAAAATATATAGGAGTGATTGGCACCATCGGGTTCTTTTGGCTCAGCTTCGGTTTAAGTGGAAGAACTATAGCAGCGATTGATCTTGAACCGGATACTAGTGCTTTTACTGCTACAGTAGAGAATCGGGTGCCTTCGTTGGTTGCCAAAGATGGATTGGTTTTACAAGTTAAGCTGCGGGAAGGTAAGCGCCCTTATAATTTTTTATTGGATACAGGGGCGGAAATTAGTGTACTTGACAGTGCCATCGTTCAGGATTTAGCCTTGAATAGGCTTTTGGATTTAGAAAGTCATGATTTTGCCGGAAACAGTAAAAAGGTAACACTTTATCAGTCAAAATCATTGACGGTAGGCAGTGCGACGATTTACAATGTGCCAATTTTAAGTGTAGATATGAAATTTTTACAAACTACTTATGGTATACCAATTGATGGACTTTTGGGGTATGATTTTCTCAAACATTTTGTCGTAAACCTTGACTATAAAAATCACCAGGTGATTTTTAGTAGAACAAATCATGTGTCGATACCAAGTGATGTGCTGAGGGCAACGATGCATAAAAATTATTTTGCTGTAACTTTGCCAATTACAATTGATCATATGCCGATGGATGTTTTGCTTGATACAGGAGCGATGGGGGAAGCGTTTGCAGCCCCAAATGATCTGCTTGAAAAATGCAAGGTCAAGATTTATAGTAAGGGTGGTATTGTTGCTGGTGCCTTCGGTTATTCAGCGCGCGATATTATGGCGAAGGCAGAGGTTCGCGTGGGCAAATACACTTTTAAGAATACGAGTATTATGTCCTCACAGCTGCCGCTGGCAGGTCATAAATTTTTAGCAAAATTTAATGTGATTTTGGATTATCCTGAACAAAAAGCGTGGCTTATTCCAAATGGTAAAGTTTTACTGCCGAAAGATTCATATCATACGGGTTTGGGCCTCGTGTCTGATGCGAACGGATTTTTAGTCGTTCGTGGTATATGGGAAGGGTCGCCGGCTGATGTTGCTGCTATTGGTGTTGGCGATCGAATTTTAGCCATCAATGGAATTAAAACGCCAGCCCAAACGGAAGCGTATTGGCGGATCATCCTACATGACGATAAAATAAAAACGTTAGAAATGGTAATTCAAAATTCAGCAGGGATACGGACCATAACGTTGAAAAAATGTAATTTGTTTGCAGTTCATCGAGTAAAAACGCTAAAACGATAGATATATCTTGTATATAGCAATATAGGGCAGGCTTTTGCCAATGATTCGCTTAAATAGAGGTATTTCCGATAGCGTCGGCGAAAACATAAAATATAGGAATGATTTTAGGGAGAGGATCTTCATTGCTTTGTCTGCCAATTCTAAGAATTGGTATAGAGCAGTTAGAAGATCCTTCTTTATCATGTTTATGCACTCGAATATAAATAGTGTAAAAAATTTTTTATTTTCATGCAGAATGAGGGTGGTAAAAAACTGATACATTACAGCAATAACAGGAGGATTAGAATGGAAAAAATAAGAGTTGGGTTTTTTGGCTTTGGTAAAACAGGAAAAGTGGTTGCGAATGAATTTTTAAGTGATCCTTTGTTTACACTAACGTGGGTGGTTCGTCGAAGTCAAGTCGATCATCAGAAATATGCCAGTCATATGCTGGGGCATGAATTTGCTGCTGGCGAAATTTTTGCGGCAACGGATGTTAATGAAGACTTTTTTTTAGCGCGCCCGGTAGACATCATTGTAGATTTTTCCGATTCTACAGGAGTACGTTTATACAAAAAAGCCGCACAGATGGGAATTCCGATTATATCGGCTATTTCTAAATATGAACCACAAGATTTAGAACTTTTACAGTCGTATATAAAATTGACACCAGTACTTTATTCGCCCAATATTACATTAGGTATTAATGTCGTAATGGTAGCTGCGCAAATTTTACAGAAAATAGCCCCACATGCGGATATTGAAATCGTTGAAGAACATTTTAAAGGTAAAACAGAAATATCGGGGACGGCTCAAAAAATTGCCAGTGTGCTTAACCTGGAACCGGAGCATGTCAATTCTATTCGTGTAGGTGGAATTGTGGGGCATCATGAAATTATTTTTGGTATGCCTTATCAAATCATTCGTCTATCACATCAAAGTATAAATCGGGCGGCTTTTGGGCAAGGGGCTATTTTTGGTGCAAAATTTCTTATTGGAAAACCTCCGGGCATGTATACAATGGAAACAATTATCGCGGAAATGTTTAGACAAAATATTCCAGTGTATTGAAGCTGCAGTGGCTTTTGTTTTATGAACTGGTATTGCAGGGATAAAAAAGTTATAATGAGGAAAAGAGACTTTTATAAATACATATCATTTTAGTGAAATATATATAATGCATTAAAGAAATTGCATCTAGCTAGGCTGCCAGGAAAGGGGTATAGGGCATCGTTTGCTTCCTCCGTAACGCCACTCAACCCTATACCCCTTTTCTGACGATTGCCATATAAAATATTTAATGCAACTTATACAGGTGATTTATTTATACAGTTTAGACGTACAGGTCTAACAGATTCGATGAGGAAGTGTTTTTATGCCAGTAGCTGCTCCAACCCCACCAACAAAACCAGCACCGCTTGAGCTGATGCCATCTCATTCAATGTCATCGAGCAATTCTGATGCGAATACGACTCCTTCCAAGCAAGTTAATACTCCGGTGAATCCTGAAATTGCCGGAGCGGTTAAAAAAATAGAATCAGTGCAAAAAGCACTGCAGGGTGGTCCGGTCGTAAAAAGTAAAGATGGCGCAAAGGTAAATACAGAGGAAGCAGTGCCGGCTAAAACAAATAAAATACAGGCATTTTTAACGGATTCTGATGCTGATACCACACAGACGACCACGCAAGCGACGATGGAAAAAACACCTGTGTCTAGTAAACCGACGGCGCTGAATTATTCACCTTTTGTGGCGATTGTTGTCTTGGTTGCTGTTTTTCTAACTGGCTTACGGCTAGTGAAAAATCAGCAGAAGAAAAAAACGGTGCCTGCACCGCTTTCGCAGCAGCATCTGGAGGCAGAACCTGTGCCGCAGAGTCTGATGGCGGCGAAACTTCCGTTACCGAAGAAACGCAAGAAATTTGAAGTTAAAATCTAAAAAAATCTCCATTCACCGAAATATTGTGAATGGAGATTTTTTTAGATTTATGTTTGAGCAAGTGTTATGTTTGATTAAATTTGTTGTCAGTGTTACGATGCATATAAGAATTAAAAAATAAAAAAGTAGATTTATTTTTTTAGGAGGATTCGTATGAATCAGGTTATGGAATTATTAAAAAAACATGCTTCGGTTCGAAAATTTAAAGACCAGGTCGTCGATGAAAGTTTGCTGGCGGATATAATCCAATCGAGCCAATATGCATCAACGTCAAATCATATTCAAGCTTATACGGTGATTCATATTAAGGATCAAGCAAAGAAGACGAAACTAGCTTCTTTAGCAGGTGAACAAAGTTATGTAGAAGAATGTCCGGTTTTTCTCGTTTTTTGTGCAGATTTAAATCGTTTGGGAAAAGCTTGCAGTATGAATCATGAAACGATTGAAAGTAGTTTAACGGAACTGTTTATTATGGCAACAGTCGACGTGGCGCTACTTGCGCAAAATGTCATGATTGCTTCTGAATCAGCAGGTTTAGGCGGAGTATATATCGGAGGAATACGGAATAATCCGCAGGAAGTTTGTGATTTGCTTAAAATTCCCCAGCTTGTATATCCTGTATTCGGCATGTGCCTTGGGTATCCGAAAAAAGTAAATAACACAAAACCTCGTCTGCCCCTATCACTTGTTTTAAAAGAAGATGAATATTCAACGCAGGAAGATATGGTTAAATTGCAAGAATATGATGAAGTTATTCGCCAGTATTATCGAGATCGAACCAACAATGAACGCAGTAATAGCTGGACTGAAGGGATTGCGGCATTCCTCAAACAAAAACAGCGCCCGCATATGAAGGGGTTTTTAGAAAAACGTGGGTTTGAAATGAAATAAACATTCGTTTGTGTATTACGTTGATTGCAATTTACTTTTGTAAATTGCAATTTTTTCTTCAAGATTGCCAAGATTTGTTTCCCATTTTTCTTTTTCAACGGTTGCTTTTAGCTTTTGCTTTTCAAGAATTTCCAGTCTTTGTGCTATGCTAGAATCACCTTGATAGCGTAATAATGCGTATTTTGTGATATCTTTAATGGACATTCCCGTATTTTTTAGCTTTTTGATAAACAATATCCAGGCAATATCATCTGTTGTATAAAACCGCCGACCAGATTTATCACGGTGTACAATTAATAAATTTTCTTTTTCATAGTAACGTAATGTCGGGGCACTTAAGTCGATTAATTTAGAAAATTGTCCGATAGAATAATTCATATAAAATACCTCTTGACTTAAAGTTAACTTTAAGAGTTACAATTTGATTATAACAAATACAGGAGGTTTTAACAATGGAATTAAATCGTTTTGAAAAAGGGTTAAACAAATTGGCTGAGGTAGATGGTAATGCAGGAGAGCAGGTTATTGCAGCGCTCGATGATATCGCTCCAGATTTAGGAAAATACATCGTAGAATTTGCTTTTGGTGATATTTACTGCCGGGAAACTTTGGATTTAAAAGAACGAGAAATGATTACTTTAGCGAGTTTATTGACACTCGGGGGCTGTGAAGCACAGCTTAATGTTCATATTAATGGTGCATTAAATGTAGGTATTGCACCGGAGAAAATCATTGAAATCTTCATTCAGTGCATTCCCTATACAGGTTTTCCCCGAGTTTTAAATGCGGTTGGTGTTGCAAGAAAAGTGTTTGTCGATCGAAACATCCGTGTGGCGAAAATTAATTCGTAAGTTATAATAATATTTTGCAGTTTACCATACACAAATATTCAAATTATTCTACATCATATATTGGACCTGTTAGAAAATATGTAAGTTTTCTGACAGGTCATTTTTGCTTTTATCATATCTCGTGCCGATAATGGTATTTAATGGTATAATAAACAGGATATATGAAATTATAATTTTATACGGTATAGACTTTGAGATTTAAATTAGGTATGGTTGGAATATTAATTTTGATAGCAAAAGTAGGGGATTGAATATGAATTTAGAAGAGCTGATTAACAAACATAAAAGTTCTTTAAATCAGACGGATATGGTGATTTGGAAATATATTTTTAATCATAAGCAAAAATGTCGGCATATGTCAATTCATGATTTGGCAAAGGAATGCTGTGTGTCGAGTACGACGGTTGTGCGGTTTGCCAAGAAGCTTTCGCTCGATGGGTTCAGTGATCTAAAGGCTGTATTGAAAATGGAAGAAGAAGGTTTTTTGAATGATGAAAAAGATGTTTTAGAAGCGATTGCAACTTTTTATCATCATAGCTGGCGTGAATTGGTGAAACGTAATTTTGATGATGCCAGTAAACTGATGTATCGTGCTAAACGTGTTTTTGCCTATGCATCAGGATACGTACAAAGCAACGTTGTTCAAGAAATAAAGCGTTTATTTTTTTATGATGATGTATTGGTTTACGAAGTTAAAGGAAAAGAAGAGTTTCATTCTTTAAATCGAATTTTGACACCGGATGACTTGGTAATCATTGTTTCTTTGAGTGGCGAGACACCCTTGGCTGTTGAATTTGCGCAGACCTTGCAGCTTAAAGAAGTTCCCCTCATATCGATTACGCGTTTGCATGATAATTCACTAGCGAGTTTGAGTACCGAAAATTTATACATTACACCGGCAATTTTCCAACTTTATGAAGTCGGTGAAAATAAAAAACCATATCAATCGATGATGCCTTATTTTTTGTTAATTGAGATATGGTATGTGAAATACAAATTGTATCGAAAAAATAAAATCAAATGACATAAAATGAAAACTGCTTTCGCTGCTGTCGAGAGCAGTTTTTATGTTTTTTATCCGGATGTACCAAAGTACATAAAATGTACTTTGGTACGGTTTTGTGTCAACAAGCCATAATGCCTTGAATCTATTGAATGCAACAACATAAGAGGTTATTATAAAAACCAAGATATCTTAACACGGTTTCCTGTGTTGGTTTGGTTTTGTGTCATGACAAAATTATTTTATTGAATTTATCAGAATTGGAGCGCTGCAGCAATTAAAAATTCACAAAATTCTCATTATGCAACGTGAGTCTGTCAGCTATGAAATTGGAGGAGGTATGGTTATGGTAATCAATAAGGACGTTGTCATGCAAAATGTACAGTGTTTTGGCGGAGCGATGTTTACGCCTGTTATATTATTTTCATTCTTTGGTATTATGGTCTCGTTATCGATTATTTTTAAAAATCCCGATATTGTGGGTTCCCTGGCCGATAAGGGAAGTCTCTGGTATGCAGTTTGGTATGTAATTGAACAAGGTGCCTGGACTGTTTTTGCGCAGATGCCATTGTTATTTGCACTTTCTCTGCCTATTGGGTTAGCTAAAAAAAATCAGGCTAGAGCCTGTATGGAAGCTTTTGTAATCTATGTAGTATTCAATTATTTTGTCTCAGGAATACTGACATTAGCGGGTCCATTTTTTGGTGTCGATTATAGTCTGAACGCCGGCGGTGGAACGGGATTGGCAATGATTGCTAATATTAAAACACTTGATATTGGGATGCTGGGAGCAATTTTGATTTCAGGGATCACAGTGTGGCTGCATAATAGACTTTTTGATGTTGATCTTCCTGATTACTTAGGTATTTTTAAAGGATCGTCACTCGTCGTTGCCGCAGGATTTTTTTTGATGTTGCCCGTAGCTTATTTTTTCTGCCTGATTTGGCCAGGGATCCAGCATGCGATTGGCACATTTCAGGAATTCTTAAAAGCGAGTGATGCCATTGGAGTCTGGCTCTATACATTTTGTGAACGAATTTTGATTCCGACAGGGCTTCATCACTTTATTTATACGCCATTTATTTTTGGCCCAGCCATCGTTGATGGTGGCATACAACAATATTGGTTGCAGCATTTACAAGATTTTGCAACTTCGTCGCATTCGTTAAAAGAAATGTTCCCAGGAGCAGGGTTTTCGCTGCATGGATCTTCAAAAATATTTGGTATTCCAGGGATTGCCCTGGCGATTTACGCGACAGCTAAACCAGCAAAAAAGAAAGCCGTTGCAGGTCTTTTAATACCAGCAACGATTACAGCTGTTGTCTGCGGGATTACCGAACCACTTGAATTTACCTTTTTGTTTGTAGCACCAGTACTGTTTCTGGTACATGCTTTGCTGGCCGCAACACTGGCCGCAACACTGTTTATGTTTGGTGTAGTTGGATCGTTTGGCGGGGGCCTGATTGATGCTGTTGTGCAAAACTGGGTACCGTTATTTAAATATCATTCCACAACTTATATTATACAAATAGTAGTGGGGTTAAGTTTCACGGCAATCTACTTTTTTGTATTTCGTTATCTTATTTTAAAAAATGATTATAAAACTCCAGGTCGTACCGATGAGGATGAAAAATTGTATTCCAAGGCGGAGTACAAAGCAAAAAAAGCCTTGGAAGGGAAAATGGGCGAAAATGTCAAGATCGATGAACGTGATCTTAAAGCAGCCGTTTTTCTTGAAGCACTAGGCGGTAAAAATAATATTAAAGATGTCACAAATTGTGCAACGCGTCTACGAGTGACTGTTGTTGATGATGCTTTAGTTAAAAGTGTCAGCACTTTTACCAAAGCAGGTGCCCATGGTTTAGTGAAAAATGGACATGCCATTCAGGTCATTGTAGGATTGTCCGTTCCACAAATCAGAGAACGTTTTGAGGCATTGTTGCAAGATAAGATGGCCGAAGATGTCATTTCCGGTACAGAAAAATCGACGATGTTAAAAGCGTTTGTCAGTGGCAAAGTTATACCTATCACACAGGTTCCCGATGAAATGTTTTCCCAAAAAATGATGGGTGACGGTGTTGCTGTATATCCACAAACTGAACTTGTAACAGCGCCAGCTGATGGTGAAATCACAATGGTTATGGAAGGTTCAGGCCATGCAGTTGGAATGCGACTGGAAAGTGGTGTGGAGCTTTTGATCCATATTGGGCTTGATACAGTCAAGATGGAAGGCCGCGGTTTTCAGGTTAAGGTTAAAGCCGGACAAAAAGTTAAAGCTGGAGAAGAATTGGTTAAATTTGATAAAAATCTTATTGAGCAGGAAGGATATTCGTCGCTTGTTATTTTAGCGGTTACAAATTCTACAGAATATCCATTTATGAAATTATCAGCGGGTATGACGGCAAAAGTGAATGAAACCGTTATAGCTACATTTTAAAAGGAGGGAAGCGCGATGGATAAATTAAAATGGTGGCAGAAGACGATGGTATATCAAATTTATCCGAAGAGCTTCTATGACAGTAATGGTGATGGAATCGGTGACTTGACGGGTATTACTCAAAAATTAAGCTATATCCATAATTTGGGCGCTGGCGCAATTTGGCTGACACCGATGTATAGTTCCTCCATGATTGATAATGGCTATGATGTTTCTGATTACAGGAATATTGCACCGGAATATGGCACGATGGCTGATATGGAAGCGCTGATTCATGAAGCAAAAAAATATGATATTCGTATTTTGCTGGATTTGGTGTTTAATCATACCTCGGATGAACATGTCTGGTTTCAGGAATCTCGTAAGAGTCTCGAAAATGACAAACGTGACTGGTATATCTGGCGTGATGCTAAACCGGACGGTTCACCACCAACAAATTGGCGTGGTATTTTCGGTGGATCAGCCTGGACTTTGGATGAATGTACCGGACAATATTATTTGCATACGTTTGCGGCAAAGCAGCCGGATCTCAACTGGGAAAACGTGAAGGTGCGCCAAGCAATGTATGATATAGCTGAATTTTGGCTCGACAAGGGCGTTGGCGGGTTCCGCATTGATGCGATAACCTATATAAAAAAGCCGGCTGTGTATGATGACTTACCAATCGATGGACCTGACCGTATGGGAAATGTGCATCAGGCAACAGCAAATCAGTCAGGTATTTTGGACTTTTTACAGGAATTTAAACAAGCGGTTTTTACTGGCAAAGATATTGTAACGGTAGCAGAGGCCAATGGTGTCAAAGCTGAGGAATTAAAGTATTGGGTTGGTGAAACAGGTATATTTGATATGTTGTTTGAGTTCAGTCACATTTCTTTAGATATGGAAGAGTCCAGCTTATGGTATCAACCAATTCCCTGGAAACTCACACAATTGAAACGGGCCTTGTCGGAAAGCCAGCGGGCGACGTCAAATAATGGCTGGTATCCAGCATTTTTTGAAAATCATGATCAGCCGCGTTCGATCAATCACTTTTTCCCTGAGGCGGTTGATGCAGAGTTGGCAGCTAAAGTGTTAGCTACCGTTTTACTCACATTAAAAGGAACGCCGTTTATTTATGAAGGACAAGAATTGGGGATGACGAATACGGCCTGGCCATCGATCCAATGCTATGATGACATTTCATCGCATGGACAATATCAACTTGCGCGGCAAGCGGGTTTGTCGGATCAAGAGGCATTGAGGTTTATTCAAAAATACAGTCGCGATAATGCTCGGACACCTATGCAATGGAACAATCAAAAAAATGCTGGTTTTACCACAGGGAAACCATGGCTGCCAGTAAATGAAAACTATCGAAACATCAATGTTGCGTGTGAACAAATGAAAGAAAATTCTGTTTTTAATTATTATAAAAAATTGGCGGAGCTTCGTAAAAACTATGAAGCTTTATTACAAGGCAGATATCAGGAACTATTGAAAAGCAATGAAGCAATTTATGCTTATTTGAGGATACTGTCAGAGCAAACGATATTAATAATTTGTAATTTTTCGGACAAGCAGACCGCGTATGAATTGCCAAGAGATCTCATCATAAATAAATTGTTGATGGGTACCTATGACGATGCACCAGAAAATAGACTGCGTTCTTATGAAGCGAGGATCTATCTCTGTGAAGGGAGCGATGTCCTTTGAAACTGGCAGCAAGTGATTTTGATGGGACGCTTTTTATTGAGCATGAAATTGCGAAAGAAACGGTTGAAGCGATTCTTTCGTGGCGTCAAGCAGGTCATAAATTTGGCGTAATAACTGGTCGTGATTATGGGATGTTATTACCACAACTCAAATTTTTTGGTGTTGAAGCAGATTTTTCCATATGTAATAATGGGGCAATTATCTTTTCGAAAAATGGTACGGTTTTGTATCAGGCGAAAATACAACCATCGATATTATATGATTTAGCCACGCATCAATGTTTGGCCGACAGCTTGCATGTTGCATTTTCACAAGCAGATCGAACCTTCGTGTATCAAGCGAAAGCCGGTTCCTGGATTGTCCGCGAAGGCCGACAATGGAATTTTCCTGTACAAATGATAGAGGCTGATAAAATTTCTTCGTTGCGGGATGTTCAACAGATTTCTTTAGGTTTTTCGCAGCTAGAGCAGGCCGCACAGGCTGTTTTACAGTTGAACTTGTTGTTTGGAGACAAAGTACAAGCCTGCCAAAATCGTGGCAGTGTTGATATTACGCCGTTGGGGATTGACAAGAGTACCGGGATTGAAATGCTTTTGCAAATGAAACAATGGGAGCAGGCCGATGTGTATGTTATTGGTGATGAAAGCAATGATTTATCGATGATTTGTAAGTTTGGCGGGTATGCAATGGCATCCGCACGTGAGCTTATTCAACGGCAAGCAAAAAAAGTTTTATTTCTGTGGGAAGTATGTTGAGAGAATATAGGTAAATAGGATAAATCTTGATCATGAGTTGTAACACAAATAAAAATAAAGGACGTTGATTATAGCATGAAAATGAAAAAAGGCTTATTGGTATGGATGATTACGTTAACATTGGGGGCAACGACAAGCGCATTTGCGGCATCGGCAAGTAGCTTCAATGATGTACCGAAGGATCATTGGAGTTATGCGGCACTGGACGAATTAGCAAAAGATGGAATTATTGAAGGCTATGCTGATGGATCATTTCAGGGGAATCGAACAATGAGCCGTTATGAAATGGCAACAATTATTGCTAAAGCAATGGATAAATCCAAGACAGGTTCATTGGGCGATCAAGCCTTAGTGGAAAAACTAGAAAAAGAGTATGGTAGTGAACTGGAAGCTTTGGATAAAAAAATTGATGCTGTAAATGCGCGGGTTGATAATGTGAAAATAACAGGATTTGTTCGAACCCAGTGGGATAGTGATAAATCGGCAGGAGCCAATAACAATGGCAATAAAAGATTCTATATGGATTTGGAAGGCCAAATGAAAGTTTCCGATCAATGGACAGCAAAATTTCAGTCAGAAACAAATCGTCATTATTCACATAATGATAGTACGAATAAAACGCATAAGGGGCAAGATGATAGTGATACAGGAACATTTCAAAGAATTTGGGTCGATGGAACGATTGCGAATAATTGGTATGTAAACATTGGACGTAAATGGAGCGGAATTGGCTATCAGAATATGCTTCAAGGCAGCGAAACAGATGGCGTGCAATTCTGGCATCCAATTTCGAAAGATTTGACACTGAGTGGTTGGTATTTTGCACCAACCTGGGATGGTGCGGATTATGATCTTTATGGTGTTAACGTTTTTGGTAAGATTGCAAAAAATCTTGAAGCCAATGTTGCGTATGGCCAGGCGAATAAAGAAAAATGGTTTGGTGATAAATATGCCGCCGTTGATTTGCGGACGCAGTTTACACCTACGGTGAAATTGACGGGGACTTATGTATGGACTGGTGCAGATAAAGATAATACGGATAAGGCGGTACGATTAGATTATAAAGGAGCAGATATGAAGCATGTTGGATCATTTGGTGCCTATACTCGGTATGTAAATTATGGCGCGAATGGCGATATTGGGCATGATGATGAATGGGGTTCTTTGCCAAGTAATATGAAAGGCTGGATTTGGGGCGTAAAATATGTGCCATGGCAAAATGTAGAATGGGAAACATTATATTCTAAACAAAAAATAAATGCGAATAGTACAAATGATGATAGAAAATTGTTCCGGACAGAATTGGATTTTCATTTCTAAATAACAGGGATCTATATATCATCATTAAAAAAAATTACATCTAGCCTATCAGTCTGCCAGGGATGGTACATAGGGAATATCTCATTCCTGACGATTGCCATATAGAATATTTAATGCAACTTATATAGGTAAAAATTTGTAGAGGAGCGAAATCTATGGCACATAGAAAGAATGGAATGCGTGCTATTGTTTTAGCAGTTACACTTGGTTTGTTTGCAGCTCCACTGATTGAATTACCCCAAGTGGATATCAACTTTATTACAAAAGCAGAAGCATCACAGTCAGAGGAACAAATGGTTATACTTGCTGGTAGTTTGCAAGGTGAACTGGGAGGCAGCAAAGTCTGGAATCCGAATGATCAAAAAACGCGGATGAAATATATTGGAAATGGAAAATATGAACTTCAAGGCAAACTCCCTGCCGGCGATTATGAATTTAAAATTGCGATTGGTGGTAGTTGGAGCGAAAACTACGGTGATAAAGGGCAGCCTGATGGAGCAAATATAACACTACATCTTAAATCTGCACAAAACGTGACATTTGATTATGATGGGATTACACATATTGTTACGTATAGCTATGCTGGGATGGCTGAGCCACCAGCCGGAAAAAAAGAAACTACTGTAGTTGAGCAGCAAAGAAAAATAATGGTTGCAGGAAATTTGCAGCGTCAGCTTGGTGCAGCTAAGGATTGGGATCCCGGCGATATGAAAACGCAGATGAAAGATTTGGGGCATGGCTTTTACAGCTATACGACAAATTTGCTTGCAGGGTCTTACAGCTATAAAATTGCCGTCAATGGAAGCTGGAATGAAAACTATGGTTTGAATGGCAATGCGGATGGTTCTAATATCCAGATGACTTTGACTAAGCCGCAGACAGTGACATTTTACTACAATGATACAACACACAAAATAAAAGACAGCAACAGTTACAAGTTGTTACCGGATCAGGATTTACCTATCGTCAGCGGCGATTTTGCAAAGATGGCCAAAGGTGATCTTTTGATGCGAGATACAATTCTTGATGAATTTTATACGACAAGTCTTGAGGCAAAAGCCG
Source organism: Propionispira arboris (assembly GCF_900109225.1). Classification (GTDB taxonomy): domain Bacteria; phylum Bacillota; class Negativicutes; order Selenomonadales; family Selenomonadaceae; genus Propionispira; species Propionispira arboris. The sequence goes on from NZ_FNZK01000008.1 coordinate 62,658, forward strand.
GAACCTATCATGTGACGATCAGGCAAAAAGGCAAGCAGCTGGCAGAGCAGCCCGTTATCGTAACGAAAGACAGTAAGCTGACACTTTATTTTGATGCAAAAAGTGGCAAACTGCTGGTTGACGATGGCAGTATTCATGAAGATAAACTTTATCATAATACTTGGGAACTTTCGAGTCGGCAGCCATTTGAAGCAATTAAAGCGGGTGATAGTGTGACTTTGGCTATCAGAGGACAAAAAGGCGATATCAAAAAAGCACAGCTCATGTTATTCAAATCAAGAATTGTAGCCAGAGGTGGCGATGAATATAATATTGACTACAGTGCTGGTACGAGGACGGTTTATGATCTGGATTTTGTTGGCAGTCAAAACAATCAAGATATTTGGTCCAAAAAAATTCAAATTAACGATAATGGAGTTTATGGCTATAAATTTATTCTTAATGGAATTAAAGAATATGGTGATGATGCAAAACCAGGACAGACGGGAATGGTTACATTGCGGGATGCAAAACCATTTCAACTGACTGTTTACCGAGCCGATTATAAGACACCGAATTGGGCGAAAGAAGCGGTAACTTACCAGATTTTCCCGGATCGTTTCTTTAATGGTGATCCGAGTAATGATAATGCGAAGACAACTGCTCGAGGTCTGCAGCCGATTCAACATAAAAACTGGAATGAATTACCAACAAATCATTCCAGAACACCACAACTTGATGGGGATTCCTATGAATGTAATGATTTTTTTGGTGGTGATCTAGTCGGGATTACGAAAAAATTAGATTATTTACAAGATCTTGGCATTACTGCAATCTATGTGAATCCAATCATGGAAGCAGCATCAAACCATCGTTACGATACAGTGAATTATGAAAAGATTGATCCCTTCCTTGGCACACAAAAAGATTTTGATAATTTGATTAAAGAGATGGACAAACGTGGGATGCACTTAATTATGGATGGTGTGTTCAATCATGTCGGCGATGATTCAATCTATTTTGACCGCTATGGTAAGTATAAAACGGTGGGTGCCTATGAATACTGGTCAAGAGTTTATGATTTTATGAATACGAAACATATGAAACAGTCTCAAGCTGAAGCGGCTGCAAAAAAATCTTTGGTGGCGGAAGGTCAAGTGTTCAGTTCCTACAATTGGCAGAATTGGTTTGACATATCAAATGAAAAAACTATCGATGAAATGGGAACGACATATAAATATCATTCATGGCAGGGTTATTCAAATCTTGTTCCGTTTAAAGATTTTCCGCCAACCGCGGATTCACCTGTGAAAGATGAGCCAAATCAGCTAAACAATATCGACCTTGATAAATATTTTATCGATGATGATAATGCTGTCATTACAACCTGGTTTAAAAAAGGGTTGGCTGGTTGGCGATTTGATGTGGCCAAAGAAGTTCCGGCGGAATTTTGGGAAGCTGTGAGAGCTAAGGTGAAGACAATTAAAACCATACAGGGTGATGAACCCTTGCTGCTTGGCGAAATATGGCAGGATGGATCACAGTTCCTTACGGGGGATCAGTTTGATTCCGTCATGAACTATAAACTCAGCTTTGCCGTAGGCGATCTGTTTTTGAATAAAGGCGATGCAGCCGCAGCGGATGCTGAACTCAAAACTTTACAGCAAAATTATCCGAAAGAAGCTCTGTATGATTTGATGAACATCGTGGATTCACATGATGTGGTTCGCGCTATTTTTAAATTTGGCGGCGGCCAGGATAGTGTCACGCAAGCTTCTTTGAAAGATTTTAACTATGAAGAAGGTAAGGCTAAACTTAAGCTGGCAGCGACTTTCCTTATGGGTTATCCGGGAATGCCGACAATTTATTATGGTGATGAAGTCGGTGTATATGGAAGCTCAGATCCGGATTGTCGTAGAACTTATCCTTGGGGACATGAAGATCAAGAGTTATTAAGCTATTACAAAAAAATTATTAAAGTCAGGAATGATCACAAGCAGCTCTTTGCGCATGGTGATGTATTTACCTTAAAAGCAGATGGTGATGTTTATGTTTATGGACGCTCGAATCAAGGTGAAGACGCTATCATAGCCATGAATCGCGGTAACTCCAAAGAAATTGTTTTGGATGCATCGAATTTTGCTGAAGGGACTCTCTTCAAAGATGCACTGGATGATAACTATATAGTTTCGGTGCAAAATGGCAGGCTGACACTTGAACTCGGTACCTTAAAAGCCAGAATGCTGCTAAATAAATAGGGCTCTTTTGGCAATGTGTTATTAGAAAAAATAAAAAAATGGATAAAATATTCTGGAGGCGTATATAGTATGGATAAGAAATTTTCGGTAGTTGTAGCAGGCGGGGGCAGTACATTTACCCCGGGAATTGTGATGATGCTTTTGGCGAATTTGGATCGTTTTCCAATTCGTAAATTGAAATTTTATGATAATGATGCAAAACGGCAGGAAATAGTAGCCAAAGCCTGTGGAATTATTTTGCGAGAAAAAGCACCGGATATTGAGTTTGAAGCAACAACAGATCCACAGACAGCATTTAGTGATATTGATTTTATTATGGCTCATATTCGTGTTGGTAAATATGCAATGCGGGAGCTTGATGAAAAAATTCCGTTGAAATACGATGTGCTTGGGCAGGAAACTTGCGGACCTGGCGGCATTTCATATGGTATGCGTTCGATTGGCGGTATAATAGAAATCATTGATTATATGGAAAAATATTCTCCGAATGCTTGGATGCTCAATTATTCGAATCCTGCTGCCATTGTTGCTGAAGCAACTCGTAAGCTTAGACCTAAAGCTAAAATTTTGAATATCTGTGATATGCCCATTGGTATTGAACGTCGTATGGCGGCTATTGCCGGGTTGAAATCGCGTAAAGATATGGAAATTCGTTACTATGGATTAAATCATTTTGGTTGGTGGACGAGTATAATGGATCACCAAGGTAATGATCTGATGCCGAAAATTCGCGAATATGTAGGACAAAAAGGGTATAATCTTGATGACCCAGAATTTAAAGCGGATCCAAGCTGGAGCGTTACGTACGATATGGTTAAAGAATTTTATCAGCTGGACCCTAATACTTTGCCGAATACGTATTTGAAATATTATCTCTGTCAGGATGAAGTGGTTGAACATGCCAATCGTGAATATACAAGAGCCAATGAAGTCATGGCGGGAAGAGAAAAAACCGTCTTTACGGAATGCCGACGGATTGCAGAGGTTGGTACAGCTAAAAACTGTGGTTTTGAGGTGGATGAGCATGCGTCCTATATTGTTGATTTGGCTCGTGCGATTGCTTACAATAGCAAAGAAAGAATGTTATTGATTGTTGAAAATAAAGGTGCAATTTCAAATTTCGATCCGACAGCTATGGTTGAAATTCCTTGCATTGTTGGCTGTAACGGACCAGAACCTTTGACGGTGGGTGCTATTCCACAATTTCAAAAAGGTTTGATGGAGCAACAGGTATCTGTCGAAAAATTAGCAGTAGAAGCCTGGGCGGAAGGATCTTATCTGAAACTCTGGCAAGCAATTACCATGTCGAAGACGGTTCCTAGTGCTCGTGTTGCAAAACAAATTTTAGATGATCTAATTGAAGCTAATAAAGATTACTGGCCAGAATTGAAATAAAAATAAGTAAAACAAGCTGGATACCAATGCGGTATCCAGCTTGTTTTACTTTACGATTGTCCCATGCATAAATTTTTCATTCACCAATACACACATTTCATCGGTGAAAATTCAGTGATTTTAAACAAGCTTAAGGCCGCAGTTTGCAGCAGATATCACGAATAATTCGTGCGGTTAAGCCCCAGATAACACCTTCGTTTGTTTGATAGGTGAAAATACGCTGGCGAAATTGTCCCCAGGGTTTTTGATATTGTTCCGGCAAGCCTAATTTCCTTGCTGGTAATAACTGGACTTCTTCGTTCAGATGATTGATATAGGATGGATGGTTTTTTAAGATAACGTTATAGGTAGAGGGGGGATTTTTTTCAAAAAAGGATATGGGCAGTGTGAAGGCGTGCTCTACCTCGGCCGGGTTTGATTTTATATCGGCAAGCGTGTAGTCTGCCGTAGCGATAAAGGTATCGATCGTTTTTCCCAGGGGGACAACCAGCGTATCGAGTTGACCAATGATAGAAATTTTGTCAGGGCAAAGTCCGAGTTCCTCTTCTGTTTCGCGTAAAGCAGTTTGCCTTAGTGATATGTCTTTTTGGGGGTCGTATTTGCCGCCAGGAAAACAAATTTCACCAGCTTGCGAAATAAAGGCACTTCTTTTTTGCAGCAGAAAATGGTATTCATTTTCTATTGGCAGTAATAAAACGAGTACAGCCGCAGGCATATATTCATCGATTCCCTGAATACCAGGAACCTCAGGTAAGGACTTTTTTAGACTGGATAGGTCGTTTTCTTGCATAAGAGAATACACCTCGATTATGGTATGTAAATACAATTAACTATATATACGATAACATAGTCTGATGGTTTGAGAAAGGGGTTCATTAAATTCAATCCAATATTAAAGATTGAACAATCTGAAAATATTTATTTTTCTTTTAATAAGTATGGTAGAATATAAATTACAAATTTGTATTCGCATATTTATGAATACATATATAAGCGTGCTTTATTTAGGAATATGAACTTTTCTGTCCTGTGATAGAGAAAATGTAAGGAGTGTGTATATAGTTGCAACAAGAATGTAGTGAAATAAGAAAAAATCGTGTTTTAAATCAATTGATTCAAATGACGGATCTTATAGTAAATCAGCTTAATACCTCGTTACAAGTTGGTTTTTCCACCAAAGATATTGCTTTGCAACTGAATTTATTGCGAAACAATGTAAGTATGGAATTAAATATTTTGGTAAGGGAAAAAAAGGCTATTAAAGTAGCAGGAAAACCAGTTTTATATCTAGCAGTTTGTTCAGTAGAAAAAGCTGTTCAGATACATTTTGAAAGTGTTGCTTTTCCAAATGTAGAGGCTTTTAAATCTGCTTTGGGATTTGAAGCTGGAGCGTTGCTGTCTTTAGATAAAATATCACAAAAAGTGGTAGAGATAAAGCAGCCGCTTATGGCGAAAGTGAAAAATAAACATAAATTAGATCCAGCGGAAGGCATACTGGAGAAAATTATCGGTGTACATGATGATCTACAAACGCAAATCAAACAGGCAAAAGCAGCTATTTTATATCCGCCAAACGGATTACATACATTGCTTATTGGTCCGACCGGAAGTGGGAAAACGACATTTGCTGGTGTTATGCATCAATATGCCATTGAATCTGGGAAATTACCAAAAGAAGCGCCTTATGTAATCTTTAATTGTGCAGATTATGCTGAAAATAAACAATTGTTGATTTCACAATTGTTTGGCTGTATTAAAGGTGCTTATACAGGCGCAGGACAAGAACGACGTGGTTTAGTGGATAAAGCGAATGGTGGTATTTTATTTTTAGATGAAATTCATCGTTTGCCTCCGGAAGGGCAAGAAATGTTATTTTCTCTCATTGACAGGGGAACATATCAAAGACTTGGTGAAACCGATCAAACTCATTTTGCTAATGTACTGATTATTGCTGCTACTACGGAAAACCCTGAATCGGCAATTTTACGAACTTTTTTACGGAGAATTCCTTTAACTATTGCACTTCCTGGGATTAATGAAAGACCGCTAAAAGTAAGAATGCTTTTGATTTGTCAGTTTTTTCGTGAAGAATCTATGAAAATTAAAGTTCCACTCACGGTAGCCAAGGAAGTTTTAAAAGTGTTGCTGCTATATAAATGTCCAGGTAATATTGGTCAATTACGCAATGACATTCAACTCATTTGTGCTAATGCATTTATTGAATATGTTACAGCTGGAACAGAAGGAGTGCAGATCAAATTATCACAATTAACAGATCAGTTAAAAGAAGGATTTTTCTCTTTGGATGAAAAACGACAGGAAATTATGCAAAATTTTAATTTGAACGATTGCGAGACCATTACCTTTAATGGTAGTGAAAATGATTTGAATGAAAATCTGCATGATATTTTACTCTATGATGACTATCAAATGGATGATACATTTTATGAGTTTATTTTGGAAAATGCGCAAAAATTATATAAAAAAGGATGTTCTATACCGGAAATAAAAAAAAGCATCAGGACAAAGATGCAAAAGCGCATGCATGAGATTGTACCAAAAGCTTTGAAATGTAACTTACAAGTTGATAAAGAAGTACTGTCTAAACTTGCAACACCAGAAATTGTTCATATTATTGAAGAACAGTTAAATGCAGCTCCAAAGTTATTTGGTCCGGTTGTTGATACAAAACTTATTTATAGTTTGGCACTGCATATGGAGACTTTGGTTGAAAGAATTCGACAGGGAGAAATCACCATATATCCTAATATATCTGAAATTAGCAATAAATATCCAGATGAATACCATGTTGCAAAAAAAATAAAAACCGCAGTAGGAGAAGTGCTCTCTATTAACATACCGGAAGATGAGGTTGCTTTTATTGGTGCATTCTTGTATTCGATACGGCATAGTAAAGTGGATGGTAATATACAGGTCCTGGTCATGGCACATGGTCAGTCAACTGCAAGTAATATGGTAGAAGTTGCAAAAACTTTATTGGGGTATGATTGTCTTCATGCTTTAGATATGCCAATGGAATCAAAAGTTGAGGTTACTTTGCAAAAAGCAGTTGAATTTGTTAAGAGAATTCATCGTGGCAGTGGTGTTTTAATTTTAGTTGATATGGGATCGCTGACTACATTTTCTGAGATTATTACAAAAAAGACAGGGATACCAACTAAAACAATTCGGATGGTTAGTACACCGATGGTAATTGAGGCGGCACGTAAAGCAATGATGCCCAATATGGTTCTTGATGAGCTGGTTAAAAGTGTAATTACAATGAGTCCGTTTATAGGTGAAAGAATTAAAATTACGGATATGTCGCTGCATGAGGAAGAATATCGTGAACAGAAATTTCCGATCCAGCCGGCATTTACCAATAACGTATTTAAAATGTTGGAAAATATATTAGTTTTTTTAAATGTGAAAAAGACGTATAAAATTTTAGAGGCTGTTTTAAACCATATACTTGCCGACTACGAACAAGCTGCGGATGAAGTTATTCGCCTTAAATTTTTTTTCCATTGCTCTTGTATGTTAGAGCGTGTTATTCGGAAAGAACCATTGCCTTATAAAAATTTTATAAAGGTTCAAAAAGAAAAAGAACATTTATTTCATATTGTGAAATTGGATTTCGTGCTGGCAGAAGAGTCATTTGGTATTTCGATTCCCAATACAGAAGTTACTTATGTTGTTGAAATGCTATACTTACATTTTTATTGAAATTTTTCGCAAGGCAAATAAACATACATAGTTTAGTCTCCGACAAAAGGATTCAACCTCAAAATGCACATGAGGTTGAATCCTTTTTAATACACATTGTGATACACATTAACAAAGAACAGTAATACACATAATACTTTATCTATACTGAGACAGATTTTTATTAAATCAGGAAAAATATTGGTGAAATACATTTATGAAATGTTATATAGAAAGGCCATTTTACTCTTAATACACATAATCATCTGTATTGGCATAATATTTGCATTAATAAAGATTGTAAAGTTATATTGGAATACAGAGATAGGAGGTGATAAGATGATTGGTATTTTGCTATTAACACATGAAGATTTTGGGGCAGGAATGATAAAAAGTGCTGAATTGATTGTTGGGAATGTACAACATACGCTGTCGCTTGGCTTGCATCGTGGTGATGATATTGCAACATTTAAACTTAAAGTACAAACCGCAATTATGGAGCTCGATGAAGGAGGTGGTGTACTTGTCTTTGTAGATTTATTTGGTGCAAGCCCATATAATGCAACAGCTATGGCAAGTCAGAATATTAAACCCAAATTCCGTTGTATCACAGGACTGAGTTTTCCAATGTTATTAGAGGCTCTGACGATGCGTGGCAATTATGAATTGGTGGAGTTAACTACACATTGCATGCAGGTTGGTATCGATGGTGTAAAAGAATTATTTTCTGAAATGGGTTTGTTATAAATTTAGTCAAAAAAGGATGTTTTATATGTTGAATATTGTATTAACGCGCATTGATGATCGATTAATTCATGGTCAAGTTGTTACCGCCTGGTCGAAAACAACAAAAGCAAACCGTATCATTGTTGTGGATGATGAAGTTGCTCAAGATGAATTTATGATTAAAATTTTACAAATGGCTGCACCGAATGCCTTTAAAATTGGTATTCATACCATTGAAGTGGCCGCTGAAATTTTAAAAGGCGAAGATATCGGCGAACGCGTTATGGTTTTGGTGAAAACACCCAAAACGGTTGAAGCACTTATCGAGGGCGGAGTTGATATCAAAACATTAAATCTTGGTGGTATGGGGGCTGTTGTCGGAAGAAAACAATTGTATCGCAATATTTCTATTTCTGAAGCGGAAAAAGAATGCTTTAAGAGATTGATCTTACGTGGAATTCATGTTTATGTACAGATCGTACCAGATGCTTCAGCCAAAAACATTGAAACATTATTTTAATAAAATATTTTGAGGGGGAATAAGAGATGGAAGTATCATTTTTCCAGGCAGCATTGATTGGATTTTTCTATTATCTTTCATGGAGTCCTTGGTGTACGTATGTAGGTTTTTTCACATTGAATCGTCCACTGGTAGCGGGGTTTATTACTGGTATCATTTTAGGACATCCAATGGAAGGCGCATTGATTGGAGCCGGTATTAATGTTATTTATTTAGGGTTTATTTCAGCTGGTGGTGCCCAAATGGGAGATCCATCATTTGCGGGTTATGCTGGGACAGCACTAGCAATTATTTCAAATCTTGATGTCAGTACAGCGATGGCTATTTCGGTTCCACTCGGGACAATTGCCACGGTTTTATGGATTGCAAAAATGACTGTCAATTCCTTTTTTGTTCATTGGGCAGATCGAGAAGTAGAAAAAGGGAATATTAATAGGGTGGCATTTATCAATGTTGTACCGCCACAAATATTATTGTTTGTTGTTAGTTTTATTCCGGCAACCTTGGTTGTATATTATGGACCAAGTGCTGTGAATGGCATGTTAAGTATTTTAACGGATAATGTTTTACATGTTTTTAATGTAATTGGAGCCATGTTACCTGCTTTAGGTATTGCTATGAATCTGAAATTGATTGGAAATTCTTTTACTATGCCATTTTTTGTCTTAGGGATACTTTTGGCTGTTCAGTTTAAAATGGATATCATTATTATATCAATTATAGGTGTAGTTATTGCTTTAACAATTAGTGCAATGAAAAATAGTTCACAATCCGGCGAAGGGAGGATGTAATTATGTCAAATCAAAAATTAGTTAAAAGTGATGTCATAAAATCTTGGTTCAATTGGTTTATGTTTGCTCAATCGAATTATAATTATGAACGTTTGCAAGCGACAGCATTTGCACACGCCATGTTACCGGTTATCAAGAAGCTCTATAAAGAACCGGCAGAACAAAAAGCAGCGATGCAGCGTCATTTATCTTTTTTTAACACAGAACCTATTTGTGGGTCTGTAATTCATGGTGTTACTGTTGCTATGGAAGAAGAACGTGCCAACGGAAAACCAATTACTGATCAGGCGTTTAATGGTATCAAAACGGGTTTAATGGGACCCCTTGCTGGTATTGGTGATACATTAACACAAGGTGTTATCACACCGATTATGCTGGCTATTTGTATCGGAATTACGAATAATAATAATATTGCCGGACCGATTATTTTTATTTTGGCTCAGTTTATCATAATGACAACAATTTCTTTTAGTATGTGGATGAATGGTTATAAATATGGACGTTTAGCAGTAGAACAAATTATGTCAGGTGGGAAGATAAACCGTGTGATTGAAGCGGCGTCTATTCTAGGAACTTTGGTTATGGGTGGTCTGGTAGGACGATTTATTCCACTTCAGTTTGCTTTTACATTTGATTTGGGTGCAGGTTCGATCTTTAGTTTACAGACAGATTTATTGGATAAACTATTTCCCGGCATGATACCTCTCGTTTTGACACTGGTGGTTTTAAAAATGGTAAAGGCCGGTGTTTCTCCAATTAAATTAATGGGTATTTTGATTTTGTTTGGAGCGATTACGGGTGCATTAGGAATTTTTTAAAATAGTGAATGCGTAGAAAGGTGTATTAGTTATTATGAAATTAACTTTAGAAAATATAGATCAATGTTCTTTGTCTGATTTATTAGGAGAAACGATGGAATGCCAATGTGGACAAAAACATCAGATTACTATGAAAAAAGTGATCATTGAGCCTGGAGCTATTCAAAAAACAGCAACCGTTTTAAGAGAACTTGGATATAAAAAAGCTCTATTAATTTCTGATTCAATTACGTGGAATATTGCTGCTGAAAAAGTGGCAGATGTTTTAAAAAGAGATCACTTTGATTATAAAATCTACATTTTAGAAGGACGCATTATTCCCGATGAAAAAACGGTGGGGAATATTTTGATCCATACTGAAAAAGATTTTGATGTTATTGTTACGGTTGGTACTGGTGTTTTAAATGACCTTGGCAAATTTGTCAGTTTTAAAATGGGTATTGATAATATTGTAGTTGCTACGGCACCGTCCGTTGATGGATTTGCTTCACAGCATGCCGCACTGGTAATTGGTAATCTTAAAACATCCTATAATACAGCTTGTCCAAAAGTTATTATTGGTGATGTTGATATTTTAAAAGCGGCACCGATGCCAATGATTATGGGTGGCTGGAGCGATATTATGGGAAAATATTCGGCACTTAGTGATTGGAAAATCAGCCGCATTGTAAATGATGAGTATTATTGCGATGTTATTTATGAAATGGTGCATAAATCGGTACAAACATGCCGGGATAATATCGAAAAAATTAAACAACGAGATCCAGAGGCTATTCAATATGTTATGGAAGGGCTTGTCTTAACGGGAATCGCAATGAGCTTTTTAGGAAATTCGCGACCTGCTTCTGGTTCAGAACATCATTTATCGCATTGTTGGGAAATGCGTTCATTAGCAGACCATACTAATTTGGCACCGCATGGGGTACAAGTTGGTGTAGCGACAACAATCATCACGAATTTATACAAAAAGTTGGCAAACATCTCTGTGAATTTTGACGATGCTAAAGCGAAAGCAAAAACATTCAATGAAGTTTCATGGGAAAAAGATGTAACGAGTTACTACCATGACAGTGCAAAAGAAATAATTGAAGAAATAAAAACGGAGCAAAGATATTCAGTACAAAACAGATTAATACGTATTCAACGTTTGAAAGATCATTGGAAGGAGATTCAAGTCATTTTAAATACGATTCCATCTTCGCAACAAATTAGTAATATGCTCAAATCTGCAGGTGCACCAACAACACCAGAAGAAATTGGAATAACGGTTCAAGATGCGGTAGATTCAATTCGTATGGCAAAAGAAGTGCGATCCAAATATACTATTTTAGGGGTTTTGGATGATCTTGGTTTATTGGATCGTTTTGCTGAAGAAATAAAAAAAGAATTTTAAAAAGATAAAAGGTTATGCGTCTTGAAAGGAGTCATAATATGCAGCAAATTATTGTAATTGGTAGTGACCATGCAGCGTTTGAATTAAAAACATTTTTAACCAAGCAGCTTCAGACAAGTGGATTTATTGTGGAAGATGTGGGAACGTATAACCAAGAATCAGTGGATTATCCGCAATTTGCGCAAGCCGTTGCTGAGAACATAGCTAATGCGCGAGGGGGGAAAAAAGGAATTTTATTATGCGGAACTGGTGTGGGAATGTCTATTATGGCAAATAAAGTAAAAGGTGTTCGGGCGGCACTGATTCATGATTTATTTTCGGCGAAATTAACAAGAGAACATAATGACTCAAATGTTTTATGTATGGGTGCAAGAGTCATTGCCGCGTCGATGGCATGGGAGATAGTTAACGTCTGGCTGTCAACGCCATTTATAGGAGGAAAACACCACAATCGTATTGCATTTATTACAAATTATGAACAGAAAAATCTATAGCTGGAGTGGATGGATTGAAGAGAAAGGGGAATAAAGGTAAAATGGGAAAAATAGAAGAATCATGTGTGAATGCATTACGAATTTTGTCCGCAGATCAAGTTGAAAAAGCACAATCTGGTCATCCTGGAATGCCGCTTGGCAGTGCTCCGGCAGTTTATGAATTGTGGGCAAAGCATATGCGGCATAATCCTAAAAATCCAGAATGGGTCAATCGAGATCGTTTTGTTTTGTCAGCAGGTCATGGGTCGGCACTTTTATATAGTTTGTTGCACCTTTTTGGCTATGGTCTTACGATTGATGATTTGAAAAATTTCCGTCAGGATGGGTCTTTGACACCAGGACATCCTGAATATGGACATACGATGGGAGTTGAAGCAACAACGGGTCCGTTGGGAGCGGGTATGGCAATGGCTGTTGGGATGGCTATTGCTGAAGCGCATTTGGGAGCAATCTTTAATAAACCGCAGTTTCCGATTGTCGATCATTATACCTATGTTTTAGGTGGAGATGGCTGCTTAATGGAAGGAATTTCATCAGAAGCATTTTCTCTAGCCGGAACGTTGGGACTTTCTAAATTGATTGTTTTGTATGACAGTAATTCAATTACGATTGAAGGCAGTACAAATCTGGCATTTACAGAAGATGTATGTAAACGTATGGAGGCTTTTGGGTTTCAAACCATCACCATTGAAGATGGAACGAATTTAGATCAAATTAGCCAAGCTCTTATAGCAGCAAAAGCCGAAAAAGACAAACCATCTTTTATAAAAATAAACACTGAAATTGGTTATGGTTGTCCGCCAAAACAAGGGACACCAAGTGTGCATGGAGCACCATTAGGGGCGGAAAATATAAAAATTTTGCGCCAAACATTGGGTTGGGCTGATTTTGAAGCCTTTAAAATACCAGCGGCTGTTTATCAGCATTATCAAGATATCACACAGATTAAAGTGAAAGAGGAAGAAGCTTGGGCTGAAATGTTTCAGTCTTATAAAAAACTTTATCCCGAAGCTGCGAAACAGTGGGAGGTTTATCATCAAAAAGGAAATGCAAAATCGTTGTTACATGATGAACAATTTTGGGCGTGTGAAAATAAACCGGATGCAACAAGAAATATTTCCGGGCGGTGTATCAATTATTTAAAAGATATTTTTCCTAATTTAATTGGTGGCAGCGCAGATCTGGGGTCGTCGAATAAAAGTGTAATGAAAGACAGCGGTGATTTTAGTGCAATTGAATATAAAGGGCGCAATCTACATTTTGGCGTAAGGGAACTAGCTATGGCTGGTATTGGCAATGGTATTTTATTGCATGGTGGTCTGCGAGCGTATGTAGCAACTTTTTTTGTTTTTAGTGATTATATCAAACCCATGGCTCGTTTAGCAGCGATTATGCAGTTGCCATTAATCTATATCTTGACACATGATAGTATAGGTGTAGGGGAAGACGGGGCGACACATGAACCTATAGAGCAACTCGCTATGCTTCGGGCAATGCCAAATTTTACAGTCTTTAGACCAGCCGATGCAGCTGAAACGGTGGCAGGATGGTATTGTGCCATGAATAGTGAAAAAACACCATTTGCATTAGTCTTGACTCGACAAAATTTACCGCAATACGCTGGATCGGGCAAAAAAGCGTTAGCAGGTGCTTATATTATAGACCAAACAGACCAGAAAAAACTCGATGGTATTTTAATTGCCAGTGGTTCGGAAGTTGCACTGGCAGTAGCAGCAAAAAAAGAGCTAGCAAAAGAAAATATAGCAGTTAATGTTGTTAGTATGCCATCTATGGAATTATTTGAACAACAATCGCTGGAATATAAAGAAAGTGTATTGCCAGCTCATATTAGATCGAGAGTTGCCATTGAAGCTGGTTCTGATTTTGGTTGGGGAAAATATGTTGGTTTAGATGGTGCAGTTATTACGATGCACGAATTTGGTGCATCAGCACCAGCAAATATTTTATTTGAAAAATATGGCTTTATGGTAGAAAATGTTACAGAAACTATGAAAAAAGTTTTAGGGAAATAACACAAAAAGCAAAGTATTCTCAATAGGGATATACTTTGCTTTTTCTGTTACCATAGTGTTGATTTGAAAAAATTTTAAAGTGCAACTCAAATCAGAGGAAGTCCTGCTGCCGGACAGGGCTGTATTTTGTTTGTCGATAAGGTCATAAGTAACTGACCGATACGGCGTATGCCTTCTTTAAGAAGTTCTTCATTGTGTGTTGCAAAACAGAGTCTGATCTCATTGCTGTGCGTGCCGTTCGTGTAAAAGGCGATACCGGGAACAAAAGCAACTCTGCTGACAGCGGCACGGTGCATGAGTTCAGTAACCGATATCGGATGTTTTATTTTACACCAAATGTAAAAGCCGCCAGCTGGTACGGAAAAATCAATCGTTTCCTTACAATAACGTCGGAGTGCATGAACCATTGCATCCCGGCGTTTTTTATATTCACTGCGAACTTTGGTCAGATGATCGGCAAGAATATTTTCTTCGATACAGACCAAAAGAATGAATTGTGCCAGATTATTGCTGTGCAGGTCAACATGTTGTTTTTCTTGGGCTAAGCGATTTATTACTGGTTGTGCCGCTGTTACCCAGCCAGTTCGGAGTCCTGGCAGCAGTGTTTTTGAAAACGTACCAATATAGATGACACCGCCATAGGTATCAAGACTTTTTAAAGAAGGTGGTGCTGGCTTTTCATAATATAATAAACTATAGGGGTCATCTTCGATGATGACTAAGCGATAACGTGTGGCAAGTTCAATTAAAGCCTGCCGGTCATCTAATGACATCACACGACCAGTTGGATTTTGAAAAGTCGGAATCGTATACATTAATTTGGGACGATAACGGATCAAGTAATCTTCCAAAAGTTCCAGATCTAAATGGTCAGAATCCGGTAATGTTAAGATGCGGGCACCGGCGGCTTCTAAAGCTTGAATGGCACCTAAATAAGTTGGTGATTCGACGATGACGTAGTCCTGCTGTTCAATAAAAGCTTTTACAGTCAAATAAAGACCTTGCTGTGAGCCGGATACAATGAGGATTTGATCTGGTGTTGCCTGACTGCCAAATTGTGACTGCCATTTTGCTATGGCTTGTCGTAAGGGAAAATAACCTTCAGTGGCTATATAGCCGTAGTCCGTGCGAGTGAAATCATCTTTTCTTTTCGTGAAAGCCAATTCAATCAGGTCAAGCGGGTAAAAGCTTGGATCTGGCATACCAGCCGCCAGTGAAATGGTTTCCTCGGCGGTTGGCGCTGCAATTAATGTTCGTAAGAGTGAAGCCATTGGCGATTTATATTGAGGAGAAAACAATTGATCCCAGGCCATGGAACCATCAACAGTTGGTTTTGTACTATCGTTCACATAGGTGCCACTGCCCATTTTTGATTGGATAAGACCACGTTCTTCCAACAAACGGTAGGAACTGAGTGTAGTTGTACGGCTTATCTTTAACATTTTTGCCAGTTCTCGTTCAGGCGGTAGTTTCGTACCTCGAGGCAATGTAGAATCTTTAATTTTAGCGGCTAAACAATTTGCTAATTGTACATAGAGCGGTGCATCATGTGAAGTGGAAATATGAAGACCAATTATTATTTTAGTGATATCCATTGTGCATAAAACCCCATTTTTATTTAGAATTATTCGAATTGGTACTTTATTTATATTATATTGGATATTTACGAAGAATACTATCTTTGTTAGTATAAATAAAATAAAAAAACTTCTGTGGGAATTTATTGATAGCCGAAAAACGGTTCACATGGAAACAAGATGATAAGGAGTGGAAAAGTTATGACGGTTACTTTTGCCAGAAGAATGGATGGGCTCAAAGCATCCGAAATACGTGAAATATTAAAACTTACTCAACAAAAAGATATGATATCTTTTGCTGGAGGGCTGCCAGCGCCAGAATCTTTTCCAGTTGAAGCAATGCAAAAAGTTGCTCAGAAAGTTTTAGAACAACAGGGCAGTCAAGCGCTTCAATATTCGACTACAGAGGGCTATGAGCCGTTGCGGGAAAAAATCGCTGAGCGAATGAATCGTAAATTTGCGACAAGTGTTCAGGCGAACAATGTTTTAATCACTTGTGGTTCACAGCAGGCCTTGGATTTTTCAGGAAAATTGTTTTTGAACGAAGGCGACATTGTATTATGTGAAAGTCCAACCTATTTGGCGGCAATTAGTGCCTTGAAAGCTTATCAACCGCGCTTTATTGCGATACCAACCGATGCGCAGGGAATGGTGCTGGCCGAACTCGAGAAAACATTAGCTTCACAGAAAAATGTGAAATTGATTTATGTAATACCGGATTTTCAAAATCCAACAGGCAATTCATGGCCTTTAGAACGGCGCCGCGGTTTTATGGAAATTATCAATCGATATCATATTCCGGTGATTGAAGATAACCCATATGGTGAATTGCGTTTTGAAAACAAAATTATTCCAGCTTTAAAGTCAATGGATACGAATGGTTTGGTTATTTTTACCAGCACTTTTTCCAAAACATTTTGTCCGGGACTACGTATCGGTTGGATTGCTGCCGAAGAAAAATTCATTGAAAAATATGTATTGATTAAACAAGGTGCAGATTTATGCACTTCAATCCGCGGTCAAATGGAAATTGCAACATATATGGACGATTATGATTTTGAAGAAAATGTGGAAAAATTAATTCAATTGTATCGAGTCCGGCGCGATGTTATGATTGAAATGTTAGAAAAAAAACTCCCTCAAAATGTGACATTCACGCACCCACAAGGGGGCCTGTTCCTTTGGGTGCAGCTGCCAGAAGATATAGATGCCAGCGAATTGTTGCAAGATTGTTTAAAAAAGAAAGTTGCTTTTATACCAGGCGAGTCTTTTTTCCCTAATGGTGGTGGGAAAAATACATTTCGGCTCAATTATTCCAATATGGCTGAGCTGAATATTCGTGAGGGGATAAAACGGCTGGTACAGGCTATTCTTGAATATCAAACTGACTCGAAAAAAAGAGTTGTTGGATAAAATGATTATATTTGAAATTTCAATAAAATGAAGGGGCGATACCTTTGAAAACAATTGGTTTAATAGGTGGTATGAGCTGGGAATCTTCGGTAGATTATTATAAAATAATCAATGAAACAGTCAAAGCTAAACTGGGGGGACTTCATTCAGCAAAATGTATTTTATATTCGTTTGAATTTGATCAAATCGAATCGTTGCAGCATCAGGAAAATTGGCAGGAACTTACGAATATTATGGTCGATGCAGCAGAAAAATTAAAAAAAAGCGGTGCCGATTTTATTGTAATTTGCACTAATACGATGCATAAAATGGCAGGCGATATTGAAAAACGTGCTGGTATTAAAGTTCTACATATTGCTGAAGTAACAGCTCAGCAAATTGTTGCTCAAAAAATGAAAAAAGTGGCACTGCTTGGTACGAAATTTACGATGGAACAGGATTTTTATAAAAAGATATTAACGGAAGATTATCATATTGAAGTTGTAATCCCGAATGAACAGGAACGAAATATTATTCATGCTGTTATTTATAATGAACTTTGCCAGGGTATTATAAAGGCGTCCTCTAGAGAAGAATACCAGAAAATTATCAATCGTCTGATAGCAAGTGGGGCGGAAGGTATTGTTTTAGGCTGTACGGAAATCCCATCTTTAATTCAAGAAAAAGACTGTATGGTGCCACTGTTTAATACAACCAACATCCATGCTGTAGCTGCTGTTGAATTTGCATTAGGGAAAAAATAAAAATTTGCCAATAAAACGCAAGATTATATCATCAAGGTATCGTCTTGCTTTTTATTTGACAAGTTATTTGTAGTGGCATAATATTAATCGCAAAGCGAGATTAATATTATGCCACTTGGTTTTATAGCGACTGGAGGGATGAAAATGGAAACAGAGGAAAAAACAGCCTGTACTGGAGACATCGCAACGATTGAAATGGATTCTTTGGCGGGTCTTGAACGAGAGGATTTAACAATTCTAAAATTGTTTTTAACGTGGCTTAAAATAGGTTTTACTTCGTTTGGGGGTGGTGCGATTACGCAGTATCTGATTCAAGAGAATTTTATTTATAAACATAAATGGATTACGGCTGAATCATATGCGAATATTATTGGCATGTGCCAAATTACGCCGGGGATTAATATAATCGCTTATACCATACTTATTGGTAAGCAGCTGGCTGGTTGGCCGGGCATTCTTGTTTCAGTCCTAGGACTTATTTTGCCAAGTGCCGCTATTACCGTTGGCATCTCGGCTATTTATGTGAGTCTCAGTCAATTCCATCGGGTACAATCGGCGTTACATACGGTATTTGCAGCAATTTTTGGTATTTCGCTGGCAACAAATTGGCGCAACATCAGACCAATTTTACAGAATAATCGCCAGCAAGGTCTTTTGGTATTCAGCGTGTCTTTGGTGATTTTGATTGGCAGCGGTTTAATTTATGTATTCTTCAATCCATCGGTCATCGTTTTATATCTTTTAGGTGGATTAAGCGGTGCTTTTATTTATTGGTATGCTGCCAGAAAAAAGGTGAATTGATAGATGAATTGGTTTTTGTTCTTTTGGGTTGTTTTTAAAGCAATTTTATTTTCAACAGGCGGCTTTGGTCCGCTGCCGAGTCTACATACGGATTTTTTAGCAAATGGCTGGGCGACGGAAACGCAGTTTGCGGAAGCTTTGTCAATTGGGCAGATAACACCGGGCCCCAATGGCCTTTGGGTGGTTAGCTTATGCTATTTAGTAGCAGGAATTCCGGGAGCAGTCTTATCTTGTATTGCTTTGCTCGTACCGCCGCTGTTTGTTTTGTTTGTTCAGCAGTGTTACAATCGGATTGCACATCTTCCGGCAACACAAGGTTTATTGGATGGCGTAGTGCTCGTTATCGCCAGTTTTAGTATAATTGTTCTTATGGGAATGTTTCAAAGCAGTGGTCTGGATGCTTTGACGGTGGTCATTGCCAGTGTGAGTGCAATACTCGCGGTTACTCGCCGGGTATCGATCAATCTTATTTTGCTATTTGCCGTTGTGATCGGTGCCGTCATGGGATGATCGCCAGCGGAAAAACGAGTTTGTTTCGACATTGCGCAAAGGATTGATTTGTTTATAGTATGCCAGAGTATTATAATGGAAGTATAGCAAATTACAGGTGCTAAGTTTCTTTAGAAGTAAGAGAGGATGTAAGGCATATGGTGATTTTATATTTAGCGGATGGTTTTGAAGAAGTCGAAGCAATTAGTGTAATTGATGTTTTACGCAGAGCTGATATTGAGCTTCAAACCGTTTCAATCATGGGGAAAAAAGAAGTAGCTGGAGCACACGGCATTTCCATTTTCGCAGATATGATTTATGAGGATGTAGATCATTCTAAAGTATCTATGATCATTTTGCCTGGTGGTGGACAAGGCACGAAAAATCTCGATCAGCATGGCGGGGTCAATGTACAACTATTGAAAGCGGCTGAACAAGATAAATATATCGCAGCTGTATGTGCGGCACCAAAGGTTTTAGGGCGTTTGGGACTTTTGAAAGGGAAAATGGCAACATGTTATCCTGGTAATGAAAAATATTTAATTGGTGCGGATATAAGTGCGCCAGGCAAGACAATTGTGGATGGCAAGATCATTACTTCGCGCGGTCCGGGGACTTCATTAGATTTTGCCCTTACGATTGTAGCTGTTTTAAAAGGGCAGGCACTAGCCGATACGATTCGAAAGGCACTGGTTCTCTGATTTTTCATTCGTAAATAAAATAGTACAAGCAATATATTCCCTGCTGATTTTTAAAAATTTAGCAGGGATTTTTTTATGTAAAGAGGAAATAGAGAATGCAGAGATAGACTTGATTTAGTATAGGAGGTTTTTCATCATGAAACAAAATTATTTGTTTGTAGAATATCCCAAATGCGGCACTTGCCAAAAAGCGAAAAAGTGGCTCGATGACAATAGTTTTAGTTACGAAAAACGAGATATAAAAGAGCAGAACCCTACAGCGGAGGAACTGAAAATTTGGTGGCAGAAAAGTCAACTACCATTACGTAAGTTTTTTAATACGAGTGGTCTTGTTTATAAATCACTGGGGCTAAAAAACAAATTGCCGACGATGACGGAAGTCGAGCAGCTGGCTTTACTCGCAACAAATGGGATGCTGGTTAAGCGACCAATTTTGATTGGTGAGGAACAGGTAGTGGTTGGTTTTAAAGAAGCAGATTGGAATAAATTAAAGTAAACGGATTGAAGTTTATGCTTTACTTTAATGCCTGAACGTTATACGATTTAAGCGAATGAAAGTGTACGTTTTTAGGAGCGTTAAATCGGGAGGAAATACCATGAATGGATATGTTTTTTTAGGTCTGGCAATTTTGCTGGAAATTTTTTCAACCTCAATGTTAAAAGCTTCAGATGGGTTTACCAAAATGCTTCCCAGCTTTGTTTTTGCGGCTGGTATGGGATTGTCATTTTATGCTTTTTCACAGGCATTGCAACTCATTCCACTCAGTATTGCCTATGCAATCTGGTCAGGGGCGGGAACCGCGCTAACGGCAGTGATTGCGGTGTTGATTTGGAAAGAGTCAATCAATATTTATACAGCGATCGGAATTGTTTTAATCATTAGTGGTGTTGCTTTGCTTAATATCAAGGGCACTGTTCATTGACAGATTTTTATATTCATGGCTGTTAACGCGATATATATTATATAAGTTGCATGAAATACTCTATAAGACAATCGTCAGGAATGGGGTATAGGGCTCCGTGGCGTTACGGAGGAAGCAAACGATGCCCTATATCCCATTTCTGGCAGACTGATAGAGTGGATATTATTATATCTAAGGCGAAAAGGGGAGCGTGAATCCAGATGGATCAAGAAACTAAAGGGCTTTTATGGCTGGCTGGTGGATGCTTCTGGGGTGTAGAAGCATATATCGGCAAAATAAGTGGTGTGCTAAAAACGAATGTTGGTTATGCGAATGGTCATACGAAAAATCCTACTTATGAGGAAGTTTGCTCAGGAAATACTGGTCATGCGGAAACGGTCTATGTTGAATATGACCGTCAGCAGCTTGCACTTTCAACTTTGTTACATTATTTTTTTACCGTTATCAATCCAACTACTTTAAATCAACAAGGTTATGACGTAGGCACACAATATCGAACGGGTATCTATTACAAGGATATAGCGGATAAAGCTGTTATCGAACAGCTTATTTGCCAAGAACAACTAAAATATAAGATACCGATTGTCACGGAAGTTTTGCCACTGCTCAATTATTATGTGGCGGAAGAATATCATCAAAAATATTTGCAAAAAAACCCGAAAGGGTATTGTCATATTAATTTAAATCAAACACCCGATCAGCTATAGTTTGGGCAGGCGGGCCCTTGCGTAAAAAACTGTCACTTAGAATATTCATAAGTGACAGTTTTTTTATAGCTTAATACCGTAGAAAAAAAGCTGGTTCATTGTTTTTTATTGTAGTAATTGATTAGGCAGCCATCGGCAATAATTTGTCGTTCCCCGGCTGATAAATTTTCCAGCTTTAAGGTTATTGGAATTCGCTGACTGTGTTTGACGATTTCGCCTTGTATGGTTGTTTTTTCGCTGTTGATCGCTTCGCGAATACCGGCGATATAAATTAAATCGTCATCTTCTAAAAGTAGGAGGTCTTTTTGATCCATCGTAAATGGAATCATCCCCCAATTGATTAAATTGCTGCGATAACGTTTGGTGGCATATTCTACAGCGATATTGGCATCACCGCCTAAAACACGTTGACAAGAAGCAGCTTGTTCTCTGGCAGAACCATCACCTGGTTTGATAGCTACGATAACACTGCCAATGCCAGTTGAAAGCATCTGTTCACGTGTATTATTCGGAAAAGCTTTGTTAAACAGCGGGATTATATCACTGACCGTTGTTTTTTCTTCTAGTACTTGTTGACGCTGTATTTCTTCTTTTTGTACAGCTTTGGCCCGATTTACATATTCTGGTATTTTACGTGACAAGGTAAATTCCGCTAGTCTCAATGGATTGGAGCGGTAGGATGAGGTTTCGCCGGATGGAATCAGTTCATCGGTTGTTGTGACAGCATCATGGATAACAGCGCAGACTTTAAGCAGCAGGTTATCAGGCAGAGACCGTATTTTGGGCCAAGCAATGATATTCGGTCCAGTGATAAGTTCTTCTTGTTCATCTGCCTTAGAAAATCCCTGATATACACGATTTTCATAGATTTGGTTCGTATACGTATACTCAGGAATCGTGATTGTTTCCTCGGAAGCAGCTGTGAGCAGACCACCATTTTTAGCGGTGGCAGCAATAGAACGTGCATCCATTAAAGCTACATAGGATATTTGATCGTCCGCTGGTTTTGAACCTTCACGATGCGGGAAATTACGCGTTGTATGGCGGATACTGAAAGCGTTGTTAGCAGGTACATCACCAGCACCAAAACATGGACCGCAGAAGGCCGAGCGGATGGTCGTTCCAGCCAGTGTCAAATCAGAAATAGTACCAATTTTCATCAATTCGAAGAAAATTGGCTGACTGGCAGGATAGACGTTGAGATCAAAGCTGTTTAATGGAGTTTGACCCAGAATTTTGGCGGCGGATACTAGATTTTCATAGGAACCACCAGCACAACCAGCAATAATTCCTTGATCAACTTTTAACCTGCCATTTTGTAGTTTATCCAATAAATTGACTTTAATATGGGGATTTTCGATTTGCTGCTTAACTTGTATTTCGATTTGGCGTAAAATATCAGCGGCGTTGGCATTGACTTCGGCAATTGTATAAACGTTGCTTGGATGAAATGGCATAGCAATAACCGGTTCGATTTCAGCTAAATCTACTTCCACAACACCGTTATAATACGTTATGTCATTTGGCTGCATTGGTTGGTAGTCTTCAGAGCGTCCATGAATTTTATAATATGATTCAGTTTTTTCATCAGTACACCAAATAGAACTTAAACAAGTGGTTTCCGTTGTCATGACATCGATGCCGTTACGGAAATCCATGCTGAGATTGTAAATACCAGGACCGACAAATTCCATGACTTTGTTTTTTACATATCCTTTATTGAACACAGCTTTGATGATGGTTAGGGCAATGTCCTGCGGACCGACATTCGCCGCTGGAGTTCCTTTTAAATAAATGGCGATGATTTCCGGATATTTTATATCATAGGTATGGCTCAGGAGCTGCTTGACAATTTCTCCACCGCCTTCGCCAATCGCCATTGTTCCTAAAGCTCCATAACGGGTATGGCTGTCAGAACCAAGTATCATTTTGCCGCAGCTGGCCATCGTTTCACGCATAAATTGATGGATAACAGCCTGATGCGGCGGTACAAAAATCCCACCAAATTTTTTCGCTGCGGAATAACCAAAAACATGATCATCTTCATTGATGGTTCCACCGACAGCACACAGGGTGTTATGGCAATTGGTTAGTACATAGGGTACGGGAAATTTTTTCAGACCGCTGGAAATGGCTGTTTGTAAAATACCGACAAATGTAATATCGTGAGAAGCTAAGGCATCAAATTTAATTTGCAAATTCTGGATGTTGCTGCTGGTATTGTGTTGTTTTAAAATTTGATAAGACATTGTTCCGGCAAGTGCTTTTTCTTTTTGGGGTGAAGCTTGGAGTGGTTTTAAACCATCGGTAGTTAATCGCTGGTTTAAGTTATCTAGATCCAGGCGGTTATTTTCTTTAATTAATAGTTGACCACGCAATAGATAGGCGCCTGTATCGAATAATTTGATCATAAAGTATACCTCCAAATTGTTGTATATTTTAAATTGTTAGATAGTTAATTTTATTCTGTCTTTAAGTATAAAGAGTAAATGGATGTTCAACCAATAGAGATAAGTTATTTCTAAGCATAAATATTTAGAATGCGTTGCTGCGTATTTATGCTGGTAATATGGCAGTTGGTAGTTTTTACACTTTGCTTGAGCAGGATATTTCAGTTTGAGTACGAAATCAAACTGAAATAGATCTATATATAATGCATTAAAGAAATTGCATCTAGCCTATTAGGCTGCCAGGAATGGGGCATCGTTTGCTTCCTCCGTAACGCCACTCAACCCTATACCCCATTCCTGACGATTGCCATATAAAATATTTAATTCAACTTATATATATTGAAGGGTAATGAAAGGATTGCCGAAGAAAAATGATTCGGCTGGGTGTTTTATGGAAAATAAAGATTGGGGTATTCTTTTAACTTTATATGATGAAAAAAATATAACAAAAGCGGCACAGATTTTATATATGTCACAACCAGCTCTTACTTCAAAAATCAAACATATCGAGCAGGAATTGGGTGTGCAGCTGATTTTTCGCGATGCGCGAGGTATCCGTTTTACCCCGGAAGGTAACTATATGGTTAAAAAAGCAACGGAAATGGTAGCTCAGTTTGAAATAATCAAAAATGAGCTCAGCGGATTTTCCAATGAGCTTTCGGGAACGATTGAAATTTGTGCATCGCATTATTTTACAATGTATCGCCTGCCAAAAATATTGAAATTATTCAAGCAAAAATATCCAGATGCCGATTTTAAAGTGATGACGGATTGGTCTAAAAATTTATTTAGTATTGTCAATAGTAAAAAAGCACATATCGGGTTTGTAAATATTGATTATGGCGGATGTGAGCAAATGCATATGTTGTATGAAGAGTCCGTGTGTGTTACAGCCATGGAACCATTTGAATTAAAAGAACTGGTTCAATTGCCGCGTATTGAATATAAGCGTGACTATATATTAAAAATGCAGATCGATAAATGGTGGCGTAATAATTTTTCAGCCCCACCACTCATTAGCATGTATGTCGATAAAATCACAACATGTCGGGAAATGGTATCATATGGTCTTGGTTATGGTATATTGCCAGAGTTTATTATCCGTGATATTCCAGATATTCATAAGGCTTATTTATTTGATAAGAACGGTGTTAAAATTACACGCAAGACTTGGATGATTTACAACGAAGCAGATTTTAGCCTGCCAATACTGCCGATTTTCATTGAATTTGTAAAAAATATGCAATTTTAAAATAAACTATATAGAACGCATTAAATAAATTGCATCCAGTCGATCAGTCTGCCAGGAATGGGGTACAGGGCATCGTTTGCTTTCTGCGTAACGCCACGGAGCCCTATACCCCATTCTTGACGATTGTCATATAAAATGTTTAATGCGTTCTATATATGTTGCAGTGAAGGGGCACTTTGTTTAGATTTTTTTATTTTTCGATAAATGAGATAAATGATATTATCTGAATTTTCTATTGTAAACAATAACAAATCTTTATTTTTTTTATTCTGATAATTTGGCTATAATAAAAATATAAGTTATTTCATAACTTGCAAGGAGAATCAATTAAATCTCAGCTATGATCTTTTATGATTGATCTGATTATGGTCTGATGCATATTTTAGGGCAAAGAATTTGGCAATCGGCAATGATTGTACTTACGGAAAAGAAGGTGAATAGAGATGGAGTTAATCTCGAAGGGAAGAGCCGGGACGTTAGAATCTGGTGATATTTGTGTTGTTGTTGAAAAATGCAGTGATAAGGGCATTTTGATTGACTTAGACAGTTCCGTTGCTAGTTTATTTGGCAGAGAAATCAAAGCAGTAATTACGAAAACCATCCAAGATCTTGGCTTTACAAGTGGAGTTAAGGTTACAGCCACGGATAAGGGTGCACTAAATTGCACAATTGCAGCTAGAATAACAGCAGCTGTATATCGGGCGGCGGAAAGTACTGAATTTAGCTGGAAATAAACAGCAGATAAAGGAAGGAATGATCACAAGATGGCTATTAAACAGAGATTGCGCAGAACGATGATGTTTATTCCCGGGAATAATCCGGGTATGATGCGTGATGCACATATATATGGTTCAGATTCATTGATGTTTGACTTGGAAGATGCAGTATCTATGGCGGAAAAAGATGCGGCTCGGCTGTTGGTGTTTAATGCACTGAAGACAATTGATTATGGCGACATGGAAATTGTTGTTCGGATAAATCCACTCAATACGCCTTATGGTAAAGCTGATATTGAAGCAATGGTGGTTGCTGGTGCGCATGTACTGCGTATGCCAAAAACGGAAACAGCAGAAGATATTACCGAATGTGAAGCTTATATCGCTGAAATGGAAGTGAAACATGGTATTCCAGTAGGCAGAACACTGATGATGGCAGCGATTGAAGGTGCGCTTGGTGTTATTAATGCGTATAAAATTGCTACCGCTTCAGATCGTTTAATTGGTATTGCTTTAGGTGCAGAAGATTATTGTGCGAACTTAAAGGCAAATAGAACGAAATCGGGTATTGAACTGCAATTAGCTCGTGAAACAATTCTGGTTGCTGCTCGTGCTGCCGGAATTGATGCACTCGATACCGTGTTCTCCGATGTAAATGATGAAGAACAGTTGATTTATGAAGCACAATTGGTAAAAGACATGGGATTTGACGGAAAATCTGTTATAAATCCTCGTCAGATCGGACCGGTACATAAGGTTTTTGCTCCGACGGAAAAAGCAATTGAAAAAGCAAAACGTATTATTGCCGCGATCAAAGAAGCTGAAGCAAAAGGCTCAGGTGTTATCAGCTTAAATGGTAAAATGGTCGACAGACCAGTTGTAATTCGTGCCGAACGCACAATTGAACTGGCAATTGCATCTGGTGTTTTATTACCAGAGGAGGTAGAGTAATGAAAAACGAAATCAATCATGAAGTTTCAGCAGACTTACTCAAGCATTTAGGCTTAGAATTTTATAGCGAACCCGAACAGGGCAAAGATTGCTCTACATTAAATGAACGCCTTCTGAAAAATGGTAAATTTCTTACTTCTTTAGAAGAAGCAATTAAAAAATCAGGCTTGCAAGATGGCATGACGATTTCATTTCATCATCATTTTCGCAATGGTGACTATATTTTAAACATGGTTTTGGATACATTGGCTAAAATGGGTCTCAAACATTTAACGGTTGCCTCATCAAGTCTTTCGACTGCGCATGCACCGTTGATTGAGCATATCAAAAGTGGTGTTGTAAGCAAAATTGAAAGTTCCGGGATGCGCGGCGATTTAGCCGATGCAATTTCGCATGGATTAATGAAAGAACCAGTTATTTTCCGCAGTCACGGTGGCCGTGCCGCAGCGATTGCGAATGGGAGTTTGCATATTGATGTTGCTTTTCTCGGGGCTCCATCTGCGGATGTAGTAGGCAATTCCAGTGGTGTTTATACAAATGAAGAAGGTAAATCAATCTGTGGTTCTTTGGGTTATGCCAAAGTGGATGCACGTTATGCAGATAAAACGATTATTCTTACGGATAATGTGGTTCCGTTTCCAAATTCTCCAGCATCAATTCCGGCAACGGATGTTGATTATGTTGTGAAAGTGGATGCACTTGGCGATTCCAGTAAAATTTCTTCAGGAGCTACTCGCTTTACCAAAAACCCACGTGATCTACTGATTGCGGAAAATGCCGCAAAAGTTATTCAAGAATCCGGCTATTTTAAAGATGGCTTTTCCATACAAACCGGTTCCGGCGGAGCCGCACTTGCGGTTACACGTTTTATTACCGATGAGATGATCAAACGTAATATCAAGGCTCGTTTTGCACTTGGCGGGATTACCGGTCAGATTGTGAAATTATATGAAGAAGGTTTGATTGGGAAAATTCTTGATGTACAAGGCTTTGATACAATTGCTGCTGAATCCTTGCGCGATAATAAAGACCATATTGAAATTGATGGCAATCAGTATGCAAATCCATTTAATGAAGGTTCGGCAATCCATCAGCTTGATATTGTTATTTTATCGGCCTTAGAAGTTGATGTGAACTTTAATGTCAATGTGTTGACTGGTTCAGATGGGGTTATTCGCGGTGCGATCGGTGGACATCCAGACACAGCTAGTAAAGCAGCATTAACCGTATTGGTGTCGCCTGTTATTCGTGGCCGTATTCCTTGTATCTTAGACAAGGTAAATACGCTTGTTACACCTGGTTCTGTTTGTGATGTACTGGTTACGGATCAGGGCGTTGCTGTAAATCCTAGCCGTCCGGAAATCAAAGCAAGATTGATAAAAGCTGGCTTGAAAATAACAACAATTGAAGAACTTAAAGAAAGTGCTGAAAAAGTTGTTGGTAAACCGGATGCTTTGCAGTTTAAAGATAAAGTCGTTGGCGTTGTTACGCATCCCGATGGTCGTGTCTTAGATGTGATCCATGAAGTGAAGTAACCAATATGGATACATTATTTTCGGGAATTGAGATAACTTTACAGGAAGTTTTAAAAAATAAAGAAGCCCGCGCTGCGTTGCAGCGTGAGCTTCTTGCTCAATATAAGGCGCCAATTATTTCTTTTACGATTAATATGCCGGGCCAAGTGAAACTTAGCCCGGCAAGTCGGTTTTTACATAAAACGGGTCTGGAACGGCTAAAAAAATCCTTAGAAGCTGCAGGTTTGTCCATTCATGCTATCCAGACCGTAGAAAATAATACTGGCCCGGAAGCCTTTTTTTCTGTTGCGGCAGAGGCTCGGCTTTTGAAAAAAATTGCCTGTCAGGTTGAAGATGAAGATGAAGTGGGGCGTTTATTTGATATGGATGTATTGGCTATGGATGGTGTGCCAATCAGTCGTACCACTTTAAAATTGCCCCAGCGAAAATGTTTTATTTGTGAGCAGGTCGCTGCAGTTTGTGCGCGGTCACGCCGTCATACTTCAGCAGAGCTATTGGCTAAAATTAAACAAATTATTATGGCTGTGCAAGGATAAATTATGCGCAAAGGAGCACGGAAGATGGAATCTTTTTCGGAAGACACATTTGAATTACAGGAACTGCCCCAATCTTTACGGAGCAGCCGTAAGCTGGTAAAAGATTTTTTGGCGAAATTTGATTTAACGTATGATAAACTGGATGCTTATGTTGGTTTGTTTGTTGATGATAAAATGGTGGCGGGTGGTGGTTATCAGGGATCCGTAATCAAATGTATTGCCGTAGATCCTATTTACCAGCAATGTGGTTTAGCCAATAAGGTTATCTCCTATTTATGCAGTGAACTTTGGGCGAAGGGATTAGCCAATCTTTTTGTATTTACCAAACCAAATAATAGTAGTCAGTTTACCGGAATGGGCTTTCATTTGATTGGCAGTGCCGATGCGGCGATTTTACTGGAAAGCAGTAAAAATGGTGTGGCAGATTTTGCGGCAGCACTTTTGCCGTATCGCCACAGTGGTGTACAGGGAGCAATCGTGATGAATGCGAATCCATTTACCTTAGGGCATCGTTATTTAGTGGAGCGTGCTATTTCAAATTGCGACCATTTGCATATTTTTGTTGTGGCCGAGGAAAAATCGATTTTTCCCTTTGCTGTACGAAAAAAGCTAGTTGAGGAAGGTACAAAAGACCTTGCTAATGTGACCGTGCATAGTGGTGGTCAATACATTATCTCAAGTGCAACTTTTCCCGCCTATTTTATCAAAGAATTATCAGATGTTGCTAAAACCTATGCGCAGCTTGATATCAATGTTTTTGCCCGGTATATTGCACCAGCTTTATCGATTACAAAACGTTTTGTTGGCAGTGAACCAACCGATGCTTTGACTTGTGCTTATAATGAAATCATGCAGAGTGAATTGCCAAAATTTGCGATTGAATCGGTGATATTTGATCGTAAAATAAAAGAAAAGCAGCCCATATCGGCATCAAGTGTGAGGGGATTTCTGACCAAAGGTGATATTGTCGGAGCCAGTCAGTTTGTACCGGCAACTACAGCAGCTTATTTTTCAACACCAGAAGGGCGAATGGTGATTGAAAAATTAAAAGGTATAGACGGCTGAAAGGAGCAAATAAATGATTATACTACCACAAGAGATTGGCCGTCTGGCAACACAGGCTATTTTATATGAAGCTGCCGTGTCGCCCAAACCAGGCCTTGTTGATCGACGTAATGCCGGGGCACATAAAGATATGGATGTTTTTACCTTTTTAGCTAGTGCTGCGGCATTGTCACCCTATTTTGTCCAGTTTGCCCAAATCGGTATGGAGCATGTAAACCAAGATCCGAAAACTTTATTGCGGGCAATTCGAAAAGTTGGTATCGAAGCGGAACAGGCAATGCTGGGGGCGACAGCTGGTGTTAACACGCATAAAGGGGCTATTTTTTCACTGGGGTTGATCTGTGCGGCAGCAGGCAGTCTTGCCACTGCGGACATAGATCTTGAACCGCAGACTATTGTCGATTATGTAAGCGACATGACGATGGGAATTTGTGAACATGAATATCAAGGTGTGGAAGTCAAACAAAATCCAACCAAGGGCGAACAGATCTATTTGAAATACGGTTTAAGGGGTGTACGCGGCGAAGCACAAGCTGGATTTCCCAATGTTATGAAATATTCGTATCCAGTGCTTAAACGGTGCTTATTACAGAAACAATCCGGTAACACAAGCATGCTGCAAGCCTATTTGCATTTGGCGGGAAATGTAGATGATACCAATGTTTTGGGACGCCATGATATGGAAATGTCAAACTATGTTAAATCGGAAACGAAGCGAATTTTAGCGCTTGGTGGTGCCTTAGAACAGAAAAATATGGTTTTGCTTGAAGAAATGGATGATGATTTTATCAACAAAAATATTAGCCCCGGTGGTTGTGCTGACTTATTGGCGGTGACACTATTTTTGTTCTTTTTGGCGCATCCTTTGTGGAAATATAAAGTATAAAAAAACATTCTATGTGGTAACATGTTATCACATAGAATGTTTTTTTATTACCTCTAGACTTATAAATGAGTCTTTTTACTTTGCGTTGCTAATAGATAATACAGTACGGAAGCAAGAATGAGTATACAGGCACTTGCCAGGTACATGGATCGATAGCCAAGCTGCGCAGCGGCCAGACTGAGGATAAAAGATCCCAGACCTACACTGATATCCAATGCCAAAAAATATGTAGCGGTAGCGACGCCTGAACGTGCTACGGGTGAGTGCTGTATCGCTAATGTTTGAAATGCGGGACTCAGTGCCCCAAAGCCAATTCCGAGAACTCCACCGGCTAACAATAAGCCACCTAATGTAGAGATTTGGCTCAAAATTACGAGCCCTATCAGAAAAACGAGAAAACCTGGATATACTACGAAGTTTGGACCAGCTTGATCAAACAGTTTGCCAACAATGGGACGAGTTATTACGATGACGATCGCAAAAATCGCAAAAAACATACTTGTGTAATTGGTTAGATCAAGCATTTTCGCATAAAGCGGCATGAAAACTAAAACGCCAGCATAAGCAAAAAAAACTAAACCACCCAGTAAGGCCATAGGCAAAGCATTTGGTTCAATAAAATTTGTCCATTTAAAAGTTTGATCTTTTTTAGTTACTGGTAGAATAATGTTATTTGGTAATTTTTTTCGGTTGCTGCACCAAAATGATGCAATAGCTAAGAGCGTACAGCAGGTAAATAAGATGTTGAACTGGTAATAAGAAATAATCAGCAAACTAAAAAAAGGCCCCACAACCATGGCTAAATTGGAAAATACAGCAAAATAACCAATGCCTTCTCCTTTACGCTGCGGAGGAAGAACTAAGGCTGCGACAGTTGCAGCAGTTGTAGTTCCTATAGCAAAAACAGCTCCATGTATAAGGCGGATTGCTAATAAAAAAGCTAGATTATCGATACATAAATACAGGATGCTGGTGATTAAAAATATAATAGATGAGAGTAAAAGAATTTTCTTTTTATTGAATTCATCAATCCATTTACCAGCCAGCGGGCGGCACAAAACAGCCCCTATCTGGAAAAAAGTCATGGCTAGACCAGCGGACCAGTCATTGCCATTCAGATTTTCTATAACAAAAATTGGGAGTGCCGTAATTAAAGCATAGTGGGTCATGTATTGGAAAAAGCTACTAAAACTCATTCCTAAAAATTCTTGTGTCCATAAAGTTGGTTTCATTGGGTGTGTTCCTTCTATTCCATGTAGATTTTTTTAAGCGTGAACTGGCCAGAAATTCTCGATTGCAGTATGTAATGAATTAAATTTTAGATCTTAGCTCTGGCTAAAGTACAGGTTTTTCTTTTCTGATTATAACATAATATAGAAGAACACATGAACAAGTTTGCCCCCTGCAATCCGTTTTGAGGATTGATTATGATCAATTAAATGCGAATAACGTACACGAATTTTGAAATAAAGAAAAGCCGTTTCTCCAGATATCAGGGGATAACGGCTTTTTTCGATGAAAAGACATGAAAACAAATTATCAAAATGTATCATGTTGAACCCGACGACTTTCATTGTTTTTAGATATTCACTCTTGGTATGCTTTTTTCTCGCCGTGATGAGTTGTAACAACCTTGTATAGTGATTTATTGCCCGTAATGAATAAAACATTGCTTTCAGCTCCGATGCCAAACTCACAATTGGTCACAGTTTCAGGAGTTTGAATATACCCCATTTCCTCACCTTTAGGAGAAAGTACTAAAATTCCTGGATGAGATGGGTCATAGTTAGCGACAAAAATATTTCCGTCGGAATCTATTCTCATTCCGTCCGGTCGAAAGCCCGGAGACTGATAAACTATTTCTCGGAATTTTGCAGTTCCATCCTCGAGCAAATCATAAGCAAGAATGCCATCGAATCCGCGACGGGTTGCTAAGCCGGCAGTTGATGATCTGTAGTCAAACAAGCCGTTATCGTTAGAATCTACATACAATGTCTTTTGGTCTGGTGAGAGTGCAATCCCATTAGGCTTTCCGGCATTTCCTATAATAAGACGGATTTTTCCATCTCTATCAATCCGATATACTCCTTGGACAGCTTGATTCATAGCTTCTTTACCAAAATACCTTGGATCGGTAAAATAAATTCTACCAGTGTTGTCTGTCACAACATCATTTGGCGAATTTAAAGGTTGACCATTAAACTCGGCTGCAAGAATAACTGCCTTACCTGTTTCAAAATCAGTTGCAGTTATACGTCGACCACCGTAGTCTGCGGCTTCTGCCGCAATTAAGCGTCCCACAGCATCAAAAGCCAGACCGTCTGCTTGACCGCTGGGAGATCGAAAAACTGTAATTTTTTTGGCTTTTGGATCGTACTTCATGATGTGCCCTCCCAATAATGCACCTTTAGCCAATGAAGAGGGTGTAAGATCACAAAAATATACTTGACCGTCTGGAGCCACGGCAGGTCCTTCTAAATGAGTTCCTTGGTTATAAATTACTTCAAGCTTTTCTCCGGGGGGAATCAAATTATTATTTATCTCCGCGGACGCAGATAAAGTGAAAATATTTAGTAGCAATAGGCTCGATATAAGTAATACGGCTGAGCGTAAATATTTAGTCATTTTCATTTTTCCTCCTTCTATCATCGTTATATAAACAAAATATTATCATTGTATACTTTTTGTTGCAAGTACGCATATTTTTAATATATACTATTAAAAATAGTACTATTAGCTATTGGAGGGTCATTTATGACAAAATCACTCTATCGGGAAGGGAGTTGTTCGGTATTGGCTGTGCAAAAAATCATTGCTGGTAAATGGAAGCTTTCTATATTGTGGCAGCTCAGTCAAGGCACCAAACGATTTAATCAACTGCAAAAGCTATTGTCTGAAATTTCACAGGGTATACTCACGCAGCAATTGCGGGAACTGGAACAGGATGGGCTGGTCCATCGAGAAATTTACAGAGAAGTTCCGCCTAAAGTTGAATATTCATTAACAACGCTTGGTGAAAGTTTCATGCCAGTGCTAGCGACTATACGAAACTGGGGGGATCAGTACTTAAATACTCGATCGGAATCCCACACTATATAATATCTGCCATATTTGCCTGATTTGATTGTGAGTAAGATTCATAATCAAAATGTTATTTATAATAAAATGCAGGCTATTATTTTTCTTTTAATTCTATATAATGAACATAGAAACATAATTTGAAATTCACATGAGGAGGTAGTTTTGATGAAAGTAGTAGCTATTAATGGCAGTCCACGAAAAAAATGGAATACAGCTGATTTATTGAATAAAGTACTGGAAGGTGCTGCATCAGAAGGCGCAGACACAAAATTGATCCATCTGTATGATCTAAAATATAGAGGCTGCATCAGCTGTTTTGCTTGTAAGAAAAAAGATGGAAAAAGTTATGGACAATGCGTAATGGATGATGATCTTACCGCTGTTTTAGCGAAAATAAAAAAAGCAGACGTTGTTGTTTTGGGATCACCCATTTATTTGGCGAATATTACTGGTCAAATGAAGTCACTTCTGGAACGCATGATTTTTCAATCCATGTTATATGATAAAGACCATTCTTCATTAGTTGAAAAAAAGAAACCGGTGGCTTTTATTTACACGATGAATGTAAATGACGAAAGAGCGCAGGATTATGATTATATTTATAAAATGAATGAACGATATTTAAAGCATGTATTTGGTTATGCGGAAAGTTTCCTGTCGACTGACACCTATCAGTTCTCCGATTATAAGAAATATGATACGTCTTTATTTGACAGCGAAGCGAAAGCGAAACGCCATAAAGAAGTTTTTCCGCAAGATTGTGAAAGAGCATTTGCACTTGGGGCAAAACTGGCGAGAACAAAGCTGGAAGATTTGTAATATATCTATAGTTTGGAGTATAAAAAAGCAGCCCGAATTTCTCAACGGAGAGAAGTTCGGGCTGCTTCCTTTTTTTAGTATTGGTTAAAAAATAAGGGGTTTAGTCGCTGGTTGTCAATCATCAAGCCATTTTGTTTTGACTATATCAATATTATGCAAAGCTTGTTCCATCGTTACATGGGCATATTCAAAGACCATGACAGCTGTAGGGGCAGCGGTTTTAATATTGGTGAAAATATTTTGCCAGTCAACGGTTCCCTGCCCGATTGCCAGATGTTCATCGATAATGCCATGATTGTCATGTAAATGAAAAGCTTTTAAGCGGCTGCCTAGTGATTGGATTAGTTCAGGGAAAGACCAATCATTGACGGCGGCATGACCAATGTCCAGCAAGGCATTGGCATTTAGATTGATAATTAAGTCGAAAAAATCTTGCTGATCATAAAGCAAAGTCTTTTTATTATAGAGACCAACATTTTCAATCAATATCGGTACATTATATAGAGCGGCGAGATTTAAAATTTTGAGCAGACGTTTTTTAACAAGATTTTGCAGCGTATATTTTTCACCAGATAAAGATTCATTGGTGTGAACAACAACGTAGTCTGCTTGCCACTTTTGGGCGAAAATGAAAAGATTTTTGTAGATGGCTAAATAGTTTTGTTTTTTTATATCTGCTAAATTGATGCTGATACATGGTGCATGAATGCTGAATCCTTTGACAGAACCAGCTGGATACAAGTCAGTCAAAACTTGGCTCCAATAATCATCCGAACCGAATTCATAAAATATTTCAAGTCCCATTGATATAGGCAGCTTTTTTAGGTTCGGGTATTCAAACCCCGCAAAAGACAAATTACTGAGTGCCAGTTTCATTGTAAATTCCTCCTTTGATATTTATTCTGGATAACCAATATTTTCGCCGCTAATCGCATCAAATAAACTTATATGTTTCCAGGAAAAAGAAAGCTGGATGGGGCCTTTTGC
Source organism: Propionispira arboris (assembly GCF_900109225.1). Taxonomy (GTDB): domain Bacteria; phylum Bacillota; class Negativicutes; order Selenomonadales; family Selenomonadaceae; genus Propionispira; species Propionispira arboris. The sequence continues at coordinate 98,402 of NZ_FNZK01000008.1, forward strand.
TACGATTTGCTCAGCTGGTACGATACATAAAATATTTTGACCATTATGGGGAAGTGATATGTGAATGCAATGCTGGCTGCCCAGATTTTCGATGAAGTCGGCAGTTCCGGCAAGCATACATGAATCGGTAACTACAATATGTTCAGGCCTGATCCCTAGCATTAAATTTGTTTTTTTTGCTGCCAGCGGCAGCCATTTAGCAGGCAGTTCAAGACGTGTGCCATCAATCCACAAAGCACTATCATTACATTCAACCGGGAGCAGATTCATCGCCGGAATGCCAATAAAAGAAGCGACGAAAGTATTGGCGGGTCTGCTATAAATCATGTCAGGCGTATTCAATTGCTGTAAGAGCCCCTGTTTCATAATCGCAACCCGTTGTCCCACCGTCATGGCTTCTACCTGGTCGTGTGTCACATACATCATAGTGGGTTGATAGAGTTCATGGATTTTGACAAGTTCGGTTCGGGCTTGCTGTCTGAGTTTTGCATCCAGATTTGATAGGGGCTCGTCTAATAGGAAAAATGGTGCTTGTTTTACCAAAGCCCGTCCTAATGCAACACGCTGTTTTTGTCCGCCAGAGAGTTCTTTTGGTTTTCGATTTTCAAAGCCGGATAGATTTAAGATCGAGAGGACTTTTTTTGTTCGGCTTTGAATTTCTTCTTTAGAAACTTTTTGCAGTCTCAAGCCAAACGTAATATTTTCCCATACACTCATATGCGGATAGAGGGCATAGTTTTGAAATACCATAGCAACATTACGCTCACCAGGTTCAACATTCGTAACGATTTTTCCACCCATTTTTAAAATGCCAGAACTAATGCTTTCCAATCCGGCAACCATGCGGAGGGTTGTGGTCTTGCCACAGCCAGAAGGCCCTAACAGGATTAAACGTTCGCCTTGTTTTACTTCTAAGTTTAAATTTTTAATGGCATTGGTATCGTTATAAGATTTGCAGATGTTTTCAAAGATAATTCCATTCATTCGTTGATCTATCCTTTCACGCCAGATTGTATAAATGAGTTCATGATAAAACGTTGGAAAAGCAGGTACAAAAATAATGGCGGTAAGGAGGTCAGGGTGGCTAATGTCATCGCGATGCCCCATTCACTGCCGCCTTCGGCGCTGATAAACATTTGTAGGGCAATAGGCAGTGTATAGCTTGCCTTGTCATTGAGTATCAATAATGGCCAAAAGTACTGATTCCAGGAATCAATAAAAAAGATAATCCCCATGGCGAAGATGGCCGGTTTGATAAGGGGCAGCATAATACGATGCAAAATAAGCCAGGCACTGGCATTTTCGAGTTTTGCGGCTTCAATAAGCGGTTTTGGAATGCCACGCATTGTTTGTCGCATCAGAAAAATGCCCATACCATCCATTAACTGAGGCAATATGACCCCTAGGGGATTATTTAATAAGCCGAGTTTAGCGATCAGCAAATAGTTTGGCATAATTACCACTGTAATGGGAATAAAAAAGGTAAACAGCAGGGCGTTGAATATTTTTTCTTTATGGCGAAAATCATAATATACAAAGGCAAAAGCAGCTAAAAGGCTTGTGCAGATTTTTGCTAGGGTAATGACACTGGCGATTATAAATGTGTTGCTGATATAGTTTAGGAGGGGCAATGTTTCTAATACATGCAGGTAGTTATCTAAAACAAAGGGGGCGGGAAAAGGATTTAAGGTAGCTGTGAATATTTGATCCATAGTTTTAAAAGAAGTCGACACCATAAATAGCAGGGGCCAAACTTCTATAAGAATGACAACAATCAATAAAAAATGCCACAGCACACTTCTTTTTTTGTTAATTTTCATAATGCACCTTCTTGTTTAAAGCCTTGCTTTTTATTACTAAAAAACCAGCGTAGACAATCATTGTAAGTATGGCTAAGGCAGCGGCTTTTCCGGTTTGGAAAAAGACAAAACCATATTGATATACAATATATACTAAGTTCGTGCTGCTTTGATTGGGACCGCCTTGTGTAAGCATGTTAAGTGGGACCAATACATATTGTAAGCCAAAGACGATGGTAATGATGAGAACGTAGATAGCTGTTGGTGATGTCATTGGTACAACGATATAACGAAAAATATGCCAGTTGGAGGCATTTTCGAGTTTTGCGGCTTCAATTAAATCTTTGGGGACATCAACCATGGCGGCTAGGAGAACAAGGAGATTGTAACCGAATATTTTCCAACCAATGATGAAACTGATTGCAGCAATGACAAATCCTGGCTCTTTAAACCAACTGGGGGAAGTTAAACCTATACTGGATAACAGTAAACTGATCGGCCCAGCGAGTGGATTAAAGATCCAAAGAAAAATGATACTGGCTACTGCCAGCGATAATGTACTGGGGATAAATAAGATAGAACGGTAGAAAAACTTGAAATGGTGAATACAATGAGCCATAACAAAAGATAACAGATAGGGCAGCAGAAAATTGATGATGACGAGTAATATGATATAAAAAAGCGTGTTTGCAAGAATTTTAAACAGTTCATCACCAGACATCAATTGCCGATAATTATCAAAACCAACAAATTTCATTGTGGGATTGACCATATTCCAGGAGTGGAAACTCAGCCAAAGGTCTTGTAGTAAAGGCCAGTACGAAAATAACAAAGACAAGAAAATTGCGGGAGTTAAGAAAAGCCCGGGCTGCCAATAATGACGGTTCATAAAATCAATCCTTTCAGGTGCGAAATAAACAAAGAATGCCGAATAAGCCGTGGGCTCATTCGGCATTCTTTTATTTGGCAGGGTTATTGAAGTAAAGTATTTACTTTATCGGCTGCTTGTTTTAAGGCAGCGGCAGCAGTCTGCTGACCGCTTAAAATTACATCACGGACATCAATCAATGCTTGTTCAGCCTGAAGTCCATTTGCACCAGGAAAACTTGCCCATTTTACAACATCCGGCATTTGTGACATAGCGGATTGCATGTTTTTATTTTCGGCAACAAAATCTTTTAATCCGTTAGGATCTTCCGTCACACCTTTGCGTGGGGGAAGGTAACCGGTACCTTTTGTCCAAAGAGCGAGTGCTGAAGGCGATTCAAGAAATTTAACAAAACGCCAAGCAGCTTTTTGTTTTTCTGGATCTTTAGAGAAAATCATCAGCATATTTCCGCCCGCAGGGACCTTTCTAGGTTTATTTTCAAAAGTTGGAAATAGTGTACTCATAACCGTGAATTTTGCACTTTTTTCAAAGTTTTCTCGTTTCCCAATTGTTGTACAAACCATGCCTACTTTGCCACTTAGAAAAGCCTGGAAAGCTTCGTCATTGCTGGAATGAAGCCCTGTGCCGACTTTCACCATATCAGCAATAACCTGATATGCCTGAGCAGCTTCCGGTGAGTCAAAAGCTGCAACGGTTTTATTATCTTTTTTAGTGAGCATTTTGCCCCCATTGGATTCAATTAAAGCTTGTTGAGCCCAGTTATCGGCATATTCCTGCATGAAAAATCCAACGTTGCTAGTTTTTTCTTTGATGATTTGTGCGTATTGTGTTACTTCCTGCCAAGTACGTGGCGGTTTATTAGGGTCAAGGCCCGCTTGTTTAAATATCTCGGGATTATAATATAATACTGGGACACTCACGGAATACGGCACACCGATTTGTTTGCCATCATCGGTTGTTGCCAAAGAAATAATATTCGGCAAAAAATTATCTTGTATGAAGTTTTTATCTTCAGGCATTTGTGTACTAATAAGTTCTTGAATATCATCATATTTTAAGTTTTCGCCGGCATAATTTAAGTAACTGTAGCCCATTTGCACAACATCAGGATTTTTACCTGAGGCCATGGCGGCTTGAAGATTTTGTGTTAATCCCTTATACATATCAGGATTAAATTTTTCGACGACTTCAATATCAGGATTTTCTTTATTAAATGTTTCAATAAGTTGCTTGACCGTAGCTCCGCCAAAACTTTCGGCATTTACATGCCAATACTCAATGGTTACTTTTTCACTGGTTTTTGTTGTGTTACCACAACCAGTAAGTGTAATGAGAAAAAGGCTAAGACATAAAAAGGAAATTATTTTTGTGAATTGTTTCAAAACAGATACCTCCTACATATACATACACAATGTATTATGTATTCAAGTGTAACTTGTTTTTAGCAGCAGGGTGTTAAGGCGATGTTAAAAATAAGTTAAAAATTTTCAGCTAATACAAGAGTGATGGCGAATTTACATAAAGCATCAATGCTGCGATAAGATTTTTGTTGAAATAAACCATTCAAATAAGGTGGCGGAACTGGATTGAGCGATAGGCAGCAATGTTTGTGCGGCAAAGCGGTATTGGGTAATAGTGGCATTTTCATCAACCCATGGCATGAAATCCGTTGCTATTATCGCATTATTGAGCAATAATTCAAGCGGCTTTTTTATCGGGATTAGTTCGACTTGCAGTGCGTTAAATTCGTCGTTATGTGTTTGTACCCAATGTTCAAATTTTTTATGTCCATTAAATAAATGACCACAAACGTGATGCGGAACAGCCATATCTTGTAATAAATGTGCAGCTGCACCCAGGTAAAAAAAACTATTTGCCAAATCTTTATTTTTCACGAAACGGCAGGCTTTGGTCAGATAAACAGAAAAATCATATACTGCCGGTGAAAATCGCCATAAGCCTTTGCGCGTGATTGGATTAAAAAAATGATTGATGTTTTTGAATTCTAAATCAGCCCACGTAACACCAAGCTGCAAAGCGTTAAGATTTTTTTCTAGGACGCAAGCAACTTCAGGGTACCCATTTTCTCGGATGATCTGCAAAGCTTCGGCATTACAGACTTTATGTGTGTGGCATAGTGTGGAATCATGAGGCATATCTAAGATGTATTGAAGCGGGGCTGAAAGCGTGCTGAGAATAGATAATCCTTGACTGAAATAACGGGCGGATGTCATCGTCATAATGCCACCAGCTCTATTGGTGAAATCAAGTGATCTAGAATTTTACGTGAGGCTAAAGAACTTTGTTGAATCAACATGTTTTGTGATAGTGAGCTTAGTTGTTCAGGGTTTTCCATGAAAGTGTTTATATAGGCTCTAAGGTCGTTTTCGCATTTAGCCCAACAGCCTAAATTCTCTTGCTCTAAGAAACGGGCATTGTCCTCTTCAATACCGGGGATTGGGGAAAATACAAGGATTGGCGTGGCTGTCGCTAAAGCTTCGGTAATGGTAAGCCCGCCTGGTTTGGTAATGATTAAATCCGATTTTTTCATTAACGAGGCAACTTGATTCGTAAAGCCAATAACGGTGTAGTTTGGTTGATGAATGGCAATTTTTTCTAATTGTTTTTGTCGCGGCAGATCATTGCCGGTAACAAAAGTAAAATGGATTGTCCTAGGCAAAGCTTGCAATACATTGAGGATCATCAACATCGTTTCATCGGTCTGCCAGCTTGTCATGATCAGAATATTATTGAGACTGGCGGAATGAGCAACTGGAGTGAAATTAGGGCCAACGGGGATACCGCTCGGAATGATACTCCCGCTTGGATGAAGGGAACTTTTTAACTGATTGACCAATGTGGGATGGGCAACAAAATACTGGTCGACATATGCAACATCCCAAATGGGGTGGACAATATAGTCCGTTACAATGCCAACCAGTTTAAACGATGAATGATATTTTTTTTTGTAAGCGGCTGCTGCAGCCAGCGGGAAAAAATGTGTACAAAGAATCGTGTCTGGTTGGTATTTTTGCACTAAACGACCCATGGTCCGTTGGTTTGTTTTGGCAAGCATGTATTTGACATTGTCGAATGTTTCAATTTCACTGATTTTGCAAATTTGCCGAAAAAATGACGGCTTGTATTCAATGAGTGTCTTGTAAGCTTTGCTTAACAGGTTAGGCAGACTATAACGCTGTAATTGCAGAAAATCGATGGTTGTTACGGTGTAACCAGATGCCTGCAAATTTTGCTGCATATTGAAGGCAGCCTGATTATGACCGTTGCCGACAGAAACAGTTAAAATCAACACATTATGCATTGTAAACACCTCCGTAATACTTTCTGCTTCCATTATATTTGAAAGCGAGTCAGGATTTATTATGTTCATATTATGATTGTGTTAAATTATAATATGAACTTTTCTTGTTTAAGCTAAAATGAAAATAATTTATACTATTTCGCCCGTTTTTCAAAGTAGGGCTTTTCAATTTCATTCTTAAGTAGTAATATTATTAAGGCGATGTTGTCGGGGCTAGTTTTGATTGTCCCAATTGTATTGCAAATTTATGAATATTTTCTGAAGGTGAAAGTGTTAAGATGGATCGTAAAACTTTTTTATTAAAAACTTTTTATATTTGCAGTGCAATGTGGCTAGCGCCGAATTTGGTTCAAGCTGGTCAGGTATTTGCAAATGCTGCTTCCCTAAATAAGGAACCTGTAAAAATCAAAGAAACAAATTTAATATTTGGCCCGCTAACGAAAAGAGTATCAACGAACTTGATCGTAGTTCATCATATTGGGAATACGGATGAAGATGTATCGGCTGCTGAAGTACATAAATGGCATTTGGCAAATGGCTGGGCGGGAATTGGGTATCATTTTCTGATACGCAAAGATGGAACGATTGAACGCGGTCGTCCAATGGATACCGTTGGGGCACATACTTATGGGTATAATAAAAATTCAATTGGTATTAATATTGTGGGGAATTTTGAAGTTGCGACCCCTAAACCAGAGCAAATGGAATCGGCTTCGCGTTTGATTGCTTCGCTATGTACGAAATACCAATTTGGTCCTAATAAATATACAGTCCAAGGTCATCGCGACTTATGTGCTACGCTTTGTCCGGGTGCAAATTTGTATAGTTCAATGAATGATCTTCGAAAAAGCAGTTTTATGTATTTGTAATGAAAAAACGAGCCAAACATTCGGTGTTCAATACTTGAATGCTTGGCTCGTTTAATTTTATTCTTGAATCATTTTTAGTAATTGTATTCGGTTTTTAATGCCGAGTTTTTTATAGATGCTCATAATGTGCTTTTTGAGTGTATTGGGAGTGATAATTAATGCACTGCACATTTCCTCGGTGGAAAATCCTTTTGCCATAAGTGAAAGAACCCGCTCTTCGCGAGCTGTCAATTGAAATTTGATACTACAGTCGAATGTCGATAATTTCGTGCTGGTTTGTTCTTTGGCGAGGTATGCCGTATGCAGCCTCAAGGCGAGATGATCTTTTAGCTGGTTTAAAATAAAAGAATCCCGGTACGAAAAATTGATGGATGTTTCACTGCGATAGAGTGACAGAACTCCTAAAAAAGTATTATCAAAGGCTAAATTGATATGGATAATATGCCGAATGGAATTTGGTTGACATATTTGTTCATAGTAGGTAGATTTTAACCATACTTTTTCGTCACAAATGTCAGAATCTAAATATACAATATTATTGGCACTGATTTTAATGCCACGAGAATAGTCATACTGGTAGTAGTGTTCTAAATATTGTTTTACGTATTCGTCAGGAAAATTTAAGGTGATTGGTGAGCACAGCGAAAGATCTTGTTCACCAGAGGCGAGATATGAGGTTGCACGATCAAATGGAATGACCCATTGCAGTTGTTTGAGTAAAATGGAGCGCATTTTATCAATGTTGTGAATACTATGGATTTTATAGATTATATCTGTGAGTACCATCCAAACATTATTACCAAGATAGTCCAAAATATCACCACCATACCTAATTATATAAATAAATCGCTTCTTTGAAGGCTGGAATTTATTATGAAAAATAAGTTATATCGTATATTGGTTAGATTATAACATGTTTTAATGGATTTCTACTACTTTTTTACCATAAATGCAAAGATCACAAAGGATAGATGGTCAATCGGAGTAATTGAATTTGAGTTGCAGCTAACTTATAATGAAAATATAAACTTAACAGGTAAGAAAATCAAGGCAAGGGTGCTGATATTTCCATTTATGGAATCAGGACGCTTGTCTTTTTTTATAGAAAAGGGAGGGGCTTTTAAATGAGTAAATATGAGGTTATTCTCGATACATTACCAGCGACACAGGAGAGAACTGAAATTTTATTCCGTCAGGCGGGTGATGGATTTATCCAAGTTGAATATGGACATGAACAACGAGTGGAATTGTTGGATTCATTTAGAATTTTGGCGGTAGACAGTAAAATTAAGCAGGTTAATATTCAGGGATTGATCGAAACCGTACCAAGTTTACGAGCAAATTTGTTTCACTTTGATCCATTGGTTATCTCTCCTGGAAAATTGATTGCAGAAATAAAAAAAGCCGAAGAATCTATTACGAGTGTTGAAGAGATGGTGATTGACTCTAGAATCATTACATTGCCGATTGCTTTTGAAGACAGCCAAACAAAAAAAGCAGTGGCATTGTATCAAAAACAGGTTCGTCCTGATGCACCAAATTGTGTTGATGGCTATAATCTTGAATATATGGCACAGTGTAATGGCTGCTCGGTTGATGATATAAAACATATGCTTTTAGATACGTACTGGTATAACAGTGGTTGTGGATTTTGGCCTGGGGGTGGATTTTTTTGGCCGATGGATCCTCGCTGCAAAATGATTGTACCGAAATATAACCCACCGAGGATTTGGACACCAGAGGGAGCTGTTGGAATTGGTGGTGCCTGCTTGTTTACGTATACCACCGCAACTGGTGGCGGTTATCAGCTGTTTGGTCGAACCATTCCGACATTCCAATTGGCGATGAACCATCCGCAATTCAAAGAAAAACCGTTTTTGTATCATCCGTCAGGAGATCGCTTGAAATTTGTTGAGGTCTCAGAGGCGGAAATTGATCACATTTATGCACATGTTCACGATAAAACGGATTACAAATATGAAATAGAAGAAAGTAAAATTGTTGTAAAAGAATATTTAGAGTTTTTGGCTGCACCCGAAGTACAAAAAGGCGCGGAAGATTTTGCGAAACGGCAAGCTAAAGGGGCAGCAAAAGCACCGAAACTTTAATCGTAAACTGTGAGGAGGTTTGAAGTATATGTTAAAAGTTATAAAAGCGGGAATCGAAGTTTTGGTAGAAGATTGGCCTGGCCGCTTGGGGTACATGGGTTTAGGAATGGCGGCAGCCGGTGCTATGGATAATTTGGCATTACAGTTAGGAAATGCAGTTTTGCAGAATGAAATCGGTGAAGCTGGGCTTGAAATAGCTGGTGGATACTGCCAATTTGAATTTATCCAAGCCGGTGTTATTGCGATTTGTGGTGCAGATATGGCGGTGAAATTGAATGGTGAGCCGATTGCTTTATGGGAAGCTATTCCTGTGAAAATAGGGGATCAGCTAGAATTTGATCATTTTGGGACAACGGGTTTTCGAGCATACTTATGTATTGCTGGCGGTATTGATGTGCCAGTTTATCTTGGCAGCAAATCAACCTGTTTATTTGGTTCTTATGGTGGATTTCAGGGCAGAAAACTTCAAGTGGGTGATGTGATTGAGGCAGCGGCAAAAGTCAAAGACAGTCTTGCTGGGCGAAAACTTAACCCTAAATATATTCCTCAATATACGAATGAATGGGAATTACGTGCTATTCCCGGACCAAATTCGGCACCAGATTATGTAAGCGAAGCCGGTATGGATTATTTATTTTCGACAACAATGAAAATTTCACATAATGCCAATCGGGCGGCCTATCGGTTAGCAGAAGTACCGGATTATTTTTGGGCACGAGAAGATGGTGGGAAAGGTGGCAGCCATCCTTCTAATATCGTAGATCATGGGTACAATATGCGCGGGGCCATTAATGTGACAGGCAACACACCTTCATTGCTTATAGCGGATGGACCGACACTGGGTGGTTTTGTCTGTGTTGCAAATGTAATTTATGCTGATTTATGGAAAATTGGGCAAGGAATTCCCTCGCGCGATAAAGTAAAATTCAAGTTGACGACGGTGGAAGAGGCTGTGTCAGCCCGCCGGGACCGTATCGCTATGCTGGCAGCGGAAGATCTTGTTATTACAAACAGATAATATGTAATGAAAAAAAGGCAATGGAGGAATGAAAAATGGAATATACATTAAAAGCGCCGATGCCAGGATTGGTTGCAAGAGTTGTGGTAGTGGAAGGTGAAAGCGTAACAGAGGGACAAGAATTAGCAGTTATTAACTGCATGAAAATAGAAATTAGCTGCCCAACCGGAAAACGTGGTACGGTGAAGAAAATTCTCGTTGGTGAATGGGATGAAATGGACGTTGATACGCCGATGATCCTTCTGGAAGTTTAAATAATTACTAGATAGAGAGGCGGAAATGCGTTTATGATAAAAAAAATACTGATAGCAAATCGTGGTGAAATCGTAAGTCGAATTATAAAGACCTGCAATCTTATGGGGATTGCAACGGTTGTTGTATATTCAGAAGCTGATAAAGATGCTTCTTATGTTAAACAGGCGAATGAGAGTTATTGCATTGGGGCACCAAGTCCAATAAAAAGTTATTTAAATATTGAATCTATAGTAACTGTACTGAAAAAATCGAAAGCAGATGCGGTTCATCCCGGGTATGGATTTTTATCGGAAAACGCTGGTTTTGCAAAAGCTGTTGTAGCATCTGGAGCAATCTGGATTGGTCCGGATCCTAAGGTTTTGGAAAATATCGAATCAAAATGCTACTGTCGTAAACTGGCCAGTGAATTGGACTTGCCGGTTACACCGGGAACGATTCAGCCGATTGAAACGATTCGTGATATTTATAATATTGCTGAATCCGTGGGGGTTCCACTGATGCTGAAGCTCGATAAGGGCGGTGGCGGCAAGGGCATCCAACGCATTGATGAAATACAGGATTCAAAAAAAATGCAAGCGATGCTGGATAGTTTGCAGCGGGTCGGTGTGATGGCATTTGCTTCGGGGGATGTGTATGTAGAAAAAGTCATTGAGCGAGCAAGGCATATTGAAGTACAATTCTTGGCGGATCAGGATCAGCAGGTAATTTGTTTGGGGGAACGAGAGTGTTCAATCCAAAGGCGTTATCAGAAAATCATTGAAGAATCACCATCGGTGGTTGTTAGTGAAACGGAGCGGCAAAGATTGTTTGCCTATACAAAAAAATTAATTCAGACAATGCGTTATACGGGTGCCGGCACCATTGAATATCTTAGAGATATAGAGGGATCTTATTATTTTATGGAAATTAATGCTCGGCTCCAGGTGGAACATCCTGTTACTGAATATATTACTAAGATCGATATTGTTGAACAGCAAATTCGCATTGCTGCTGGTGAGAAATTGGCGATGCAGCAACAGGATGTCAGTTTTTGTGGACATGCGATTGAGTGCCGCATTTATGCCGAAGATCCAGAGACATTCATGCCGTCTCCCGGGATAATCAGGAAACTATCTTTACCAGATACAATCATAAATACCAGTTTGCGAATTGATTCCGTGGCTGAAGAGGGTGGAAATGTACCACCATATTATGATCCTTTGTTTGCGAAGGTAATCAGCTGGGGCGCGGATCGAGAGGCAGCGATTGAAATTTTAAAAACAGGCTTAATGTCTTTTGTTGTAGAGGGAATTAAAACAACCATTCGTGCCGATTTGGCAATATTAAATCATCCCAAATTTGTCGCAGGTGATATCAATACGGCTTTTCTGAGTAAAGAACATTGTTTGGCACAGGCAAAATTGAGTTGAAGGAGGCAGTCCCGATGAAAATTGATGTAAATGTCGATATGGGCGAAAGCTTTGGTCGCTATATTTTGGGTGATGATGAAGCCCTAATGCCCTGGGTAAGCTCAGCGAATATTGCTACAGGGTTTCATGCAGGTGATCCACTGGTGATGGAACGAACGATTGCCTGGGCGAAAAAATATAACGTTGCTGTTGGCGCGCATGTGGGGTTAAATGATCGGCAGGGGTTTGGTCGCAGGCAGATCAATATATCGGTAGAGGAACTGAAAAGTGATATTTTATATCAATTAGGAGCGATCGATGCTTTTTTGAAGATACACAATATGAAATTACAACATATAAAGCCGCATGGGATTTTATATCGTATGGTTGGTGAACAGGAAATATATATTGATGCTTTTCTCGACACCGTGGAATTGTATAATAAAGATTTGTATATTATGCTGCATACGGGCTGCGAAGCGTTAAAACGTGCACAAAAGCGAGGTTTGAAAACGGCACCAGAAATCTTGATTGATTTGGGCTATGATGCTGAGGGAAACTGGATTTTAGAAAGAATTAAAAAAGAAAGATCACCACAGGAAGTGGCTGCACGAGCTTTGCGAGCAGTATGCGATCACAAAATCGATACCGTCGCTGGAGATCTGATCCCAGTAGAAGGGCGTACTATATGTATCCACGGAGATGCACCGAATGCTGTTTCTGTAGCCAAAGCAGTTCGACAGGCATTGGAAGGGGCGGGCGTTGAACTTGCTGCGCTGGATAAGAGTATGTAATAGACAGTCAGGTGAAGTTTGCATTCTACTTTATAGTGGGAAATTTAGAATAAGGCGGTGACCTATGAAGAAAATTAATTCTTTAGATATATCGGTGGCTGTATTGGCAGCTCTGTCTTGTTTAGGTGCTTTAGCTGGTTTGCCTATTTGGGCTTTGTTTATTGGCTGGGCTTGGTATTTCACATTAGGGGCAACGGTTGCTGGTTTTAAACAGGCAATACCACCGATGCTTGCTGGTTCTATGCTGGCGGTGCTGGCAATTGTCCTGATCGATAGTTTGAGCGGCATGTTATCACCGTTGGGGGCAATGATCTTTGCCGTATTTATCACAGTGTTTTTATTGATGCTGACATTGAAAATCAAGGGACTCGATTGCTCCTTGGCATCGTTTAATTCTTATTCTTGTATGTTTGCCGGTTATTATGCTGCATCTTTTCCAGTGCAAACTGTATATGTATATAATTTGGGGTATGCAGTACTGTGGATTACCGGAGCAAATTTCTTGGGTTTAGTTTTTGGCTGGTTAAGTATTAAATTAGCTGGATTAGGGAAAACAGCCAGTGAATAAATTATATAAAGAGCAATCAAAAGCTGCGTTTTATTATGACGCAGCTTTTTTGTGTGAACTAAAAAAGAATGTCTACGCTTTGAGTCATAGACATTCTTTTGTATGTGATTATCGAAAAATAAATATTTATCAGAGTTTTATTGAGGACTTGCAACAACCCATTGTTGATCTTGTTGACCTTGTGGCAGCATATGGGCATCAAACCACATGTAAAAAAACTTTTCAGCCGGATTAATTGTATAGCCGTCTTGCTGGTGATCAGCTGTATCATAAGAGTCCGCTAAAATCAGTACATCATCGGCTATCGTATCAGTTCCCATTGTATCATAGCCAATAATGACACGCCAATGTCCGCCCCATTCAATATTTTCAACCATAATAGGTGTATTGTTTTTGAGATTTTTCAAAATGAAATTTTTTACATCCTGCGGGTTTGAAAATTTAGGCTGATCAAGACTGGATGAAACATTCCAGCCAATTTGTTTGAAAAATTTAACCATGCCAGCGGTATCGGTGCCAATGGCTGGTTTTGTATCCATACTAGCCATTAGTTTTTTCTCATCCCAAGTCGTGTTGCCAAAATGGTATAGTACCGTTAAAGCAGCAGATGGACCGCAGCTTATTTCAGTCGTTTGCTGATAGGTTTTATAATTGCTTAAAATAGTTAAGTTTTTTGTAGACTTTAGATCATAAAAATCTAGAACTGAATAGTAAGGTGAGTGCTTTACATTGCCGATTCCATTATAAGCGGATGCACCTTCGCTGGTAAGGTTATAGTCTGGTGGATAGGAAATTACCTTGTTACTTGCTTGGGCAGAGGTCCCGGTGAAGGTGAAGATTGTCAGAGCCAAGATAGTCGTCATACAGAAAAAATAATTTTTTGCTTTCATCATATCGCTCCTTTTTCATATAATAGTCTGCAATACAATTATATAAGATTTATTAAGAATTTTGTTAATTTGAGAAATTTTTCTTTAAAACACTTTCGAATTGGTCCATATGTTTTTTATATTCTTCGATGCTGAAGATTGGTTTGAAATCTTTTTTGATGTTTTTTGCTTTTTCTCCATTTTCTTTTAATAAACGATAGGCGGTTAATGCCATGATTTTTGCGGTAGCAATATAGGCGATATCTTTGTTGATAATTTTAAAGTCTTTTGAATGGAGATCGCCGCTGACACCGCCTGTTTCAAACGTTAAGACTGGCATTACGTGTGTTAAATCACCAACATCACTTGAGCCAGCACTGGATTCATGAGGCTGGGCGGTACGTATTGATCCCTGCGGTAAAATCATTTTGGCAATGTCTAAAATATCACTGGACGGTGCTCGCGGAATGGTTGGTAAATATCCCGGTGAAGTATAGATTTCGAGATTAGCACCCAACGCCAGAGCACCTGCTTCAAAAGCCCGATCCGTTTTTTGGCTGGCATCTTCGATTGCTTGGACATTGTTAGCGCGTACGAGGCTTTCGATGACCACTTCTTCAGGAATCACATTAACGAGGCTGCCGCCTTTCGTAAGAATGGTATGCACTCTTACCATATCTTTATCTTGAAAGGTTTCCCGCTGCATCGCTAAGGCGTTTAGCCCTAATGCTGCGGCATTTAGTGCATTGACACCTAGATGCGGATTGGCTGCGGCATGAGCGGCGCGTCCTTTGTAGCGAATTACTTTTGAAACGAAACCATTACTAAGGCGATCACCGACAACCACGTCAGCGGTGCCAGGTCTGGAATGATGGGTTATGGCGATATCAATATCATTGAAAGCACCGATTCGAAGCAGTTCTGATTTTCCACCGCCATATTTAATCAGGGTTTTTTCTTTTAAGTTAAGTTTGAATTCAACTTCACCATATTCTTCCGAAGGCACGGCGAAAAATGTAACATTTCCCGCCAGTGAATTTTTAATTTCTTCATCCGTTAATGCAAGCGCTGCACCAATCATTCCGGCTAATTGACAATGGTGACCACAAGCATGACAGGCACCGGTTGTTTTGTCAGCATAAGCGTGATGTGGTGAAGATACGGCATCAAGTTCCCCAATTAAAGCTAGGTTAATTTCATTTTCTTGCGGGTCTTTCAAATAAGCTTTTACGCCAGTGATGGCAAGACTTTTTTCTGCTTTTGCGGTGTTTTTTTGCAGGAGGTCAAAAACCTTACTGGCAGTTCTTGTTTCTTTATAGCCTAGTTCAGGATGTTGATAAATATCTTCCGCAAAATCAATGATTTGTTGTCTGTGTTCATCAATAATTTTAAGAATTTTTTCTTCTATTTTATCCATATGGCATCATTTCCTTTATCTCGGCAATTTTATTTTAATTCTTCAGGAATAAACCAGTAGTTGTTTTTGTTGTTTTCTTTCATATAGTCTTTAAATTCTGCTGATTTGTAAGCAGCTACGATATCTTTTGCCCATTGGGAATCTTTATTTTTTTCGTCGACGACGACAACCAGTTCCAATTCGCGACTAACATTTTCTTGTAATAATCCTTTTGCCGCATCCATTTTAGCTGAATAGACAATACTGCCCGGAATGACAGCAAAATCTAAATCATCGAGTGAACGAGGCAGTTGTGCGGAATCCATTTCCATGATTTCAATGTTATGAATATTATCTTTGATGTCATTTTTAGTTAATGTTGTTGGATTTGCCGCATCATTCAGTGTAATCCACCCTGCTTTTGCCAGAAGTCTGAATGCTCTGGCTGCATTGGAAGGGTCCATCGGAATTCCGACTTTTTGACCTGGGGCAACCTGATCTAAAGATTTGTATTTGTTGGAGAAAATGGCAGCTGGCACAGTTGGGATTGGCACGATAGGTGTTAATTTCCCGCCTTTTTCTTTGTTGTAATTGTCAGCATAGGCCGTATGTTGTGCTACATTTAAATCAACGCTGCCTTCAGAAAGAGCTACTTCAGATTGCAATAAATCGGAAAAATCAATAGATTTGACGGTATAACCTTTTTTTTCTAAGATTGGTTTGATGGCTTTATCAAAAAGTTCATTATAAGGACCCGGCGATACACCAATGGTGATTTCTTTTTTTTCTTTTGTGTTTTCGGCTTGATTGGAATCTCCACAGCCCAGTATGGTAAATAGTAATGTTATCAGTAATAATCCGGTAAAAAATCTTTTCATAAAAATAACCTGCTTTCGTTTGTTTTTGTAATTAATGTCTTCTGGCTTTTTGTGCCAAATGGTTGCCGAAATTTTGAATACACTGGACAAAAATAATTAAAATAAATACAGTGAACACAATAACTTCTGTGTTAAAACGTTGATATCCATAGGAAATAGCAATGTCGCCAATTCCGCCGCCACCAATGGTTCCAGCCATTGCGGTAGCACCGATTAAACCGATTGTGGCAGTAGTTAATGATAATATGATAGATCCTAAAGCTTCGGGAAGCAAAAAATAACGAATGATTTGTATCGTAGTTGCTCCCATGGCTTGGGCAGCTTCGATGATCCCTTGATTGACTTCTAACAAAGAATTTTCCACTAAGCGAGCAATAAAAGGAATGATATAGATAATCAAAGGAACAATAGCAGCTTTTGTCCCAATTGATGTACCAACAATCAATTTTGTGAAGGGCACGATAGCTACCAATAAAATGATAAAAGGCAAGGAACGTACGATGTTGACCAAATTGTTCAAAGAGCGAAACATAAATGTGTTTTTACGTATGCCGCCTGCTTTTGTCAAAACTAATAAAACACCCAGGGGTATTCCGCCGAGAGCCCCGAGCAGCAGGGAGATGCTAACCATTTGTAGTGTTTCAAGAATCGCTTTGATTATTTGTGCAGTTGTTATGGTTGCCATTTTCTACCACCTCGATTCCTACGTTTTTTTGTAATAAATATTGATGTGTTTTCTCAATGTTTTCTGGGGTACCATTTAATTCAACTGTTAAATGCCCTAATATATCACCCTGCAATTCCGTTACATTTGCAAATAAAATATTGGGCTGTACACTATATTGATAACAAGCTTCACTTAATAAAGCCTGCTGAGAATTTTCACCAATGAATTTTAGTTTTAAGACCAGTTTATTTTTATTGCTGAAATCAAGTGTGTTTAATATTACTGGTGGAATTTCATCATGTACGATTGTACGAATGAAATTTTTGGTTGTTTGTTGCTGTGGGTTTTCAAAAATATCAAGCAAAGAACCTTCTTCGATAATTTCACCTTTTTCCATAACAGCAACACGATTACAGATTTCTCGAATAACATTCATTTCATGGGTGATGATTAAAATCGTAATCTTGTATTTTTTATTGATTTCTTTTAATAGTTGTAAAATGGAGCCTGTCGTTTGTGGATCAAGTGCCGAGGTTGCTTCATCACATAAGAGAATAAATGGGTTTGTTGCTAAGGCTCTGGCAATGCCGACACGCTGCTTTTGTCCGCCCGATAGTTCATCTGGATAGGCATCTGCCTTGCTGGCAAGACCGACAAAATTAAGCAGTTCTGTAATCCGTGTATAGATGGTGTTTTTATCCGTTCCCTCCAATAAAAGTGGAATAGAAACATTTTCAAAAACTGTCTTTGACTCCAGCAGATTAAAATGCTGAAAGATCATCCCGATTTGCTTGCGCAGCAAACGAAGTTTTTGGGGTGATAAGTTAGAAAGGTTCTGGTCGTTTACGATAACTTCACCGAAGGTGGGTTGTTCCAGATAATTTACCATGCGGATCAAGGTGCTTTTTCCGGCACCGCTAAAGCCGATTACACCAAAAATATCACCTTCGTTGATTTTTAAATTGATGTTTTTTAAAGCTTGAATTTCACTGCTATTTTTATAAAATATTTTTTGTATATTTTTTAATTCAATCATTGTTTCTCCTTGCTGCAATCATAACATAATAAAGTTAATACATATATGTTAAATATGTATTAACTTTATTATATTATAGCATTAATGAAAATATTGTCAACTGAACTTAAAACAGCAAAAAAGTCCTGCAACACCCATATAGAAGGATGCGCAGGACTTTGAAATATTTTTAAGCGGAAATAGCGAAGGTATGGTTTGCTAGTTTATAAGAGTGTTTTAGCTGATGCTCAATATGCAAACAGCCATCTTTGAATTCCAAGGATAGTGGAACCGAAAAATAAATATCATCATCCAGTTCACTGCGTTTTTTTAGTGGTGAAAATGTATCGATTTTATCGCCGTTCGCATTGAATACATCAATTTGATTTAATGTTTTTAATTTTTTTAATTGATGATTTTCAGTGAATTCAAGTGAATTCGTATCTGCGTGAATGCCGATGCTTAAAGGATCAAACGCACGAACCTCACCGATTGGAGTTTTGATTTTTGATGGTTTTGCCGGTTCAATTGATTTTAACGTTCCATCAGGATAAAGTGAGAAGCCAGTTTTGACGACAAACGTACCTAAGGCCGTGGTAAGCGTTACCGTTTCACCAGGGAACAAGGTTAAGCTTTTGAGTTTGCTGTCATTATAGAATGTTAAACTGATAATTTTTTTTATGAAGGCACCAAAAGCAAAGTTAAATTTGAGCGGTCGGGTTAATTCGCTTTCCATTTCTTCACTCCAGTAGGCAGATAATTTTCCATTTAAGGGAAATAGTTTTTTTAGCGTACCATTGGGATGAAATAAAAGCAATTCGGCAGGGAAAATACCCAGCGGCGTTTTTATTTTTGTTATTTGATCTAAAGCGATATTTTTTAGTGTGCCATCTGGATAGAAAATAACGGACGGAATGTGTTTATGACGAACATCATCATAATGATATTGCGGAACAAGATCACCATAGGCGGTATGAATTGTAGTTTTTTGCTGTACGATACAGCTTTCAAGCTGACCTGCTTTATAATAGCTTGGTGCACAGATATCCAGTAAGGAACCATATTTCGTTTCAATGTTCATCATTTATACCACCTAACGTTATATTTTTTGTGCCATGTAAAACCTATCTATTGTAATAAATCCAACTATAATATTTTTATTGTAAAAAGTCAATACAATAATGTTCACTATGTATTCTGACAATAGACAAAAATACTAAATAAAGAAGATTTATTGGAAGAAAAGCTGGTTGCGAATAAAAAGGTCAATTCACTATTGATAGAGTGAACTGACCTTTTCTCAAATTTATTTTATTTTAACCCTAATGCTTGAGTTAAAGACGGGATATTGGTTTCAAAATTAACGCCAAAACGAAGGTCTGTCCCGGCTTCTTTTGTCCAGGCAATACTTTTCACAGTAAAGTCTACGGCAATTTGTGCAGCCTTGGCGAGTGGAATATCATTCAAGAGTCCTGATAATAAGGCACTGCCAAAGATGTCGCCCGTTCCGTGATAATATCCTTCAACTCGCTCTGCTAAAGCATAACTGATTACACCCGTTTCACTATCGTAAGTCGCTGCACCCAGTGCAGTATCATCAAAATAAACACCGGTTAATACAACTTGCTTTGGTCCGATTTTTGCCAGTTTTTTCAATAGATTTTCAATATATTCTTTCGTATAAGGACCTTCTTTATAGTCTTCATTCAACATTAAAACAGCTTCTGTAATATTTGGTACAATAACGTCAGCTTTTGAACATAGTTTTTTCATGCCGGCAGGAAAAGTTTTTGGAAAAGACTGATACAAAACGCCATTATCTGCCATTACAGGGTCTACTAAAATGAGACTATGGTCATTTTTGAAATCATCAAAAAAAGTGGAAACAAGTTCTAGTTGTTCAAAAGAGCCTAAATAACCGGTATAGATTGAATCAAATTCTATGTTTAACGTTTTCCAATGATCAGCAATGGGTTGAACATCCGTTGTTAAATCTCGATATGTAAATCCGGTAAATCCACCTGTGTGGGTTGATAATACTGCAGTTGGAATAACACTGCATTCCACACCGGCTGCTGAGATAATCGGTAATGCCACGGTCAAAGAGCATTTACCGAAACAAGAAATATCATGAATAGCGGCTACGCGTTTTTGTTTTAACATAATTCACTTTCCTCCTAAAGACATACTATTGTTTTGCGGATACTGTTTTTATTTTAGGGAGGAAAAGACAGACTGTCAATGTGTAAACAAGGATTGTATTGATACAATTTGAATAATATTTTTTTTACGATCTGATTACAGGCTATGATGAAACAGGTGAAACTTTGCAATAATTTACGCAATGATAAAGAATACTCATAACCAATGGACATCAATTTTATACAGATAATGCATTTGAAATATTAATGATTAGCTGATAGTATAGTAAATATAAATTATGGATTGAAGATGATAAGTAAATGAGTCAATATATTGTAACAAATAGTCGGCAATACTGGAAAACGAATATTGCTTTATTTTTAGGGAGTTTTGTTACATTTGCTTTATTGTATTGCGTACAGCCGCTGATACCGATTTTTTCGCAGGAATTTATGATTTCACCAGCACAGGCGAGTCTGACGGTTTCTGTTGCAACCGCAGGACTCGCCATTTCAATGCTGTTTATGTCATGGCTATCCGATAAAAAAGGCAGAAAATTTATTATGACAATTGCGCTTACTGGAGCGAGTTTTTGCACGTTTTTATCGGTGCTGATGCCAAATTTTTATTTCTTATTGTTGATGCGAACGCTTGCGGGTATTATGCTAGCTGGTTTTCCGGCTATTGCGATGGCTTATATTAACGAAGAATTTGAGCCTGGTCATGTGGGACTGGTTATGGGAATCTATGTGAGCGGAAATTCAGTGGGGGGATTGCTGGGAAGATTGCTTACAAGCGTTCTTACGGATTTTTTTTATTGGCAGGTTGCGATTGCGTTTTTAAGTGTACTTAGTTTGCTCATTAGCGGCTGGTTTTTTTTGAATCTACCGGAATCTAAACATTTTACCGTAAGGCAACAGTCTTTTTCCCATATGATCGTTTCACTTAAAAGTCATTTGAGCAATAAAAGATTAGTTTCGCTATACAGCATTGGTTTTATTATTATGGGGTCTTTTGTGGCTTTATATAATTACATCAGCTATCCACTTATGGCACCACCCTATAATTTTAGCCAGACGGTTGTCGGCTGTTTGTTTTTTGTTTACTTAATCGGAACGTTTAGTTCCACTTTTATGGGGAATCTGGCAGACCGTTATGGAAATGGGATGATTTTGGGTATTGGCTTATGCTGCATGCTGCTTGGCGCTTCTTTGACTTTAGCAGTCAGTATTTATACGAAAGCAGTGGGGTTAGCGGTCTTTACGTTCGGGTTTTTCGGAGCTCATTCTGTGGCGAGCAGCTGGGTGGCAAAATCCGTAACAACAAACCGTTCGCAGGCATCGGCGTTATATTTACTTTTTTATTATATTGGATCTAGCATCTTAGGAGCCACTGGCGGCAGCTTTTTGTTGTGGCGAGGCTGGACTGGTGTTGTGATATTGATTACTGGTATTTTATCGTTGGGAATTCTCATCAACATTCAGTTATGCTGGCAGGAACGAGTGCAAGTTCAGCAGCCTGATCACGAAAAAATATAACAGAAACAGCCATAAAGCCGTTGCGGCAAGAATCTTTTGCAACGACTCTGTGGCTGTTTTACATTTCGCTGTGGCAGATACTAAATACTAACGTGAAAGTTTTAATGGAGGACAAAAACTTTTTAATATTTACTATTTATAAGCAGGAAATTTTCTTGTTTTGTAGAAAAATAAATAATGTATAATGGGAATTTTGTCGTATCATATCAAAATTATTTTCGTAAATTGGTTTTTATTGGTAGATATTAGACAGAATTTTTGGAATATATAGTATAATTTTATAAAAATTCAAAAGAAGGAGGCTTGTTTTGAAGCGATAAGGCAGGTGAGTTACGGGGGGCGTATTTTATGTTAAAAAATTTTCGTAAGACAAAAAGCGTGGAAAAAAGTTTGGTTACAGTTATCTTATTGATTGCTTTTGTGCCAGGAATTCTAGTTGGAATCGGGTCTTATTTTAAGGCAGCGGAAGCTTTAGAAGCAGAAAATGCTACAGCAAAACAATATCAAGTTGGTCAAGCCGCTGATAAACTGGATCAATATCTTACGGATGGGGTGGCTGTGATTGCTTCAGCCGCTAAAAATCCTGTTTTTCAAGCAGGAAAAAATCCTCAAGATCGCATTGAAGTTTTAAAGTCGATTTATGAAGGTACGGGCATGTTTGAATTAGTCCTCTGGGCAGACGAAAAAGGTTTTGTGGATGGGCAGACATTTCCATATACAGATTTTGGCGGTAAAAAAGATTTTACGGACCGGCAGTGGTGGCGAGATGTTTCAACACAAAAGAAACCATTGATTTCGGATACATATGTTTCTGCTTTTACCAACCAGGCAACCGCACCAATTGTTGCTCCGGTCATGGATAAAAATGGAACAACAGTTGGTTATGTGCTCGGAAATTTGAAACTGGAAAATGTTACGACATTGGCGCAACAGCTCAATGATGGTAATACAGGCAAAGGTATTGTTCTTGATAAAAATTTTTTTTATCTAACGGATAGTCGTGATGAAGCGAAAGGGAAAAAACATGATCCGTTTGATAATGAAGCCATTTTGCCAATTATTAAAGCAGGAGAAAAGAAAGTTTTTGACAGCAAAGACGGAAATGAGAATCTTTATATATCGTATACGCCTGTAGGAAATACAGGGTGGTCTATTTTATCAGAGCAAAAGAAAGAAGAAGCACTGGAAACAATTGGTAAACTACGGACGACGGTTATTTATTCTACGGGGCTTACTGCTTTGGTTTTAGGGGCAGTATTTGGCTTTATCGGTTTAGTGATGATTCGGCGCCGCTTGATTACGCCGATTAAAGATTTGGCCGCAGAAGCTGAGCGTGTGGCGCAAGGCGATTTGAGTCATGAAATTACCATGAATACAGATGATGAAGTGGGGCAATTGGCGAATTCTTTTCGGGCGATGGTCGGAAACCTTAAAGGATTAATCCATCAGATTGAAGATAATGCCAAAGCGGTTTCTGCCGCGGCGGAAGAGCTCAATGCAAATGCGGAATATTCAGCCCAGGCAGCCAGTCAGGTTTCGGCGGCATCGCTTGAGGTTGCGAATGAAAGTGAAAAGGAAGTCACTTCTGTAAAAAGAACCACGGTAGCAGTTGAACAGATTTCAACAAATATTCAACAAGTAGCCAATAATTCACAAAAAGTAACAGAAATGTCGAATGAGACAACATTGGCTGCGCAAAATGGCAGTAAGGCAATTGATACGGCCATTACCCAAATGAAGAATATTGAAAATACGGTGTATGAATCGGCAAAGGTTGTCACAAATTTGGGAGATCGTTCTAAAGAAGTAGGGCAAATTATTGATACAATCAGCGGAATTGCCAGTCAAACCAATCTATTGGCATTAAATGCAGCGATTGAAGCAGCTCGTGCTGGCGAACAGGGACGTGGTTTTGCTGTTGTAGCTGAAGAAGTAAGAAAACTAGCTGAACAATCACAACAGGCTTCAAAGCAGATTGAAATATTGATTGGTGAGATACAAAACGAAACAGCACAGGCTGTAAGCGCAATGAATACAGGTACGAAAGAAGTCAATCTTGGGACAGAAGTTGTGACAACGGCTGGTAAAACATTTAAAGAAATTGAGCAGCTGATTCAGCAGGTTACCTTACAAGTGAAAGAAACGTCCAATTCGATTCAACAAATGGCGACAGGAAGTCAACAAATTGTTGGATTGATGCGTGAAATTGATACATTTAGCCGCAATACTTCCGAACATAGTCAAACTGTTACCTCCGCGATGGAAGAACAGTCGGCGGCTATTGCAGAAATTTCTACATCAAGCCAGGGGCTGGCCACTTTAGCACAAAAGCTGGAAGAAACTTTGACAAAATTTCATATCTAAAGATGCTCTGGTGCCTTTGTGAATTTTACGGGATAAATATTTCCGGAAAAACCATGTTGACAAGGTGACATACTATGTAATATACTAAATCTAATAGTTGATCAGTATAACTGAAGACTAAACGTGTTCTTACGGAATACGCTTAGTCTTTTTCGTTTTCATAAAGCAGGATCTTTTATAAGAATAGGAGGGATAAGCGATGTTGAATATTATGGTAATTGGTGCGGATCATCTAGGTAATATTGAGAAAAATTTAGCGACGTATAGTGCAGCGAAAATCAGCCATGTAAGTGGTCGTGCAACATTGGATCAAAAAATTGCCATTCCCCAGACAGCAGGACTGGTGGTTATTCTTACGGACTGTGTGAACCATGGCACAGCAAGACGAGCGAAAGCCGTAGCGAAAGCACAAGGGATACCGGCTATCTTCAGTAAACGTTCTTGGTGTTGGCTGGAAAAAAAGCTTCTTGCGTCAGGCTTTGAAAGACAAAAGTCAGAATTTTTGTGAGGTGTATTTCTATTTTATATAGTACGAAAAAATTCCTATTCGACTGACATGAAGTTTTCATGTAGCGAATAGGAATTTTTTTTACAAATATTAAGGTGGATCTAAAGTGATCCAATTTTCTGCCCATTTTTGGATTTCATCTAGTGCGGGTTGCAGCGCTTTTCCTTTTTCCGTGAGGCAATACTCAATCCTTACGGGTGTTTCAGGATAGACATTGCGGACAATAATGCCTAAACGTTCTAATTCTTTAAACCGATCCGCCAAAACTTTGGCACTCATATGTGGAATGATTTCTGATAAAGCAGAGAAACGTTTTGGACCATCTAAGAGCGAGCGGATGATGAGTCCTGTCCATTTTTTGCCTAATAATTCAAAAGCAATTTCATAACGAGGACATAATGAAAATTTAATCATAATATATTCAACTCCTAATTTTATTTTACCATACTTACTTGACAAAAGTAAGTATGGTATTGTATTATATGTTACATAAAGTAACTAGATTATAAAAAGTAATTTAAATTTTATAAATAAAAAAAAGAGGTGTTTCTTATGACAAATAAATATAATGAATGGAGTATGCTGCTCTTGCGTTTGATTTTAGGAATTACATTTTTTGCCCATGGTTTACAAAAAATTTCTGGCTTTGATGGGATTGCCCAATTTTTTGGATCGCTTGGTTTACCGCCATTTTTACCTTACTTTGTAACCGCGATTGAAACCGGTGGTGGGTTGTTCTTACTTTTGGGGTTTTTGACGAGACTAGCAGCGGCTGGTATTAGTGCCGTGATGCTTGGTGCCATATTTACCGTGAAACTGGATAAAGGTTTTATTGGTGGCTATGAATCAGAAGTTATGTTATTGGCGGTTGCCATTGCCTTGATTATTTCGGGTAGTCATCTTTTCGCTTTAGACAATATATGGCAGAAAAAGTCTTCCGCCAAATAAAATTTGCTTACATTAAGCATCTTCAAAATGTAAAAACATGGAGGAGATGCTTTTTCGTTGACTTTATAGTTTACCAGGTATATAATAAAAATCTCAAATACGTAAAGCAATAGAAGGAGCTTTCTGCGATGCGACAAAGTGAACAGATTTTTAACATATTACATAGAATTATTCATAAATCATCAATTTTAATGGCACAGCCACGACCATTTGGCACGGATGATTTGTTGTATTCTTCGGAGATTCATATGATTGATGTCATTGGCAGACAGCCAGGTATTTGTGTCACCGAAATTGCTAATAAACTGGATATTACAAAAGGTGCAGTGCCGAAGATTATTCGTAAGCTTCTACACAAAGATATGATTTATCGCTATCAGGCAATGGAAAATAAAAAAATGGTTTTATTTAACCTGACGGATAAAGGTGAAATTGCTTTTCAGGCACATGCAGCATTTCATGAAGAGTTGGATCAAAATATTATTCAAAAATTTGACGTGATGCCCGAAAAAGAGTGTCAACAATTTAAAGACATCATGCACGACATAGAAAGTTACATTGATAAAATGAAATAAATTTGAGCATCCACAATGTTTACCAGGTAAACATTGTGGATGCTCTTACAACATGCAGGTGTAAGAAAGGACAAGATATGAAAAAAAATATAAAATTAATGGGTATTATTCTTATTGGGTTTTTAGTTTTGGGTGGAGGAGTATTTTATTTTTACCAGCACCATCAAGAAATTTCAACGGACGATGCTGCTATTGATGGTAGAACGGTGCTCTTGAGTCCAAAAGTTCAAGGTTATATCAAGTCCATTGCTGTGCAGGACAATCAAGTAGTCAAAGCCGGTGATTTATTAATGGAAATTGATCCAACAGATTATGAAATAAAAGTGAAACGGGCACAAGCGACATTGGCAGCGGCAAAATATGCTGCTACCAATGCACAAAATAATTCTGCGAAAACAGCAGTTACTGAACCTGCGGCTATTGATGCGGCAAATTCTCAAGTAGTTTCAGCTCAGGCTGATTGGGAAAAAGCATTGGCAGATCGCCAACGAATGGAAACACTGCTGGCAGTAGGCGCTTGTTCGCAACAACAATTTGATCAAGCAGCAGCCAACGAAAAGTCTCTGCACGGGGTCTTGGATCATATGCGAGCAACGCTGACCTCAGCAAATTCGGCACCAAGTGCTATTGCGGCATCGCAAAATACAGTAGAACAGTTACAATCACAAGTGCAGCAGGCCCAAACGGATTTAGAACAGGCGGAAAATGATCTTGCTAATACAAAGATCTTTGCACCAATGGATGGAAGAATCGCCAAACGAAGTGTTGAGGTAGGTAGTTATGTAGAGGCTGGTACACAGCTAGGATCTCTTGTTGGCAGTGAACTTTGGGTAACTGCCAATTTTAAAGAAAATCAACTGGCGGATATGCGTCCGGGCGATACAGTTGATATTGAAGTTGATGCTTTTCCAAATATAAAATTGCATGGACGCCTGGATAGCTTTCAAGCGGGTACGGGGGCACATTTTTCGCTTTTTCCTGCTGAAAATGCAACGGGAAATTTTGTTAAAACCGTACAACGTGTGCCGGTGAAAATTACATTTGACCAACTTTCAGAAGATATCATGACATTACTGGGACCGGGCATGTCCGTTGTTCCAGTTGTCCATACAGGAACCAATCATGTCTGAGGCAGTTACTTCCAAAAGCAGAAGTCCGATGCTAATTGCTGGTGCAGTTAGTTTGGCTGCTTTTATGGAAGTATTGGATACAACGATTGCCAATGTTGCCTTGTCGCATATATCGGGATCTCTGGGAGCAACATCTGAGGAAAGCACTTGGGTTTTAACTTCTTATCTTGTGGCGAATGGGATTATTTTACCATTATCGGGATGGCTGTCGAGTGTTTTTGGTCGGAAGAATTTCTTTTTGTTATGTATATTAGGATTTACCATCACTTCGTTTTTGTGTGGTATTGCGACGTCTCTGCCAATGCTCATTGTGTTTCGTATGTTGCAAGGTTTGGCTGGGGGCGGGTTGCAGCCGAGTCAACAGGCAATTATCAAAGACAGTTTTCCACCGGAAAAACTGGGAATGGCTTTTGCTATCACTGGTATTACAACTGTACTGGCACCGATTTTAGGACCTGTTACAGGCGGCTATATCACCGATAATTTTAGTTGGCGTTGGATATTTTTTATCAATATTCCAGTTGGTATGCTAGCCTTGTTTTTGGTAAAGGCACTGGTTCAAGATCCGCCAAGTGCTAAAAAGCAGAAAGTGGAATCTGTGGATTATATCGGATTAGGTCTCATTGCACTCGGGCTTGGTACACTGCAGGTTGTATTAGATAAAGGGCAGCAAGAGGATTGGTTTTCGAGTAATTTTATTCTAATTTTTGCGGCCATTTCTATTGTGAGTTTAATCGCATCGGTGATTTGGATTTTACGGCAAAAACATCCGATTATTGAATTGAAGTTATTTAAAATTCCAAGCTTTACGATGCCATGTATCATGATATTTTTTGTTGGATTTGCTCTTTATTCGAGTGCTATGCTTTTGCCAATGGAGGTTCAGGCTAATTTTGGCTATGATGCAACTTTATCAGGGCTTGTACTTTCGCCTAGTGGGCTGGCTACTTTATTGATGATGCCGGTTGTCGGCCGCTTGGTCAATCGCATTCAGGGAAAATACCTCATTTCCTTTGGCATGCTGTTGACGGCTGGCGGTATGTGGGCTACGGGAATGGTAACCCCGCAAACGGATTATAATACGTTTATGTGGGTACGTATTTTGCAGATTGTTGGGCTACCCTTTTTATTTGTACCAGCCAGTACGATGGCTTTTTCAAAAATTACGGAGGAGCACAGCAGCAATGCCTCAGCGATTATTGCTCTTATGAGAAATCTTGGCGGAAGTGTCGGGATTGCTATAGTAACCAATAAACTGATTCAAAGTCAGCAAATTGAACAATCTTATCTGGTGGATCATTTGAACTCGGCAAGTACGGTTTTTCAATCTACACTGGCAGCTTATACGCATCAGTTTATGCAAATGGGAGTGCCTTCCCTGATGACTTTTGATGCTGCACAACATGCTGCCTTGGCAAAGATCTATCAGCAGGTTGCCTTACAGGCAAGTTTGCTTGCCTATCGCGATGCCTATAACTTTATGGCTGTTATCTTATTGCTTTTAGCAGTAGTAGCTTTGTTTATGCCACGGGATAGTTATCACAAGGTAGAATATAAAAGACCAGAGACTTGTGAATCTGAGAAAATGTAGTTTTGCTATGCATCGTGAAAAGCCCATCTGTGAAAATTATTCATAGATGGGCTTTTTTGTAATTCTTAACTTTTAGGCTTGCGAGCTAGCGAAATCAAGACCGTATTTATGGAGCTTTTGGAGGACTCCCGTATGTGATATTCCTAGAGCACGTGCCAGTTTGCGGGATGTATGATAATGGCAGAGTGCCTGGCAGAGAATTTTTTTCTCGGTTTCGTCGAGTATTTCTCGCAATGTTTTTTTGCTTTCGGCACATTCGGTGACTATGGGGGAAAATGGCTTTTTAGAATCCATTACAATATCTTCTGTTTGTATACAACGACCTTCGACTAGATTGACAGCTCTTTCAATACGGTTTTCCAGTTCACGAATATTGCCGGGCCAGTCATATTGCATTAAAGCAGTCATGGCTTCGCTGGAGATGGTCAAGGTATCACGATTTAAGCGTTTGGCGTATTGTTGTAAAAAAGCAGGAACTAATATTGAAATATCTTCACGACGTTCTCTTAACGGTGGTAAAAAGAGTGGGACAACATTTAAACGATAATATAAGTCGGCACGAAACCTGCCATCATGCAGCATTTTCTCCAAATCCTGATTTGTTGCAGCGATGATACGGACATCTAAGGAAATTTCTTTTTTACTGCCGATTCGACGGATTTTGTGTTCTTGTAGGACCCGGAGCAATTTTGCCTGTACATGGGGTGAAATTTCACCGATTTCATCTAAAAATAAGGTTCCACCATTACTCAATTCAAAAAGTCCGGCCTTGCCACCACGACTGGCTCCAGTAAAAGCACCATCTTCATAGCCGAACAATTCACTTTCTAGTAAATTTTCGGGGAGGGCGGCACAATTTAGGGCCAAAAAACTTTTTGCAGCTCGTGGTGATCCAGCATGTAATGCTTTGGCAAATAGTTCTTTGCCTGTACCGGTTTCACCGCGGATCAAAACCGTGGATTCAGTAACTGCACAACGTTTTGCCATAGTGATTGCCTGTTGCATGGTTGTACTGGCGTGTAAGATTTCATCGAAGATAACAGTAGACTTGGTTGTTTTATTTTTAGCCGAGGCATCATTCAAGGGAAGGACATCAGTGATGGATGCGATTTGCCGAATGGCCTCAAGGACGAGTAATTCACTTTCAGGGGAAATAGCTTTTGTTTCAAGGTGAATTACATTTTTTTCTACCTGCATATACAGGATGTTTAATTGATACTCAAATAATACTCGGGAAATATCAAAAACTAAACCGCAGCGATCGATATTTAAGATTTTAATACGCATAAAACAGCCTCCTTGAAATATATATGAGTATATTTTGTAACAGAAAAAGACCATTGAAAACAATATTCTTGTTTCCAACAGCCTCGATGCTTAACAACTATTCATTTAAATTCATTTTAGAGCAAATTCAACTTTTTTGCAATGTGAGTTTTGCTGTTTTTTCATACTTTCTTGTGTAAATATTACAGTATAGAGCGTTGATTTTTCTTAATCGTTCCATTTGAAATGGAAAAGCGATTGCTTAGTGTGGAACTTCCCGCTATAATAAATAGATATCTTACGATTTTATGATAGTAAGTTATAGTTGGCTGGAAATGATTCATACCAACTAATAAATAGACTTTGGAGGCTTACGTGATGGTGAATAAGCGAAAATTAACGACACGTGATTTAATTATGATCGGAATGTTGGCAGCAGTATGCGTACTGGCTACATCGATTAAGATTCCGCTTCCTACAGGCGGGATGGTACATTTAGGAACAGCAGCAATTTTTATTACGGGAATTTTGTTTGGCGGTGTTTATGCCGGACTGGCAGCAGCCATCGGGTCTGCCTTTTTTGATTTGTTAATGGGATTTTCTCCCTATACAATTTGGTCTTTTTTTATTAAAGGTGCTGCAGGTTTTACTGTGGGGATGATGGCCAGAGGTTTGTGGCCAGAAATGATTTCCGGTGATCGCTGGATTTTTAAGGCTGTACTTGGTATGGTTTTGGCATCCTTTTGTACATTAGGAGGTTATATTCTTGCTTGGTGGGCAGTGCTTGGCAGTGTTACAGTGGCTCTTGGCAACAGCCCTAGTTCAGTTATTACTTCAGGTATTGGGTTAATTGTTGCTATGCTTATCGCACCGAAATTACGACATGTTTTAGATAAGCGTTGAGGATAAAAATCTATAAAAAAAACCTATCAAGGTCACGTTTTATATAAGTTGCATTAAATATTCTATATGGCAGCCTGATAAGCTGAATTTTTTTAATGCATTATATAGAGATGGCCAGGGTAGGTTTTTTCTTTTTATGGAGTTTGGTTATTTTGTACGAAAACCTTGTCCCCCGCTAGCTAGTTGATAATAATTTTGAAATTTCACGACACTATCCGTTACATTACGATAGGAATGAGGTTGATCACTTTGGAAACGGATGGCATCCCCTGGATTTAGCTCATATATTTGATCACTCAGTGTTATTTCCAAAATTCCGGCAATGACAAATATATATTCTTCAGAATTCACATCGTGGGGATCGGAACTATGCTGGCAGTGTGGTGCTAGTGTGACGAAAAATATTTCAATATGTTTGTCCTGGTTAAAAGAAAATTGGGGGAATATCGTCATGCCATCCGCATCAATAACAGATTCGATTTCGCAAAGGCGAATGACTTCGACTGCTGACTTATTGATGGCGATGAGTCGGTTAAAAGGGATTTGCAGACCGGAGGCTATTTTCCATAAGGTATTGACGGTAGGGTTGGATTCGGATCGTTCAATTTGTCCAAGCAGTGCTTTGCTAACGCCAGAAACTTCTGATAATTTATCTAGACTTAATTTCCGTTGGTGGCGAATTTCAGCAAGATTATTAGCAATGATTGCAGTTAAATCATTCATCAAATCACTCCTTTGTATAAAATATTTTTAAATATATTGTACAAAACATTTGTGTATTATATAGCAATTGTATAGCACTTATGTATAATATATCATATACAGTAAGTAATGCAATATTAAATAATAGTACATTACTTACTTGTATAGTCAGACTCGCTAATAGACTGCTCATTGCGGCAGGATAATGGTTCTGGGGGCGTTGGTCTGATTTATATTTTTTAGTTTCTAGTAAAATAAAAGAATTAACAGAAAATTAACGGCAATTTAACATAACTCCACCAAAAATATACTAAAATATAGTGCAGGAGTTTCTGTGCACATAAGCGAAGGTTTATTACATTTAAGGGACATGCAGTTTAGTTGTAGAAAATATGAATAGATGGAGTGGTTCGTTATGGTTCATGCAATTATTGATATTGGTTCAAATTCTATCCGTTTAGCTATATATAAAGTGGATGAAGATCAATTAACAATCTTATTGAATAAAAAATATACAGCTGGTCTGGCCGCTTATGTTAAAAATGAAGAAATGACACAAGTTGGTATCGATAAAACTTGTGAGGTCTTAGATGAATTTAAAGTTTTACTAGATGCATTCCATATTACGAATGTATCAGCTTTTGCAACGGCTGCTTTGCGCAATATTTCGAATAGTGCTGCAGCTATTGAACAAATTACGAAAAAAACAGGTGTAGTCGTTACAGTTCTTTCGGGGACGGAAGAGGCTACACTTGATTTTATTGGAGCCACACATGCAACACAGACCAAAACCGGTTTATTGCTCGATATCGGTGGTGCGAGCACAGAGCTGGTTTTATATGAAGATGGCTTGATCGTCAATGCCGTGAGTCTGCCAATTGGTTCATTAAATGCATACGGGCAATATGTTCATTATTTATTACCAAATAAAAGTGAAAGAAAAGCGATAAAAGAAGCCGTTTTGGCGGAATTGTCAAAAATTACGGATCTGGATTCAGCCAAACAAGCTTTTGTTTGTGGTGTAGGCGGATCGATTCGTGCAGCGGGGAAGATTAACAATTATCTATTTAATTTACCTTTGGATACGGATGAAATTAAAGCACCAAATGTAAAAAAAATGATTAAACTTTTAGAAAATGATGAAGAAGACGATCTGATTTCGAGTGAAACCTTAAATATTTTATTAAAAACAGTACCAGATCGGATTGAAACGATTTTGCCGGGCATGATTATATTA
The DNA here is from genome assembly GCF_900109225.1 of Propionispira arboris. Lineage (GTDB taxonomy): Bacteria > Bacillota > Negativicutes > Selenomonadales > Selenomonadaceae > Propionispira > Propionispira arboris. The sequence continues at coordinate 131,141 of NZ_FNZK01000008.1, forward strand.
CATACGTTGATAAAATATTTTAAAAGCGAAACGATTGTGGTTAGTAAATCAGGTGTGCGCGAAGGATATTTATATAAAAATATAATTTTCCCAAAGAAAACTTCCGATAAATCAATTCCAACCAACAAAACAAAAGGGCAAGCAAAAGGGGAACCCGCAAGTCAACCAACTGATGCTCAAAAAGTTCGTAAAATGCCGAAAGCCGCCAAAACGCCTCGAGCACCCAAAATAGCAAAAGAAATGGCAGATAAAACGAAACCGGAAAAAATAGAACAGGAAAAAATCGTTGCAGAGGTACAAGATGGTCAATCAAAAGAATCCTGATATTAGTTATACACAAAACCGTGAGTTATCATGGCTGAATTTTAATGAACGTGTTTTAGATGAGGCTGCCGATGAACAGGTACCCTTATATGAACGGCTGAAGTTTGTGGCAATTTTTACGAATAATCTTGATGAGTTTTTTATGATTCGGGTGGGCAGCTTATTTGATTTAACTTTACTTAAAAGGGAAAATCGTGATAATAAGAGTTTGTTGACACCCCGGGAACAACTAGATAAAATCTTTGTGGCAACAGAAAAGCTGTATGCGAAACGGGATCTTGTTTTTGCCACGATTGAAGAAGAATTGCGCACAGCCAACATTGAAAGACTGAAAATGAATCAATTGACAGCGGCTGAACAATCTGAGATGGAGAAATACTTTGAAAATTATATTGCACCTTTATTGTCACCGCAAATTATTGATTTTCAGCATCCCTTTCCACATTTAACTAATCAGCTGCTTCATATTGCTGTACTTTTAAAGCATAATCGTAAGGCGACGTTAGGGATTATTCCCGTGCCAGTTTCACTGCCAAGATTGATTTTTTTGCCAGGTGAAAAAATTCGCTATATATTAGTGGCAGAAATTATGCTGGCTTTTGTAGCGAAGATATTTGATATGTATTCTGTCATCGATAAGTCGATTATTTGTGTGACACGCAATGCTGATATCAGTCCTGATGATGAAGCAAGTGAAGTAGGCGAGGATTATCTGCACCATGTTAAAAAAACGCTAAAAAAACGTCTGCGGCTTGAACCTGTTCGTTTAGAAATGGAAACGATGGGAGATTCCCTGATGATTACGTATCTTTGTAATAGGCTTCATATTGATCCAATACAAATTTATAAGACAAAGACGCCGATTAGTTTGTCATATGTGTTTTCGTTAGGGGATAAATTCACCTATCAGCAGCAACAGGATTTGCAGTATAAAAAATTTAAGCCAAGTCCTATTTGCGAGGTCGATGTTAATATGCGCATGTTAGATTATGTCTTGCATAAAGATGTTTTGCTTGAATATCCGTATCAAAATTTTGACCTGTTTTTGCGATTGATTAAAGAAGCAGCATACGATGAAAAAGTAGTTTCCATAAAAATTACGATTTATCGCATGGGAAATCATAAGGCAAAATTGATGAATTATTTGATTATTGCGGCTGAAATGGGGAAAGAGGTTACAGTCGTAATGGAAGTTCGGGCTAGATTTGATGAGCAGAACAACATGAACTGGGCCGAAAATTTGAGCGAAGCAGGCTGTAATATTCTTTATGGGTTCACGGGCTATAAAATTCATTCTAAAATTTGTCTGATTACACGTTATGAAGCAGAAAAAGTACAATATATTACGCAGATTGGTACGGGAAATTATAATGCCCAGACCGCTGCGATCTATACGGATCTCGCCCTGATCACGGCCAACCAGGAAATTGGCAAAGATGCGGTAACTTTTTTTAAAAACATGTGTATTGCCAATTTGAATGGTAATTATGATACATTGCTTGTTGCACCGGTAAATTTGAAGCAGCAAATTATCGGATTGATCAACCAGGAAATGCAAAAAGCACAATCGGGTAAAAAAAGTTCTATTTTGCTTAAGATGAATTCCCTGACAGATCGTGATCTCATTGAGCAATTAGTTTTGGCGGCGCAAGCTGGCGTGAAAGTTAAATTGATTGTAAGAGGAATTTGCTGTTTGTTGCCGAACGTTTTAAATAAGACGGAAAACGTTACAGTAATTAGTATTGTAGGACGTTTTTTAGAACATTCAAGGATTTTTTGTTTTGGCGTTGGGGTAAATATGCGAATGTACATATCCTCAGCGGATTTAATGACACGTAATACAGAACATCGAGTTGAAATTGCCTGCCCGATTTTTGACAAACAAGTGAAACGAAAAATTTATGCAACCCTTAAAATTATGTTAATGGACACTGTAAAAGGTCGACAGCTGCAAAATGATGGAACTTATAGAAAACGAATGGGACATGCAAAACGAATCGACAGCCAGCAATATTTTATTGATTCATTCAGTGCATTGCTTGTCACTGCAAATAAAATGTAAAATTAAGAATCATTATTTTTAGCTGCATCACGAGGAAAAGCCTGTCCTGTTATCATTGATGTATACAGGATAGGCTTTTCTACTATTTCTTATGCTTGGTAAATTTTGAGAATGGATGGGGTGCTGAAATGGAAGCTGATTTTAATCCACTAAGCTTTTACGAACAAGAACAGCTGTCATTGATCGAACAATGGAAAAAAGAGTCTCCTGGCATGGCAAATCATGTTACGAGCACCGTTTTAAAACCGGTAACTTGGATTGCTGAAAAAATGATTCCGCAAGCTGCCATAAAAGGGGCTTTAGATTTTGCAAACCTTATTGGTAAATTATTAGCGGATGAAAGTGATCTGAAAAGAGATGCAGGTGTCCGCAGTATTTCAGAGCTTAAACAAAAAGATCTTGCCTTGTCTGACCGACTGGCGAATGAGGTTCATAATTGGGGAATTGGTATGGCCGGCGGGGAAGGCGGCCTGACAGGAGCTGCCGGTGCGATTGGAATAGCTGCCGATGTACCAGCTATTATCACGCTGGCGCTTAGAACAATCCATAAAATAGGTTTGTGTTATGGGTATGAAGCGAAAACAAAAGGTGATCAGGAGTTTATTTTCGGAATCATGTCAGCTTCGGGATCAAATTCGATTCAAGAAAAGCAGGCTGCTCTCGCAGTGCTGCGGAACATCCAAATTCATGTTATGAATAACACATTCGATCAATTGGTTAAGCAGCAGTTTGGCGGGCAAACGACTCTTCTTACTACGAAAGTTTTAGCAAATCAATTAGGAATCAATTTGACAAAGCGGAAAGCCTTGCAGGTTATTCCGGCATTAGGGGCTTTAGTGGGTGCTTCTGTCAATGGCTGGTATATCAAAGAAGTTGGCTGGGCTGCCAGACGATCTTATCAAGAAAAATGGCTGATTGATAATCATAAGATTCATGAGGTTCAAGATGGAGTGCATTAAAACGTACAATTACAGGGAGAAGGCATGCCGCTTTATGGGCATGCCTTTTTTGATGCAGACGTTGTTTTGTAAGAAATGGATACTCCAGTGTAAGGTGAATATTCGATCATTTGAACCTACAAAAAGATTGTCGGTAAAAATTCCAGCAATAGCAGGGGTGAAAAAGATCTTTTTGTAATTGGCATAGGACTTGCATATATTTAAGAGCGTAGACCAAGTTTTATAAAGTGGGGGTGAGAAAGATGCAAGAAAAAGTTACGATTTTATGTTGCTGTGGTGCGGGGATTTGTACTTCGAATTATTTAAAAGAAGAAATTGAAGATCGAATTAAAGCAGAGGGACTCAAACAGGTGAACGTGAATCTTTGCCGTGTAAGTGATTTGGAAGAAGCTATTAATGATGCGGATCTGCTTGTGACAACGGTAGAAATCAAATCAAGCTATGACATTCCGATGATCAGAGCATTGGGGATTATGCTCGATGATAAAGCAGCAAAAAAAGCTCTGGATGAAATTGTTGATACGGTAAACAAGATAAAACAGGCATAAGGAGTCCGGGGGTGTTAATTTAATAAAAATAGTGGCTATGATTTTAAATAGTACCCCCAGAATATAAGAGATTTTACTATATTTTGAGGAGGCGAATTCACAAATGGATTTTATTACTTCAATTACAGATGTTTTATCGGCTTTTTTTAAATTTGATTCTACGGTTACAATCATAGGAATTATTCTAATCGTGTCGCTATTGGTCCAAGTTACAGTTAAAAAAGCGATTCTTGGTGCATTGAAAGTATCCATTGGTTTAACCGGTTTGTTTATGGTTGTTAATTTAATTCAGGAGGCAATGGTAAAACCAATCACAAATATCGTTCTTGTTTATGGCTTGGACAAAAACATTATTGATATAGGCTGGGGCTCTGTTGGTTATGCTTTTGGTAATACTTATGGATACTTTGGCGTATTTGTCTTTTTGATTGTCAATGTATTGCTGGTATCGATCCGGTTTACGCAGACCATCTACGTCGATGTTTTTAATACATGGCGGGCGATGCTGCTGGCTGGATTCGTCGGTGTTGTTTCAGGGAGCTTTTGGCTGGCTACGTTAGCGGTGGTTGTGTTTTTGATTATCGATGTAAAAGCAGCGGATATTGCGGCGCCTTATATCGAGAAGATCAATAATTTTCCTCCAGGCGGATCTTGGCCGCATGGTACACATTTTTCTTTTCAGGCTTGTATTGCAATTCCTTTAGAATGGGTTTTACGCCGTACACCGATTATTAAAGATATTCATTTCGATGCGGAAACCATTCAGGAAAAATTTGGCGTATTTGGGGAAAGTACCGTCATGGGAGCTACGCTGGGTACACTAGTCGGATTATTCAGCCAAATCGGTCTAATGCCTTCGTTACTTTTAGGCGTAAAAATGGCCGCAGCCTTTCTCTTACTTCCTCGTATGGCTGCTATTTTGGTAGAAGGCTGGTTTCCAATCATTAAAGCATCCCGAAGTATTTTGGTGAGCAAGTTAAAACGTGATGATGTCCGAATTGCCTTAGATTGTTCAACCGTTATCGGGCATGCCGCCGTCATTCCTACAACTCTTATTATGTATCCGATTGCGTTATTAATTTCTTTACTGCTTCCAGGAAATCAAATGATTGCTTCTGTCAGTTTGATTATTGTTTTATGGGAAAGTGCTGCTGTGAACGCGATTACGGGCGGAAATATCCTGCATAATATTATTATTTTGTGCTTTATTGTCTGCCTGTTTTGCTGGGGCGCGACCTTAATGGCATCACCAATGACGGCATTGGCAGGGTCAATGGGATATGAAGCCAGCAAAGGGATGATTTCAAACTGGGATGCCGCAGGTACACCAGCATTGGTTTTGGTATATAAACTCTTTTCAGTAGTTTTTGGTTTTTAAATTTTAGCAGCATATTGCGTGTAGAAGGAGGATCACGATGGATCAACAAACAACGGAAGTCTATTATCATGCTGTTATTTTGGAAAATATGAAGAATCGGGAAGATATAATTCGTTCCTTATCGGCATATTTGTTAGAAAAAGGGTATGTAACGGAGCAGTATCAATCAGCTACGCTTGAACGCGAGGAGCTCTATCCGACTGGTCTGGCTACCAAACCGATTGGTGTTGCTGTCCCACATTCGCAGGCTGAAAATGTGAAGCGGCCGGCAATTATCATGGGTATATCCAAAAATCAGGTTGCCTTTCATGAAATGGGCAATGCGGATTCGGAAATTGATGTAGGTGTCGTATTTTTGCTTGCTCTCAAAAAAGAAAATGCCCATTTAAACTACTTGCGAAATATAGTGAATTTTTGCAAAATTGAAGAGAATATCATACGGCTTTATCAGTCAAAATCAGAACAAGAAGCCTACAATGTTTTAGCAACAGAAATTTTATGTGAATAAAAATTTTTCGTCAGGTATTTTATCATTGAAAGGGGTAAAAAAATGGAAAAAGATAAAAAAATTAAAGTGCTTGTAGTTGGTGATGAATGGGTTCATACAGAAGACTTGGTAACGGTGACGAAAAGAATGCTGCAAGGCTATGACTACGAAATTGATTCTTTTGATGTAATAATGGATAAACCAATGAGCCGTGACCGCAGTGAAAATATTGGTGACGACAGTATTACCGAATATTGTGGGAAACCGCAGGATTTGATTGATCGCATCGCCGATGTCAACCTGCTTGTAGTGCATACCGCACCGGTTACAAAACAGGTTATTGAAGCCGGTAAAAATTTAATCGCGATTGGCTGCTGTCGCTCGGATGCAGTAAGCGTTAACATCAAAGCGGCTACGGATAAAGGCATTTATTTTTTCAATGCACCAGGACGCTCAGTGGAGCCTGTATCCGATTTAACGATGGCGTTTACCCTTATGCTCGGACGTAATATCTTAAGAGCTGATCGTTATGTGAAGTCTGGCAAATGGGATGAAGACATCAATCGCAAAACACCAATATGGGATGAGTTTACAACATTCCGTGGGTTGACCTTCAAAAATAAAAAATTCGGCTTGGTTGGCTTTGGCAAAATCGGTAAACGTGTCGCCGAAAAAGCGGCAGCGCTTGGTATGAAAGTGGTCGTGTACGATCCGTTTGTTGAAGCGGCACTAATACAAAAATACAGCAAGGCAGAAAAACTAGAGGAAATTTTTACGCAATGTGATTTTGTATCGATTCATGTACCACCGCTTGCCGTAAATAAAGGTCTCATTAGCAAAAAATTATTTGAAATGATGAAACCAACGGCATACTTTATAAATATAGCTCGTGGAGAAATCATTGATGAAGAAGCGCTCATCGATGTTTTGCAAAAGAAAAAAATCGCGGGTGCGGCTTTGGACGTATACTACACAGAACCATTGCCAAAAACCAGCCCGCTCACACAACTGGACAATGTTATTATAACGCCGCATTTGGCAGGACAAAGAACGGATCTTTCCACGGGATCAGCAGAACTACTTGAAGAAATGATGGGACCATTTTTCCAAACTGGTAAAAAAGATCATTGTTTTAATATCGACCAATTGAACAAATAAGGAAAGCAAATTAAAACTTTGGGAGGATGAGACGGAAAATGCTTGTAAATATGAAGGAAATATTATATGATGCAAAGAAAAAAGGTTATGGTGTTCCAGCGGCAAATGCATGGAATGAATCGACAATCAAAGCCGTTATTGCTGCCGCAGAGGAAAAGCATTCTCCTGTTATTTTAGCTCTATATCCGGAGATGGCAGACATTCTTGCGTTTGGTGAGGTTGCCGTGCCATTGGCTGCACGGGCAGCTGTTCCGGTCGTTGTTCATCTGGATCATGGACAGGAATTTGTGGATGCGGTTAAAGCTGTAAGAGCAGGCTTTACATCACTTATGGTAGATCGCTCCATGGCATCGTTTGAACAAAATGTGTTTGAAGTACGGGAAATTGTAAAATTTGCTCATTCGCTGGATATTAGTGTCGAAGCCGAATTAGGTCATGTTGGAAAAGGCACGGAATATGAAGAAACAAAGAATATCGGTCTTACCAATACGGAAGAAGCTAAGAAATTTGTTCAGGCAACGGATGTAGACTGTTTGGCTGTAGCGGTCGGAACTTCGCACGGACAATATGCAGGTACACCCGAGTTGCATTTCGATTTGTTAAAACAGCTTAATGAAATTGTACCTGTGCCGCTTGTTTTGCATGGCTGCTCAGGTACAGGGGATGAAAATTTGCAAAAAGCAATTAAATTAGGAATTCGAAAATTGAATTTATATACCGATTTGGACCAAGCAGGGCTTGCCGCGGCGAAAGCAGCTTTTGCCGAGTCTGCAAAAACAAGTATGTTCTCTAGTCTGGATGATATGCTTCGTGGTTACCGTGAAAAACTCGGCTATTATATGCAGTTGTTTGGCTCAGCCGCTCGGGTTTGACCGTTATAGTGTTGTAAATAATAGAGAGGGAATATGCTAAATCTAAACGGTAAGCATATTCCCTTTTTACTGTAGGCTGATTTACAAAACTCGTCGAAAGGAGGATATACAAATGGTAAAGAACAATAAAGAAGAAATAAAAAAGTTGATTCTAAATGAAAAACCATTTGAGCCTTTATCTGATGAAAAAATTGCCAATACTCTGTCTATTTTGCGCGAAACTGTTACCGAGACCAGAAAATCTTTACGCATCATCAATTCGCGGGAACGGAAAAAGAAAAATATCCAAGACGCAATTTTGAAGATGCAGGAAAAAAATCCGGAAATTACGATTTCACAAATTATCATGAATTTTTCAATGCAAGGAATTGATTTGTCGAGAAAATACACAACAAGTATTTTAGCCGATGAAAAAACAAGTGAACTGGTCGTCGAAACAGTTAAAGAATTGACAGTAGAAGATCCCAAACAGGATTTTTCGAAACTAGTAGGTTTTGATTATAGTTTGGTTAAAAATATTCAACAGGCAAAAGCTGCGATCTTATACCCACCAGCTGGTTTGCCAACTTTGATTGTAGGCGAAAGCGGAACTGGAAAATCACTTTTTGCCGAGTGCATGTATCAATACGCTTTGAATAAAAAAGTACTTAAAGAAGATGCTCCCTTTGTATCGTTGAACTGCGCTGATTATGCAGATAATCCACAGCTCTTACTTTCTATTTTATATGGTTATAAAAAAGGTGCTTTCACGGGAGCTGATCAAAATACAGAAGGTATGGTAGATGCAGCACAGGGTGGTGTTTTATTTTTGGATGAAATTCATCGCCTTCCCGCAAAAGGACAAGAAATGTTGTTTTCTATTTTGGACAAAGGAAAATTTAGACGGTTAGGGGAAACAAATGTAGAACACGAAGCCTCCGTTTATTTTATTGGTGCCACAACGGAAAATATCGAATCATCTTTATTGTTAACCTTTCGCAGACGTATTCCCATGATTATTGAACTCCCGAATTTGCGTAACCGATCCATTCAAGAAAAAGCCCAGTTAGTTTATGACTTTTTTCAGGAAGAAGCAAATAGAACTCAATGCAAAATATTAGTAAAAAATAAAATATTGTCGGCCTTTGTTCTCAAAGAATACCAAGGTAATGTTGGGCAGCTGCGGAGTGAAATTCAAGTTACCTGTGCCAATGCTTATGTTGAAAAAATGAATAGTGATAAGACGGAAATTCATATCGATTTTAATGAACTCATTTATAACACTTTGTTTCAGAACAATCAGGGAACGGATAACCAACACAGCCGTTCGATTGTCTTTCAAGATATGCTCTTTGTGCCGCATATAACAGCGGCTAAGGTCAGTCATACCTATCCGATTTTTGAAGATATTTACAAAAAAGTAGAATTGAAATATTATGAACTCAAAAAAATGGGGATTGATCCGGGTGAAATCGAAAAAATCATGTGGACTTTTGTTTTAAATAAATTTGATTTGATTCGATCCGAAGGTCATGCCGAAAATCAATTATTATCGCTTGATGAATTGAAATATTTAGTGGGCGAAAATATCAGTCAGACGATCAAATCCTTTTTTGATGAAATAACACAAGTGCATGCTGCTATCGAAATCAATAAAAAAGTATTAATTTATTTGGCTATTCATCTTAGTGAAGCTGTGAAGCGTATTAAATATGGACAGGAAATAATTAATCCAAACCTTGTGTATATTAAAGAAAATTTTGCTCACGAATATGATTTAGCGAGGCATTTGGTTCGAACGATTGAACAAAAGGAAAATGTGATAATTCCAGATGGGGAAATCGGTTTTATTGCCATGTATATCAAAGAGCTGTTACAGATTACCGATAAAAAAAATAAAGTTGCCATCATTACAGTGTGTCATGGGAAAGTTGCTTCGGAAATGATTGCAGTTGTTAATCAACTGATGGGGGTAGATTTTCCAATTGCGATTGATATGCCATTTAATACAAATCCTATTGAAATTTTTGAAAAAGTCATCAATATTGCCCAAACGATTAAAAGTGATAGTGGTATCTTGTTTTTTGTTGATATGGGGTCTTTGGTAAACGTTGGCGACATTGTAACCAAACGAACGGGGATTAAGACCAGAACGATTGATCGCGTTGATATGGTTTCGGTTATGGAAGCGGTTCGGAAAATTTATATAGCGGATCAAAATGCTGAAGAAACGTTAGATGATATTTACTATGACATTGTAAGTACAAGATATTCTTATCCGATGTTATCGGTTAATGAGTCCAATAAACCATCGTTGCTGCTTTGTCTGTGCTTGACGGGTCATGGTGTTGCGGTTAAAATAAAAGAGCTGTTAATAGAATATTATCCTAAATTAAAAATTTTATTATTAGGGATTATGGATGAAGACTTTACACTTCAGATCAATAAAATAAAGCAGCAATATAATATTATTGCTGCGGTTGGAACCATCAATCCACACATTAATGGCGTGAATTTTATCCCGTTTGAGAGTGGTTTTAGTTCAGATAAAAAACAATTTCTAGATTGTCTGGTCCGGCAGTATCAAAGCAATACATTAAAGTCTTTTTTGAAGGCTGAGTTAATTTTTCTCGACCAGGAATATGCGGATAAAAAATGTTTGCTGGAAACAATCGGCAGTCTCTTGTTTAATCGTGGTTATATAAAAAATGAATTTATCACCTCATTGTTTGCTCGTGAAGAAATGGGCAGTACTATTTTTAAAAATGGTGTAGGCATTCCCCATGGATTGCCAGCTTTTGTTAAAGAAACTGCGATTGTTTTTATTCGGCTGAAAAAACCAATTGTCTGGGATTCTTTTGACCATTTCGTTACGATGATCTGTCTGCCTGCTGTTAAAAAAGATGATGTTGCTACGATCAATGATTTATTTTTTAGTCTCAAAAATAAAGATGCTGTTCAGCAGCTCAATCAGGCAAAAGATGTCGGGGAGTTTATAGGGAAATTATGTCCGAAACAATAAGATGGGACTAATTAACTATTTGATAAATGTAGTACACAATAGACAAGTTGTATTTAAGCATCTTGTCTATTTTTTTATGCTCGAAATCATTATTTTAAACGTTAGAAAATATGATATTCCAAAAGAATTGGAAAAATAAAGGCTTTTACTTTTTTGCAATATGATGTATCATATTATTAAAAGACTAAAGTCCCAACAATTTCCTTGGAAGTGGGAATATTGGGTATGGACTGAAGTCGGAGTAAAGAGAGATATTTGCAAGTTGGAGAGGAAGGATGTATTTATGAGCATTCGCGCTAAAATTAGTGAGATTGTTTCATGCAAGGCGGATGCGGTTTGGTCTGTTGCAGATATAGCTTATTCTGATTATAAAAATGATTTTTCATGTGCAATTGTGATAGCGCAAAGATATAGTTATTTTTTAACGGAAGCGGAATATGACGAAGAAAAATATAATACTATATTACTTGAAACAACCAGAAATCTGAATAAAAAAATCGGCAGTTTAAAAATTTTATTGGACTCATATCAAATAAAAAATTATGTGCCTGCAGCGGTGCAAAATGATGAAATAAACCTTCGGGTCCCTTTTTCATTTAAAGAAGCGGCTGTCCATGCTGGACTTGGCTGGATTGGGAAAAGTGATGTTTTAGTTACAAAAAAATTTGGACCAAGGGTTCGCCTGGGGGCAATTCTTTTGGATTATCCTTTTTTGACTTGTGCAAAACCCATAAAAAAAAGTTTTTGCGGGGATTGTCAGGTCTGCATAAAAGCTTGTCCAGATCAAGCACTTTATGGAATTGACTGGAAACCTGGTCTAACCCGGGAAGATCTTATCGATTATAAATTATGCAATTTAAAACGCAGTGGATTTTTTATGGAATATGGTCGAAAGAGTGCCTGTGGTCATTGTATTTTAGTTTGTCCATGGGGACTTTCTAAATCTAAATAAAGAGAGCAAAGTTTTGATAATAAATGTTGGGATAAGTAAAAAACAAATTACTTATTCCAACATATTTTTTTACCTAAAAATAGAAAATAACGAGGGAAAATATTCTAGCTAAAAATTTATGGTGTTTTTTTTTAACGCGTGATACAAAAATTTTAGCATTAAATGGGTATATATCTAGCACACTTGCATACTAAAATGTCCCTTATATTAGACATGGTTTAGTATTTCTGAAATTTTAAAAATAAATTATAATAACCTTGTAAGTTAGAAAGAGCATATAGTCGGCATATCGTATATGGAGGATATAAATATGGTACAAGAATTCTTGTCGACACGTGAGAAAAAAATTTTGACAGCCTTATTAAAGGTCAATGGTTATCTCACTAGTATTGAATTATCAGAAATATTGAATGTTTCTGATAAAACAATACATCGTGATTTGCAATCAATAAGGTATAAATTTGGCTGCCAAAGTATAGTGCAGTACAAGCGTGGTAAAGGGTATTGTATAGATCCTATTAGTGACATAAACACTGTTTTGGGTTTGTCCAAACAGCAGGCAGGTTTTTTTGGTATTGATGTTGAGATGAGGCGCAGAAATATTATGATTTTGTTATTGTTACAGGCACCAATAGAAACATCAATCAATAAATTAGCTGAGATTTATTTCATTAGCAATGCATCAATTGTAAATGATTTAAGCATTATAGAAGCTGAGTTGAAACAATATAGCTTATCTCTTGTACGATCACACAATGGAACTCATATAGATGGCAGTGAGTATAACATTCGTAACCTGTTGATGCAAATGTTTAATCAATTTCCGATGAATAGTGCACAGCCCCTGCTATATGAGAATACAGATACAGCAATGGATCATGATTTATATACGTTTTTTTCACATAAGGATATAAGTTTTGTTAAATTATTGCTGGATCGTGTAGAACAGATTTTATGCGGCAAAATAAAGGATCCATATTATATCAATATATTTACACATGTTTTAATTCTTATTAAGCGTTTGGAAAATAATGAACATACGGTAAATAAGGGAAATGACGAGAATGGAAATTATAAAGATAAAGTTATATTTAATTGCACATCGATGGTTGTTCAGGAAATAGGAAAGTATATGAATCATACCATACCTACAAATGAATTTTTTTACATTTACCAGTATTTTTATTCATCACGTATAGATCCTGAAAATGACAATAATCCATTAAAATTGGAAGAAAATAATGATGAAGAGAAAGGCTTTGTGAAGGATTTATTAAAACGCGTGTCGACGGAAGTGAAAAACGATTTTTCAAATGATTTTAGTTTACAACAGGCATTATTGCTTCATATTAGACCGCTTACAAAACGTATAGAAAGTAAAATATTTATTTCGAATCCCCTTAAAGATGATATAAAAAGAGATTTCCCCCAAGTATTCAAGGCAGTAAAACAAGCCTTGGAAAAACAAAACTTAAAGCTTGCTTTTCGAAATTTAAGCGATAACGAAATAAGTTATATCGTAGTATATTTTCAGTCTGCTTTAGAAAAAAAAGCGCAACAGAAGCGAGTTGTAATTGTTTGCTCCAGCGGTGTCGGAACATCACATTTATTGGCGGCACGTGTAAAACGCACCTTTCCCGACTGGAAAATTGTTGATATTGTTTCGGCAAGCAGAGTACAAAAATTTAGCCCCCATCAGGTTGATATTATTCTTACTACGGTAAAACTTGAAAAACAGAATATTCCGTCCATTCTTGTGAGTTCTATATTTAATACAATCGATGCAGTCAAAGTAAAGCAAGCTTTAAATCTAATTTAGGAGGAATGAATTATGAACATTGAAACAATTTTGAATAAAAATTTAATTAATCTAAACATGCAAGCAAATACGAAAGATGAAGCTATAAAGGAACTTACGGATTTACTATACAAAGCTGGGAATGTGAAAGATGAAGATGCCTTTATAAAAGATGTTTATAACCGCGAAGCGGAAGGAAAGACTGGTTTAGGCAATCATATTGCTATTCCACATGGTAAGTCGGATGCAGTCAATGTTACATCAATTGCAGTTGGAAGGACCAAGAATGATTTGATATGGGAATCTTATGATAATTTACCGGTGCATGTAGTTATTTTATTTGCAGTAAGAAATGTTGACAAAACTACAGTGCACTTAAAGTTGTTGTCACAAGTTGCAATTGCGTTATCGGATGAAGAGATATTTGATAAATTACTTACTACAAATGATAAGGGCGAAGTGATTTATTTACTATCCAATAAAATACAGTAAAAAATGAAAGGAGCAATACGTATGCTTATACCTGGATTCGTATGATCAAATGTTTAGAAGTTGCAGACTAAAAAAGTAGGAAAGGACAGATGAAACCATGAATATTATTGGAATTGCGGCATGTGTTGCGGGAATTGCTCACACGTATATTGCCAAAGAAAAACTGACAAAGGCTGCTGAGAAAAGAGGCCATACAATTCATATAGAAACGCAGGGACAGATTGGCACAGAAGATGAACTTACTGCTGAACAGATAAAAATATCAGATGTGGTTATTTTAGCAGTAGATACATCGATTAAAGGACGTGATCGTTTTGCAGGAAAAAAAATAGTCGAGGTTTCCACAGAGGTAGTAATTCATTCAGCCGGAAATTTGATTAAGCATATTGAAGAGAATATTAAAGCTTAGTTTAGTAAGAAAAGTTGAAAGGATGATATTATTTTGAAAAATCTAAATATAAAGAAAAATCTAATGACAGCAATATCTTATTTGATTCCATTTGTTTGTTGTTCTGGTATGCTGATGGTTATCGGTAACATTAGTGGAGGACAGGGCATCAAGGATTTTAATGGAAGTATGTCGGTCGCAGATGTTTTATTTACGTTAGGTGGAGATGGATTAGGCCTTTTAGCGGTATTTATTTCGATGTTTATCTCTTATGCTATAGCTGATAGAGCAGGTATTGTACCAGGGTTTTTACTTGGTATCTTATGTAAGGAATATGGTTATGGATTTTTAGGTGGGCTTTTTGCAGGGTTTATGACAGGCTATTTAGCAAATTATCTTAAAAATGCAATTAGGCTGCCTGCTTGGTTTGAAGGAATTAAACCAATGCTTATACTGCCGTTTCTTACGACATTAATCGTTGCGCTTCTTATGCGCTATGTGGTGGGAATTCCAATTCATGCTTTACAGGATTTCATAGGTTATACGCTCACTAGCATGCAGGGCGGCTCTATCATTGTACTTGGAATTGTTGTTGGTATATTGTCAGCTGTTGATTATGGTGGACCAATTAATAAGGTTGTATTTGTTTTTTGCTTAGGTTTAGTTTCAGAAGGCTACACGACGCCGATGAATGCTTTGATTTCTGCTTCCATGATTGCACCATTAGGTCTTACTATTTGTTATTTTTTGAGTCGGCTGTTTAAACGCGACATATTTTCTGATGAAGAAGCCAATGCTTTGAAAAGTGCATTTATTATGGGATGCTGCCAAATTACAGAAGGATCTTACCCGATTATTCTTAATGATTTAATACGAATTACAATTTGTACAGCGATTGGTGCTGCGGTAAATGGAGCACTGGTATTCTATTGGGATTGCACTAACCCCATTGTTTGGGGAGGATTCTTTACGCTTCCAGGGCAAAATCATCCGGGACTTTGGGTTGCAGCACTGCTTATTGGTTCATTGGTATTTTCTATAATTTGCCTTTTGCTAAAGAGAAAACCGGTAACAAAAGAAAATGACGATGAGCAGGAATTGAATTTATCAAATGTTAAGATTTCGGGTTAATCAATATTCAATATTATTATATAGTGATTTCATATAAAGAATGGAGCTGGTCTCTTCTTATGTGAAATCCGAAAGGGGATTTTAATTATGTTAATATCTATGTCAAAAATGCTTAAGGTTGCCAAAAAAGGTCATTTTGCGGTAGGGGCATTTAATGTTTCTTCCAGCATGCTCATGCGTGCTGTGGTTGAAGAAGCAGAAGCTACGCAAACACCGGCAATCATTGCAATTCATCCAGATGAGCTGCAATTTATTACCAATGAATTTATTGCTTATGTATTGGAAAAAATTCATAGAAGTCCAATTCCCTTCGTTTTGCATCTGGATCATGGTGGGTCGCTTGCAGATGTGGAACGGGCGGTACATGCTGGCTTTAATTCGGTAATGATTGATGGTTCAAAACTACCATATGAGAAAAATATTGCTTTAGTTAAGCAAGTTGTTGATTTGATGCATCCAATTGGTGTAGCGGTTGAAGGAGAACTTGGAACGATTGGCGATACAGGCAACTCTATTGAAGGTGGTGCGACGAAAGTAATTTATACAAACCCGGAACAGGCCGTAAATTTTATTGAAAAAACAGGTGCTGACTCTTTGGCCGTTGCAATCGGCACGGCACATGGTATTTATCCAAAAGGGTTTAAGCCTGCGCTGCAAATGAATATTTTACGAGACATTGTAGAACGTACGGATTCACCGCTTGTTCTTCATGGAGGTTCAGCGAATCCAGACAATGAAATCGCACAAGCGGTTACGATAGGCATCCAAAAAATTAATATTTCCAGCGATATTAAGCATGCATTTTATGTAAAGTGTCGTGAAGTA
The DNA here is from genome assembly GCF_900109225.1 of Propionispira arboris. Lineage (GTDB taxonomy): Bacteria > Bacillota > Negativicutes > Selenomonadales > Selenomonadaceae > Propionispira > Propionispira arboris. The sequence goes on from NZ_FNZK01000008.1 coordinate 147,516, forward strand.
TTAAAAAATCAAGAATTGCGTGAACCTAATCAGATTTATCCAAAATGTATTGAAGCTACTAAGCATGTAGTTAGACAGAAAATGCAATTGTTTAACTCTATTGGTAAAAGTTCTAACTATTTTGCCGAGTAGTAAAAATAGTAAAAGTGGTGAAACGGATTGATAACGAATCAGAAGATTGGACAATTTAAAGGGAAAGATGTATATGCATATACTTTGACAAATCAAAATGGCATGTCATTAACAGCATTAAACTATGGCTGTGTAGTAAAAGAAATTCTTTTTATGGATAAAAACAAAAAAAAGAAAAATTGTGTACTCAGCTATAAAGACTTTGAAATGTATGAAAAAAATCCAATGTTTTTAGGAGCGACTATAGGCCGTGTTGCGGGCAGAATAAAAAATGCGGAATGTATTTTACCAAATGGCAAAAAATGTATTTTTGAAAAAAATGATGGAAATCAGCATCTTCATGGTGGAGAAAACGGCTTTTATCATCAATTTTGGAATGTACAAACAAAGAGTGAGAATGGAAGAGACCATATTATTTTTACTCGCAACGAAAAGGCTCATGACGGTTATCCGGGCAATTTGATAGTTTGTGTTAGTTATACTTTAGATGATCGAAACACATGGACTATAAACTATCATGTTGAATCTGATGAAATTAGCTTATGTAATATGACAAATCACAGCTATTTTCATCTTGATGATGATGATACGATTGACAAACATCTATTATATATTGATGCGGATCAAGCTCTGGAAGTCGATAAAGAAACAATGGCTACAGGAAAATATCTTTATGCTAAAACAGATCCTGCTTTTGATTTTTTGTTTCCCAGAGAGATCGGAACATATTTTTCTACAGGTCATTCACAACTTTCGCTGGTTGGAGGAGGATATGACCATGCGTTTCAGTTAAATAAAAAGGGAAAAGATGAAATTAGGTGTTATTCTTTAAAAAGTCGGATAGAAATCAGCGTAAGAACTACGGAAGAAGCCGTCGTTGTTTATACATGTAACAATGTCGATCCAACTGTACAGCTGGAAAACGGAGAAGCACGTCGCTATGGTGCGATAACTCTGGAAACGCAAGCACTGCCAGATAGAATCCATAGTGATAAACCGGGGCTGATTATTGTTTATCCTGACAAGCCCTATGATAGTCAGACAACCTATACATTTTCATTAATTTAATCATAAATTTTAGGGGGATTTTTTTATGAAACGGTCAGAAATTAACCATAGTATTGCATATATTATACAAAAAGTGCGGGACTTTAAGATTCCATTACCACCATTTGCATTCTACTCATCGGAAAATTGGAAGAATTTAACGAAAGATGAACGTGAGCTTGTAGATACGATGTTAGGATGGGGCATTACTGATTTTGGTAAAGGTGATTACAATAAATGTGGATTGGGAATCTTTACTTTTAGAAATGGCAGTCAGTCAGATCCTGAGACATATTCAAAGGTTTATTGCGAAAAATTATTATTTGTCCTGGATGGGCAGATGTTACCATATCATTTCCATTATTCAAAGATGGAAGATATCATTAATCGTGGTGGTGGCACATTGGAGATTACATTGTATAACTCCGATGAAAAAGAAGATTTTGCTAAAACCGATGTTACGGTTACTTTAGATGGTAAACAAATAACGGTTAAGGCTGGTTCTAAAATAACGCTTGAACCAGGGCAAAGCGTTACTCTTTTGCCGCGTCAATATCATTCGTGGAAGGGTATTGCGGGGACTGGTGATATCGCTGTATTTGAAGTATCGAAGGCAAACGATGATAATCTTGATAATCATTTTTATGATAAAACACCTTGGGTTCCACATGTAGAGGAGGATGAACCTATTCAATATTTGGTTTTTGATGATTATAAGAAATATGTCCAATTTTAAAATTTACTTATTTTAAGTACCTGCCATGTAGTATGAGCTTTGAAAAAACTTATATCACATGGCTATGCTTTTATCATATAAGGAGGAATGAATATGCAAATAGGAGTAGATACATTTATTTGGACGGAAGTATTTACTGAAAAAGATTTGTGGATTATAGAAAAAAGTGAAAAATTGGGATTTGAGGCAATTGATTTTGCTATTGCTCATCCAGAAACGTTTCCTACAGAACAAGTAATAGCAGAATTAAAAAAGACAAAACTCAAACCTGTAACGTCGACAACCCTAAATGCAGAAAATAGCCTTATTTCATCTGATCCTGCAGTACGGAGAAAAGGGATTGAGTCATTGAAGCGGCTGGTCGATATAAATAAGCTAATTGGGTCTGAAATTCTTGGTGGTGTAAACTATGCGGGTTGGGGCTGCCTTACAGGAAAGCCGCGTACAGAAGAAGAATGGAATCATTCAGTAAGTGCTATGCGCGAAATTGCTGAATATGCTATTCAAGTACATCCTAAAATGAAAATTTGCGTAGAGCCCGTCAACCGTTTTGAGACGCATTTTATCAATACGGCAGAAGATGGTGTAAGATATTGCAAAGCAGTAGGAACTGGAAATATGGGGGTACATTTGGACTGTTTCCATATGATTAGAGAAGAGACAAGCTATACTGAAGCTGTAGAAACTTGTGGAAAAGAATACTTGGGCTATGTACATGTTTGTGAAAATAATAGGGGAATTCCAGGTACAGGACTTGTGCCGTTTGCGGAATTTTTTACAGCATTAAAAAAAATAGGTTATACAGGACCGTGTGTAATTGAATCTTTTGATCCCGGATTTGAAGAATTAAATGCGCAATGTGCAATTTGGCGAAAATTTGCAGATACTGGCGAGGAATTAGCAATTAAAGGTTTGGCTAATTTGAAGAAAATTGCTAAGCAAGTAGGAGCTTGAACTATCAGGTAAAATTTAAAGGAGAGGAGGAAATATGGTGCAGAGAATATTAAATGATCCTGATAACATTGTCGATGAAATGATATCCGGTTTTTTGAAGACACATAAAGACATCGTGGAAGCAACGGAGAATAACCGAGTAATCAAAGCAAAAAATATTCCGAAGGATAAGGTGGGTATTATCACCGGAGGTGGCAGTGGTCATAAACCTGCTTTTATTGGTTATGTCGGAAAAAATATGTGTGATGCAGTTGCAGTAGGGGAGGTCTTTTCGTCACCGACTGCAATGGCTTTTTTAGATGCGGCGAAAGCCGTAGATCAGAAAAAAGGCGTCGCCTGTTTATATGGAAATTATTCAGGTGATAATATGAATGTAAAAATGGCTATAAAAATGGCTATAAAACAGGGCATAACAATAAAAAGTGTTATAGCGAATGACGATGTTGCTTCTGCCCCAAAGAACCAGAGAGAAAAGCGCCGGGGGGTAGCAGGCGAAATCTTGATGTGGAAAATAGGTGGTGCTAAAGCGGCACAGGGTGGCAATTTAGATGAAGTGATAGCGGCAGCGCAAAAGGCGATCGATTCAACGCGAAGTGTAGGAATTGGTCTTTCTCCTTGTACTTTACCAGCAGCGGGACATCCTAATTTCGAAATAAAACCAGGTATGATGGAAATGGGTATTGGTCATCATGGGGAACCAGGGATGGAGATATGTTCATTGAAAACAGCGAAGGAAATTGCTGAAAAAATGATCAATATTGTTATACCAGACTATCCGTTTAAAGAACAGGATGAGGTCGTTGTTCTTGTATCTGGTCTTGGTGCTACGCCAGTCATGGAACTCTATGTTTTATACAATGAAATCGAAAAACTCATTAAGACAAAAAATATTATAATTTATAAAGCTTATGTGGGTAACTACTTTACATCACTTGAGATGAAGGGAGCTACTTTGACTATAATGAAATTAGATCAAGAATTAAAAAAACTTATTGATATGCCAGCTTACACTATGGGGCTCAAGCAGAAATAGGGGTAAAGATGATGAATGTATTTGAAAATAAAAAAGGCAAAATCATTTTGCTTAAAATGGTAAAAACTATTCAGGAAAATAAAGTGTATTTGGGTGATCTGGATGGGCTTATCGGTGACGGAGATCATGGGATGAATATGAATAAAGGGTTTTCGCTCTTCGAAAAAAGATATTGTAAGAATGATTTTAGCTTCACGGATGGACTGAAAAATCTGGGAATGCTTCTTATGAATGAAATCGGCGGGTCTATGGGACCAATTTATGGAACTGTTTTTATAGGAATGGCTGAAGCTGGCGAAAATTTGGAAACGATATCATTGGAGGATTTTAGTAAGATTTTGGAAGCTGGGTATAATGGACTTATGGAAATTGTTGAAGCGAGAGCTGGCGATAAAACCTTGGTCGATACGCTTTTTCCAACATTAAAAAGTCTAAAAACAGATGTGGTGTTAGGCGTAGATTTTGTTGTCGCACTGGACAAAATGAAAGCCGCTGCAAAACAAGGCAGCGAGTCAACAAAAGATATGGTCGCTAGATATGGTCGCTCAAGCAGACTAGGTGAAAGAAGCAGAGGCGTACTTGACACTGGATCGGTCTCTTGTTATCTGATCCTGGCAGCTATGGCAGATGGAATTAAGGAAATATTAAAAGAGTTGTAACACAAACATTACAATGATTTTACAATTGAATTATAGTGCATTGTTTAGTAATTAGGGAATAAAGAATGAAATGGTCAGGATAAAGTTGGTAATTGCACAGGATCAATACAGAATAAAGTTTGATTTTAGATTACTTATTAAGAAGAGAGTAAAATCAGATTGAATTAGTTCATTTACATGGATAAATATTGGTTGTGGGCACTAAAAAAACCGTAGCAGTTTTTCGCTGGTACGGTTTTTTGTTTTTTATAATAAGAGTAATTGTTTTTTCCAATAGGTTAAATCTACATCACTAAGGGGAAGCTCAATGGGGGTGGGATTGCCTTTGTACTGGAAGGATATTTTTATTTGTTTTGCTGCCGCAATTTCTTTTTGGATTTGCGGTGGGAAGTCGACGATTAGATGGTTGGTATATTTGAAGCTATTCACATTACTGAAATCTTGGAGGGAATAAGTAGGTGCTTGCGATGCTGTTTCGAAGGCATCAAGCTGGTATTCTTTCCCATCAATGTCAATTCGACAAAAACTTTCGAGTGGCTGTTTTGAGAATCTAAAATCAAGCAGCGACAAAGTTACTTGACTGATCTTGTTTGTGGATGGATCAATGATACTGCGGAAATCAATATTGCAGTAGGCTGACAGATTGCTGGCGGAACGGTTGTCGTAGGAGCTGCGATAAGCAAAACTTCCTAAAGAAGCAAGAATCAGGATGATAATGAGGGTTCTGATAAATTTACGCATGAAATACCACCTTCAGTATGATTTAAATCGCCAAATGTAATGACGTTCGTCCGATGTTAAAAAGAATAGTATATTTATTTTATCATAAACCAGTAGATTTGCGGTTGAATTTGTTATAATAAATGCAGAATATATTATATATAATGCAATTTATATAGGAGAGCAGGAGGGAAAGCTTTTTGATGAAGATAGGTTGTCATTTGTCGGTGGCAAAAGGTTTTAAACATATGGGAGAGGAAGCGCTGCAGATAGGTGGTAACACCTTCCAGTTTTTTACTCGTAATCCTCGCGGCGGGAAGGCCAAAGCTCTTGATTTGGAGGATTTGCAACAATTTAAAGAATTGGCGAAAGCTAATCAATTCGCCACGATTTTGGCACATGCACCTTATACATTAAATGCGTGTTCGGCAAGTGAAGCGACCCGGCAATTTGCCTGGAGGATGTTCGCAGATGATTTGCAGAGAATGGAACAGATTCCCAATAGTTTCTATAACTTTCATCCAGGAAGTCATATTGGGCAAGGAATAGAAGCTGGTATCAAGTTGATTTCAGAAATGCTCAATCAAACTTTGACGGTGGAGCTGAAGACGATGGTGCTGCTTGAAACCATGGCGGGGAAAGGAAGCGAAGTTGGCAGCCGGTTTGAAGAATTACGCGAAATTATGGATCGGGTTCAATACAGTGACAAGCTGGGAGTTTGCCTTGATACCTGTCATGTCTATGATGCCGGATATGATCTTGTGAATGATTTAGATGGTGTACTTGAAAAATTTGATCGAATCATTGGTCTGGATAAACTCAAGGCAATTCATTTGAATGATAGTAAGAATCCGTTTGCCAGCCATAAAGATCGACATGAAAAAATTGGACAGGGATCAATTGGCGAGCAAGCAATTTTTGCTTTAATCAATCATCCGCAGTGCCGACATCTGCCATTTTTTTTGGAAACACCGAATGAATTATCTGGTTACCAGGCAGAAATTCTTTTGTTGAAAAATGCTTATCGGGAAGTTTGAGCAGGCCTATTTGTGGTTTTTGTATAAAATGAGCTTTTCTTTTTAGAAAAGGGCTCATTTTATTTTTTGACGCGATTCATTACAATGAGACAGGATCGTCAGTCGTTGACAGCTTATTTCTTTTGCAGTATAATCAAATACATTACTTAACTAGTTAACTATTTATTTAGTAGAGCATAAAAAATATTAGCAGAGTGCAGCTTCCTGCGTATGTGTTTTTTGTCGAATGATAATTTAATAGTTAACTAGTTAATTATTAACAAGGGAAGCTTAAAAAGCTTAGTTAAAGGAGAAATAAATGGAAAAGATAAATTTATGGACAAAAAATTTCATCGCTTTGGTATGTTCGAATGCATTATTATTTGGTGGATTTCATATTTTACTGCCGACATTGCCGCTTTACGCTGCAGCAAATGGAGCAACTGGAGCAGAAATTGGCATTATCACGGGTGTTTTTGGTTTTTCAGCTATTTTTATTCGATTGTTTACGGATTTAGGGGTTAGTACGGTAGGAAAGAAAAATTGCTTGTATTTGGGACTGGGTATATCAGTCTTTTGTACAATTGGTTACGCGCTCTTTAATTCGGTTAATGAAATGATTGCTTTGCGCGTTTTGCATGGATTTGGTTTTGGGTTGACAACGACTTTTTCGGCGGTTATTGCCGCTGATATTATACCAGCTTCGCGGCGCGGGGAAGGTATCGGCTATTTTGGCTTGGGAAGTACCGCTGCCATGGCTTTAGCACCGGCAGCCGGGGTGCTGTTGATTACAGATTATGGTTTTGTGCCGATGTTTTTGATTGCGGCTTTGGCTTCAGGATTGGCTATTTTGGGAACAAAATTATGTACGGTGCCCAAATTTGTACCCGATGAAAAAAAATCAGTCGTCAATATATCATTACTGGATAAGCTGTTTGAAAAAGGAACGGGGATACCAGCTTTACTTACGATGCTGTTTGGGATTAGCTACGGGAGTATCAATACCTTTATTGCGATGTTGGCACATGAAGCACAGATACCAAATGCCGGATATTTTTTTATCGTGGGAACTTTATGCGTGTTTATTTCACGACCAATTGGCGGTCGTATTTTTGATAGCAAAGGTGCTGCCTGGATTATACTGCCAGGGGCTGTTTTGTTATTTGCGGCATTGTTAGTCCTGATTCAGACGACAACGTTGACTATGCTGCTTAGTGCTGCGGTTTTATATGGACTTGGGGGTGGATTTTTGCTTCCGGCATTAATGACTTGGATGCTGAATTTAGTCAGACCAAGCCGCCGCAGTGGAGCGAGTGCTACTTTTTATAATATGTTGGATGTGGGAACGAGCGCGGGGGCGATTGGTCTTGGTGCGATTGCGGGTGATGTTGGTTTTATCAATATGTATAAGTATTCGGCAGGGGCAATGGTATTGTTTTTGATTCTATTTATTTTGCAGTGGTTATTGAAACCAAAAAAACAAGCGGTGGTCGAAGTGGAAGAAAATATGGATTGATTTTGCAAAAAAATTGCATTCTGTTTGCTTGTCTGTTATAAATTAGACAAGAGGGAGTGATTATTATTCAACCAGTAGAGCAAACGCAAAATTTAGAAACATCGGATCGATTGATGCATCAACTTTATCAAACGACACGTGCTATATCAAAAAATTTAAATTATTTGCTAGGTGAGTACGGGATTTTCAGTTCCGAGTGGACGATTCTTAAAATGATTAAAGAAAAGGGCAATATGTCACAAGTTGCTTTATCAAGTTATTTGAATATTGAACCAGCAGCTATTTCAAAAAGTCTCGTTAAATTAGAAAAAAAAGGTTTTATTGAACGCAAGGTAGGTACGGATAAAAGGGAGAAAAATATATATTTGACGGCAATAGCCCTTGAGCAGTATCCAGACTTGATTCAGATTGTAGCAAAGCATCGTGAACAAACATTGGCTGCTTTATCACAATCACAGCAACAGGAGCTAATTGCTTTATTGAAAACCATGTATGCAAATACGCTTGCTAAATAAAAGAAAATCAAAGGATTGTATGGCTATAGCGTGCCAGAGGTGATATGATATTCTTGTTTGAAGTTAGGGGAATTTTAAATTATTTTAAAAGAACTTAAAGGAATGATATGATATGGTCCATAAATTTAATCCAGCCAATCAGCATAAATTGGATAATCCCGAACGTCGTAAACTTCTGCCGCCGGAAGAAACTTTGTCGCGGTTTGGTTTAGCGGAAGGCGACAGCATTGCCGATATTGGTTGCGGCACGGGCTATTTTACGTTATCGGCGGCTCGCGTAGTAGGTACGCAAGGGAAGGTCTATGCTTTAGATATTATGCCAGAAATGCTTGAAATAGCCAGGGCTAAAGCCAAAGAGAAAAATTTCAAGAATATAGAATTCATTGAGACGAAGGAAACTGATTTTATTTTGCCGGATGCAGCGGTAGAGCGCGCCTTGGCTTGCTTGGTTGTTCATGAAGCAGATGACCCAATTGCTTTTTTTCAGGAAGTGAAACGGATTCTACAAATCGGGGGGCATTTTTACATTATTGAATGGACTAGGCAGGAAAATAGTAAAATGGGACCACCGCTGGAACATCGAATTGATGGTAAGGCTTTAGCTACTGTACTCGAACAGGCTGGGTTTCAGAATGTTGAACAGTTTGAACTTAATTCAGAAATGTATGCAATTATAGTTAAAAAATGATACATAAAAACAGCCACAGGATTCTTAGATTGAAGAGTCTTGTGGCTGCTTTTTAATTATACAAAATGCTGATGTCAAAGGATTGGTCAGTGGCTGTATAAAGTGATAGTATTGTATGTTTGCCAATCCAGGTACAAGTCGTATGATTTTTCGTTTGAACAATACTTGGCGGCCCATAAAGATTCGTCAAATAAGTCTGTATCGTTGCAAAGTCTGCTATAGCTAAATGACTCATGAACATTGCTACATAGCCTGTGGAGGATAGTCCTTTGATTTCGACATATGGGGGAATCATCTTGTTTGGGAGGTAATCATCATATTGATAGGCGTATACATCAAGAACCGTGTAGGTGCTGATGCCAGAATCATTAGGAATGTCAGTAAGCTCAAGGCTGGGCATTAGGGTGATATCTGTTCCCCAGTTAAAGCCGCCGGCACCAGATGGAATATCGAGCGAAGCGGCTTGTGTTATAGTCGTGATTTGTAAAAACATCAGCATAAGAATCATACACATAACTTTTTTCATGGTAAGGACCCTCCTTTTATTTGTGATGCGAATCCAATACTTTTTGTTCTTTTATTATAGCAGATATTTGGAATGAAAAATTATTCTTCATAAAAATAAACGCTCTGTAAATGTTTCAATTACAGAGCGTTTATTATATACATTCTTCTTTAATTGGCAGGAGTTTTAAGAAGCTTTTTAGTCGAATTTGGCGTGTGTAAAATCCAATAGACGATACCAAGTACTAACAGGCTGACTAAGTACACACTGGCGTCCATCAAAGGTACGCCTTCTGTGCTGATGACCAGTAGTTTACGAACAAATGCCGCGATGGCAACTTCAATAAAAATGGAAACTTGTATTCGTTCTCCCATAAGAGAGCGCACCTCGGAATGCAGCAGTTCAGATAATGTCCACAAAACTAAAAGTGAACCCAATGCATGGATTGTACCTGTAGCTAAATTGCCATTGAAAAAAATATTATAGATATCAGTGGCAAAAATGACAAGTGTGAGTATAACTGTGATCATGAGTGCGATGCTAAATAGAACATGCAGGGCCCGAATGAAGTGGTTGATATATTTGGCAATGATCATTTCAAATTGATGACTTTCTTCTAGTTGATTTTTGTTAAAATTCATAGCGTATCCTCTTTTACAATCATTCTTATTTAATAATAATTAAAAATTCATTAGTACTATTATAGTTCATTTTATGATATTTTTCTACTGCTTCGTTTTCTATTTTAGTGAATCGGTAAGCTTCTCGGTTGGTTTGGATGTTTTTTGTTGACTTTGTGATGATAAATATTGTAGTATAAGCGTATAATCGTATAAGCGATTATACGCTTATACTACAATGAGGTGTGCGGATGGAAAATTTAGTAGATGTTTTAAAAGCATTATCGGATGAAACGCGACTGCGAATTTTGAATTTATTATATGAACAAGAACTTTGCGTTTGCGACGTGATGGAAACTTTGCAGATTTCACAGGCGAAGGCTTCGCGTCATTTAATTTATTTGAAAAATGCGGGATTGATCACCGATCGAAAATATGCACAGTGGGCATATTATTCTTTGCTAAAAACGACAGATTTAAAATTTATTGATCATTTGATTTATGATACTTTGCGAAACTTGAGTCTCTATCAGCAGGATTTAGAAAATCAGGAAAAATGGCGAATGGGTAAAGCCGATTTTTGTGATCGTTATGAAGTCAAACACAAGCAATTTAGTATATGAGGGAGTGATATTAAAATGAGGATTATTATTATAGGATCTGTGGCGGCAGGAACATCAGTTGCGGCGAAAGCGCGCCGCAATAATTTAGATGCTGAGATTGTCATTTATGAAAAAGACCAAGATATTTCATATTCCGCTTGTGGACTGCCTTATTATATTGGTGAAGACTATATTGAAAGAGGTCAGCTAAGTCCCCGAGATCCGCTTTGGTTTAAAAAACGCTTTGCAATTGATATTTTTACGGGGCATGAAGTTTTGAGCTTAGATGTAAAAGAGCAAACATTGCAGGTTGAAAATTTACAGACGGGTGCAGTTTTTTCAGATGAATATGATGTTTTAGTTTTAGCGACAGGAGCGAATGCTGTATCTCCGCCGATTGAGGGTAAAGATGCTGATCATGTATTTTATTTGCGAAATATTGTGAGTGCCGATAAAATCAAAACATATATCCAAGATAAAAAGCCAAAGACCGCGGTAGTCGTTGGTAGTGGTTTCATCGGACTTGAAGTCGCTGAAAACTTGAGTCGAAAAGGTATGAATGTTACGGTTGTTGAGGCGCTGCCAAAAGTTATGCCATCTTATGATGATGAAATGTCGATTCGCATAAAACAGGAATTACAGGAACATCAGGTTCAGGTATTTACCGATGAAAGAGTGCAGGTGATTGATGCATTGACTAAAACAGTGCGGACGGATCGTGGTCGCATATTGCCAGCAGATTTAGTCGTTCTTTCAGTTGGTGTTAAACCAGCGGTAGAACTTGCTCAAAAAGCGGGTATAAAACTTGGTGTTACGGGAGCCATTGCGGTTGATGCACGAATGGAAACTTCAATTGCAGGTATTTATGCGGTGGGAGATTGTGCGGAAAGTTATTTACTGATTGATGGCACACCGTGTTATCGACCAATGGGGTCAACGGCAAACAAAATGGGCCGGATTGCTGGTGATGTTATTACCGGTGGTGATTTGACATTTCGTGGCGTATTAGGTACTGGTATTGTACAAGTTTTTGATTTAAGCTGTGGTCAAACAGGCTATACAGAAACAGCCGCTAAAAAAGCCAGCTATGATGTAGAAGTTATTCATAATATAAAACCAAATCAGACTGAGTATTTTGCCGGAAGTTCAGAACTAATCATTAAGGCAGTCGCCGACAGGAAAACGCAAAAGCTACTGGGTGTGCAGATTATTGGTAAAAAAGGTGTAGATAAACGGCTGGATGTATTTGTGACGGCTATTACATTTGGGGCGAAAGTCGGCGATTTGGCACATCTGGATCTGGCGTATGCACCGCCGTTTGCTACGACCAAAGATCCGGTGATTTATACAGGCATGATATTAGATAATGCTTTGCGGCGTGGTCGCAAAATTATTACAGCCAAGATGCTTATGAACGATCGGGAGTCTTATACCGTCATTGATGTGAGAAGTAATAAAGATTTTGCTAAAGGTCATATTGATGGTGCTATCAATATACCATTAGCGGAGATTAAACATCAGGCAGGACAGTTTGCCAAAGATCAGGGTATAGTAGTTCATTGTAATAAAGGTGTAACGGGGAATGCGGCGCAAAATGTATTAATCAACCTGGGTTTTTCCAAGGTATATAATCTTTCGGGTGGTTATAAAGAATATAAAATTGAGCAGGGTTTGTAAAGAAACGATTGCCATATAGAATATTTAATGCAACTTATAGAGAAAAAAGGTGGTGCAATATATGATTACAAAATCGATTTTAAATCCAGATTCGCTATTGGTCATAGATGAATCCAGTAAAATGTCTTATTATGGTTGCGACCAGGATTGGTATAAAACACAGTGGCAGCGTGCCTCTGGTTGTGGACCATCCGTGGCTTGCAATATTATGTTTTATTTGACGAATACGGATCAAGATAAAATGCCAAAAGAAAATTGGCTGAAGCGTATGGAAGAAAGCTGGCGGTATGTCACCCCGACAGTGCGAGGCATCTCGTCGAGCAAGCTTTTTTGTAAATTGATGGCAGATTATATTGATGCGAAGGGTTTAGCTTTTGATTTTTCGCGATTTGAGGTGGCAGCAGTGCCTTCTTCACGACCGCCCATCAAGCAACTTATTCATTTTATTGAGGATGCATTGGTTCAGGATATGCCAGTTGCTTTTTTGAATTTATCGAATGGAAAAGTCGAAAATCTCGATTCATGGCATTGGGTAACGGTTGTAGCCATTTCTTATGAAGAAAAGGGTAGTGCGGCTTTTGTAAAAGTATTTGATAGTGGTGAAGTGAAAAAGATTGATTTGTTACTATGGTACAAATCGACGATTTTAGGTGGCGGGTTCGTGTCTTTAGCTCATAAAGAAAAGGCACAGGTAGCTGTTTGAAGTTGACATTTCTTAAAACGGATGATAAAGTATGTGAGTATATCACAAATTGAATATTGAATTTCGTATGAAGATAATGGGAGAGCGATTTTAGAATCCGCCGAAGATGTTATGCTTTCAGGCAAAAGGACCGTTATTGGACGAAACTCTGGAGAGCCTCAATAGAGCACCGAAGGAGCAAGCTGATTTTAATAAATTAGTGAATCTCTCAGGTAAAAGGACAGAGCAAATGAATTGTTGTATTTTTTGAGGCCAAATTTATATATTTGGCCTCTTTCTGTATTTTTGCGAGAGGTCTCCATTCATGTATGGAGGGAAGTATGTGGGTAGTTTAACTGTAAATTTATAACGGAATTATAAAGCTTTTTATGGGTAGCTATAAAAAGCTAAAATGGTAATATTTCGAAAGGTGGAATCTATATATGGCAGAAAATGAAAATTTATCGAGAGGATTAAAAAATCGTCATGTACAATTATTGGCGATTGGCGGTGCCATTGGTACGGGATTATTTCTAGGTTCAGGCAGGTCCATTCATTTGGCAGGTCCATCTATTTTATTTGCGTATATGATAACCGGGGTAATTTGCTTTTTTGTTATGCGTGCCTTGGGAGAACTGTTGCTCTCTAATTTACAGTATCGTTCTTTTGTCGATTTTGTTCGTGAATATTTGGGCAATGGGGCGGCATTCATTACGGGCTGGACTTATTGGTTTTGCTGGATTTCCCTGGCAATGGCTGATGTAACAGCGGCGGGGCTTTACATACAATATTGGTTTCCTGATATCGCTCAATGGGTACCAAGTTTGATCATTTTGATCATTTTACTGCTCATGAACCTGACTGCCGTAAAATTGTTTGGTGAAATGGAATTTTGGTTTGCCTTGATTAAGGTTATAGCGATTGTATCTCTCATTGCAATCGGTCTCATTATGGTTTTTAAAGTGTTTTCTACCGATGTTGGGGTATCGAGCTTTACAAATCTTTGGACTCATGGCGGCTGGTTCCCAAACGGGGCGGGTGGTTTTGTTCTTTCGTTTCAAATGGTTGTATTTGCGTTTACAGGGATTGAATTAGTAGGTTTAACAGCTGGGGAAACGGAAAATCCAGAACATGTTGTTCCACAAGCGATTAACAATATTCCAATTCGTATTATTCTTTTCTATATTGGAGCACTTTTTGTTATTATGAGTATTTATCCATGGAATTCAATCAGTCCGGATAAAAGCCCTTTTGTCCAGGTCTTTGCTGCAGTCGGAATTGGCGCTGCCGCAACGATTGTAAATTTTGTTGTACTGACATCCGCGGCGTCGGCTTGTAACAGCGGTATTTTCAGCACGAGCCGCATGGTTTATTCATTGGCTAAAGAAAATAATGCACCAGCAGCCATGAGAAATTTAACTGTGAATCATGTGCCGGCGAATGCAACAATTTTTTCAGCGATTGTTATTTTGATTTCTGTTATTTTGAACTATATTATGCCGGAAGGTGTATTTGTCCTCATTACGAGTATATCAACCTTTTGCTTTATTTTTATATGGGCAATGATTGTTATCTGCCATTTGAAATATCGTAAAAAGAATCCAGCGCTTGCGGCTAAAAGTAAATTCAAAATGCCGCTCTATCCCGTCATCAACTATATTATCTTAGCTTTTTTTGCTTTTGTGCTTGTTGTATTGGCATTCAATGAAGAAACAAGGGTAGCTCTCTTTGTAACGCCGGTATGGTTTATGGTGCTTGGGGTGATTTATAAGATTATGAAAGAAAAAGAAAAAAATCAAGAAGATAGCCAAAGTAAGTTGGCTTAAAAAATAGTCTGGATGATCTCTATACAAAAAAAGGGGATGTGACAAAATGAGAAATCATTTTGTCCACATCCTCTTTTTCTATGCATATTGAGTAAACAAGCGGGCAATTACCTTAAAAAGGGTACACAACCCCTTTCCCCATAAAAACTGTTTTTCTACAGTTTATGCGGCTTTCTTCAAACGTAGTCTTTTATTGTGGTATTTATAAAGATTATGCCCGATAGAAACCAGGAAAATCTCTAAACGTACTTGTTCCATGCCTTTTCGAACGATTCTTTTGTACCAGCGGTTATTTTTCATGATGCCAAAAGTACCTTCGGATTGAATGGAGCGATTCATACGAAGAAGCGCTCCTTGAATACTTTCCAGGTTA
>NZ_FNZK01000004.1 GCF_900109225.1 Propionispira arboris
GGTTCTTTGTCAAGTGTTGGGGTAAAAACATAAAGTGAATTTTTAGCGAGGGGATTTCTCCTCGCTATTTTCTATTTTTATGCAGCCATATAAAGTATCCGATTTCTCATTCGTTTAAATTTTTGTATGCCATAACAAGTCCGTTTGAGTACCTTTGTTCGATTGTTACATCCTTCTATATATCCATTGCTATAACCCGTTGAAATTGCTGCAATAATTTCATTTTTCCATTCGATCACTGTCTTCATTAATTTGTTGAATTGTTTTATATCATATCTCATAACGTTTTCTTGCCACTGTTTAAATCGTTTTACATATTCTACACTATCCGTGCTGTCCATTACTTCATAAAATAATTCTTTTAAACGATAGGCCTGACTTAATTTTTCAGATACAGCCAGCATATTGGCCAATTGTTCTTTATCTTCATCTCGTTTTAAATTTTTATGCCTCTTCAATAAGAGGAACCGGCTCTTTTTAAAATATTTCCGACGGTAGTCCGAAAACTCTTTTTGGACTTCTTTGCGAACACTTTCTAATGCCCAATTCGCAAGCCTGCATGTATGGAATTTATCAGCAATAATCTTAGCATTCGGGAAACTACTTTTAATTACAGAGCGAAATAAACTGCTTAAATCCATAACTACATATTTTACATGGGCTCGCTGCTCTATGGGAAAAGACGCAAAATATTTGCACAGGTCATCCGTTTTTCTGTTTTCTAATATGTCTAAGGGTCTTTTATCCTTCGGATTTACAAGCAAGCATTGAAATTCCTCTCCATCTGCGTTTCCTTTGAATTCATCAATAGACAATACTTCTGGCAGCTGTGGTTTTGGATAGTCGACATGATCGAAAAGACGTAATGCTGTCGTAACAGAAACGTTGGTGTCTTTAGCAATCGCAGAAGCAGACTTTACTTGTGCAAATTGAGAAATAATAAATTGTTTTAGCAACGTCGTCATTCGTTGATATTTCAAAAGAAAAGGATTGTCTTCAAAAAAACGTTTTGAGCAATGCGGACAGACATAGCGTCGTTTGCGCAGGAATAAATCATAAGTTTTATGTAATAAAGGAAGATGTTTTATTTTTTGAAGGCGATAATCATGAACTTTTTGCGTCTGCTGCCCACAGGATGGGCATATATGGAGTTTACGTGGCAATTGAACCGTCAGTGAATTTTCTGTAACATTTATAATAGAAAGGTCTTCCAAGTCTAAGAAAAGTGTAGTAAACTGAATATTGAGCATAAGTGATAACCCCTTTCGGTTAGTGTTGTGGTAACTTTAATTGTAAATGAGTTATTCACTTTATGCTCTATTTTTATGCAAAAAAATATGTTGGAATAAGCAATTTGTTTTTTGCTTACCCCAACATTTATTATAGAACCATTTTTTTGAAAACATGAGACAATAATAGATGGATTGAAAGTTGAATGTTTGAGTGTTACTATATATAATACAACTTACGTGTCGCATAGAATGATTGGCAGGCAGATTTCAACTTGTATCATGAAAATTGGGGGTTCACTATGGCAATAAAGTTATTTGTAACAGATTTGGATGGAACACTTTTAAATCGGGAAAATGAAATATCAGCAGAGAATAAGCTGGCAATTCAGGATGCTGTGGCACAGGGGACAACGGTAACCATTGCTACAGGACGCATGTATGTTTCTGCTTTGCCTTATGCAAAGCAGCTTGATGTTGATGTGCCGATTATTACATATAATGGAGCACTTATCAAATCCGTTTCGGGAGAAGTGCTTTTTGAATCATATCTCGATCCGCAAACTGTGAAGGATGTTTTAGATTATTGTTTGGAACAAAACTGGTATATTCAAATTTGTCAGGATGACCGTCTGTATTTTGCTGAACGCAATGATATTGCTCGGGGTTATGAAGCGATGGCGGGGCTTGAGGGGGAAGCTGTGGGAACAGCCGGTCTATATGAAAAGACGCAACTGGTGCCTAAAATGCTTGTAATCACGAGCGGCAGTACAGAATCGGATGCAGGTGTTGCAAAACTTCAAGCCCGCTTTGGTGATCGGATTTTTGCGGTAAAATCAAATCCGACCTATATTGAGATCATCAATCCAGGCGTAAATAAAGCAACATCTTTACAGATTTTACTGGAAAAAATGAATTTACAAAAAGTTGAAGTCATGGCAATCGGTGATTCGAATAATGATTTGCCAATGCTCAAAGAAGCTGGTTTTAGTGTGGCTATGGGCAATGCCAGCGATTATGTGAAATCGGTCTGTGACTATGTTACGGAAGATAATATGCATAGTGGTGTGGCTGCGGCCATCCATAAATATGTATTGGAATAATTCGATAGAATCAGGTGAAAAAATGTCAATTAAATTAATTGCGATGGATTTAGACGGGACTTTATTAAATTCACAGAAAATAATTACGCCGCGTACGTTTGCAGCATTGCAGGCAGCAAAGGAACGAGGCATCTATATTACGATTGCGACAGGCCGAATGTATATGGCAGCAGCCTATTTCGCTAAAATGATCGGTGCACAGGTGCCCGTCATTTGCTGCAATGGTGGTTTGGTTCGGGGGGACGCTGCGCAGCCGCCAATTTTTGTCAAATGTTATAAAGAATCGGTGGCACGTGAAGTTCTTGCTGAATGTTATAAAAATGACTGGTATGCACAATGGTATATTGATACCCAGATTTATGCGAAAGATTTTCGTCCGGATATGTTTGGTTCGTATCGCACGGTAAAAGGGTTTAATCTCAATGCCGTTGGTGATGATTTTTTATCTTATACGAAAGATGTTATTCAGATTGTTATCCGTGATAAAGATGGTGGTGTAGCTGCAATTACGGAAAAGATCCGTGCTCAGTTTTCCGGTTTGCTGGACCCTCAGCAAAATACGGATATAAGTGTTGATCTGACGCCCCCGGGTATTAACAAAGCAGTGGGGCTTAAAGCACTGCTGGATCATTTGAATTTAAGATCGGATGAAGTGATGGCCTGTGGTGATGGTGATAACGATCTGGCGATGCTGGAATATGCAGGGTTTAGCGTGGCTACGGGTAATGCTCTTGAGCAGGCAAAACAAGCCGCCGATGTGGTTACCGATACCTGTGATCAAGATGGAATTGGCAAGGCGATTGAACGCTATGTACTGAAAAACCGAAGCTTTTGATTTTTTCTCCTTTTTGACCTATAATTGAATAGACTTTATTTTGAAAACTATGGAGGTGGTAACCGATGGATGATTTTCATTTAGTTATTATTACAGGCATGTCTGGTGCTGGTAAAACGCAAGTGTGCAGACATATGGAAGATTTAGGATATTTCTGCGTGGATAATCTACCACCGATGTTTATCCCCAAGTTTGTTGAGCTTTGTGCCCATTCTGCTGGCCGGGTCAATAAAGTTGTATTAGTTGTCGATATGCGCAGCCGTGAATTTTTTGATGCGCTGATTCATGTTGTTGAACAAATGGATCAGGAAAATCAACCTTATGATATGGTTTTTATGGAAGCATCCGATGCAACAATTATTCGACGCTATAAAGAAACTCGCCGCCGTCATCCGATGGCGCCAAGCTCAAGAATTAGCGATGGAATTGCCAAAGAGCGAGAACGTTTGGCGCCGATTCGCAATCGAGCCACTCATATTATTGATACAACAGAACTGAAAAAATCGGAACTAAAAGATAAAGTTTTGCGTTTGTTTGGTAATTGCCAGGGCGAACAGATGAATATTACGGTTGTGTCGTTTGGGTTTAAATTTGGTATGCCGCTGGATGCAGATATGGTTTTTGATGTACGTTTTTTGCCAAATCCGTTTTATATTGATGCTTTGCGTCATAAAAGCGGCGCAGTACCAAGCGTTGCTGAATATATTGCCAAATGGCCGGTAACGCAGCAGTTTCTTGAGAAATTAGATGATATGGTTGATTTTCTGGTTCCCCAATACATCAAAGAGGGGAAAAGCCAGCTGGTTCTTGCCGTGGGCTGTACTGGCGGAATGCATCGCTCTGTATATATAGCGAAGCATCTGTTTGAGTTTTTAAAAGCACGTGGCTATGGAGCAAATATTGAGCATCGTGATTTAATGAAAAATGATGTTCATGAACATCCGCGCCAGGAATGAGATTATGAATTGAAGTCGAGGGAATGATATGCATTTATTGAAATGGCTGTATCCGGGCATGCGATTTAAACGATGGCTGTTTTTGTTTGCAGTCGGTGTTATGATGGTCAGCTTAGGTTTGGCAGTCGTATTTAACTACAAATACATTGATAATATTGAAGAACTGATTTTTCGAACGGTATATATGTGGACTGGCACTTACTATTATATGGTAACGGCTGTGGTCGGCAGTGTCGTGATTCTAGTTGGAAGCATCATCATGCTTTTAGCAACGAGGATGATTATTCGTTCGGTTATTACTGTTTTACTACCGGATAGTTCTGACAAACTGGTTGATTTGATTTATGAAAAACGCAAACTTAACCGGGGGCCGGCTGTGACTGTAATTGGCGGTGGTACAGGGCTTTCTGTTTTGTTGCGTGGAATTAAGGAAGCGACGAGTAATGTTACGGCGGTGGTTACTGTGGCAGATGATGGTGGTTCTTCGGGGCGTTTGCGGGAGGAACTGGGGATTATTCCGCCGGGAGATTTGCGTAACTGTTTAGTGGCACTTGCCGATACAGAACCGTTGATGGAAAAATTATTCCAGCATCGATTTGGCGGCACGAGTGAACTTGCCGGGCATAGCTTCGGCAATTTGTTCATCGCGGCGATGACGGAAGTCACGGGTGATGTAGAAACTGCTTTGAAAGAATCAAGCAAGGTATTGGCTGTAAAAGGACGAGTGCTTCCGGCCAGTACAGAGATTGTGCGCCTCAATGCAACGATGACGGATGGCAGTGTGGTGGAAGGTGAATCACAAATTCCGTTGGTTCATAAGAGAATCCATCGGGTTCATCTGTCACCAGAACATGTAAAGCCAGTGGCATCTTCGATTGAGGCAATCAAAAAAGCAGATGCAATTATTTTAGGACCGGGCAGTCTGTACACGAGCATTATGCCAAATCTACTGGTGGATGATGTTGCAAAAACACTGCGGGAGAGTAAAGCCGTTAAAATATATATTTGCAATGTAATGACACAGTCTGGTGAAACGGATGGGTACACGGCGTCTATGCATGCGAAAGCGATCTTAGATCATGCTGGCCCGGGATCGATTGATTATGTCCTGGTGAACTCCGGTGTTATTTCGCCAGAATTGCAGGAATTTTATGCAAAACAAAATTCATTTCCAGTTCTTGTGGATGAAGATGAACTAAATGCACTGGGCGTTGGTTTTGTTAAAGCTGATATTATCAGCGAAACGAATGTAATACATCATGATCCAGTCAAATTATCGCGAAATGTCATGAAAATGGTTTATGGTCTGAAAGCAAATCCTGAAAATATGAGGATGCTGGATTATTATATGACTGGCAATAAATTAAAATAAAGAGGATTGAATGAAATGCCATCCTTTGCAACAGAAGTAAAAAATGAAGTGGCTCGACTTGTGGATGAAAATAGCTGCTGTAAAATAGCTGAACTCGCAGCCCTCTTGCGAATGGGCGCTGTGATGACGATGGGGGGCAAACGAAGTTTAGGTATTAATTTTACAACGGAAAATGCAGCAGTTGCAAGACGGACCCTGACACTTTTGAAATCCAGTGGCGAGGTGCGGACGGAAGTAATGGTCAGTCGGGCCAGACGGTTGAAAAAACATAACAGCTATTGTGTCAGGGTCATTCCTTCGTTGATTGTCAGTGACCTTTTGGCAAAGTTAGGTCTTATGCATGGGGCTACTCTAAACGTCGGCAGTGACAGCGCCATTTTGCGTAAACATTGCTGCCGTCATGCTTATTTGCGCGGGGCGTTTTTGGGTGGCGGATCGGTAAACAGACCGGAAGGCAGTTATCATTTGGAGCTTGTTACGGGAAGCGAAGTTTTTGCCCAGTTGCTGCTGTCGCTTTGCCGCAAATTTGATTTGCCTGTTGGACTGAGTGAACGTAAAAATGATTATATTGTTTATATTAAAGAAAGCGATGCCATTATGGATTTTTTAGCGATTATTGGGGCGGAAAATGCTTTAGTGGAGTTTGAAGTGGCTCGCAATCTAAAAGAGGTGCGTAACCAGGTAAATCGTTTAGTGAACTGCGAAACAGCAAACCTGCAAAAAACGGCGAATGCATCGGTACGTCAGATGGAACATATTAAGTTAATAAAAGCAAAGCTGGGTTTTGATAGTTTGCCGGAGCCTTTGCAAGAGGTTGCTGTGGTTCGCCTTAGCCATCCGGATTCGAGTTTAAAAGAATTGGCGGAAGTACTTCATATTAGCAAATCAGGTATAAACCATCGACTTAGAAAATTGGAAAAAATTGCAGTAGAATTAACAGAAGGTGAAGCAGATTGAATCTAAGAAAAAAAATCTTGGCGCTGAGCGCCTTTTTTATTGTGTTGGCAGCATCTTTTTTTATTGATACGATGCTGTATCCACCAAAAGGTGTGCCTATTCTTGAATACCATATGGTCAATGATACAGAAGAGGATGCTTATACGGTGCCGTCGGAAGAGTTTGCTCAGCAGATTCACTATTTAAAAGAGCAGGGTTATACGACGATCTCACTGTTGGATTTTATAAAAGCGAAAAAAGGTAAAGAAACATTACCGGACAAACCGATTATCTTGACATTTGATGATGGGTATGTTGACAATTATACGGATCTTTTGCCGCTGCTGGAAAAAGAAAATATGAAAGCTACGGTTTTTATAATTACGAATATGATTGGGACAGATGGCTATTTAAATTGGACACAGCTGCGTGATATGCAAAATAAAAATATTGAAATTGGTTCACATACAGCCAATCATCTGCCGGTGACAACACTGGACTCAAAACAGAAACACGATGAATTGAATCTTTCCAAATTACTCTTGGAATGGAATGGTATCAAGACAGTCTTTTTCTTTTCGTATCCGAATGGAGCTTACGATGATGAGACAGAGCAGATTTTAAAAGATGGTCAGTATTTAGGTGCTGTAACAGGGGATGCGGGGCTTAATACGTTTGCGACGAATCCTTATTTATTACAGCGAGTCAATATACCGCGACCACGTTTAGGTTTGATAGAATTTAAAGTGCGTCTGCTGAAAGCAGAAATTTTTACCAGGCTGGGAATTTCACAGCATGTTTGAGGTTTATAGATACAAGGGGGATGACAATGAAAGTAATTTCAAAAAAATTATTTATTTTTACAGCAGTGCTTGGTTTAGTGATGCGTTTGTCAAGTGCAGAAGCTGCACATCAGCCAATGGAAAAAGATAAAGAGGGCCTGGTGAAAATAGAACAATCACTGGTTTCAGCCGACGGCAAGGTTAAACAACCTTATTCCAAAGCACCAAAACCGGGTATCAATACGATGAAAATATGGCCGGTCGTCTCTGCTGATGTGGGGGGGACTCTGCTCTTTTCAGATAGTCCGGAAATGGTTGAACAGGATGGTATATTGTATACGGATACAGTTCAAGGGAAAAGCCGGATTTTATATTATCATTTAAACGCAACGAAATTAAACAAGAAAATTGCAGTTGTCCTGGAAAATATGTCATCAGATGAGACGGATGTTTCGGTTTCCCGTGGCGGCATGGGGACTCCTGGTGATGATTATTTATCTGTCGGCAAACAGACACAAACCGAATATTTTAAGGCACCTAAATTGGATCGGATTCATATTTTTGCCAATGGAAAGCGTTTGTTGGATTCAAAGATGAATCAGTTGATTGTCGAACCGGGACAATTGGTTTACGGTGTATTTGATTTTGAAACGAAGGTTCCGATTAAGGTATCGGTTGTCATGCTGCCAGCAGAAGATGATCCGGTGCAGTTTCTTAACCGTGCCCGTGTTTTGCCAGCTGATTCCCATCGTTTGCGCGGTACGTTTGTCGGGATGGATCGTATCGTAAAAAGCGAGCAAACCTATGACGGCAGTAAAGATGGTGCTGTTTATATTCCGCTAGCTGATGATAAAAATGATGAATATCGTACGGGAATTGATGCTACAGATGGCAGTATCGTGAAAAACTACGGGAATTATGGAATCCTTTACAAAATTCATATTCCGACGAAAGGTATGGGGAAAACCAAGTATTACCTGATGCCGCGCGGTGGTGTCTATGCCGGTGCGATGACTGTAGGGCGGGCAATGAACAGTTCAAAAGAAATGCTCTTGACCCCTGCAGATCGGACATTTTTTGGTGAGAAAATTGATGTCAATGAATTAGCCGAATTAGGAACTTACAATGATTTTGCTTCTACATGGTTTGAATTTTCACCGCCAGGAGCTTCGAATTTGCCGGTGAACCTGGTTTTGATACCGGTTGACTAAGGGGTATACTTGATTAGTTAAAGAAAAAACGCTACAATATATATCAGTAATATGTTCAAAGGCTAAAACTTTGCACAGGTTATAGAAAAGTAATAAGGAGGCTGAGCACATGGCTAAACGGATTACAACAGTGAATAAACCTTCACTTCAACGTACAGTTCATACAGGCGGCTGCGGCGAATGTCAGGCATCCTGCCAATCAGCTTGTAAAACGTCTTGTACAGTAGGAAATCAAGTTTGCGCAAAATAAGCAGCAAAGAAGGGCCTCTTGTTGTTTTCACGGCAAGGGGTCCGTTTTTTTAGGCAGATATAAAATGTATGTTTTGTTAAAGTTGGCCGCCGGCAAATGCAGCGGCATTCTTTAATTCGTTATATAACAGAAAATAAACTAAGGGCAGGGAGACAAGAGTCGTGAAAGATAGAATACACAAATTCATCCAAAATGGTATGTACATAATGTTAGATATCAATAGTGGAGCCGTCCATGTTATTGATAAGATGATTTATGATATGATGGATATTTTTGATGGCAGCAATGCCGAAGACACGGTACAAAAGCTAAAAGGGGCATATGCAGAATCTGATTTAAGAGAGTCCATTGAAGAACTCCAGGGGCTGATTGAGGCACAAGAACTTTTTGCTCCGGATATTGATGTGCCGCCGACTTTTAAAGAAGAAGGTTTAGTTAAATCCTTATGCCTTTTGGTCGCACATGACTGCAATCTGCGCTGTAAATATTGTTTTGCCGGTACAGGAGATTTTGGCCACGACCGTGGACTTATGAGCAATGAAGTCGGCGAAGCAGCAGTAGAATATATTATCAGTCATAGCGGCAGCCGCAAACATTGTGAAATTGACTTTTTTGGCGGTGAACCGCTCATGAATATGCCAGTTGTCAAACATGTAGTGTCTTATGTACGAAAGCGCGAGCAGGAAACGGGCAAGGTTTTTAAATTGACACTTACGACCAATGGCATTTTGCTCAATGATGAAACCATTGCTTATTTGAATGATAATAAAATTAGTCTGGTACTGAGTCTGGATGGACGCAAGGAAGTTCATGATCGTATGCGGCCTAATATTGGCGGTAAAGGAAGCTATGATCAGGCTCTTAAAAATTTTCAGAAAATGGTGCGTTCACGCAATGGTCAGGATTATTATCTGCGAGGTACTTTTACGGCTTATAATCCTGATTTTACAGCAGATGTGCTCGATATGGCAGACCAGGGGTTTGATATTTTATCCGTGGAACCCGTTGTTGCAAAAGATGAAGACTATGCCTTTACCAACAAGGATTTGCCGCAGCTATTTTCCGAATATGATAAATTGACGCAGGCCTATCTAGATCGCCGTCGTGAGGGAAATGGCTTTTTCTTTTTTCATTTCAATATGGATCTAAGCAATGGTCCGTGTGTTGCCAAACGTCTCAGCGGCTGTGGTGCAGGTCATGAGTATTATGCGGTAGCTTCAAATGGTGATATGTATCCATGCCATCAATTTGTGGGACGGGAAAAATATCTTTTGGGTACGATTTTTGAAGGGGTTCAGAAAAAAGATATGCCAGCATATTTTAGAAATTCTCATGTATTAAATAAAGAAAAATGCCGTGACTGCTGGGCAAGATTTTTCTGCAGCGGTGGGTGTCATGCCAATGCAGATCTCTTTAACGGTGATATTCGCAAACCGTATGAATTTGGCTGTGAACTGCAAAAAAAACGTCTTGAATGTGCTTTGATGGTCCAGGCAAGTATTGCTATGGAAAAATAAAAAAATAAAACCGATCGATGGACTCTGTTTCATTGATCGGTTTTATTTTTTTATACATTATTTTTGAGCAGGAGTTTTATGAGTTTTGGTGAAATCATCATAATGAATAGAAAGGGACATTTATAATCTTAACATAATTAATAATTATGGGTTGCACTCCAAATATAAGCATGTTTTATATTTAACGAATTTTTTGATAATTTAGCATTTTTATCATGGAATTAGCCTGGATTTTATCGAAAAATCATTGACAATCTATTGAAATTTATTGTATGATAAACATCGGGATAGAAAATAAACCGGTGGGATTCGATAAACCCCAGGGGTAGTGAAAATTGGAAGAAATAGAAAAAATTATTGATTTGCAAAAGAAGATCGTTCCTGAATTAAACGGTCTGATGGAAGAACGTTATAATCTTCTAAAGCATATTCGCTACCATCAGCCAATCGGTAGACGTGCGTTAGCAAGTCAAATGGAACTTGCTGAATCGAGTGTAAGATCTGGGATCAAGGTTTTAAAAAATGTCGGTCTGATTGAATTATCGGGACTCGGTGTCTCGGTCACACAGGCAGGACAGGCTGTAATTTCTGATCTTAGTGAATATGTCGATGTACTACATGGTTTTTCCAAACTAGAATATTTTTTGGAAAAAGAATTAGGACTTAATCAGGTTAAGATTGTTTCTGGTGATAGTGAACATGATCCTTGTGTTTTTCGAGAATTGGGACGCGTTGCATCACGGGTTTTGGTAGGTATGTTATCAGAGCATATGACCGTAGCTGTAAGCGGCGGATCCACCATGGCTGCTGTTGCAAAAGCCGTTACTGGAACTATGCCGGACATATTGATTGTTCCAACACGCGGCGGACTTGGGGAAAATGTAGAACGCCAGGCAAATTCAGTTGCAGCTGTGATGGCTAATAATTTAGGTGGACAATATCGGCTTTTACATATTCCTGAAGGATTGAATGATGAAGCACTAGAGGCCTTGAAAGTAACGGATCATACGATTGATGAAATTGAGTTTTTGATAAAAAGTGCAGATATTTTGATTCACAGCATTGGCCGGGCTGATGTTATGGTACATAGAAGAAATCATACGGCTAAGGTTGCAGAAAATATTTGCAAATTGGCAGTGGGAGAAGCGTTGGGTCATTATTTTGACCGCAGCGGCAAGTGTGTTTACACATACAATGCGAATGGTTTTCGTCTGAATAATCTGGCGGGAGTAGGCAGGACAATAGCGGTAGTTGGCGGCGCAAATAAAGCCGAGGCTATCATAGCAGTAATCAGGGCAGGCAGTCATGATGTCTTGATTTTGGATGAAGCTGCTGCCAGTAATATTCAGTCAATAATAAAATCTGAGAAATCTCAGAAAAGTTTTTAAAAAAAATTAGGGGGTATTTTCACAATGGCAGTAAAAGTAGCAATTAATGGGTTTGGACGTATTGGACGTCTTGCATTTAGACAAATGTTCGGGGCTGAAGGATATGAAGTTGTTGCAATCAACGACTTAACGAGTCCTAAAATGCTTGCACACTTATTGAAATATGATTCTTCACAGGGCAGATATGCTTTAGGCGATAAAGTAACAGCTGGTGAAGATTCTATCACAGTTGATGGCAAAAAAATTACAATTTATGCAAAAGCAAATGCAGCTGAATTACCTTGGGGCGAACTCAAAGTAGACGTAGTTCTTGAATGTACAGGATTCTACACTTCCAAAGAAAAAGCTTCTGCACATATCAAAGCAGGTGCTAAAAAAGTTGTTATCTCTGCTCCAGCAGGTAACGATCTTCCTACAGTTGTATTTAATGTTAACCATAACATTTTGAAAGCCAGCGATACAGTAATTTCCGCAGCTTCTTGTACTACAAACTGCTTAGCTCCTATGGCTGATACTCTTAATAAATTAGCTCCGATTCAAAGCGGTATCATGAGCACAATTCATGCATACACTGGTGATCAGATGACTCTTGATGGCCCACAGAGAAATGGCGATTTGAGAAGATCCCGTGCAGCAGCTGTTAATATCGTTCCTAACTCTACAGGCGCAGCAAAAGCTATCGGCTTAGTTATTCCTGAATTATTAGGCAAATTAATTGGTTCAGCACAACGTGTTCCAGTTCCAACTGGTTCAACTACAATCTTGATTGCAGTTGTTAAAGGCGCTGTTACTGTAGATCAGGTTAATGCAGCTATGAAAGCAGCAACGACTGAATCTTTCGGTTATACAGAAGAACAACTCGTATCCAGCGATATCGTTGGTATCAGATTTGGTTCTTTATTCGATGCTACACAAACAATGGTATCTGCTTTACCTAATGGTGATACTCAGGTTCAAGTTGTTTCATGGTATGATAATGAAAACAGCTATACAAGCCAAATGGTTCGTACAATTAAGTACTTTGCAGAACTTGCATAAAATTTAAAGATCTTTTGGGTCCGGCCTTGTTGGGCCGGACCATTTTAATTTAGGGAGGCCCATATATGTTAAATAAAAAGTCTTTAGCTGATATTGATGTAAATGGTAAAAAGGTTTTTGTTCGTGTGGATTACAATGTACCAATGGATGAAGCCCTTAATATTACAAATGATGCCAGAATTCAAGCTACGCTGCCTACATTACAGTATTTATTGGATCATAATGCAGCTGTTATTCTTGCTTGTCACCTTGGTCGTCCAAAAGGTGAAAGAGTGGCTAAATTTTCCGTTGCTCCAGTAGCAAAACGTCTTTCTGAAATCATTGGCAAAGAAGTGAAATTTGCTTCTGACTGTGTGGGTCCTGAAGCTGAAAAAGCAGCAGCTGCTTTAAAACCAGGAGAAATACTTTTACTGGAAAATCTTCGTTATCATAAAGAAGAAGAAAAAAATGATCCGGAATTTTCAAAACAACTCGCATCTTTGGCTGATGTTGCGGTAAATGATGCATTTGGTGTATCACATCGTGCCCATGCTTCGGTTGAAGGTATCACAAAATACATTGAAACTGTAGCTGGTTTATTGATGGAGAAAGAAATTAAATTTGTGGGTCAGGCTGTAGCAAATCCAGAACGTCCTTTTGTGGCGATTATTGGCGGCGCTAAAGTTTCAGATAAAATTGGCGTTATTTCTAATTTACTGGAAAAAGTTGATACACTCATTATCGGCGGCGGAATGGCGCATACGTTTGATGCGGCAAAAGGCTATGAAATCGGTAAATCAATTTGTGAACCAGATAAATATGAATTGGCGTTAGAATTACTCAAAAAAGCAGAAGCAAAAGGCGTTAAGGTTGTTTTGCCGATTGATTTAGTCATTGCTGATGATTTCGCACCTGATGCAAATACAAGAATTGTCGATGTGGATAAAGTAGATCCTGAATGGGAAGCACTCGATAGCGGTCCTAAAACTTCACTATTATATGCGGAAGCTATTAAAGACGCAAAAACAGTGGTTTGGAATGGTCCAATGGGTGTATTTGAAATGGATGCATTTGCGAAAGGTACAGAAGCCGTTGCTAAAGCGGTTGCTGATTCTTCAGCAGTCAGCATCGTTGGCGGCGGAGATTCTATTGCTGCTCTTAAGAAAACGGGACTTTCCGACAAAATCACGCATATATCCACTGGCGGTGGTGCAACACTTGAATTCTTAGAAGGTAAGACTTTACCTGGTATTGCAGCGATCGCTAATAAATAAAATTTTTACAAGATATTCATTTAAAATTTGAGGAGGCTGTTTATAATGCGTAAACCGATTATTGCTGGTAACTGGAAAATGAACAATACAATTGCCGAAGGTACAAAATTGATAAAAGACCTTGCTGCACTGGTTGCGGATGTAACTGAAGTAGATATCGTTGTTTGTCCGACTGCAACGGCACTGGAAGCAGTTGCCAATGCTTGTGGCAATACAAAACTTCATTTAGGTGCACAAAATGTTCATTGGGAACAAAATGGAGCTTTCACTGGTGAAATTTCCACTGCAATGCTCAAAGAACTTTGTGTAGAATATGTTATTATTGGTCATTCTGAACGTCGTGAATATTTTGCCGAAACGGATGAAACTGTAAATAAGAGAACAAAAGCAGCGATTGCAGCTGGACTTATACCTATTGTCTGCTGCGGTGAAACTCTTGAAATTCGTGAAGCTGGTACAACAAATGCTTTTGTTGGTGGTCAGATCAAAGCCGGTCTTGCTGATTTAACAGCGGATCAGGTTGCAAACATTGTCATTGCTTATGAACCAATTTGGGCGATTGGAACTGGCAAAACTGCTACATCTGATCAAGCAAATGAAGTTTGTGCATTCATTCGTCAAACTGTTGCAGAAAAATTTGGCAAAGATGCAGCAAATAAAGTTCGTATTCAGTATGGCGGTAGTGTAAAACCTTCCACAATTGCGGATCTTATGTCGAAAAGTGATGTAGATGGTGCTCTTGTTGGCGGTGCTTCTCTTAAAGCTGAAGACTTTAGTAATATTGTAAAATTCTAATAAAAATGAGGTAAAGAACATGGCAAAATCAAATGCTCCTGTTGCTTTAATTATTATGGATGGCTGGGGCTTAGGCAACATGCAGGATCCAAATAATGCGATTGCTGCTGCTAAAACACCAATTATTGATGGATTGATGGCAAAATATCCAACTACACATTTGAAATGTTCTGGCGAAGCAGTTGGTCTTCCTGAAGGTCAAATGGGGAATTCAGAAGTTGGGCATTTGAATATTGGTGCAGGCCGTATTGTATATCAGGAACTTACAAGAATAACAAAAGCAATTCGTGAAGGCGATTTTTTTACGAATCCTGTATTTTTGAACAGTATCAAATCCGTAAAAAAACACGATGGTGCTTTGCACCTGATGGGTTTATTATCGGATGGGGGCGTTCATAGCCATAACCAGCATTTATATGCACTTTTAAAACTTGCCAAACAAGAAGGCCTCAAAAAAGTATATGTTCATGCTTTTCTTGATGGTCGTGATGTTCCGCCTTCGAGCGGAGCTGATTTTGTAGCACAGCTTGAGAAAGAAATAAAAACAATTGGCATCGGCCAAATCGCTACCGTGTCAGGGCGATACTATGCAATGGATCGTGATAAACGTTGGGATCGGGTCGAAAAAGCATACAATGCTATCGCCAAAGCAGCTGGTTCGACAGCTATTTCGGCAGATGCGGTAGTTAAGGCTTCCTATGCAGATGGCAAAACCGATGAATTTGTTCTGCCAACGGCAATTGCTGGATACACTGGTATGAAATCAGGCGATGGGGTTATATTCTTTAATTTCCGTCCTGACCGTGCCAGAGAATTAACCCATGCTTTTACGGATAAAGATTTTGAAGGTTTTGCGCGTTTGGCGGATCTTAAACTTTCTTTTGCTACATTGACACAGTACGAAAAAGGCATTCATGCTGAAATTGCTTATAAGCCGCAGACTTTAACCAATACATTAGGGCAAGTGATCCAGCAGCATGGTATGAAACAGCTTCGTATTGCCGAAACCGAAAAATATGCACATGTTACGTTCTTTTTTAATGGCGGGGTAGAACAGCCTGTTGAGGGCGAAGATCGTATATTGATTCCGTCACCAAAAGTTGCAACGTATGATTTGCAGCCAGAAATGAGTGCGGTTGAAGTAACGAATAATGTTGTGGATTCCATCAAATCCAAAAAATATGATTTTATTATCTTGAACTATGCAAATGGTGATATGGTAGGTCATACGGGAATTTTGTCGGCAGCTGTTAAAGCGGTCGAAACGGTTGATACTTGTGTGGGCCGTTTCGTGGATGCAATTCGCTCCGTTGGCGGAAGCGTATGTATTACGGCAGATCATGGTAATGCAGAAGTTATGGTTAACCCTGAAACACAAGAACCATTTACGGCACATACAACAAATGTTGTACCGTTTATTATTGTTTCGGATAAAGTTCAAAAAGTACATGAAGGCGCATTGTGTGATATTGCTCCAACACTCTTAACGATTGCTGGTCTTGATATTCCAGATGAGATGACAGGTAAATCTTTAGCTGAATAAAATGTATTGCAATCGACCGGTGCAGCTGTAGACGTGCAGCTCGCCGTGTTGCTTGCTTCTTTTGAGCGAAATGATTTATAAAATAAAAGATAAATAAAATTTATGCTATATCAAAATAGTTTAATGTTTTATTTATATATTAATCGTGTAATGCAATTTTATTGGCCTTTTACAGGTCGGTAGTGTATTTATATTACTTAGTGAAGAGAGGAAGACAAAAATGATTTATTCGCATGAAGTGTCTCAAATGACATGTATAGCTAAAGAAGTGAATCATGGTTCAGCACCAATTCCAGAAGAAGGTAAATGGGTGCAGTCCAAAGAAGTTACAGATATCAGTGGTTTAACACATGGTGTGGGCTGGTGTGCACCACAACAGGGTGCTTGTAAATTAACGCTTAATGTTAAAGATGGTATTATCCAGGAAGCTTTAGTTGAAACAATTGGCTGCTCTGGAATGACTCATTCTGCTGCCATGGCATCGGAAATTTTACCAGGTAAAACTATTCTCGAAGCATTAAATACGGATTTGGTTTGCGATGCTATCAATACAGCAATGAGAGAACTTTTCTTACAGATTGCTTATGGTAGAACACAGACTGCTTTCTCAGAAGGCGGACTGCCAATTGGTGCCGGACTTGAAGATCTTGGTAAAGGGCTTCGCAGCCAAGTTGGTACAATGTATGGCACACTCGCCAAAGGTCCTCGTTACCTTGAACTTGCCGAAGGTTATGTAACCAGACTTGCTTTAGATGCAGAAGATCGTATTATTGGTTATGAATTTATTCATCTTGGCAAAATGATGGAAATGGTTAAAAAAGGCATTGCTGCTCAGGATGCTATGGATAAAGCCAAAGGTTCTTATGGTCGATTCACTGAAGCTGTAAGATACGTAGACCCTCGTAACGAATAATTTTTGAGAATAGGAAGGAATGAATTCGCATGCCATTATTTGAAGGCTATGAACGCCGTATTGATAAAATTAATGAAGCTATAAAAGAATTTGGAATTGCATCCATTGAAGATGCGAAAAAAATATGTGATGAAAAAGGCATTGATGTTGCTGAAATCGTAAGAGGAATTCAGCCAATTTGCTTTGATAATGCTTGTTGGGCTTATACATTAGGCGCTGCTATTGCAATCAAAAAGAACTGTACAAAAGCTGCTGATGCCGCAAGAGCACTTGGTGAAGGCCTCCAGGCTTTCTGTATTCCGGGTTCTGTTGCTGAAACTAGAAAAGTAGGGTTAGGACATGGTAATCTTGCAGCAATGCTGCTCACTGAAGATGCACAGTGCTTTGCTTTTTTGGCAGGTCATGAATCTTTTGCTGCTGCTGAAGGCGCAATTGGTATTGCCAGAACAGCAAATAAAGTTCGCACAACTCCTTTAAAAGTTATATTGAATGGTCTTGGCAAAGATGCAGCACAGATTATCTCCCGCATCAATGGTTTTACATATGTCCAGACGCAATATGATTATGCAAAAAGTGAAGTTAATGTTGTTCGCGAAGTAGCCTATTCCGCTGGCGAACGCAGTGCTATCAAATGTTATGGCTCTGACAGCGTACAGGAAGGCGTTGCTATCATGCATAGAGAAGATGTTGATATCTCTATCACTGGTAACTCCACGAACCCTACACGCTTCCAGCATCCTGTAGCAGGTTGTTATAAAAAAGAATGTATCGAAAAAGGTAAGAAATTCTTCTCAGTTGCTTCTGGCGGCGGGACAGGCAGAACTTTGCATCCTGATAACATGGGAGCAGGTCCTGCTTCCTATGGTATGACAGATACAATGGGTCGTATGCATTCCGATGCACAGTTTGCCGGATCCTCCTCTGTACCAGCTCATGTTGAAATGATGGGCTTGATTGGTATGGGAAACAATCCTATGGTTGGCGCAAGCGTTGCCGTAGCTGTAGCAATTCAGGAAGCTTTCAGTAAATAATTCAGTACAATGTTTGTATGCAAAAGAGGCGGTCGCTGCACAAGGCCGCCTGCTTTTTGTCGATAAAAATAAGCCGTTCCCGGTGAATGAGGGGAACGGCTTATTTTCGTATGGGTGTGTGAAATTTGTATATAAAGATTTAGCCACGGCAAGAAGTGTAGAAACCAACCAGGCTAAATGCGAGATTTTCAGGTTAATACATATTGATTAAAATAGAAAACATAAAGAAAATCAGAGAAGCACAGGCAGCCCAGCCATAGTTTGGGAATTGAATCAATAGCTTTTCAAAAAATCCCGGTTGGATCAATTTGAATGAACGGATCGATTGTGGTTCTTTTTTATATTCTCTATAAAGTGCCGGCACAGTGGTTTTCTCTTCAATGGAATTACGAATATCCTTGAATTCACGGTCAGCAAATTCTAAGACACTGGCCAGACGGCAAAAACGGCGTCTAGTTTCATCTGAGGTTCCAGCGGGATTTTTATATTCTAAATCATGCTCGATTTCAGCCCAGGCATGCTGTAGGATCGAACGGATTTGGATTTCGATTTTACAGGTATGATCAGAAGCGACGGATCCTAAACCAAATTTATTAAGCGGCAGATTGACAATTAAATGCAAGGACAAATAACCAAACCGATCAGGTGATAATTTTTTGCGCTTATCCACGGAATTTTCTTCATCAATCGAAAAGTGGCTGCGGATAAAGTCGGATATTTTATCGATTTCATCTTCGTAATACGTAATGACACGGATACCACAAATATCTGTGATATCACTTAATCTATTATATTTATCATTTGCTTTCAGAATTTTATTTTCTAAACTTGCTTTGTTTTTCGTTCGACCAATAATGGAGTGAATATGTAAAGGCTGGTTTTGGAGGAGGAGAGATAGCATGGATTGAAACTGCGTTGTTAATTTTTGATAGGAAACATAATTTTCTTCATATTTTGCAACTAAATTATTCATGTACACAATCCCCTCTTTCTTTATCTACCATGAGTATAATATAGTTTTGTGATATTTTGATGACAAAAGCGCAGTTGAAAAAATTTTTACTTTCTACATAATTAGGATAGGAAAATTTCGTTACTATAATTTAAGCTGTATTCAATATGATATATCCCATTTATGGGAGACTGACAGGCTGAAAAAAATTTTTTCAATGCATTATATATATATAATATTGATAATATGATAAAATATAAATATTATATATGCATTTGTGAAAACTGTAAAAAAAATATCCATAGTATCTATTTTCTGAATACATTTTATTCATTTTTTTACGGAAAAATGTTTTACTTATCGAAAAAAAAAGTGTAGAATATAAGCATAATGCATGTAAAAACATAAAAACTATAAAATCTTTTTTAGGAGGATAGTATTTATGAGTATTATTAATGAAGTATTTGCTAGAGAAATTTTGGATTCAAGAGGGAATCCAACAATTGAAGTAGAAGTTTTTTTAGAAGATGGCACTATGGGCAGAGCATCCGTTCCATCTGGAGCATCTACTGGTATGCATGAAGCCGTAGAACTTAGAGACGGCGATGAAAACCGCTATGGCGGCAAAGGTGTACTAAAAGCTGTTTCCAACGTAAATGACAAAATTGCTCAAGAAATTATTGGCCTCGATGCAACGGATCAAATTGGTATCGATGCGCTTCTTTGTGAATTAGATGCTACTCCGAACAAGAGTGTTTTGGGTGCAAATGCAATATTAGGTGTTTCACTGGCGGTTGCTAAAGCAGCAGCAGCTTCACATGGTTTATCTTTATATCAATATCTTGGCGGGTTTAATGCAAAATTATTACCAGTCCCTATGATGAATATTTTAAATGGCGGCGAACATGCGGATAATAATGTTGATATCCAGGAATTTATGATTATGCCGGTAGGCGCAAAATCCTTTGCGGAGGCTTTGCGTATGGGAACTGAAATTTATCATGCATTGAAAATTGTTCTTAAAAGCCGCGGTCTCAATACAGCTATTGGTGATGAAGGTGGCTTTGCACCAAATCTTACATCCAATGAAGATGCTCTTGGTGCGATCGTGGAAGCGATTGAAAAAGCAGGGTATAAACCTGGCGAAGAAGTTAAGCTGGCTCTTGATGTTGCATCTTCTGAAATATACAAAGATGGAACATACAACTTCAAGGGTGAGGGTGTTGTTCGTACCAGTGATGAAATGATTGATTTTTATGAAACATTAGTCGATAAATATCCAATTATTTCAATTGAAGATGGTTTAGATGAAAATGACTGGGCTGGCTGGAAAAAATTAACTGACCGACTCGGCAAGAAAATCCAATTAGTGGGCGATGATTTATTCGTAACGAACCCGGTTCGTTTAGCGGATGGTATTGCACAGGGGGTTGGAAATTCTATATTAATAAAAGTCAATCAGATTGGAACTCTGACGGAAACTTTTGATGCAATGCAAATGGCTAAAGAAGCCGGTTATACCTGTGTTGTTTCTCATCGTTCTGGTGAAACTGAAGATGCGACGATTGCTGATATTGCTGTAGCATTTAATGCTGGACAAATTAAAACAGGTGCACCAACTCGAAGTGATCGTATTGCTAAATACAATCAGTTGCTTAGAATTGAGCAGGAATTAGCAAGTGTTGCGAAATTTAAGGGTTTGGATGTATTTTATAATCTAAAATAACTATAGGCAGAACAGCGTAAAGTAATGATGAGTTAGCTCGATGCTTTGCGCTGCTTTTATTTTATAAATATAGTGTAGTTAGCTGATTTACGTTTCCTGTAAAACAGATAATGTAGTGTCTGTCTAAAAATGAAAACAAATAGGTGGGGATATTAACAATGTTAAAGAAAACTAAAATTGTTTGTACAATGGGTCCAAGCACAGAAAATCAAGCGATTCTTGATGCTTTAATTGAAAATAGAATGAACGTAGCGAGATTTAACTTCTCCCATGGTGATCATGCGGAACATGCAGTTCGTATTAAGCAAGTAAGAGATTCTGCTAAAAAAGCTGGCAAAGTCATTTCCTTTATTCTGGATACAAAAGGTCCGGAAATGCGCTTAGGTACATTTGCTGAAGGTAAAGTTCAGCTCGAAAAAGGCAAAAAGTTTGTTTTGACTTATAGTGATGAACCTGGCGATGTGAACCATGCTCCAGTAAGCCATAAAGTTCTTTACAAAGAAGTAAAACCAGGTGATACAATTTTACTTTCTGATGGTCTTGTTGGTCTTAATGTTGAAGGCATTGATGGTAAAGATATCGTAACTACAATTTTGAATAATGGTGCAATGGGTACTAGAAAACGTATCGCAGTTCCGGGAGTATCTGTAAGCTTACCTCCTATTTCAGAACAAGATGAAAAAGATATTATTTTCGGTATTGAAAATGATATGGATTTCGTAGCGGCATCCTTTATTCAGCGTGCTGAAGATGTTCAGGCTATTCGTAAGCTGATTACTGAACATGGTGGACATATGGAAATTATCCCTAAAATCGAAAATCTTGAAGGCGTTAAAAATATCGATTCAATTATTGCTGCTGCTGATGGTATCATGGTAGCTCGTGGTGATCTTGGCGTTGAAATTCCAGCGGAAGATGTACCTCTTATTCAGAAAGAAATTATTAAAAAATGTAATAAAGCGGGTAAACCAGTCATTGTAGCAACGCAAATGCTTGAATCCATGACCAATAATCCACGTCCAACGAGAGCAGAAGCTTCTGATGTTGCGAATGCAATTCTCGATGGTACGGATGCAATCATGCTTAGTGGTGAAACTGCAAGTGGTGATTATCCTGTAGAAGCTGTTCAGACAATGAATAAAATTGCGCAGCGTATTGAAACATCACTTCAATATGAAAAAACGTTTGTCAGAAAAGGTTTTGAACATCAGGAAAATACAACGGATGCCATTGCTCATGCTACCGTACAATTGGCGTACGAATTAGATGCAGCTGCAATCATCACGCCAACGGAAAGTGGTTATACAACAAAGGTTGTTTCTAAATATCGTCCGCAAGCGGCTATTCTGGCTTTTGCTGCGAATGAAAAAGTAGCTCGTCATTTAAATCTTCGTTGGGGCGTATACTCTGTTTTGGGTAAACCTTGGAATGATGTTGATGAAATGATCAGTGCAGCTACTTCTGGTGTCGTTAAGGAAAACTATTTGAAACATGGTGATCTTACAATTATTACTTCAGGCATGAAGTTTGGTGAAGGTAGTACAAGTTCAATTCGTGTACATACTATATAAGTACAATAACTAAGAAAAAGAATTGAAAAAAAGGATGTTTGAGGCAGCAAATCATTTTTCTTGCCAGAAAAGTGATTCTGTTGTTTTGAACATCCTCTTTTTCTTGCTATTTATCATTATTCTGTGTTATGATAAATTATATTATGGACAAATAGAAGGAGGTCCGAGAATTTTGCTTATTTCGTTGATGGTGTTAGATTCTTTGATTGCAATTATATTGATTGCATCTGTTATATTTCAATCGGGCAAGAGTTCGGGAATGGGCGGGTCTATTTCTGGTGGTGCTGATACTGTATTTAGTGGTAAAGCAAGGGGTATGGATGCATTGCTGTCACGCGTGACCATTGTGTTTGCAATTCTTTTTGCAATTCTTACTTTAATTATTGCGAAAATGACTGCATAATTTTGAATACCAAAAAACGTTCTGCATTCTTTTGGAATGAGAACGTTTTTTTATTTTATTGTTCCTTACAGGATTTTTCCTGTTTTTGTTAAATTTATTAAAGATAAGTCAGGTTTAGTTTGGGAAGGCAGGCGTGCACTTCATGATATTACAAGGAGCAGAACCTTTTTTTTTACCCGCTGGAGAAAAAGGCATTTTATTAGTACATGGATTTACGGGAACGCCAGCGGAAATGCTTTTGCTGGGTGATTTTTTGCATAAAAAAAATTATACCGTATTAGCACCAAGGCTTTGTGGACATGGGACAAGTCCTGAAGAAATGGCAAAAACAAGTTGGGAAAATTGGTATCATTCAGTTTGTGATGGCTTTTATTTGCTTCAAGGAATTTGCCGTGAAGTTTCCGTAATTGGATTATCGATGGGCGCATTACTGGCGATTCATTTAGGTATTGAATATAATGTTAGAAAAGTGGTGGCACTCAGTGCCCCAATTTATATTTCATCAGAAAAAATGCTGCATTCACTGCCGCCGCTGGAGAAGTCTGGTGGACGATATGTTGCCAAGCGACGTCGTATATTACCTGATTTACCGGAACAATGTAATGTTTTTTACAATAAAATGCCGCTTCTAAGTGTCCATCAATTACTGAAATTTATTGAAATAATGAAAAAAAAACTGCCGATTGTAGAAAAACCTTTACTGATTGTACAGAGCAAAAATGACCATACAGTGCTTGCCGAAAGTGGTGAATATATATATACCAGGATTAAATCTTCGTGTAAAGAAATCTTTTGGCTTGAAAAATCTGGTCATATCGTGACACTTGATTTAGAGCGGGAACGGGTATTTACAAAAATAGCAGATTTTCTGGCGAAATAAAATAAATTGCTGAGAACTGGGGTGACACAAATGATCAACAAGAAACCACGTGAAGAAGAAAATCAATATTGTTTTGCGTGTGGCAGAAAAAATCCAATTGGATTGCATTTAGAATTTCATGAAGAAGGAGACACTTATACAGCGATGTATATTGCGCCGCCTGAATTTCAGAGTTATGATGGTATTATGCATGGCGGAATTGTCAGTACTCTTTTAGATGAAATTATGGGAGGGTACCTATATTCGAAGGGACATAAAGCCGTTACCGCGCGACTGGATGTTCGGTACCGAAAGCCCACACCAATTGGGACACCGCTTAAGATTATGGGCTGGATACAGTCACGGCGTGGTAACTTTATTGACATGTGTTCCACAGTATCCTTAGCGGATGGAACTGTCACAGCTGAAGGCACAGCAAAAATAGCCATTTTGGAGGAAGAATTATGAGATTAAAAGAAAGAATACTGGAGTATATGCGCCATGAAGCCTATAAACCAGTATCCGATGAAGATTTGGCGGAAGGATTACACCTAACCCGTGAAGAATTAGTGGAATTTTGGAACGTTATTGAAGAACTTGAAAAAAATGCCGAAATCATAAAAACACGTCATGATAAATATGGTATTCCTGAACTTATGAATTTGGTTGTTGGAAAATTAAGTATGACGAGCAAAGGGTTTGGTTTTGTCATACCTGAAGTGAAAAAGAGTGAAACCGATACCGATGTATTTATTCCGGCATCTTTGCTTTTCAGTGCAATGCATAATGATCGTGTGGTAGCAAGAGTCAATGAGCCGGGCAGCGGCGGCAGGGCTCGTGAAGGTGAAATCATACGGATCGTGAAGCGTGCCAATACAAAAATTGTCGGTACGTTTGAAAGCAGTCAGTCGTTTGGCTTTGTTACACCAGATGATCCCAAAATCGGGCAGGATATTTTTATTTCAAAAAAATATTTTAGTGGAGCGAAAATCGGTACAAAAGTGGTAGTTGAGATCATTGAATGGCCACAGGCACGGCGTAGTGCGGAAGGAAAAATCATTGAAGTCTTAGGAATGATTGGTGATCCGGGAGTCGATATTTTGTCGGTAATTCGCCACTACGATTTACCGCTTGAATTCCCTGATAAAGTGCAGGCTGCAGCGGATCGAACGGAAGCGAAAGTGAGCGCGGAAGAATATAAAGGACGTCGTGATCGGCGTAATTTTCATGTTGTCACCATTGATGGTGACGATGCGAAAGATTTGGATGATGGTGTTTACGTCGAAAAACGGCCCAATGGCGGATTTTTCTTAGGCGTATATATAGCGGATGTAAGTTATTATGTCAAAGAAAATTCACCGCTGGATTTAGAAGCTCGTGAACGTGGTACAAGTGTGTATTTAGTTGATCGAGTCATTCCTATGCTGCCACAGCGTTTATCCAATGGTATCTGCAGCTTAAATGCGGGGGAAGATCGTTTGGCGATGGCGGCAGAAATGGAAATTGGTTCAGATGGTCAAATTAGCAGCTATGAAATTTTACCAACAGTCATTCATGTATATCGGCGTTTGACTTATAATCTCGTCAAAAAGATTGTGGCTGATCATGATGAACAGCTGATAAATGATAATACCGATATTTTACCGATGTTAAATGATTTGGTGAAATTACGTGAAATATTGAAAGCCCGCCGGACACGCCGCGGATCAATCGATTTTGATCTGCCAGAAGTAAAAGTTAAACTCGATGAACAAGGTAAGCCGGTTAATTTAATCAAACGCGAAGGTTCACTTGCCGAATCTATTATTGAAGAATGTATGCTTGTTGCGAATGAAACGGTAGCAGAGCATATGGACCGCAAACAACAACCATTTATGTATCGAGTCCATGAGCAGCCAACTGCGGCAAAAATTGATAAATTAAATGATTTGCTGGCAGCTTTTAGTCTGCATATTAATAAAAATTCTGAAGATGATTCTGTGACACCGGCACAATTGCAGGAGGTTTTGCAAAAGGTTGCTGGTAAACCAGAAGAGAAGATTATCAGTACGGTGTCATTGCGTTCAATGAAACAAGCACGTTATGATGCACAAAGCCTGGGCCATTTTGGGTTGGCGGCAAAATATTATACCCATTTTACATCTCCGATTCGCCGTTATCCCGATTTGATTGTTCATCGTCTGCTCAGAGAGACCTTTAAAACAGGAACCATTATGGAGCCTCGCCGAGAAAAGCTGAAAGTTCTTCTACCAGAAATTGCCACGCATGCGTCACAGCGTGAACGAATTGCCGCTGAGGCCGAACGTGAGACCGTTGACATGAAGAAAATCGAATACATGGCTCAATTTGTGGGCGATGAATTTGAAGGTGTCATCAGCGGAGTAACGGCATTTGGCATATTTGCCGAACTTGAAAATGGTGTTGAAGGACTTATTCATGTATCCAGTATGGAAAATGACTATTACCAATATGTTGAAGAAAAATATGCTTTAGTTGGTGAACGTACCGGTAAAGTATACCGTCTTGGCGAACCAGTTACGGTAGTTCTGGTAAATGCCAACATCGAAGAACGAAATTTGGATTTTATTCTAAAAGGAAACGGTGTTTACATTCCGGTTAAATCGAAAAAGAAAATTATTGCTGAAGTAAAACCCGATAAAAAGAAACCGCAGCAGATCATTCACCAGCCGAATGCATTGTCTGGTGAAACAAAAAAACCAAAGAAAAAAACGGGTAAGTGGTATAATGCCGTAGATAAAAAAGCAAAACCTAAAAAAGATGGTGCTGCTTATGGTAAACGGAAAAATAAAACGACAAAAAAGTAAGATAAGGTGAAATTATGGCAATAAGAACAGAAGGTATTAAAATTGCTTGTGATAATCGAAAAGCCTGGCATGACTATTTTATTCATGAAAGAGTGGAAGCTGGTTTTGCTTTGCAGGGGACCGAAGTAAAATCTCTGCGGGCAGGTAAAGCCAATTTGAAAGACTGTTATGCAAAGATTATCAATAATGAAGTTTTTGTGATTGGTATGCATATCAGCCCTTATGAACATGGGAATATTTTTAACCATGATCCGCTACGGACTCGTAAACTGTTGCTGCATAAAAGTGAAATTCTTAAAATCGACAGTAAGATGAAACAAAAAGGTTTTACTTTGATTCCGTTAAAAGTTTATTTTGTCCGTGGACGTGTGAAGATCGAGCTGGCCCTGGCCAGCGGTAAGAAAAACTATGATAAACGTCAGGATTTAGCCGATAAGGCATCAAAACGTGACGTGGAACGTGCTTTAAAAGAACGCCAGCGTGATTATTAATATGAAATTTGCTTTTTGAGGATAAATATGCTATATTATAATATACGGTACAGAAAAATGTTGCCGTACTTCACTGGGGACGTAAAGGTTTCGACGGGGGTGGAGGAGCATAGGAAGCGAGCCGGGGGGTCATCAACCCGTTAGTAAGGTGAACCTTAAATTAAAAGCTAATAATGATAATTACGCTTTAGCAGCCTAAGCGCTGCATCTCTTGTTTATCTAAGCCTGCGGGGTTTACTTGAGACAAATTAGTGGGATACCTGAGAGTCAATTCTCGGAGACTTGAATGGGAAATTTATCGAGATCGGATTAGGAAAGTTTGTTTGCGGACGTTTGTAATCTAAAACTTAAATCGTAGACTGCGCTCGGAGATGCCTATGTGGCTTTGCTTTCGGACAGGAGTTCGACTCTCCTCGTCTCCACCATATAAATTAAAATTACCTATGAAGCCACGAATTTTCGTGGCTTTTTTGCTATATGATTTTCAGCGGACAACAGGGGTGCTTCTTTTTTGTCGACAAAATAATGTGCTTCTTATAAGGTGATAAAAGTTGTCACGAAAAGCAAGAAAATAAAAAAATAAAAGTATGGCAAAACAAAACGATCGGACGATAAAAGCAGATATTATCGTATGTTTTTTTATTAAAATAAGATATTGACTTTTTGACCTTTTTGACTATAATAGAACTTGTAAGAAGAAATTAAGCAGTGACCTCATCGGATAGCTGGCTGAACTTCTTCTTTAGATATTTTATAAAAAATAGAAAGCATAAGGGGGAAAAGCGTATGTTTGGATTAGTACCATTCGCTTCGAAAAACAATCTTGCTAAGAAAGAAGATGCTTTTGGCCGACTGTTTGATATTTTTAATGAACCATTTTTTAATTCGCCAATGACATCGATGCATGAATGGATGTCAGGCATGGGAACTTTTAAAGTTGATGTAAAAGATAATGGTTCATCCTATCAGCTTGTGGCAGATTTGCCGGGCGTCAAAAAAGAAGATGTTTTTTTAGACTATGAAAATGGGTATTTGACCATTCAGGCCAAGTCAGATCAGGAAAAAGAAGAAAAAGATGAAGCCAACAAATATGTTTGCCGAGAAAGGTATATTGGGAATGTATCGCGTTCGTTCTACATTGGTGATATTGATAAAGAAAAAGTCAATGCAGAGTTTCGGGACGGAATTTTGACCGTTGATATGCCAAAGGTTTATGATGTAAATAAAACGAAGCAAATAGAAATTCATTAAGCAAAAAACGGTATGCAGGAACAACACGAAAAAGTGTCGACTGCATACCGTTTTTTGTATAAAATACGAAGAAATGGTCTTATAAAGCAGGAATTATAAGTGGTTTGTGGAATGTAAAATTAAGATTATATAAATTTTGTGGAGATTTTTTATGAAAAATTTACAGGCTATTGATGAAACAAAATATTTAACAGCGGATAATTGCCAGCGATATAGGCGGATTATGCGCTGCTTTTTTCGCGAAACCGAAAAGCTGCATTTTCAGCTTTATAAAGAAGA
Source organism: Propionispira arboris (assembly GCF_900109225.1). GTDB lineage: Bacteria > Bacillota > Negativicutes > Selenomonadales > Selenomonadaceae > Propionispira > Propionispira arboris. Next base: position 28,510 of record NZ_FNZK01000004.1, read on the forward strand.
TATTTTTGCGCTCGTTACACAATATTCAGATTTTGAAACATATACAATGGAACAGCTGCAACAAGATCTTGCATCACTGGTGCAATGGAAAAATCTCAATCCAATTCAAGATCCGAAGCGTGTTTATACGATAGCGGATTATAAGAATAAACAGTTTCGTTATTCTATGTCCGAGTATGCCGTTGAAGTAGAGCGGATGACGGTGAAACTTGAAAATCTCTTTATGGAAAGTGGCACACTGGCGGCAAATTTATCGGTTCGTCTTTATGAATTACTCGAGAATGCCGAACATATGGATAAGTGCAATTTACGGAGTATCAATGAGTGGTGGCGAACCCTGCAATCGGATTTTAAGCGTCTCAATCAAAACTATCAAGATTATTTGCGTGAGTTTTATTCAGGTCGTCAGGAAAAAGTTCTTAAATCAGTGGAATTCATGATTCGTAAAGATTTATTTATTACCTATTTGCAGGACTTTGTCAGAGATTTACAATTGAATTCAGCAAAAATTGAGGCAACTCTGCAGCGTATTTCAGCTAATATGGAGACTACTATATTGGATTTGGTCGTAAAAAGTGAATTGGAAATACCTCGGCCGGCGATCGAAAATAGTGAGTTTTTGGAACAGCAAATTGAAGAAAATATTTGGGGCCAGTGGAATGTATTGAAAAGTTGGTTTATTTCCGTGCCGGATAAGTTGAGTGAAAGTGAGCGGATTTTAGAAATTACCAATGAAATTATTCGACAAATCATTCAAAATGCAGCACTTATTGTCCAGCTTCAAAATTGGGGCGTCAGCCGTAAGGAAGATTATCGGAAATTTATTGAGATGTTTATGGATTGTCAGGATATAAAAGAAGCGCATCGTTTGTGCGCTCATGTTTTTGGAGTTCAAAATATCCAACATTTTAAGGTGAATGCTTTGCGGTCAACGGACAGTATTAACGAAAGTACTTATAATGAAGATTCTATGTGCTTTATTGTGCGCCCACGAACTCGTACATATCAACCTCGTGTTGACAAAACAGGATTTGAAGCAAAAACTGAGGATAAAAAAGCCCAACGAATTTTGTATTTGCAGGACATTGAAAAAGAGCGGCAGACCGTGCTGCAATATATTCAAGATGGGCGATTGGATGTTTCAAAGATCAAAGATTGCATTCCAGCAACACTGCGCCAAACTTTATTGCGCTGGATCTCGGCAGCCAATGCAACGAGTACGAAAAGTGGTCGAACGGAATATGGACAGGTATATACACTTATAAAGAAAGAAACGCGTTGTATACTTCATTGTGAAGATGGAGATCTTAGTATGCCCATTTATATTTTTGAGTTTGCGGGGTGATGGTTATGAATGAAGCACGAGCACTTTTGACACAGTATTGGATCAATCGGGCAGATGAAAAAGAATTGTATTTCATGATAAAACATGAATTGCCAAAGTTTCGTAAATTTTTTACGGAACAGTTAGGCTGGCGCTTGATTGTTAATGAACAATTGATTAAGCTGGAAAAAGTCCCAGCTCATGCGGAACCTTTTATGGGGATTCAAGCCTTTACAGATATGCGGGATTATTGCATTCTATGCTTTTTATTGATTTTTTTAGAAGATCGAGAAGATGATGAGCAGTTTCTATTATCGGAACTTGTTGATATGATTACGCTGCAATTAAAAGAATATATGGAAATCGACTGGACTGAATTTACGCAGCGCAAATCTTTGATTCGGACATTACAATTTGCTGAAGTGAGAGGACTATTGCGTGTTTATGAAGGTGCAAGCAACAATTTGACAAGTTCTATGAATCAAGAAGTTTTATATGAAAATACCGGTTTGTCGCGCTATTTTGCGACAAATTTTAATCGAGATATTGCCAGTTTTTCGTCTTATTGCGATTTTGAACGAGAAAATATAGCGGAAGTTGATAGCGATAGAGGGCATTATCGAATCAATCGTGTTTATCGCGAACTGGTTACTGCCCCGGCAATGTATTGGACGACAGCTGATGATCCAGATGCCGTTTATGTTAAAAATCAACGGCAATGGGTAGCGAAAAATTTAGTGGATTATTTAGGCGGTGTACTCCAAATTCATCGTGGGGGTGCTTTTTTTGTGATGGAAGAGGCAGATCCTTTTGGTTTGGTACATCCAAATGAGTCGATGCTTTCCGGGATTGTACTCCTACTTTGCGAAGAAATCCGCCTGGCTGTAGCAAAAGATGAGTTTGTGAGGGATCTTCAAGATGGTATCGTGTTGGAGAAAAATGTGTTTATGAAGTATCTATCTGCATGCAAGGAGAAATATGGAGAAGGGTGGAGTAAGGAATATCGGGAGATGAGTTTGAATAAAATGACAATACAGGTAGTGGAATATATGCAGCAGTGGATGATGCTCAAACCGTTTGGGGAGTCGCTGTTCTTATACCCGGCAGTTGGTAAATTCACGGGTGAATATCCGAAAGATTTTAAAAATAAGGCGGACAATGAAGATGAATAATCGCTGGAAAATGAACCGTATTGGTTTTATAAATTTTTGGCTCTATGATGAAGAAGTTTTTGATTTTGCAGATGGTAAACTCCTTTTGCGTGGTGCGAATGCTTCAGGAAAATCCATAACAACACAGAGCTTTATTCCATTCATTCTTGATGGTGATAAAAGTCCGGAACGGCTTGATCCATTTGGTTCGAAAGACCGGCGAATGGAATATTATTTCTTGGGAAATGGTGAACGTGAGGATGTAACGGGGTATCTTTTTTTAGAGTTTAAAAAAGCAGGAACTGATCAATATCGAACGATTGGTATCGGACAACGGGCACAGCGCGGTAAAGCAATGACTTTTTGGGGTTTCGTTTTGCGGGATGGACGACGCATCGGTTATGATTTTAATCTATATAAGGAAGCTGGCAGTAAAAAAATGCCGCTGTCTCGTTTAGAGTTGAGTCATATATTGGGAGACCAAAATCCTTTAAAAACAAGTCAACGTGAATATATGGAAATGGTCAATCAATATATTTTTGGCTTTCCACGGATTGATCAATATGATCAGTTTGTGAAACTTATGATCAAGGTTCGTGCGCCGAAACTTTCCCGTGATTTTAAGCCATCAAAGGTTTGTGAAATACTGAATGAGTCTTTGCAGATTTTATCGGATGAAGATATTCGAACGATGGTTGAGGCTATGGAAAAAATAGAGGATATCCAGACAAAACTTGAGGGCTTACGCACAGCTTTTAAGGATGCTGGTTTTATCAAACGAGAGTATGATCGGTATAATCAGTTTATACTGGGGAAAAAGGCGCAAGTGTATATTGGCGCTAGGGATAAAAAAGCCTTAATCGAGGCAAATTTAGCTGCATCCCAGCAAGAGTTTGCAAAAAATACGCAAACGGTGGATCAATTGGCTGTGCAAACAGGCACATTGAGTGATCGAAATGAAACATTAGAACATGAAAGGACGACTTTGGCTTCGGTTGATCTGGAAAATTCCGTTCAGAAACTACAGCAAAGCCGGGGGAAAGTGGAAGCCTTAAGCAGTGACAGTAGTGCTTTAGATAAAAATATTGAAAAATATCAAGAGGATCTTCGCGGTTATGATGTGCTAGAGTGCACGGAAAATAAAAATCTGGCGGATGCGATATACCAGATAGATGCAGTGATCAAAGATTTAAACGAAATAAATGAGATTTTACAATTTTCTCAGCATGAATGTTTTGCAGCTCAAATTTCCCATATGACGGATGATACAGCTTTTATGGAAATGCGGGAGCAGCTAAAGAACTATCGTATGGCTATTACTCATGGACTTGAAGCGTTGCGACAAGTAAAGGAAGTTCGTAAAAAATGGGATTTTGCTGAAGAAACAGTAAGTGCTTACAAAATAAAACAAGGTGTTAAAGCGGAGCAGTATCGAAACGCTGTAGCGATGGAAACACAGGCGCGTGATGTGCTGCAGGATCAATTTTTCCGTATGGAAAAGATCAATAAACAACTATGTTTTACGCAGCAAGAAATGCGTTCCATGATTGAGTTGATAGAAAAATATCAAAGTTTTGCTGAAGCGGAAGAAATTAAAAAAATTGTAAATACGAAGCATAGTGATTGTTATAGTCGATTGATCAGCAGCAAACTTGAGATTGAAAATCAGTACACGAGTATTGATATAGCATATCAAGAGGCACTCACAGAACTTGAGACTTTAAAAGAAGCAAAGGATTTGCCACCACAGCGGCAGGCAAAAGTAGATAAGGCAAGAAAAATATTGGCGTCCCATCATATCGTGTATCGACCTTTTTATGAAGTCGTAGAATTTGGAGCGAATCTTTCGAGTGAGGCTTGTGATTTACTTGAAGAACAATTGGCAGATGCTGGTATACTGGATGCACTGGTTGTTGCGAAGGGGGATTTGCCACGCGCACAAAAACTTTTGCGTGAAGCTTCCGATACGCTGCTTACGGGACAAGGTGTCATTCAAATGTTTCCGTTTGATAAGCTGGTAGCGGGCAATGTTGAACCAGAGCTTAAGGAAATGGTCGAGGAACTTTTATTGTATATTTCTGCTATAGAAAACGAAGATGTGGCAATGGTTCTAAGTGAAACAGGCTATTTTCGCAATGGTATCATTACCGGGCATAGTGTTATTACGCAAAATGCTGTCTTTATCGGTGTTCAGGCAAGACAAAAAGAGCGTTTGCGTAAAATTTCTGAAAAGGAAACGGCTTGTGCGGACCTTTTGCAACAGATGGGAAAGTGTAGAGAACAGCTGGAAACAGCACAAAAAAATCTGTTGATTCTTGCGACAGAATACCAACAGGTACCTTCGTTTTCGGATCTGAATCAGGGGCTGTCGCTCGTAAAAGATGCGGATTACGAATTGCAAAAAGCTATAGAAGAACTTGCCGTGAAAGAAGCCGAACTTGAACAAATACTGGCGATAAAAAAAGTGTGCGAGCAAGAAGTGATTGTGAAATGTAAGAACCTGCCGTTTGAAAGAACCTGCGAAAGTTATACGGAGGGAATTGAAGCTGCAGATGAATATGGAAATACAATTTACAGACTGGGCAGCCAGCTTAATATGGTTAAAATTGTACAGACCAAATTACTTGGAATTGAAGAACAACGTGAAAATAAGGCAGAAGCTTTGGCTAGTGAAAGCCGACAGCAACGTCGCATTTCGTTAGAACTAAACAAGTATAAAGGCGAAATAAAGCAGTTGGAAGAGTTTTTAAATAAACCAGAAACGCAGGCTATGGCAAAACAGTTGGAAGCGATTATTGCCGAGCTGCAAAAAAATAATATTCTGATACGTGAAAATGAAAAAAAGATGGCAGCACTGCAAAGTGAATTGCGGCATCTTAGTGAAACAAAGGAACAATTGCAGGGGCAGCTGCTGATACAAACCGATCACCTGAAATACGTTTATATGTGTTATGAGGAAGAACTAGCACTTGAATTTTGTATAAAAGTTGGCGATCGATCACCAAAAGAGTGTGCGAAAGAGGCCTTAACACAGATTCGTGCTGCAGATACAGATAAATCTATTGTTGAAATAACAAGTAATCTACTAAAAATTTATCAGCAGCACAATAGTAATCTGTCATCGTATGGAATATCCGTGGAAGATTGTTTTGCTGAATCGGCAGAACAGCTGCGGCGACGTCAACGCATTGTTGCTGTATGGCAGGGAAATAAGTTGTCATTTATGGATTTTTACAATGTGATAAAAGAAGCAATTGATAGTACGGAACTTTTAATTCAAGATAAAGACAGAAAACTCTTTGAAGATATTCTGACGGATACCTTAAGCCGAAAACTGAATAGTCGTATCCTTGAAAGCAGAAACTGGATTCGTGATATGTCTGCACTGATGGAACATATGGATACGTCTATGGGGCTGACTTTTTCGATTGACTGGAAACCACAAAAATCCATGCAGGAAGCTGAGATTGACACCATCGAATTGGAAAAACTGCTGAATCGGGATCGCAATCTTTTGACTAAGGAAGATATTGAAAAAGTATCGACCCATTTCCGCAACAAAATTTCTACGGCTAGACGAGCGGCAGTCGAAAATGATATCGTTGTCAATTATTCTGATTTAATTCGGGATGCATTGGATTATCGAAAGTGGTTTGATCTTAAGCTGGTATTTCGTCGCAGTGAGGGACCGCGTAAAGAACTCACGAATAATTTTTTCAATACATTTAGTGGTGGTGAAAAAGCAATGGCGATGTATGTACCACTTTTTGCAGCTGTTTCATCCCAGTATAAAAAAGCCGAAAAAGAAGATTGTCCGCGCCTAGTTGCACTCGATGAAGCGTTTGCCGGTGTGGATGAAAAAAATATTAGCAGCATGTTTACTCTGATAAATAAGCTTGATTTTGATTATATAATGCATTCGCAGGCGCTGTGGGGCTGCTATGAAAGTGTAAAGTCAATCAAGATTGCCGAACTTCTTCGTCCAGCGAATTCTTCCGTTGTAACAGTTATTTTTTATCATTGGAATGGGAAAGAGCGAATTTTGGATGACGTATGATCTGCAAGAATGTATAAAATATTTTAAAGGTAATGATGCATATCACAGATTATTTCAGGCAATGCGGCGGCAATGGGAAAAATATGGGCGGATTGCAGGCTGGATTATTCTTGAACACGTGAGTGACCGGGAAAAAAGAGCATTTCAGGCAATTTTGGGAATTTATTTTTCTGACGATAAAGTCAAAATTAAAATGTCTGATTTTCAAAAAGCTTTGAATGAGACTAAATATACGACGATTGAGCTGCCAGATCTCATTGCTGGTTATTTTGGTGAACCATTACGGACTAATAAGGTTGAGCGTGAACAATTGCAAAAGGCAAAACAAGATTTTTTTTCGACTGCGATTGAGTCTTTAAAGCTGGAAGGGGCGTATAGTGCGATTGTGTCTGCATGGCTGGACTGCCTTTTGACAGAAAAATCGGCGGGCTATACGCTGCTTATGGCGGAATATGAAAAAAATACGATCACCGCTAAATGGATGATTATCTATGCAGCGAAAACTGTAAATTATTTAACGGCCTGTGGCGGTGGCAGCAGAATCAGATTAGCGGTTATTGCTGCGTTCATTACAGGAAATCCGCATTATTTTGATCGTTCGCACAGTGCTGGTCGTCTGCTCTTATATGCGTTGAGTTATATTTATGGCATGGTCTATCCTAAAGATGCAGAAGGTGTATTAGAGGTGTATTATACAGCAGGTATCCGATCGGATGATATTTCGAGTTTTACGACGGCCTATGGTATTTCTTTGCATACAGCGAAAAAAATTCATCCGGCTTATGAAGGGTTTATTCGTGAATCGGAAGCATATATGATTAATTTAGCAGGTTTGGAACATATTACACATGCGACCATTTTTGGGGAAAGAGTCTTTATTGTTGAGAATCAAATGGTTTTTTCGGCATTGTGTGAAAGTATAAAAGGTAAAAAAATAGCTCTGATGTGTACCTCAGGGCAAATGAAGACGGCATCGTTGATTTTGATTGACCTTTTATGTGCAGCTGGCTGCAATTTGTATTATTCAGGAGATTTTGATCCAGAAGGGATTTTGATTGCCGACCGTATCGTGAAACGGCATCCCCAGCATGTTATCCCCTGGCATTTTACAAGCAGTGACTATGCAGATTGTCGCTGCCAGGAAATGATTAGCGCCGAACGGCTTAAAAAGTTGAAAAATGTGGAGCATGAGGGGCTGCGGAAACTTTCAGCAGAATTGTTGTTTCATAAAAAAGCTGGATATCAGGAAATCCTTTTGGAAAAATTACGTGCTGATATCGATTTATATACTTAAATGCCAAATAAAACCAAAGGAATTTAGCGGATGGTATTGAAGTAATCTATAAAAGATGGTATGATGAATCTATGTAAAAGATAATTATTATTAAATAAAAATAATAATTTATTTTTGTAGAAATGCAAACGCATTTCAGATAAATAAAAAAGGTGGTGCATTTTATGCCGAATTTTGCGAATCCGTTTCAGGGAAATGTAAACAAGAAAATTTCTAAAGAAGAATTAATTCAGGCTGTTCGTTTGGATATTGCTGGAGAGTTGGAAGCTGTTTTTTTATATGATGCTCATGCAATGGCAACCGATGATGAAGTGGCAAAAAAAGTTTTGTGTGATATCCGTGATGAAGAAAAAGCACACGTAGGTGAACTCATGACATTACTTCGGCACCTTGATCCTGAAGAAGCAGCACATTTTGCAGCTGGCGAAGCAGAGGTTCATGAAATGCTTGAAGAATTAGGTCTTACCCCAAAAGAACAGGCAGCGGATAATAAAATTTCGACGAGTGCTGCGACAGTTGGTAGTTTGATTAAAGAATAGAAGGGGGCTTTTACATGGATTATTTAATGAGAAATGATATAGATTTACCGCAAGAAGCATGGCAGAGCATTGATACAACGGTTGTACAAGCAGCAAAAGCTGTTTTGATCGCACGGAAGTTTTTACCGGTCTATGGACCGCTCGGAGCGGGAACACAAAGTGTTTATTTGGACACATTTAATGAATTAGGTGATAGTCAGTCTGATTTTTTTGGTGAAGCTGAAGCAGAACCATTACAGGTGAAAGCACGCAAATTTGTTGAAGTTCCGATGCTCTATAAAGATTTTTCAATTGGCTGGCGGGATATGGAATATGCAAAACAAACAGGTTTGCCATTGGATTTATCGCTTGTAGCAGCTGCTGCGAATGCTTGTGCGAGAAAAGAAGATCAGTTGATCTTCTTGGGCAATAAAACGAGTAAAACAGCTGGGTTAGCAACAGCAGACGGTAGCGAGAAAATTGCTATCAGTGACTGGAAAACGGGCGAAAATGCGTTTCAGGATATAGTAAAAGGACTGCAGAGTTTAGCTTCTAAAGGTTTTGCTGGTAAATTCACTTTAGCGGTATCACCGGATTTATTTACCCAGCTGCAAAGATTACAAGAAAATACAGGACTGTTGGAAAGCGAACGCATTAAAAAAGTGTTGGGTGGCAATTTATTTATGACGCCAGCTTTAGGGACAGGCAAAGCCATACTGGTTTGCGCGGAACCACAAAATATAGATTTGGTTATCGGACAGGATATGATTACAGGATATCTTGGTTCTGAAAAATTGAATCACTTGTTCCGAGTGCTCGAAACAATTTTACTTAGGATTAAACGTCCCGAAGCAATTGTAGTATTTAGTTAAAGTTAGCAAACTAAATAAAAAGTAAAATTCTACGTTATTTTACGTATAATAAGTGGCGGCTTTGAGAAAATGTTTACTTTCTTGCAAAGCCGCCACTTATTGTGCAATGAAACGAACATAGAATTGATAAATCAGATAAAAAGATATATAATAATTCATACGCGTAATATACTGTTTATACATATTTTTTTAATGCAATACGGTCAGAGTAAATTTATAACGTCGGGATGACGTTCTCGTTAGAGTGGAAAGGTTGTAAAAATATTTTTATGGATAAAAAATTAACAGCATCATCGTATGTCTTAATTGGGTCTATGTTGTTTGGTTTGTTTTTTGGGGCAGGAAATTTGATTTTTCCGGTACATATGGGGCAAGAAGCAGGAAACAGTGTTTTTGCTGCAACGATTGGTTTTTTGGTTACTGGCATCGGATTGCCTTTTCTAGGAGTTGTGGCAATTGGTATTTCTAAAAGTGATGGTTTGTTTGGGTTAGCTAGCCGAGTTCATCCATTTTATGGTTATGCTATGACGGTTTTGCTTTATTTAACAATCGGTCCGTTTTTTGCTTTACCAAGAACGGGTACGGTTTCCTATGAAATAGGAATTGTTCCTTATATGAATCCAGTTTATCAGTCTTTTGGCTTAGCTTGCTTTACGGTTGTATTTTTTCTTGTTGCACTTGTTTTTTCATTAAGACCAAATAAAATTTTGACTTGGATTGGGAAAATTCTCAATCCTCTGTTTTTGATCTTTTTAGCATTTTTAATTTTTAGTAGTTTTTTTTCTCCGATGGGAATTGTGATGAATGCACCAATTCATGGAGCTTATGTGACAGAACCATTTTTTAAAGGTTTTACTGAAGGTTATAATACGATGGATGCACTGGCGTCTTTGGCTTTTGGTATTATTGTGGTTCAAACATTAAAGGAGTTAGGGGTGAAAAGCCCGAGAGGGATTGCGGTTGGTACAGTGAAAGCTGGCGCGGTCAGCGTGCTTTTGATGGGTATGATCTACAGCTGTTTAGCTTATATCGGTGCAACAAGTGTGGCACAATATGAACTTTCCGCAAATGGTGGCACGGCCTTGGCCCAGATTGCCAAGTATTATTTTGGCTCAGCAGGAAGTCTGCTGCTGGCAATTATTGTAACGCTGGCCTGCTTAAAAACAGCCATTGGTTTAATTACTGCTTGTGCGGAAACTTTTAAAGAACTATTTCCCTCACTGCTTAGTTATCGTTCGTATGTCATTTTATTTACGATTGTTTCCTGTTTAATTGCTAATGTTGGCTTGACACAGATCATTTCTTTATCAATTCCAATCTTAATGTTTTTATATCCATTAGCGATTACCTTGATTATCTTGGCATTTTTATCGCCTTTATTTAAGCATAGACAAAGTGTTTATTTATTGACGACGATTTTTACTTTGTTTGCCAGTGTGGGGGATGCATTCAACGCGATACCTGACAATATGAAAAATGAAGCTTTTATTCAAAAAATCTTGTTGTTCTATCAGAGCTGCCTGCCGTTTTTTGATATGGGTATGGGCTGGGTAATTCCCATGCTGTTTGGTTTGTCACTGGGGTGGATTATTGGTCTATGCCAAAGAAAATCAGTGAGATCTTATTAAACACGGTATTGTTTTGGGGATAAGGGAGAAGACTCATATAGTTTTCAATTGTATTTCAATAGACATTGTTTATATTGTATTGTAGAATGTCTATATATAATTAAAAATAATCGTTGTTTTCCAAATAGCAAACCTATTGAAAAATAGGGACGCAAAGCCGTGGGTCTAAAGATATTATAAGTCTATGACTGCCAGGTTGCATCAGGATGTGTTATGGTGTAATCTGGCGGTCTTTTATAGTATATAAAGATGAGTGGATCTCTTGATTAAGAAAGTGGGAAGGGAAATATGGATTTAGAAAAGCAAACGATTCTTATTGTTGATGATGTATATTTTAATGCGAAAATTATTGAAGATATTTTATGTGAGGATTATGAGGTAGTTACAGCACGATCAGGTAAAGAATGTTTAGAATATGTAAAATCAACAAAAATTGATTTGATTATATTGGATGTTGTTATGCCTGATATGGATGGCTATGAGGTTTGCCGGAAACTGAAAGCAAATCCTGCCACGAAAAAAATTCCTGTGATTTTTTTGTCAGGTCGCGGAGAAAGTCAAAATGAAACAAAAGGGCTGGAACTAGGAGCCGTTGATTATATTATTAGACCAATTCATCCTTTGGTGATTAAAGCTCGTATCAAAAATCATTTAGCACTAAAAAACCAAAGAGATATTTTGGAGAAATTTTCCTTTCGTGATGCGTTAACGGGCATATTTAATAGGCGTTATTTGGATGAGGCCTTAAAAAAAGAATGGCATGGTTCATTGCGTAAAGGGGAAGTTTTATCTGCCTTATTGATTGACATCGACTATTTTAAAAAATATAATGATTTCTATGGACATGTAGCAGGAGATCAATGCTTATGTATGGTAGCGGAAGCATTGCAAAAGTCAAGCCTTCGTGCCGGAGATGTGGTCGCACGTTATGGTGGTGAAGAATTTATGGTTATTCTACCAGCAACGCCGCAGCAAGGGGCGGTTTGTATTGCGCAGCGCATCCAAAATAATATTGCAGCATTGAAAATTGAAAATGAAAAATCCCCCGTTGATACATATATTACCGTAAGTACAGGGATTGCTTCGACGATACCGATGATTACGGGCGGACAAAAAGAGTTGGTCGAGATGGCGGATTTAGCTTTATATAAAGTGAAAAACAATGGACGAAATGCATATCAGGTCTTTTTGGATACAGACTTCAAGAAATCTCGTTCATTGCGTCCACGTACATAAGCGTTTGTGCTCCTAACTAATTTTAACATGTTTCTGTTTTGGAAGAGGACATACTATGCGCTTTTTTGATATACATCCTGTGAATTTAGTCAAAGCCTTGTCGATGGCATTAGAGTTATCGATTAATGGAATGTCGAGACATCATTGGCAGACGGCTATGATTTGCAAGAAAATTGCCGATCAGATCTCAATGAATGCAACGGAGCAGCGTACGTTGGTTTTTGCGGCGTTGCTGCATGATATTGGAGCTGCGTCCAGCTGGGACGAGCGGCAAAAAATACAGCAGACGGATACGTTTGAAAAAAGAAGCCTGGGAGCACATGCTGAAGCAGGCTATTTGTTGTTGAAAGATTCACCGCAGCTGGGATACTTGGCACAGAGCATCCGCTATCACCATGATTACTGGTGTGGTGGAAATAAAAGCGGGCTGAAGGGGTCGCAGATTCCATTAGTAAGCCGGATCATTCATTTAGCGGATCGAGTACAAATTCTGATCCATCATAATCAATCAATTTTTGCCCAACGGGAAAAGATATTGGAATCCATTGATCGATCAAGCGGGATTGTCTTTGATCCATTATTAGTGAAAGCGGCTCACGAAATTATGCAAGCGGAGAGCTTTTGGCTTGATTTAGTCAACGCCAGTTATTATGAAAATTTCTTTAAAACCTTGGATGTTTATGGATCTGTTCGCTATTCTTCCGATGATGCCATTCAAATTGCAAATATTTTTGCCAAAATAATTGATAAAATTAGTAAATTTACGGCGCATCATTCACGGAGTGTGACGAAAACGGCTGTTTTTTTAGCTAAACTTGAAGGTTTTAGTGAAGATGATGTGAAAAGCATGGAAATTGCCGGATTACTGCATGACTTGGGGAAATTAGCGGTCCCAAATGCTATTTTGGAGAAACCGGGTAAATTGACGGCAGAAGAAGTCGTGATTGTTCGACAGCATACCTATTATACGTATCGCATATTAGAACAGATTGATCATTTTGAAGTTATTGCCCAATGGGCAGCCTATCACCATGAAACATTAGATGGACAAGGGTATCCATTTCGTATTGGCGGTAAAGATTTGTCTTTGGGATCACGAATTTTGGCTGTAGCGGATATTTTTGTTGCCCTTACTGAAACGCGTCCTTATCGTGAGAGTTTACCAAAGCAAAAAGTGCAGGATATCATGACCAATATGGTAAAGCAAAACAAAATTGATGGAAATGTCCTAAAAACTCTATTTGATCATTATGATGATGCCGTATTATTAGTTGATACTAGGCTGGCGGTAAAAGAAAATGAAAGATTTGCTTAAATATGGAAAAACCGACTCGTTAATGAGCCGGTTTTTTATGTACAATTTTACAAAAAGCAATATCATATACATAATGGAGTCGTTTATACATAAAAATCACAAAAAAATAATTAAAATATAAAAGTACACTGATAATGGATTATTATTCTGAAAAATATATATGGATTTGTATTGTAATATAAATGTTTTTTGTTTACGGACTTAATAAAATCAAGAAAAAATATTTTGTGAAAAAATAATTTAGTCCTTTATTATATAAAAATATAGTGCTATAATGTCCTCTGGCAGGAGAAATTTATGGGAGTAGGAGAGCGAATAAATGGAAACAGTTCAAAAAGCAGGTCATCCGAAGGCTTTTAATATGATTTTTTTCTTGGAGTTTTGGGAACGGTTTGGTTATTATGGTCTACAGGCAGTATTAGCTTCTTTTTTTGTTAAAAGTTTAGGTATGGATGATGCAGAATCTTTCGTAGTCTTTGGGGCTTTTAGTGCCATGGTGTATGGTTATGTATCAATTGGCGGCTATATCGGAGATAAGGTGCTCGGAACGCAGCGAACAATCTTATTAGGTGCCGTAACTTTAATGTTAGGCTACACTTTGATGGCTATTGCTGGCAGTGATAAGAGTATGGTGTTTCTGGCACTGGGGTTTGTTGCTTGTGGTAATGGGCTTTTTAAGGCAAATCCATCGAGTTTATTATCGAAAGTGTATCAAAATAATGAAGCACAGCTCGATAGTGCTTTTACAATGTATTATATGGCAGTTAATGTGGGGTCGTTTTTTTCGATGATTCTGGTGCCAATTGTTGGCGGAAGTTATGGGCTGGATCTTGGTTTTGGCATTTGTGCCGCTGGCCTTGTAATTGCAATTCTTAATTTTATCTTTTTCCGGCGCTTGGTAAAAGGGCTTGATTCACCAGTTGGTAAAGAACCACTGTCAATGCGGAAATTTGCTGTGGTTGTGCTGGGGCTTTTACTGGCGATTTTTGTATCAGCTTGGATGCTGACAAATTTAATGGTGGCGCACTGGTTTTTGGCAATCGTTGGTACCGGGGTATTTTTAGTATTTTTTAAGATGATTTTTGAAGCAAAAGGTGCTGAACGCAGTAAACTGATTGCTGCTTTTGTTTTGATCATTGAAGCGATTGTCTTTTTTACGTTATATCAGCAAATGCCAACATCTTTGAATTTTTTTGCTATAAAGAATGTTGAACATTCGCTTTTGGGAATGACAATCAATGATCCGGAAGTTTTCCAGACCTTGAATCCGTTTTGGATTATGTTGGCGAGTCCAATACTAGCTTGGTTATACACACATTTTGGTAAAAAAGACCAGGATATGTCAATGCCAGGGAAATTTGCTTTTGGCATGTGTTTATGTGCAATTAGTTTTTTGATTTTAGGATTTTCGGCGAAATTTGCGAATGCACAGGGCATTGTATCGGTTTGGTGGCTGGTGGCTTCCTATTTTTTCCAAAGTATGGGAGAACTTTTGATCAGCGGATTGGGATTATCGATGATTTCTAAATTGGTACCACAACGGATGATTGGTTTTCTAATGGGAGCCTGGTTTTTGACAACAGCGATTGCAGCGGTTATTGGCGGCTGGGTAGCTACACTTACAACTGTACCGAAAAGTGTCGTTGATCCATTGGTTACATTGCCAATTTATGCAAACGTATTTAATGAAATAGGGATCGTCACGGTTGTGATTGCTATTCTTATGATTGCAACTGTACCAACATTGAATCGTTTGATCAATAAAAAAGATCGTGTAGAAAATTAAGTCTCAATTAATTTTGCGAACCAAGTAAAGTATAAGCGTGTATTTTATCTCAGCGAGACGAAATACACGCTTGTTTTTATACTTTTATGTGCGGTACTACAGGCTCTTTGTATTTCTCTGGATAAATTAAATATATTTTCTCAATTGAGAAGGTTTTAACCGCTTGCATCGGGAAGATATCTAGTGGCATAATTATAAATGGTAGAGGAAATCCAAGGAACTATTTTATTGGTAAAGTTTCTTCCGAGGGAGATGAAAGCGATGGAAAGATGGTCATTGTCGATGCAGACAAAAGTTAAGTTATTGGCCGCTGGAACCGCAATTCTGGCAGTATTTGCAGGGACTTTATTCTGGTATTTTTCATATTATACAAAAACACCGGAATATTCACTGAAAATGATTCAAGAAGCAGTAGTAAAACATGATATGGTTAAATTTCAAAAATACGTGGATATGGATAGTACATTAACAAAGGCTTGTGATGCGATGATGGAAGGGCTGATTGAAACCGAACGCCCTATGCCGGAGGAAGCGAAAGTAGCATTAAGTGGGTTTGCTAAAATGTTTAAAGCCCCGATCGTAGCAGCTTTTAAGGGCAGTATCAATCATTATATTGAATCGGGAAAATGGGATGATGATGCATCAAAAGTTGTAGATCAGGGGATTCCGATTGATTCGGATATGATTTTAAGCAAATCAGGTATCAAAGATATGCAATTTGAAAGTATTGAATATACTAAAATGGACGAAGCGGATGACAGTGCTGTCGTTGGTCTTAAAATTTTTGATCAAGAGGCCAATGCTCCGTTTGTGTTAGAATTTTTAATGAAAAAAACAGAGAATGGAATCTGGCGAATCACGGAAATAAAAAATTTCAAAGAATATATTGTTTTATTGTCCGATGCCCGGCGTCAGCAAATGAAAGCGTATATTGACACAACGCAAGTTTTAATGGCAAATCATGATAAAAACGTGTTTGATATTGAGCAAAAAATGAAAACAATTTTACTAACTAGTAATTTGGGTAATGAGAACGTGCGAATGGATCTCAAAAAAATTGTTAAAGAGGAGCTTCTGCTTGATTGGAATGAACGAATGGAAGCGCTAAATAAAATTGAAGTTCCAGAAGCGGCACAAACATTGCAGCGATTACGCCTTAAAATATGTGATTTGCGAATCGGCTACTGTGAAAAATATGCACTTTGGCTTGATAATAAAGATGTGAAACCATTAAAAGAAGCAAATGAGTTCTTGAAAGAAGCAAAGACACTTGAACATGAAGCGGAGTTCATTTCTAATAAAGTTAAAGCTGACACCAATTGAAATGAATCATTCTATTTGCTGAGTCCAGTAGGCATGTTTATAAACTTCGCTTCGAAAATTTGCGTATGATAAAATAGGTCATAAAAGAAGGGGCTATTGATGATACGATTGATACGAGCATTGTCTTCATTGCATGGAGAACAATATACAGAGCCTTATATTGCGAAAGCAAAATTTGAGCGATATGGAAATTTAGTCGGCAAAGGCACACATACGAATATGATGGTTGAAAAAGAAAAAGCGAAGTTTGTTTTGATTATTATAGACTTATACGATAATGAGATTGTTCTGGCCAGACTTCGCATCACCTTATTCTTGCACGCAACAGAAAATTTAGTGCTGCCGGGTCATCATAGTATGCCAAAAGATGTACAGGTTTGGCGGAGTTTCACTAAGGAAGCCATCTATGATTTTTCCAAAGAAGCCGATGATACCAATCCGATTCATTTAACGGATCAACCGATTGTGCAGGGGCTGTTCTTACTGCGGACTTTGGCTGATTATTTTGGTGATATTAACTCGCTGGAAATGAAATTCATCAAACCATTATATGCAAACCAGATCGTTTACTTGCAGAAACACAGCGGAGAATTTATTGGTTATAATGGACATGAAATGATTTTTAAGGGAAAAGTTGATATAAACAAATAAAATACAATCATAGATTAAGTGGCATTAAATATTTTATATGGCAGACGGATAGGCTGCTTTAATGCATTATATGTAGTTTTGCACCAAGAACCAAAACTATTTTTTAGATTATGCTGTTCAGGGAAGGATGGAAAATCTATGTTTAAAGATATATCTTTTAAAGGAAAAGTGCTTTTATTCATTTTACCTGTTACTATTTTAGGATTCCTTCTTTTATCGTTTGTTTCATACAAATATGTAGATGCAGTCCTTGAAACGGAATTATTGGGTGGATCGCAGCGTGAAACAAAAGAGGTAGCGGAAAATATTGATGCCTGGCTCGACGCACGACTATTTGAAACGCAAACTGCCGCATCAAATCCGGCGGCTCGTAATGCTGTTGCCGATCCGGTTACAGCAACGAAAAATAATGAACATCGTTTTCAACTAATGCAGGAAAAATTGCCAAATACATACGACAGTGTAAGTTGGGGGTATTTTGACAATTCAGGAGTTTTATGGGGGCAGGCTGCTGCCGGACCAAAATTGATGTCAGTTGGAGATAAAGCTTGGTATAAAGAAACGATGCAAGGGCAAAAAAAATCATTTATGTCACCGCCCGTTGTTTCACAAGCTACAGGGAAAACGATTGTAAATGCAATTTCATTAATTAAAGATAACAACAATAAAAATATTGGTATGGTTTTGGCAGCTATTTATGTTGAAGCCATCGCTCAGAAAGTACAAAACCTGAAAATCGGCGACAGGGGATATGGCATCTTAATTGCGCAAGATGGCACCTTTGTTGTTCATCCAAGTGATGACTATATCATGAAGAAAAAAATCAGTGAGGATGAAGATCCTGAAATCAGGCAGCTGGGGACAAAAATGCTGGAGGGGCAAAGTGGTATTTATCGCTATACAACGCAATCTGGCGAAAAAAAGATTGCCTTTTTCGAAGCAATTCCGACAGCGGGCTGGAGCGTTGCTGCTGTTTCCTATGAAGATGAAATTTTTGCTGCAGCGCATAAAATTTTACTAATTATGATGGGGCTTTCTATTGTCGTGATCTTATTGATTTCTCTGGTTATTTGGTTTGCGGCAAAGAAACTGGTAAGACCACTTCAGACCATGGTTGAAACAATGAATGAGATGGCCGAAGGTGATTTTACCGAGAAACCAGCTCGCATTACAACACGGGATGAATTTGGTATGTTAGCACAGGCTATACGTGACATGCGAACGAAAGTCCGCAGCTTGATGAAGGCTGTTGGTGAATCGTCACAGACGCTGGCGGCTTCTTCACAAGAGCTTACCGCAACATCAGAACAGTCATCAGAGGCCTCGGACCAGGTTGCAGCATCCATTGCTACGATCGCACAAGGCATGACAACGCAGCTTGCAGCAGTGAAAGGTACGACCACTGCTGTGGAGGATTTGTCTTTGGCTATTCGCGATGTTTCTAAAAATGCGAATGAAACGGCGACTAAAAGTGGTAATGCAGCAGCGGTGGCACAAAGTGGCGGCGAAAGCGTTACCAAGGCGATTGAGCAGATGAATCGAATTGAAAAGGCAACGAATGATTCCGTTCAAGTAGTTACGGTGTTAGGCGAAAGATCAAAAGAAATCGGACAAATTGTGGATACCATTTCGGGCATAGCCGGACAGACAAATCTTCTGGCACTGAATGCTGCGATTGAAGCAGCTCGGGCGGGTGAGACAGGACGAGGCTTTGCGGTGGTTGCCGAAGAAGTCCGTAAACTTGCTGAAGGTTCACAGATGGCCGCGAAACAAATTTCTGATTTGATTATGGAAATTCAAAACGATACACACAATGCAGTTGTGGCTATGAACGAAGGCAGCCAACAGGTTAAGATTGGGACACAAGTAGTTGGCTCCACCGGAGAAGCATTCCACCAGATTGTGGGCTTTGTTCAGGAAGTATCTGCCCAGGCACAGGATATCTCGGCAGCGATTGAACATATGGCCAATAATAGTGAACTGATTGTAGGGAATGTACAAAAAATTGATGGTTTAAGCAAAGATGCTGCTGAACAATCAGAGACTGTGTCAGCTGCGACTCAGCAGCAGGCGGCTTCCATGCAAGATATTGCGAATGCCAGCCAAAATCTTGCATCTATGGCAGAAAAGCTGCAACAGGAAGTACAGCAGTTTAAAATATAAAAAGTAATACAAAAAAACGGCTCTTGATTTATTGTGAATCAAGAGCCGTTTTAAATTTTTTCACTTTACTAGAACTAGTGTTCTGATATATAATAGATTAAGTTAATTTTATAAAGTACTATGAGGAGCGAGCAATGTGGATATATTTGCTAAATTGAAAATTTTGAGTGATGCGGCCAAATATGATGCTGCCTGTACGTCCAGCGGCGTAGATAAAAAATCAGTACGCGGCGGTATCGGCAGTGCTTCAGCTTGTGGAATCTGCCATACATTTGCTGGCGATGGACGATGTGTATCGCTTTTGAAGGTGCTTTTTACGAATATCTGTATCTATGATTGTAAATATTGTGTCAATCGGCGTTCGGCTGAAACAGAAAAAGCAGCTTTTACACCAAAGGAATTGGCTGATTTGGCAATCCAGTTTTACAGACGTAATTATATTGAAGGTTTATTTTTAAGTTCAGGAGTTGTCCGGAGTCCTGACTATACCTGTGAACAAATGATTGAAACATTACGGATTTTGCGGGAAGAATATAAATTTAATGGATATATTCATGCGAAAGCCATTCCCGGTGCAGATAGTCTATTGATTGCCCGCCTGGGGATGCTCGCGGACAGGATGAGTGTGAATATAGAAATGCCATCACAACATAGTTTGCAACTTTTGGCACCTGATAAAACCAAGCATTCGATATTAACACCGATGTCTTATATTAAAGGCCGAATTGAAGAAAATTGTCATGATCTGGTAAAATATCGCCATGCACCGAAATTTGCGCCAGCAGGTCAGAGCACTCAAATGATTATCGGAGCATCCCCTGAAACGGATCGACAAATATTGAATCTTACAGAAGGCCTTTATCGGAGTTATAATTTAAAACGAGTTTTCTTTTCGGCATATATGCCAGTGATGGAAGATCAATTTCTGCCATCACTGGATACCAAACCGCCGCTATGGCGGGAACACCGTCTCTATCAAGCAGACTGGCTGCTTCGATTTTATGGCTTCGCCGCCAAAGAACTGCTCGATGAGGAAAACGAAAATTTTCATCCGTATGTTGATCCAAAATGCAATTGGGCATTGCATCATATGGAGTTTTTCCCAATGGATGTCAATCGAGCTCCATTTGAAGATTTATTGCGAGTACCAGGGATTGGTGTACGTTCCGCCCATAGGATCATTGCTGCACGGCGCAGTGGTATATTAAGCTTTGATGGGCTTAAAAAGCTAGGGGTCGTGATGAAACGAGCCCAATATTTTATTAGCTGCAGAGGGCGTAAGCTGCCAGGATTGGATATGTCACGTCAGGTAGTACTTCGGGCGATGATGTCAGCACGCGAAGCAAAACTTTATGGAACGGATCTTATAGGAGGACGTCAGCTTTCTTTATTTGAACCAAATTCAGTCTTGGAAGTTGGTGCGAAGGAGTTGATTGCATGTCTGCCACTGCCGCTGTAATTTATAACTATGATGGTAGTTTTGAAGGCTTGCTTTGCTGCGTTTTTGAATCCTATGATAAAAAAGAAATTCCGCTGGCAATCATTGGACCGGACTATCGGCAAAGTATGCTGCTTGCCGGCAAAGACATTTTGACAGATCCCATGAAAGCAAAACGGGTGCAAAGCTCGATTCCTAAAAAAATAAGTTATGAGGTCTATGAATTTGTCTGCCAGGCTTTTTTAACCTGCTTTCCTGAAAAAGAGCTTTATATTTTGCTTTTTTTACGACAAGCCTATAAATGTGGTCCGCAGATTATGAATCGTCTTACGGATGAGATTGTTTATCCACTTTATAAAGCGGTACAGCATCTGCAAAAAGAATCACATCTATTGAAGGGGTTTATTCGCTTTTCGGTGGCAAATCAGGTTCTTATTAGTGAGATTGGACCAAAAAACTTTGTTTTACCGCTCTTGAAACAGCATTTTATGGAACGGTATCCGGAAGAACGGTTTTTGATTTATGATAAGACCCATCAGATGGGTCTGCTGTATCAACCTTATCAATCTCGCATTGTACCCATTGATGCCTTAGAAATGCCAGAATTTGACGAAACGGAAATCCAGTTTCGGCAGTTATGGAAATTATTTTATGATACGATTGAAATCAAGGGGCGGCATAATGAAAAATGCCGGATGACACAGATGCCAAAACGATACTGGGATTATATGACTGAATTCCAGAGCGCACCAACGCTAAGACGAAAAATTCCGAATGGACCTGAAAAATTACCTGTCAAATACAAGTAAGCGAGCAACGATTTTTATCAATTATGATGCAACGGATTCATTAGACTGTTGTGCTTATGAAATCAATGTTTTATAATGATAGCAGGTGAGGTGTTTATACGAATGAAGAAACAAGAAGAAGTGATTTTACTCTATCATTTTCTGGATCAAACGAAGTTACAGCAAATTAAAGATATATGTAAACAGTTGAAAATTCAAACGAAAGATATCGGCGATGAAATGCTGGGACAGAAAGTTGGCCACTTAGTCGGGCGAAAAGGTTTTGCAGCAATAAAAACTGAAATAGGCGAATTTGTTTTTCCGCACGAGGTTATCGTTTTCAGCAACAGTGACCGAAAACGATTGGATCAAGTGCTTACTGCTTTCAAAGAAGCAAAAATCGAACCCATTAAATTCAAAGCGATTGTGACACCATTTAATATGTTTTGGTCGTTGCAGCGCTTATGTGAAACCATGCAAAAAGAACATGGTGCCATGCTAAAGCAGGAGCCAGAACTTGAATAAAAAAGAAGGAGATATAATGAAAGATCAAATAAAACAGGAACCAGATGCCTCTTTATTAGAACATACACAAATTGTACCGCGGCAAACGGATCAGACGAAACCGCAGTCACTTGAAGCAACGCAGATTATGCCTCGTGTTGATGTGGAAACTCTCGAAAAGACAACGACACCCGAAGATAAATCTATGCCATTGATTTTTTCGAACACCTCAGCTAAACGGAAAAAAATAGCTTGGATTTTGGGCGGCGGTTTTGTTTTAGCATTATTGATTGGCTTTGTTGTGGCACGATATTATGGAGATCAAAGGGAAATTGCGGAACATGAACGGATTCACCAAAAGCAAGTTCTTCAGCAAAAACAGCAGGATGTACAATCTTTAGAACAAAAACAATTGGATTTAGAGAGACAAAAAGCACAATTGGAACAAGAGCGAAACCAAATCGAACAGAAACAGAAAGATGCCGCGGAAAAAGCCCGAGTTTTGGCTGAAAATGAACAAGCCCTGGAAAATCAAAAAAATGGGTCATCAGGTGTGACTAAATTATGGAATACTATTACAGGAAAAGATAAACAACAGGCAAGCGCCCGGGAAAAAGCAAGTGCGG
The DNA here is from genome assembly GCF_900109225.1 of Propionispira arboris. GTDB lineage: Bacteria > Bacillota > Negativicutes > Selenomonadales > Selenomonadaceae > Propionispira > Propionispira arboris. The sequence goes on from NZ_FNZK01000004.1 coordinate 51,184, forward strand.
CAGCTCAAACGGCAGTTGAGCAGGCCAATGATATTAAAACTTCTCTGGATCAGGCACAGTCTATGATTGAACACGTTGACAGTGCATTAGAAGATACGAAAACGATGACGAATCAGGCAAAGCAGCTGAAAGAGTCGGCACAAGCAGCGTATGCTGAACATTCGGATGTAATTGATAAAGTGATTGCCGTGGTAGAAGATGGTAAAAATTATGTTGATTCGTTGATTGATAAATATAAACCTATGCTGCAGCAATAAAAAAGTAATACTATTTCTATACAAGGTAAAGGGACTATAGGGCACCGCTTGCTTTACGCAACGTTGTTTAGCCCTATAGTTCCTTTTTGATGATTTTAATTAATAATCTTTAATTCATTCTATATATAATGCATTGAAATAGGTATTTTATGGTTTGGCTATTTTTAAGGAGGTAATTTGTGTGAAAAAAATTATAGCAGGAATGCTTATTGTAATGCTGGCTTTTGCCGCAAGTGGCTGCAAAACGGACAGCATCGATAAAAAAGCGACGTTACAGGAAATTACGATTGGCTTAATGCCAGATGTTGACTCAATGCCATTTATTATTGCACAAGAAAAAGGTTATTTTAAGGAAGAGGGAGTCACGGTCAATATACAACAATTTAAAAGTGCAATGGATCGTGACAGTGCTCTGCAAAGTGGAAATTTGGACGGAGCAATTTCTGATTTACTGGCTGTGGCCTTTGCTAAAGCCGGCGGCTTTGATGTGAAAGTCACTTCTTCTACCGATGGCAGTTATAAACTGATTGCCGGAGCCAATGAAACAGCAGCCAGTGTTGCTGCTTTACAAGGGAAAGATGTAGCTGTATCAAAAAATACAATTATTGAGTATGTTACCGATCAAATTTTAACGGCCAATCATATGACGGACAGTGATATAAATAAAGTGGTTATTCCACAGATTCCAACTCGTCTTGAAATGCTGCAAAATGGTAAACTGGCCGCTGCAACTTTGCCTGAGCCCATGGCCGGTATTGCTATTCAAAATGGCTGCAAACCCCTTAGCAGTTCAGACCAATTGGCAATCAATCCGGGGGTAATCCTGTTTACGAATAAAGCAATCGAAGGGAAAAAAAGGAAATTCAAGCGATGTACCGGGCCTACAACAAAGCCGTGGTTTATCTTAATACACAAGCACGCGAAAATTATATTGACCTCCTAATTGAAAAAGGTGGTTTTCCGTCGGCAGCAAAAGAGACGTTACTGATTCCAACCTATAGAGAAGCGGGTCTTCCAGCTGAAAAAGATGTTGTAGACTGCATACAATGGCTCAATCATAAAGACCTTATAAAACAATCCTATACCTATCAAGATATTGTGACGGATATCTTAGTGCAATGAATATATGATTGAGATTCAAGATTTGACGGTTAAATATCAATCGCAAACGGAAATATATACTGCATTAGAGTGTATAAATCTTGCGATTCCTGACGGTGGAACGTGTGCAGTCATTGGACCATCCGGGTGTGGTAAGTCAACTTTGCTTAAGGTATTGGCTGGGATTATTACGGATTATGAAGGTGAAGTCAGAGTAGATGGACAAACTATAAATCCCAAGAAGCAGGCCATAGGCTTTATTCCGCAAAATTATGGTTTGCTGCCGTGGCGTACGGTTGATGAGAATATTTATTTGGGCATGAAGATTAAACAGCATCAAAAAACAGTGGACTATGCGAAGCTGCAAGTGATCAGGCAGCAACTGGGCATAGAACAACTCGGCAAGCGTTATCCAGGCGAAATTAGCGGCGGGCAGCAGCAGCGTGTCAGTTTAGCTAGAGCTTTTTTATTAAAACCGGATCTGCTGTTGATGGATGAGCCCTTTTCGGCATTGGATGCCATTACTCGTGAAGAAATGCAGGATGTTTTTTTATCAATTTGGGAAAAATATGCAGTATCAACGATTTTAGTGACTCATTATGTAGAAGAGGCAATCTATCTTGGTCAAAAAATTGTCATTTTATCGCCAAATCCAGGCCGGATCAGTCGGATTATTGAAAATCCACTCTTTGGCGGCCGTAACATTCGTCAAAAACCAGAATTTTTTGAACTGGGACTGTCGATTCGAAATCTGATTAAAAAGGATTGGTCAAAATAATGGAAAAACATAAACCAGTTTGGTTTTTGCTGGGTATCATAACATTTTTTGCTTTATGGTGGATTCTGTCTAAAATCATTATGCTGCCCATTGTTCCTTCCCCTTTTCTGGTATTGGTGAATTTGGTCGCGATTTTCATGAAATATATTGCAATCCATAGTTTGTATAGCTTATGGCGTATTGCCGCAGGACTTTTTTTGGCAGTTTTAATTGGTCTGCCACTTGGTGTAATTATGGGGTATTTCCCCAAGTGGGATCGTTTTTTATCACCGCTGCTTTACCTTACGTATCCAATTCCTAAAATTGCATTGATGCCAATTTTGATGCTGCTTTTTGGTATTGGAGAGTTCTCGAAGATACTCATGATTTTTTTGATTATTGTTTTTCAAGTTATTGTGGCAATTCGAGATAATATTCGCAGTATTCCCAAAGAGACATATTATCCCTTATATTCTTTAGGTGCACCTTTTAGCGCTGTTTTTTTTGAAGTACTTTGGCCAGCTTCCATGCCAAAATTTATTACAGCGATTCGGGTAGCAATGGCAACGGCAATTTCTGTACTCTTTTTTACCGAAACATTTGGGACGCAATACGGTATGGGTTATTTTATTATGGATGCCTGGCTCCGGGTTAATTATCTGGAGATGTACTCGGGGATTGTTGTTCTTAGTTTGATGGGTTTATTTTTATTTGCTTTCATCGATTGGATTGAAAAACGGCTTTGCCATTGGCAATATAAATAGCAGGCTAAAGCTAAGGTGGAAAAGAGGCGACTCTTTCCGCTTTTTTTATTGCAATTAGAGGAGATTCAAAATAAATATTGAAAAATAAATATGAGTAGCAAAATAGTACTTTTCTATTTTCTGCTCATATAGTAAAATAAAAAAGATGAATCATATTCATATTTACAATTTACTATAAATGAACTGAAAGTTGAAAGGAGGCTGGGCGATGGAGTCAACAATGACGGATATTGCAATTATCGGTGGTGGACCAGCTGGATTATCGGCAGCAATCAATGTGATTGCCCGCGGTAAATCGACACGAGTCTTTTCAACAAAAAATAATTATCTGGAACGCGCTGCGCGGGTTGATAATTATTTAGGAATGGAAGCTGTCAATGGGGCTGCAATGATGGAATCTTTTCGTCAACATGCTAAATCTTTGGGGGCCAAGCTTGAAACAGGGAAAATTATTACGATTTTACCAGTTTCAAATTATTTTATGCTGAATTTCAATGGGACGATTGTGCAGGCTAAAACCGTGATATTGGCAATTGGTGCAGCCAAACAAAAGGCTTTGCCTGGTGAAAAACAATTTTTGGGTCAAGGGGTTAGTTATTGTGCTACTTGTGACGGCATGATGTATCGAGGCAAAAAAGCCATCGTGTATGGCTTGGCGGACGAGGCTGTCTTAGAAGCAAACCATTTGCAGCAAATAGGCGTGAATGTAACCTTTGTCTCAGCGAAGCAGCGCCCAGCTGATTTAGCTGGTGCGGTTCAGTTTATTTCTGGTGCCATAACTGCTATTGAGGGTGAAACCATTGTGCAAGCGGTTAAGGTAAATGAAACGTCAATCGAAACCGATGTGGTGTTTATTTTGCGTAATGTAATCGTACCAACAGCTTTATGTAAAGGACTAAATCTGCAAGACGGCTTTCTTGCGGTGAATCGTGACATGGAAACGAATATACCCGGTATTTTCGCTTGTGGTGATTGCAATGGTAAGCCGTTGCAAATTGCTAAGGCTGTTGGTGAAGGTTTAATTGCAGCACAACAAGCGTCAAAATATATTGATGATCAGAAGAAATAAGGAGGTTTTTGATATGGGGATTATACATCCGAGTACAAAAGACTTTGATCAATTATTACAAGCAAATGAAGTTGTTCTTGTTGATTTTTGGGCAACTTGGTGCGGGCCTTGCCTTATGCTGGCACCAATCATTGAGGAAATCTCTAAAAAATATGAAGGTAAAGCTGTTGTCGCTAAAGTTGATGTCGACGTAGAACGAGCTTTGGCAGAACATTATCAGATTATGTCAATTCCAACCGTACTTGTATTTAAAAAAGGCAAGTTGGCAGGTCGGGAAATTGGTGCAGCTGCGGCCAGTGTTTATGAAGCTATGATTGAAAAGGCATTGTGATCTTATAACAAATTACAGAATTTAGTATGCTTTATCAATCTGCAAAAATTATGAGGGTACATGCTTGTTTTACATAACGCTGCGGAGATTTTTTTACTCGCACGTTAATTCGTTCTTAGAACAAAAAAGAGTCGGCTGAGTGTATACACACTTTCAACCGACTCTTTTATATATATATTGAAAATTAGGATTTAAAATGATGAACCATTTCTTCGAGGGATTGTGCCATATCGGCAAATTGACCGATTGCAGCCGTTACTTCTTCAGCAGATGCAGCTTGTTCTTCACTGGCAGCAGATATGTTATTGATGGTTTCACTGTTTTGCTGTGATAAGATATGGATATTTTCAACGCTGTGCAAGGCTTGCTCACATAAACTATTTTGCTGGGTTGCTTCCTCTGTTATTACCATGGCTTGTTTTTCGGCATTTAAAACTGCATCGACGATTTCCTTGAAAGAATTTCCGAGCTGCAATGCAGTTTGGGTACTTTTGTCGATATAGGAAAAATTCTGTTCGACGCCATTGATTGTATCGTTTGTCTGTGTTTCCACCTGAGCGATGATGGTTGTTATATTTTTGATGGCACTTGCTGATTCTTCGGCTAATTTTCTGACTTCGCTCGCAACTACGGCGAATCCTTTTCCAGCTTCTCCCGCACGTGCTGCTTCAATTGCTGCATTGAGTGCCAAAAGATTGGTCTGTTTGGTAATGGTGGTAATCATCGCCGTAATGGAATTGATTTCTTTCGCTTTTGCGCCTAAATCCGTCACATTGGTCACCGTAGTTTGTAAGATTGTTTTCATATGCTGTATTTGCTCAACATTTTGATTTACGATATCTTGCCCCTGTGTGGCAATCGTTGTACAATCATGTGTTGCGACAGCCACGGTTTGTGAAGTAACGCAGACCTCTGCACTGCAATGCATCAATTCGTGCAGCAGTGATTGGGCTGAGGCGGTTTCCTTGCTTTGTGACTCGATCTGCTTGGCAGCACTTTGGAGTTCGATTGCGACATGCTGAATTGAATCACTGGATTGTTCTGTGTTTAAGGCTACCTGACTTGCCGATTCAGCCATCTTGCTGGCGGAGTCTTTTACTTTATGGACAATATCACGTAAACTGGACAACATCATATTAAAAGCACGCGCTACGGAACCCAGTTCATCTTGTCGTTTATTTTCTAATGTTACGGTTAAGTCACCAGTCGCTGCAATTGCCGTACAAATATGTAACTCCTTTAATGGTGCTAGTGCTTTACGTGTTACAAAAAGACCAATACAAACAAAAATACAAGTTAAAAGCAGTGCAGTTCCTAAACTCTCTTCGATTAGTGTATTGACAGCAGCCAGCGCAACATCTTTAGAATATAAAGATACAACGACCCAGTCTGTATGTTCTACCGGACGGTAGGAAACAAGAAAATCTTGTCCACGCACATTGCTTATAGCCTTGCCGGTTTTCTTTTGTACGGCCTCGGTATAGATCGGCTCGGGCAGAGAAGTTCTATTGTCTACAGAAGCAGAGTCTGTTTGATTGTATAAAGGGATGGTGTTTTTGTCGAGCAAAACGATTGAATACCCAGGATTTTGCGATAGAATTTGTTCAATGAGTGTTTGAAGGTTATTAAGGGACAGCGTGGCACCAATAATTCCAACGGGTTTATTGCCATCTCCTTTTATTTGTGTCGTACCGATTATTGTCAATTTTTGTGTAACCTTGCTTGGTAGTGGATCCGAAAATGCTGTTGTGCCTTGCATGGCTGATTGAAAATAAGGTCGGTCTGCTATATTGATCGGGGCGGCAGTGTCACTGCGTGCTATCTGCTGCCCGTTCGTATCTGTAACAAATAATGGTTCAGAGCTTCCATAAAAAGCTTGAACGGATGCGAGGTATTGTTTCGTAAGAATCGGGTCCATGCTGCGTAGTTCATTTTTCTTGCTTATAGCAAGCAGAAAATTTTGCTTGCTAAGTATGTACGAACCTACATCACTGGCAACTCGTTCGGCAACCTTGTTATTTTTCTCAATGGCTGCATCTGTTAGACTGTTGGAAATTTCATGTGTAAAGAGCAGGCCGATTAGTAAAATCGGGATTGAACAGGTTAAAATGGTATACACAGCACTTTTGGTCAGCAAAGATGATTTGTTCAAATTTTGATAACTTAAATTTGGCCTTTTTTTTAAATTTATTTTAGATAGGAATTTTCCATATAAATTTGAAACTTTCATTATCACAGCTCCTTGTTTTCTTTTTGATGTTAGCATGATTTATTTCAGAGCGGAAGGTAATTTGCGAAAGCTTAACCGTTTCTTTGCCAAATCTTAACATGAAATAAAATGAAAATTCGTTATATATTAGGTTGAGACGCATATCGGGTTTTTATTTATAAGTGATTATAGAGCAAAAAGTCCTGTATTTCCTAGAAAATTAAAGATTTTCGCTGAAAAGCATATACGATGCATTCAAGTTATGATAGAATAATATAAGAAATGACATGCGGGAGAAGGTTGATTTTAGTGGAATTCCGTCAATTGGAATATTTTCACACAATTAGTAAATTAGAAAATTTTACACGAACAGCAGAGGTCTTGCATGTATCACAACCGTCTGTCACAAAAGCGATTAAAGCCTTAGAAGCAGAACTGAAAGTGCTATTGATTGACCGAAGCCAAAAACATGTTGTGCTGACTCCGGAAGGAAGAGCTTTTTTACTTCATGTTGATAAGATACTTTGGGCAATTGATGAAACGAAACAAGATATGATGCGTTTTCAGAAAAATAAATATGGGACGGTGCATTTAGGTGTCCCACCGATGATAGAAGCCTATGTATTTCCTAATTTATTTACAAGTTTTAAGCAGGATTATCCGAATATCCAATTGGATGTTATTGAGTATGGAGATTCAACTGAAATACAGACAAAGATTGATGATGGAGAACTGGATTTGGGGATTATTTTAGGCGAAGAACGCGCTGGACAGCACAAACTTACGATTATGCAGGATCAAATGAGTCTTTGTGTTGATCATGACCATCGGCTAAAAGATGAAAAAACAGTGAGCTTTGACCAACTGAAAAAAGAAAAATTTATTTTACAGCAGCCCAATACCTATCAATATAAAGCAATTTATGCACGGTGTATTGAAAATGATTTTACGCCGGATATTTTATTGTGTACATCACAGCTTAAAACCATCAAGCAGTTGATTGCGAATAAAGTTGGAATTTCATTGCTATTGGATCTGGTTACACGTAATGAAACTATTTTTTCTCGTGTAGCTATTATGCCACCGATGCTGGTTGATATTTCGCTTATCTGGAGTCAGGATAAATGTTTATCGCAGGCAGGTCAGAGCTTTGTTGAATTTATTCAGGAACATACAAAATCAAAAAAATTCGATAATTTTTTGAATAATACTTCGGTATAAAAATTTAAAAATATTGCCAAAACTGCAAATTGATCAAGAGATTGCGCTTGTTTTTGGCGATTGCTGATAAAAAAGTACATTTTTGACGGAGCGGGAGGTCTTCTTTGTTTTAGATTGACATTGAAAGGGCTGGACTTATTAAAAAAATGAACTTATAATAATGATTATATTAGAATGTAAAAATTTTATGAGCATTCTTTTATGATATTGAAATTGGTTTGGGGTTGTTGGTTACATGCTTAAAGGACACAGTGCAAACAGACAAGCTTTAACTATCATTTATGTATTACTTTTTGCCTGTATTATTTCTTGTATCTATTATGTAAGTAGTGTTCGATCAGCAATACAGCAAAATTTTACACAGGAAATTGACACTTTGCTTACGCAGCGGACGGATATGATTCAAAATCGAATTGAAGTCGATCAGAGGCGGCTTGTTGAAGGTGCGGCACGGATCGGGAAAAATAATTATTTCAATGATCAAAAAGCACTCCAAAATTATTTAAGTACTTATTCGAATCAACATGATTATAAAGAACTAACTGTCAGCAAAGCCGATGGAACGACCATTGCAGCAGATGGTATAAGGCAAAACATTAAGGAGGAAGCTTATTTTAACGAAGCGATGTCTGGGGAATATTCAATTTCCAAACCGTTTCAAGATCCTTTGACGCATGAGCGATTTATTATTTACAGCGTTCCACTGGTTTTAAATGGAAAGATTGTCGGTACGGTGAATATGACAAAATCAGTTCGAATCATTGAGTCGGAACTACTAAATAATTTTTATGCGCAAGATGGAACTTGTTACATAATGGATGCGGCAGGAAATGTGATTTTAAATTCGCCAAGTCGCAGCGGTGATCATGAATCGTTTAATTTATATAACCGAATGACGAGTGAAGAAGTAACAGCAAATGAGAATTTGGTACTTGTGGATAAGATCAAAGCTGATTTGGCAGCTGGTAAATCGGGTATTGTGCTTAGTCCGGTCAACGGTGTTCCAACTTACATAGGGTATCATAAAGTTGGTGGTGAAATAAACAATTGGATTTTGTTGACCTTTGTTGATACAAATACAGTAATGTCAAAAGGACAACAGTCTTTAATGAAGACGATGGTTTTATGTGGATTGATTGTCACTTGCCTTATGGGGATGGCATTATATATCCTTTACATACGAGATAAAGCACAGCGTGGTATTGAAAAATTAGCCTATATTGATTCGTTGACAGGCATCGATAATGTAAATCGATTTCGGGTTCGAGCAGCGCAGCTCTTGGGAAAATATGCCGTAGATCAGTATGCGCTTGTTTCGTTGGATATTCAAAATTTCAAATATATTAATGAGACCTACGGATATCCTGCTGGCGATAAAATATTGATTTCATTGGCTCATGTGATTAAACGTAAGATGAACGACCGAGAAGCCTGTGCTCGTGTTTCAGGTGATAAATTTATCCTTTTATATGAGCTGGACGATAAAAAATTCACTCGATATCATGCGATGGTTAAATCTTATATGCAGGACCATTTATATGAGTCAATACATATGAATATTTCACTTCATATTACCGCAGGAGCTTATCTGATACCACCACAGAAAACGGATTGTCAAGCTAATATTGATGAACCACTGATCAACCTGTATGAGGCAGAAAAACGTCCCCTGAAATCAGCCATCATGTCGATGATTGATAAGGCAAATTTAGCCCAAAAAGCGGGACGGGATAATGCAGTGGAATCTCTGCATTGTTATGATGATGCACTGATGCAGACATTTGTACATCAAAATGAAATGGAAGCAATGATGAAAGGTGCTCTGAAAAATGGTGAATTTAAGGCTTATTTACAACCTAAGTTTAATTTAAAAACACTGGAAATTGTTGGTGCAGAAGCTTTAGTACGATGGATTTCACCCGTGAAAGGCTTTATGAGGCCTGATGAATTTGTGCCGATTCTAGAGAAAAATGGTTTTATTATTGAAATCGATTTTTATATTTTGGAAGAGGTTTGTAAGAAAATCAGAGAATGGCTTGATAATGGACTTTTGCCGATACCCATTTCGGTCAATCAGTCGCGTGTTCATATTAATCAGCCTTTTTATATGGAACGACTGGCAGGCGTACTGAAAAAATATAATATTCCAGCTAAATTTATTGAAATGGAATTAACGGAAAGTATGTTTTTTGATAATACTTCCCGTTTGATTCAAATGATGAAAGAGATGCATGGGCTTGGAGTATCTATTTCAATGGATGATTTTGGTTCAGGGTATTCATCTTTGAATTTGCTAAAAGAATTACCGGTAGATACGCTGAAAATTGACAAGGTGTTTCTGGATGAGACAGCTAATTCAGAACGAAGCCAAATTATTATTGCTCAGGTTGTAGAAATGGCCCGAAAACTGGGAATGGAAATTGTTTGTGAAGGGGTAGAAACCCAGGAGCAAGCTGAATTTTTGCGGGGGATTTCTTGTGATATTGCACAAGGTTTCTTATATGCAAAACCAATGGCTATGGAAGAATTTGATTCGTTTCGTAAGCAAAGCAGTTGAATGGAGTGAAGAAAATGCAGCAGACAATTTTAGTTGTGGATGATGATATATCCATTCGTGAACTGCTCTTATATAATTTGAAGAATGCCGGTTATTTAGTCTTGACAGCCGCTGATGGGGTTAGTGCATTGCTGGCTGCAGAAGAAAAAGTGGATTTAATTTTATTGGATCTAATGATTCCGGGGTTGGATGGATTTGAAGTCTGCCGCAAGCTAAAAAGTCAAAATAAGACGGCACGAATCCCCGTGATTATGCTTACTGCTAAGTCGGATGAAATCGACAAGGTCTTAGGACTGGAACTTGGCGCTGATGATTACATGACCAAACCATTTGGCATGCGGGAATTGATTGCGCGGGTTAAAGCCGTACTGCGCCGCAGCAATCGAGATGATTTACCGAATAGTGAGCTGATTGTCGGACCACTCAGAATCAATTTTTCGAGTTACGAAGTATTTTTGAATCAAGAACTTTTGGCTCTGACACCGAAAGAATACGAATTATTAAAGTTGTTTTTAACAAATATTGGGAAAGCATATTCACGGGATGAACTGTTAGAGAAAATTTGGGGCTATGAATATTATGGTGATACACGTACGGTAGATGTTCATATTCGTCATCTTCGGGCCAAACTTGCCGAAGTTCCCAAAATAAGTGATGCGATTGAAACCGTGCGCGGTGTGGGCTATCGTTTTGCCATGAAAGATAAATAAACATCAGTCAAACAAGGTATAGACAGTTTAAATTTGTCTATACCTTGTTTTTGTTTACAAAAACTTAACATTTGCTTAACAACCTGTATTTAGTGGTATGGTATATTTCCTATAGCGAGTTTTTTGACTGGAGGAAATGATTATGGATTATAAAATGCAGGTGAAGAAGCTGAACTTATATTACGGTGAATCACAGGCACTAAAAAATGTATCGCTTGTCGTGAACCCACATTCAGTTGTGGCACTGATTGGTCCATCTGGCTGCGGTAAATCAACATTTTTGAAAACACTGAATCGGATGAATGATTTAATTGAACACGTGCGGATTGAAGGAGAAGTTTCACTCGACGGTGTTAACATATATCAACCAGATACAGATGTCGTGTATCTTAGAAAACGCGTTGGTATGGTTTTCCAGCGCCCCAATCCATTTCCTATGTCAATTTATGATAATATTGCGTATGGTCCCCGAATTCATGGGATAACCAACAAAGTGTTGATTGATGAAATTGTCGAACGCAGTCTTAAAGGAGCTGCTCTTTGGGAAGAAGTGAAAAATCGCCTTTCGGCATCGGCTATGGGGATGTCCGGGGGGCAGCAACAGAGACTTTGTATTGCCAGAGTCCTTGCTGTTGAACCAGAAGTACTTCTGATGGATGAACCATGTTCAGCACTTGATCCGATTTCGACTATGAAAATTGAAGAATTAGTGGCTGAATTAAAAGCAAAATATACAATAGTCATGGTTACGCATAATATGCAGCAGGCGGCCCGTGTTTCCGATTATACGGGTTTTTTCTTAAATGGTGAATTGATTGAACATGATCTGACAAATGTGATTTTCACAAAACCAGCGAATAAAAAAACAGAAGATTATATTACGGGTCGTTTTGGTTGATTTCTGAAAAGACTAAGGGGGTAGAAATGATGGTTAGAGTTACACGGCAAGGTTATATTGAAGAATTGGATCTCTTGCAGCAAAAGGTAACGGAGATGGGGCAGGCTGTCGATGTTGCTTTAGGATTAGCGATGCAGGCCTTGCTTGGTATGGATAAAGAGCTGGCGGAAAAAGTCATGAAGGAAGACGATATCATTGATGAGATGACGATTGGTATCGAAGATCGCTGCATGCTGCTCATTGCAAAACAACAGCCGATCGCCAGGGATCTGCGGGTCATTGCTACAGGTTTCAAAATTTCTACAGACTTGGAGCGGATCGGTGATCATGCCTATGATATAGCAAAGACAGTTTTGGAATTAGAGGGAGTACCTTTTGTTAAAAAATTGATTGATATTCCCAAAATGGCAGAAAGTGCCAGACGGATGACTGAGCTGGCCATTCGGGCTTACCAGACAGCCGATCTTAAATTGGCGGAAGAAGTTTGCCAGATGGATGATGAAATCGATTTATTGTTTGCTCGAACCTTTCATGAATTGTCGCAATTTGTTGGCGATGATGCTGTAAAAGTAAAACAAGCAACTCAATTGATTTTTGTGGCTCGTTATATTGAACGTATCGGTGACCATGCAACGAATATTGCTGAATGGGTCATTTATTTAGAAACAGCGGAACGTATTCGAAAACCTGAAAAATAAGCAGAAAAGCCAATCCTAACTCGCTGGCTGCGAATTAGGATTGGCTTTTATTTTTTTTATTTCGGTAGATAAAACGTAAAACTGGTGCCAACTTTGAGCTGGCTTTCGACAAAGATGTGACCGCCGAATAATTCAACGATAAATCGTACCAGTGAGAGACCTATACCAGACCCCCCGCTTGAATCAAGTCGGATGCGAGATTTATCAGCCCGATAAAAGCGTTCAAAAATGAAAGGCAGGTCTTCGGGGGCAATCCCCAGCCCATTGTCTTTAACCTTTACAAAAACTTTATTCTGATCGAGTGTGCAAGTGAGGGTTATTTGTCCTTGTTCTGGTGTATACTTAATCGCATTTTCAGTCAGGTTCATCAATAATTGCATGATCCAGTCGGTATTTGCCTGAACGATAACTGGCTCTATGGGAAGATTTAGTTGAAGATTTTGTGCTTTTCTATCAATTTGAGCTTGCAGCTTTAGCTTAACAGCCAGGCATACTTCTTTCAGATCGACACTTTCAATTTTGATTTGCTGACGGTATTCTTTACTATCTAGTTTGGCAAGCTGCAATAAATCTTTTATCAAACGATCCATTCGTTCAGATTCGGTATGGATGATGGTAATGAATTTTTCACAAAGTACAGGGTCTTTTAAAGCACCGCTTAAAAGTGTTTCGGAAAAGCCGCAAATGGATGTCAGAGGTGTAGCAAGCTCATGGGATGCATTTGCTACAAATTCAGTCTGACGGGTTGACATTTCCTGCAAAACAGAAATATCATGAAATACACTGAGAATGCTGATTACAGTATTGTCGCTGTTTATAATCGGGGCGAAAAATACATCAAATGTCTTTTTTGTATGATTGATGTTGATTTTAAAGGCGATGGATTTTGTCGACATCGTTTTGAGGACTTCTTTTGCTGTTTCACTGAGAAGGGTGCTGCCGATGGCGTTAATACTTTGTTTTTTCATTAAATCCGGGGTGAGTCGAAAGAGATCACGTGCACGCTGGTTGGCTGTTGTAATATTACCTTGGGTGTCAAGCAGCATGACACCGTTATCCATATTTTCTAAAATCAAAGATAATTTACGCGTCTCAGCATCGGCTTCGCTAATTTTTTCTTCCAAATTGGTAGTGAGTTTATTGATGGTTTGGGCAAGAACTTCTAATTCATCGTTGGTATAGATATAGATACGCCTGTCTAAATCACCATCGGCAATTTTTTGGGCATCTTCAATCATTTGCCGAATGGGTTTTATTTGTCGATAAGCAAGAATAAAACCAGATAGGACGGCCAGAATGATTGTAATACAAAGTGCTGTAAAAATGGTATTCCGAATATGTTTATATGAGTTTTCAATCGGATATAAAGTAGAAGCGGTTCTTACAATACCGACTAGTTCATCGTTTTGATAAACTGGCATTGCCGCATAGAGCATGTTTTCTTTGATGGTGTCGCTATAACGGATTGACGTACCATATTTTTTATGGAGGGCATCTTGTACTTCTTGGCGTAAGAGATGATTATCTAATTCTTCCGTCTGTTCCCACGAATCGGCGATCACCTGGCCATTTACATTGATAATGGTAATGCGAAGATTTGTGGCATCGCTGATCTTATGAATTTCATTGTTTACATAATCTTGCTTTGCCGGGTTATAAAGTGCATCTTCAAGCGAAACTTCAATCGTTCGAGCATTTATGATGAGATTTTCAGTTTTTGTTTTGAGATTTTCATTATAAAAAAATTGCAAGAGGTACATTCCAAGTAATGATAAGGATGTAATTGTAATGAGCAGAAATGAAAAAATCAAACGGCGGCTGATTTTTGATTTTAGCATAAAGGACCTTCTTTCTGTGTGGGTATTCCTAATATCAATTTTATTGTAACATAAGCGTTTTTTTTGTATAGCGGTTTTAACAATTTCTTAACAAACCCTTAACATCAAAACGGAGTCTCTACGCTAGAATATAGGAAGGGAAAGATATAAAAGATATTCAGGAGGGAATGGAATAATGATTTCATTTAAAAAGAGCAAATTACTTACAATGGCAGCAGCTTTACTGATTGGAGCTGTTATGACGGCTGGATGCGGCGGTGGAGATAAAGCAGCGAGCACATCTGGTGCTGATAAGGATAATGCAGTCCTTACTGGACAAATTAGTGCATCAGGCTCGACCGCACTTTTACCACTTTTGAAACCAGCACAGGAAGAATTTCAAAAGAAACATGAGAAAGTAACTGTAAATATCGCTGGCGGTGGTTCCTTCACAGGTATGAACCAAGTGGCAGAAGGTGCTGTACAAATTGGTAACTCGGATGTTGATCTTCCTGCAGACTATAAAGATAAAGGTCTTGTCGATCATAAAGTTGTTGTTGAACCTTTTGTATTTATAACGAATAAAGATGTAAAAGTGGATAACTTATCTTCGCAGCAAGTTATTGATATTATGACAGGGAAAATTACAAACTGGAAAGAAGTTGGCGGTGCCGATCAAGAAATTACTTTGATTCATCGGGCGAAATCTTCAGGATCTCGTGCAACCATTGCGGAAGTTGTGCTAAAAGGTGCTGAATTTACCGATAAAGCAGTTATTCAAGATTCAAATGGTGCTTTAAGAACAGCGATTGCAACCACACCAGGAGCTATTGGTTATGTAGATGCACCATATGCAGATGACACAGTTAAAGTGTTGAACTACAATGGCGTTAAATATTCAGTACAGGCAATAATTGATGGAAAATATCCAATTTATGGGTATGGACATATGTATACAAAGGGTGAAGCTACAGGCGCAGTCAAAGCATTTATTGACTATGTAATGAGCGATGAATTCCAAAATGCACAAGTAGAGAAGCTGGGCTTTATTGCAATTAATAAATTGAAAAAGTAACAAACAGCTAGAAGGGATGTTATAATGTACAGCAAAGATCAGAATCACAAGCGAAGACTCAGTTATGATCGGTATGTTAAATATCTATTTATTGCCAGTGCGTGTTTGATGGCACTGATAATTTTCTCCATCATATTCTTTGTCGGCAAACAAGGTTTGATGACGTTTAGCCAAGTGAGTCCATTCGAGTTTTTCTTCACAAGTAAATGGAATCCCATGGGACATCAGTTTGGCGCACTTAGTTTTATTGTAGGGTCACTTCTTGTTACCATACTGGCGGTTCTGATCGGCGCTCCATTAGGACTCTTAGGGGCTTTATTTATGGCGAAGATAGCACCAAACTGGCTTAGGGAAATCATGCGTCCAGCTACTGAATTATATGTAGCGATACCATCGATTGTGTACGGTTATATTGGGCTTACCTTGTTGGTGCCGTTTTTACGAGAAGTCTTTCATGTAAAATCAGGGTTTGGTGTGCTGGCGGCTGCTATTGTACTGGCCGTCATGATTTTACCGACCATTATCAGTATTAGTGAAGATGCAATTTGCTCTGTGCCGTCGATGATGGAAGAAGCTTCATTGGCACTCGGCGCAACGCGATGGCAGACTATGTTTCATGTGCTGGTTCCAGCAGCCTTGCCGGGAATCCTCACGGCAATTATCTTAGCTATGGCCAGGGCAATTGGCGAGACCATGGCGGTACAGATGTTGATTGGTAATACCCCTATGGTTGCCGCGACACTTTTTTCACCAACATCAACTCTTACCAGCAATATTGTCGTTGAGATGGGGAACACACCATTTGGGTCCGTTTGGGGCAATTCATTATTTCTCATGGCTTTAGTGCTGCTTGTCATATCTCTTGGCATGATTTTGCTGATTCGGCGACTGGGCTCAAGGAGGTATGCATAAATGAATGCAAAATTGACGAACTCAGTAGCTACAGCTGTTATGTGGCTTGTCGGGTTTATGATTTTAGGAATCTTAATCTTTTTCCTGGGGTATATTCTCTATAGAGGGTTACCAGTGCTGTCGTTTGACTTTATGTTTGGCAAACCAAGTGATATTCAGGCCGGTGGCGGTGTCGGACCGCAACTGTTCAACTCTTTTTATTTACTCTTTTTGTCTTTGGCAATTTCAATTCCACTAGCAATTGGTGCGGGTATCTATTTAGCTGAATATGCCAGAGAAACACGCTTGACGAAAATTGTTCGACTTAGCACGGAAAGTTTGGCTACCGTACCGTCAATTGTGCTGGGGCTTTTCGGGATGATTATTTTTGTTAATTTTCTAGGATTTGGCTTCAGTATTATTAGCGGGGCGTTGACTTTGGTTCTTTTAAATTTGCCGGTACTTGTGCGGGTAACGGAAGAATCAATCCGCACGGTACCGAAAGCTTACGGTGAGGCCAGTCTTGCTCTTGGAGCAACGAAACTCCAGACAATCTGGAAAGTTATTTTACCAAGTGCATTGCCAGGAATCATAACAGGCATTACTTTAACGGCTGGCAGAGCCTTGGGAGAAACGGCTATTTTGATCTTCACGGCAGGCACAACAGTTTCACGCTACCAGGCTGATACGAATTTTTTTGCCGCTGGTGAAACTTTGGCCGTGCATATGTGGTATTTGATGTCAACCGGGCTTGTACCGGATCGGGTTACGATTGCGGATGGCATAGGTGCGTTACTGATCATAACAATCTTATGTTTTAACATCTTATTTATGATACCGTTGAAAATCTTACAAAAACGCATGGGTGTTGTAAAACATCTATAATGTCCTAATATAAAATGCATGGTGTGAATCACTTGATTCACACCATGCATTTTTTGCCGTCCATTTATAGAGTAGGCGAATGACAATGAATATATATATTTGTCAAAATGTGATAAAATACAAAGATACAAAGAAAAAACTATATAATAGCCATATATAGTTGATTATTTAGCGGAAAATTAACTTGCAGCGGTGGAGTAGATCATAAATACAGAAGTTATAGAGGTGTTTAAATTGAAAGATGTTATGGAAAAAATAATAAAAATAGCGGTTTCTCTTTTTGTGAAAAATGGTTTTAAAGCAACGACAACTCGCCAGATCATTAGTGAAGCTAATATAAGAAATGGCACACTCTATCATTATTTTAAAAATAAAGATGATATTTTAAAATATATTTTGGTTGATGCATTTGATGAAATTACCAAACGAGCCGAGCAACTTTTAAGTGAAGAGGAAAATCTTGTCATGCATTTTTCTTTGCGAATTGCCTTGACTTTAAAAATCGTTGATAAAGACCCCCGAATCGCTGATCTTTACACAGAAGCGTATCGGTCTTGGTTAATTATGGAGCGATTGTTACCTATTTTGATTGAGCAGAGTGAAAAATCTTTTCAAGAATATTCACCGCAACTGACGAAGGAAGAACATTATATTCGTTCGTTAGCTATACTTGGCTGCATGTATGGATTTATTGCGGAAGGTCATTATAATAAACATATTAATTTTGAAAAAAAAGTATCGGTACTTTTAGATATGATATTGTCTTCCTTTAGTGTTGAAAAAAAAGCAAGAGAGAGTTTTATAGAAAGAAGTTTATTTATTTTGTCGGGAATGAATGATAATGAAATAGCATTGTTTCCCGATAAATGATTTTTAGAATAAGCAAGTTATTAGAATAAAAAATGTACCCTATGGGATAGACAAGCAAAATTTATCTATCCCATAGGGTACATTTTTTATTGATAAAGGTTGACAACTATTTAATCGAGATAGTATAATCTGATTAAGAATTTGAGCATGCTCAAGTAATTTTATTAAATTCTGGAATCTTTTTGAGCTGGAGGCTTTTATATGAAAAAATATATTATAACAATCCTTGTTTTAAGTTTATTTATGCTTGTTGCAGGTTGTGGAAAAAAAGAGGAAATTACGCAAACTGAACCATTGGTACAAATACAGAAGATATCAGGTGATAGTAGCATCAATATGTCAACGTATCCAGGAAATGTAAGAGGAAGATATGAAAAAGAAATGTCTTTTCAAGTGACAGGAAAAGTTTTAGCTCGAAAAGTTCAAGTGGGAGACAAAGTACATGCAGGCGATTTGCTCATGATCATTGATCCTAAAGATATTGTGCAGCAAGTGAATCAGAATACTGCCAAAGTAAATAGTGCTCATGCCCAGCTGGTTTTAGCACAGGCTAATTTGCAGCGCTATCAAGCACTTTATGAACAAGCGGCTGTTTCTGCTTCGACAATAGATCAGTATCAAGCGAACTATGATGCGGCAGTTGCTGCTTATCAAGAAGCTGTGGCAGCAGGTGAACAAGGTAAAAATTCTTTATCCTATACGGAACTGAGAGCAGATAATGATAGTGTGGTTTCTGCTATCAACGTAGAAGCTGGGCAAGTTGTGTCAGCGGGACAAACAGTTCTAAAGTTAGTGGAAACTGGTGATCTGGAGGTTGAAATTAATGTACCAGAAAATCGGTTGAAGTATATGCGGCTTGGTACACCCGTAAATGTATCTTTTTGGGCATTAGATAAGACTCAAGTGAATGGTAGTGTAAGAGAAATTTCACCGATGGCGGATGCAACAGCGCGTACCTATAAAATAAGAATATCAATTCCGCAAATCCCCGATCAATTACAATTGGGAATGACGGCTAGTGTCAATACTAGCGATGAAGGTGCAACAACAAATGAAATTGGTGCTACAGTGCCCATGACAGCAATTTATCAGACTGGTGATAAATTATCCGTTTGGGTTGTTAATGATGATAACACCGTGAGTTTAAGGACGGTAGAAGCTGAAAATCTTGGCGAGAATCAAGTGAAAATAAAAGGCATTTCTATTGGCGATGTAATCGTAACGGCTGGTGTAAATAAATTGCACGATGGAGAAAAAGTAAAAATTTTTGAGGATGATAACCTATCATGAAAAATTTAACGGAAATCGCATTAAAAAATAAAGATTTAGTATGGTATTTTATTATTATTACGTTTATTGCCGGGATTGTGTCTTATGTACAGCTGGGGCGAATGGAAGATCCGCCATTTACGATACGTCAAATGATAGTTTCTGCTAGTTGGCCTGGAGCAAGTGCGCAACAAATGGAAGAACAAGTTACGGATAAATTGGAGAAAAAAATACAAGATACAGTGGGACTGGATTATGTGAAAAGCTATTCCAGTGCGGGTTCAACAGTTATCTATGTAAATCTTCGTCAAGATGTGGATAATGAGAAAATAAGGCAGCGCTGGCAAGAAGTAAGAAATCTTTGTGAAGATGAAAAAGGAAATCTTCCAGAAGGTGTTTATGGTCCTTATTATAATGATCGTTTCGATGATGTATATGGTTCAATTTATGCAGTTACAGGTGAAGGCTATTCTTATGAAGATTTAAGAAAAAATGCCGAAAAAATCCGGAGACTATTACTGTCTCTTCCTAACGTTCAAAAAATAAGTCTTTTGGGAGAGCAAACAGAAAAAGTCTATATTGAAGTCGAAAATCACAAACTTGCCGAATTGGGTATTAGTCCAGAAATCATTGCCAATGCAATAAAAACGCAAAATGAAATGACTCCAACTGGCATGGTAGAAACGAAATCAGATAATATCTATTTGCGCATAACCGGAAAATTTAAGGATATTGATGCAATAAAGGATTTGCCAATTAATGCAGGGGGAAAAGTTTTACGCTTGGGGGATATTGCTAAAGTTGAAAGGCGATATTCAGAACCAGCCGATCCTAAAATGTTTTTCAATGGCAAGCCAGCCGTTGGTGTAGCCGTTTCTATGGAACCCGGTGGCAATATTTTAACATTAGGTGATCGGTTAAATGATTTAATCGGAAAAATTAAAGACGATGTCCCATTAGGCATAGAAATTAATAAAGTTTCTGACCAGCCAGCGGTTGTGAAAGATTCTATCAGTGAATTTGTAAGTACACTTAGGGAATCAATTATAATCGTATTGGTAGTTAGTTTCTTAAGTTTGGGTGTAAGAAGCGGCTTGGTAGTAGCTGGCTGTATTCCGCTAGTATTGGCCGGTGTTTTTTGTGGTATGTATCTTTTGGGGATTGATTTGCAAAAAATTTCATTGGGCTCACTAATTATAGCCCTGGGGTTACTTGTCGATGATGCGATTATTGCTGTCGAAATGATGAGTGTCAAATTAGAAGAAGGATATAGTCGTTTTGATGCGGCTTGCTATGCATTTCGCGCAACCGCGAAACCGATGCTTACAGGAACTCTTATTACGTGTGCGGGTTTTATTCCGGTAGCTTTTTCAAAAGGAATGGCTTCTGAATTTTGTAAAAGTCTATTTCCGGTAATAGCCATTGCACTATTATTATCTTGGATCATATCGGTAATGGTTGCACCACTATTTGGGTATTATCTTATTCGGATTCCAAATGTTAAAGAAAAAGACGAAAAAAAATCAATTTCCTTGGAGAAGGTATTTTACGGTTACTTCAAAAAAATGCTGATATGGTGTCTGAATCATCGTAAATTGGTTATTGGATTAACGATTTTTAGCTTCATTGGAGCAATATTCTCCTTGAAATTTGTGCGGCAAGAATTTTTTCCACCGTCATTGCGACCCGAAATTTTAGTTGCTTTGGAGTTACCAGAAGGTGCATCGTTAAAAGCATCAGAAGATGTTTCAGCACAGTTTTCAGAATTTCTAAATGAGACAAAAAATGAAATTGATAATTATTCATACTATGTAGGCGAAGGTGCACCAAGATTTGTATTAACAACAAGTCCCAAACTGCCAACGGATAATTATGCACAATTTGTTATTGTAGCGAAAGATGTTGAATCTCGTGAAGACTTAACAAAGAAAATAAAACAAGAATTAGCGGAAAAGTTTCCGAGCGTTAGAACGACTTTAAAATTCATACAAACAGGACCTCCAGCCGATTATCCAATTATGCTGCGGGTTTCTGGATATGATAAAAATAAAGTTCGTGAGCTTGCTGGAAAAGTCTCAAATATTGTTTCCCAAGATCCAAACAATGAAAATGTTACTTTAGACTGGAATGAAAAAAGCAAAGTATTGCATTTAATATTGGATCAAGATAAGTTGCGAACTATGGGAATAACAGGACAATCTGTATCGAACATGCTTTATATGGAATTGTCCGGTATGACGGTAGCTCAATATTATGCGGGAGATCGTACCGTCAATATTGATTTACGATTAAAAAATGACGATCGACAAGATCTATCTAAAATAAAAGATATTCCAATTTACTTAGGAAGTGCAGGGTACGTTCCTTTGGAGCAAGTTGCAAAAATAACGTTTGAAGCAGAAGATGGACTGATTTGGCGGAGAAACCTTAAGCCGACGATAACGGTACAAGCTGATATAAAAAGTGGAACTGCCAATGATGCCACACAAAAAATATATGATGAAACCAATGAACTGAGAAATTCATTGCCATTAGGATACAGTATTGAAGTGGATGGGGCATTATCGGATAGTCAGAAAGCAATTCAATTTTTATCAGTACCTGTACCGATCATGATATTGGTGATTATTACTTTGTTAATGTTCCAGCTTCGAGATATAAAGTTAGTGATTCTTACGTTGTGCACGGCACCATTAGGCTTGATCGGAGTAGGATTTGGAATGTTGATAACCGACAAATCCATGGGATTTGTCGCGCAATTAGGGATTTTAGCACTTAGCGGTATGATCATAAGAAATTCTGTAATATTAATTGACCAGATAAAAAAGCATCTTGCCGAAGGCGAAGATCCTTGGGATGCCGTGATCGATTCAGCTGTATTGCGTTTTCGCCCAATCATGCTAACCGCAGCCGCAGCTATTTTAGGAATGATTCCACTCATGAAAAGTACTTTTTGGGGACCAATGGCAGTAGCTATAGCCAGTGGGCTCTTAATAGCTACCATTCTTACCTTGCTTGTTTTACCAACAATGTATGCGATTTGTTACAAAATTAAAAAATAAAATGTATAAAGCATATTAAAATTTTTGTACAATATTGCATCTAGCCTATCAGTCTGTCAGGATGGTGATATAGGGTATCGTTTGCTTCATCAGAAAAGTCAATCAACCCTATATTCTAGTCCTGGCGATTGTCATAAAAATTTGTTAATACCTATCTAGTATCCATAAAGATTTTGAAAAGGATGTCGTCAGAAGTGAGAAGAAAAATATCCGTAGAAGCATTAGCTGAAATAAAAGATGCTATGGAGAATGAAAAGATAGTAAGAGTTTTTAAAAGATATAAAGCGCTCTATCTATATTTCTCTGGTTTAACCATTCGAGATATAGCAAATCAGACAGGGATAACAGTAAATACGATATGTAATCTACATAAAAAGTATCAGATTGCAGGACTTTCTGCTATACCGGATAAAAAAATATCAGGAAGACCCGTACGACTTACACTCGAAGCAAGAAATACAGTGAAAGCGGTGATGCTAAAGCAACATCCTTTTGATGTTGAAATTTCTGATGATTTTAATTGGACAGCGGGATTGCTTGCCAAATATATTAAGCGAGAATATGGTTATGCATATTCGATTCGCGGAATAACAGCACTTCTAGCGCGACTGGGATTTTATTATAAGTATCCAACGTATGTGCTTGTAAATGCAGATAAAGAAAAATAATGACAGATTTTATTTTGTCGTGCAGCAGTATTGTTTAATTTACGTTGAAATTTATTATGTATAGGCCATGTTGAATATAGCTAGGCAATGAATGGAAATATGAATCACATAAAAAGAAGTCTGTTGCATTAGACAAAAGTTAGTCGAGCAACAGACTTCTTTTTATTTTATAAATGATGTTGATTAGATATTTTTAGATGGAATTAAGTGTGTCTACTTGTTTAAAATATAATTTATACTATAATTGTATTTATGTAAGATAGGTATGTCAAACAATACTTGAGGAGGAAAATATGGGAAACTCTTATGAATGTTTATGTAAACCTTTTAAAATTGGTAGTTTGACGCTGAAAAACAGATTTTGCATGGCGCCAATAGGTGGAAATCAGCATTATAGTGCACAGGGAGGTTTTAGTGAAAATGCGATCCAATATTTAGTGGAACGTGCTAAAGGTGGATTTGGTTTGATTTTTACGGGAGCAATTGTGTCAGATTATGAGGTGGATCCTTATTCTGGAATTGGACCAAGTCCTTTGCAGACACCCGATGCATTTAAATTTTCTGCAACAGAATTAAATGAGCGGGCAGGCGCTTACGGAGCTAAGATATTTGCCCAAATTACGATGGGCTTAGGGCGAAATTATCCTGAATTACCAGCCCCCTCGGCAGTTCCTGTTTTTGGTCATGCCGGCATGCTTTCTCCCGTTTTAACAAATGAACAGATCAAGAAAAAAATTAATGCTGTAGTAAAGACAGCGAAGCTGGCTAAAGAATCAGGGTTTTCCGGCGTGGAAGTACATGCCATTCACTGGGGTTATTTGCTTGATCAATTTGCCATGAGTTTCATGAACCATCGAAACGATGAATATGGCGGCAGTCTGGAAAATCGTCTGCGGGCGGCAAAAGAAATTCTTGAAGGCATAAAACAGGTTTGTGGAAAAGAATATCCTGTTAGTATGCGCCTGGGACTAAAAACCTTTATTAAAGGGTTTGGTAAAGCCTCTCTGACAGGGGAAGAAGAAGTTGGAAGAACTTTAGAAGAAGGAATACATATCGCCAAGCTATTAGAAGGTTATGGGTATGATTCGCTAAGTGTGGATGCAGGCGTTTATGATTCTTTTTATTATGCTTGTCCACCCATGTATATGCCAAAAGGATATACAATAGCTTTGGCAGAAAAAGCGAAAGCTGCTGTGCACATTCCTATCTTAGGCGGTGGACGTATGAATGATCCGGATCTTGCCGAAGCCGCAATTCGAGATGGTAAAGTAGATGCTATTGTTATGGGACGAGCGGCCCTGGCTGATCCGAATTATCCGAATAAAGTGATAACGGGACAATCGGATAAAATTCGTCCATGTCTGGCCTGTAATCAAGCCTGCATTACTAGACTACAGCAAGGTTTGCAGCCTGGTTGTGCTGTGAATCCAGCGGCAATGAGAGAGAGTAGGCATGGGTTAAAGCCTTCGTTGCAGACAAAAGAGGTTGTTGTTGTCGGTGGTGGTATTGCTGGAATGGAAGCTGCACGCACGGCAGCAAAGCGTGGCCATCACGTGACCTTGTTTGAAAAACAAAAAACGTTGGGTGGTAATTTGATTCCTGGTGGATCGCATAAATTCAAAACAGAAGTTCGTGACTTAAATGCATGGTATCAACGAGAACTCGCAGAGTTGCCGGTGACAATAAAGTTGGGAACGAAAATTGATACGGAACAACTGGAAAAATTACCGGCAGACGTCATGATTTTTGCTGTTGGGGCAGAACCGATTATACCAGAAATTTCTGGAATTGAGCAGAACATAGTGATTGGCTGTATAGATGCACTAAACCATCCAGAGAAAATTGGTGACAAGGTTGTTATTGTTGGCGGCGGTTTAGTGGGGTGTGAAATGGCTTTGACCTATGCTGAGAAGGGCCATGATGTTACGGTTGTTGAAGCGTTGGATAGTATCCTTTCGGCGGGCATTCCCGTTCCGGTTCCAAACCGACAAATGATTTTTGACCTGTTTGAGCATCATCATATCAAAGTTTTAAATGGACATAAAATTGTAAAGATTAAAGATCATGGAATTGTTCTAGCGGCAGACGGAAGTGAAATGGATATACAAGCTGATTCTGTTGTAATTGCTGTTGGATTCCGACCAAGAAAATCTATAGCATCTGAACTGAAACAGAGCAGAGCTGTTGTCTATGAAATTGGTGATGGTCGTCAAGTAGGAACTATAATGAAAGCAATTTGGGATGGCTATGAAATTGCTAATAATATTTAAAATGAATGAAAAAACAAAAATAGCAAGGTACTAAAAAAATTCCTGATGTGAATTATTTAATTCACATCAGGAATTTTTTATGGATTTTTATGATAGTTTTTAAGTTTGCCTAAACGTTTGGCGGCAGCTTCTAATGTAGAAAATTCTTTACAGAAGCAAAAACGCACATATTTTTTCCCATCGGGTACATCATTGCGATAAAAAGTAGAACCTGGAACTACAGCTACGCCGATCGTTTCTGTCAGATAGAAAGCAAATGCAATATCATCATCCCAGCCGAAAGTTGTAATATCTGCCATGATATAATAAGCTCCGTTTGGTACAATACATTTAAAACCGACATCGTTGAGTACCTTTACCAAAAAATTTCGTCGTTCCAAATAAAAAGCTGAAAGTTTATCATAATATTCTGGTGGGAATTGGAATGCGGTGGCTACAGCGGCTTGAAGCGGGGCAGCCGCACCAACCGTCAAGAAGTCATGAACTTTTCGAATGGAAGCGGTCAATTCAGGGGAAGCTGTAACAAAACCAATGCGCCAGCCAGTGACACTATAGGTTTTTGAAACGCTGTTGATCGCGATTGTACGCTCAAACATATGAGGTAGTGTCCAGATTGGTATATGCTTCGCTTGATCAAAAACAATATGTTCATAAATTTCATCGCTGAAAACTAACGTATCATATTCTTGGCAAAGTTTGGCGATGAATTCCAATTCGTCGCGGCTAAATACTTTACCTGTTGGATTGTTTGGCGTATTGAGGATAATGCCGCGGGTATTCTCATTGAATAAAGCAGTGAGTTCATCTCGGTCGATATGGTAATCCGGCTCTTTGAGGGTAATATAACGTGGTTTGGCACCACATAAAATAACATCCGCTCCGTAATTTTCATAAAATGGTTCAAAGACAATGACTTCATCACCGGGATTTATGGTGGCTAATAGCGATGCGATCATACCTTCGGTGGAACCACAGCAGACGGTGATTTGTTTTTCCGGGTCTAGTCTGACAGCATAATCACGTTTGATTTTTGCTGTCAGAGAATCACGCAGATTTTTTGTGCCCCAGGTGATAGCATATTGGTTTTCATTATTGAAAATAGCCTGCGCTGCAGCTATTTTAAGTGCATCTGGTGCTGGAAAATCAGGAAAACCTTGAGCGAGATTAACAGCCTTGTTGGCACTGGCAACTCGTGACATTTCACGAATGACGGATTCATTGAATTGTGCCGCTTTGTCGGAAATGAAATTACGCATAAACAATCAACTCGTTTCTATCAAAATCAATTTGCAAGTAGGTATTTAACTAAAGCCATAATAACATATATGAATTTTTTATTCAATTACATAAATCATAATTCTTGTAAATAATCTTTTTTTTAGGTTATTTATGCATAAAAAAAGTGGTTATAAAAACCTTGGCGACCAATGCTTTTGTAATCACTTTTTCAATCATTTTTTCAATAATTGGCTAGCAGCAAATCATGCGCCCAGATCAAAGATTCACGGTACGCTTGCAACACGAGATTTTCCTCGATACCGAGTTCTTCGACATACTGGATATATAGTTCCCACTCCCCAGCTTCATAGGTTTTAATCAATTGATATAATACAGAAAAATCGTTGTGTTCTTGACCAAGTAATGCTTGCTTGATATCGTCTTTTAACGGAATTTCACCTAATATCTGAAGCATCGGTCGATCCAAAAGAACGTCAATATGAGAAAACATACCCATCAGGAAAGCATCGGAGACTCGATTTCGCCATATCTTTTCTTGGGCTAATTTTTCGGCGAATTTTGCCCGGATGAGCGAGTTCAAGATTAACTCACCTGGTTTATCATTTGCTACGCTCTTCAATGCGATGAGTGATATCCATTTTATCAACTCTTTTTGTCCCAGAAGGGCTAAAGCTTGCTGCAAAGAGCGTATCGTAGTTCTAAAACCAAATATCGGAGCATTGATTAGTTTTAGCAAATTGTAAGACAGCGAAACATCCTGTTTGATAATGGTTTCAATTGCAGCGAAATCCACTTCGGGCTGATTGATTTCTTTTAAGATATGCAGATAATTTGTTTTGTACCCAGGCAGATTCTTGCCGAATAAGACTAATGGTTTGCAAAAAAAATAGCCTTGAAAATACGAATAACCAAGGTGACGAGCAGACTGAAACTCTTCTTGTGTTTCTACTTTTTCAGCCAGAAACTTAATTGGATACCCATCCAGACGCTGCATAAGATTGCGTCTTTCAGCCGGTGGTGTAATCCGAAAATCAACTTTTATAATATCAGCTAATTCAATGAGCGGTAGATAATCCGGATGAAATATAAAATCATCTAAAATCAATAGATATCCATTTTTTTTAAGCTTTTTACAAGCTTCTATTATTTCTTTATCAGGGATGACTGTTTCTAAGATTTCGACACCAAGAATTTCTTTAGGAAGCATCGCTGGAATATTATTTTTCAAGGAGTTTGCGGTAAAGTTTATAAAAGCTTTTTTCCCATAAGTTAAGGTATCAATACCAATCAGTAAAAAACTATTGTTGATGACATCTAGTGTCGCCTGGTCTCCATCTGTACCATCATAACTGTTTATAAAACTACTGCGAAATAGGAGTTCATAGGCAAAAACATTTAAATTTACATCGAAAATTGGTTGACGTGCTACATGAACATCTTTTTCTTTTATCATAAAAAGCTCCTTTCAGTGTAACTTGCCTGGTACAGTGAAGGTGAACTGTGCAAGCAATAGTCAATAGGTATCCTATTTTATGGAAGTCTTCATTATACAATTCTACATTTTAAAATAAATACCTGCCTCGCGAAAGTCAGGCTTATCGGTATACATAGTGTGGAGTTTGTAACGTTGTTAAAACGAAAATAAAATTGTATTTTTTATCCTTCAGCAGATTGACGTAGGGTTTTATAAGCTTTTGACGAATACTTTTATTATAGGATTGATTTGATATTTTATTTATTTTTGAGGAGGCAGCTGTATGAATTTAGGAATTATAGGAACAGGTGTCATTGTTAGTGAGGCATTGGAAGCACTCAGACAGGTGGAAACGATTCACTGTATTGCTATTTGGGCACGTTCACATAGTAAAGATAAAGCGTTAGCGCTTGCTGATCAATATAAAATACCAAAAGTATATACGGATTACGCTGAAATGCTTTGTGATCTCGAATTGGAAGTTGTTTATATCGGTATTATAAACAGCCAGCATTATAGTTATGTAAAACAGGCACTTTTAGCAGGTAAGCATGTTATTGTAGAAAAACCATTTACATCGACGAGCAAGGAGGCACAAGAACTGGTTAGTCTTGCAAAACAAAAAAAATTATTTTTATTTGAAGCGGTTACGCTTTTGCACTTGCCCAATTTTACAGCCATCAAGAAAGCTTTACCAGAAATTGGTGAAATAAAAATGGTACAGTGTAATTATTCACAATATTCCAGACGCTATGGTAAATATATGCAAGGTGAAGTATTACCGGCATTTGATCCAAAACTTTCTGGCGGGGCTTTATATGATATTAATATTTATAATCTAAATTTTGTTATCGGTCTTTTTGGCACACCAAAAGAAGTACATTACATGGCAAATATTGGATTTAATGGTATTGATACATCTGGTGTGCTTACACTGAAATATGACGGGTTTGCGGCAGTTTGTGTCGGGGCAAAGGACTCAGTCAGTCCAAGCCTGCTTACAATACAAGGAACACAAGGTTATATCAGAGTTCATGGTGCACCGAATACATTGGAATCGTTTACTCTATCAGTAGAAGAGCAGGAAATAACAAAAAATGAAAATCTGTATGAGCATCGGATGGTCCATGAATTTATCGTTTTTGAAGAAATTTATCGCAGGCAAGACCTGCCAGGGTGTTATGCGTATTTAGAGCAGTCATTGCAAGTCATGGCTGTTGCGAGTCAAGCTCGGGCGGAAATCGGCTTGGTCTTTCCGGCAGATGAGAAGAACTAAACTTTACCCAGAAAGAAGCGATGTCATGAATAGCATACTGGATGAACACAACAGCTTAGTGATTTTTGATATGGATGGATTAATGTTTGATACAGAAAAAGTATCCTTTCAAAGTTTTATGAAGTCATGTGAATTTTATGGATATGCTTTAGATGAAGTAACATTTCGTCGCACGATTGGTGTTAATTTGATTCGTGTGAAAGAAATTTATCAGCAGCGTTTCGGTAAAGCGTTTCCGTTTGATATGGTTTTAGCAAAGAAATTAGAATTTGCAGCACAATATATAGAAGACAATGGCGTTCCAATCAAAGAGGGGCTTTATGAATTATTGGATTTTCTTGCAAAAAATAAAATAAAAAAAGCAGTAGCAACATCGTCAAATCGAAAAACAGCAATGCATCTGTTAGCGCTGGCAAATGTTTTAAAAAGATTCGACTATGCCCTTTATGGAGATGAACTTAAAAAATCGAAACCGGAACCGGATATCTTTTTGGCAGTTGCAAAAAAAATGAACTGCTTGGCAGAAAATTGTATTGTTTTAGAAGACTCGCCGCTGGGCGTGTTAGCCGGATATCGAGCTGGTATGAAGGTTATTATGGTACCGGATCTACTACAACCGGATGAAGATACGAAAAAGCTTGTATTTAAAGAAATGAAGACACTGCTGGAAGTTAAAAAATATTTTTCTGATACTGTAATTTAAATAGAGTCGACGATTTTTTTTCAGTGCAATAAAAAAACGCTGTCGATATGTAAAAGGCGGGATATCCATAGTTGATTCTGTGGATATCCCGCCTTTTTTGACTTGGATATAGTTCTTGATCTTACCGGAGGTAATTTTCTTGCATTTTAGAAACTCTGGGGTGTAGCGTTTTTTTAATTGACTCGCCAAGGATTTTTTTCGCCAGCGATTTCTAGCAAGCAACTTTTCAGGGATGAATATACCATATCATGTACATCTTGATCGGTATAAAATGCCATATGGGGCGTGACGATGACATTCGGATAGCTGCGCAGTATAGCTAAATTCCGATTTGACAATACTTGCGATTTCAAGTCATTGTAATAGAGGGAAAATTCATCTTCAATGACATCTAAGGCAGCAGCACCTATCTTTCCGCTTTCGAGCGCATCGAGCAAGGCAGCGGTATCAATTAAACCACCACGGGCCGTATTGACCAAAATCACCTGATCTTTCATGGCAGCGATGCTTTTGCTGTTGATCATGTGATAGTTACTTTCATCTAAAGGAGTATGTAAACTTATAATATCACTTCGTTGGATCAATTCGCTTAAAGAAACATATTGAGCATACTTCTTTACATCCTCACATTCATATAAGGAGCAGGCCAAAATTGGATTACCAAAACCGGATAAATGACGAATGACGGTTTGCCCGATTTTTCCAGTTCCGATGATGCCGATTGTCAAGGCAGCAAATTCTCTGCCCTGCAGACCTCGCAATGAAAAATCCTGGATATTTGCGCGCTGCATGATGTGCTTCATTTTTCTAGCCGACATCATCATTAACATAATGGCATAATCAGCGACACCATTTGTGGAATAAGTTGCATTGCTAACAGCGATGTCATATTTTTTTGCCGCTGCCAGATCAATGTGATCAAAGCCAATGGTTCGCGTAGAAATCATTTTTATGCCAAGTAAATGAAGTTGTTCCATAAGCTCAGCATCAATTGGCGTTGTAATGATGCTGATACACTGGCAATCTTTGGCGAGGCCCATGCTGTTTTTGGTTGGTCCGGTAGGACAAATTACAAGTTCAATGTTTAATTCTTTGCTGATTTTTTCAAAATACGTTCCTTCATCAAAATCACGATAGTTAAAGACACATATTTTTGGCTTTTGCATCAGATCGGCTCCCTTTTATCACATTGATTTTACATTTATAATGGACGAATGTGTGTATTACGTTTCGCTTATTTGATTATTATAACATATTCGATTTAAATATTCTTATATTGAGTTTAATTTATTACATTTAAAAGAAATGGTTGTTTTTGTTGATCATATGACAAATTTTTCTCATTAAAAAAATTGTCTTTGTTAGGTTGAAATAATACAGAATCAGTTGTTATGAATTTGCCAAGAGAGAGACAATGTCTTACAATTAAGAGGATATTTATCGAATAAATTAAAAATAATAGATAGGTGGGCATAAAATGGCTGAAAGTTATACGGGCGAGCCGTTGGCAGCACATAAAAAAGTTTTATGGACAGGGAGTATGGCTCATTTTATTCAAGATGGTTTTACGGATATGTTGTATGTTTTTTTCCCTGTTTGGCAGGCACAATTTGCCTTATCTTTTACCGAAATCGGTTTTTTAAAGACGCTTTTTTCTGGTACACTGGCAGGATTTCAAGTGCCAGCTAGTTCGTTTGCTCGGCGAATTGGAGCGTTTGAATTACTAGTATCAGGGATACTTCTTACAAGTGCGGCTGTTTTTTTCCTAGGTTATAGTGCTGGGAGTCCTATTATGTTAGGCTGTATTCTTGCCGTTGGCGGGATTGGAGCCAGTGTACAACATCCGCTATCTTCTTTGTTGATTTCAAATGCTTATACAGGTATCAATGCCCGTCGAACGGCATTGAGTACTTTTAATGTGGCTGGCGATATCGGAAAACTGGTTTTACCAGGGGCGGCCGCATATTTAATGATGCAATATAGCTGGATGTCCGTGAGTCATATATTGGGACTTTTCGGCATGGGACTAGCTGCCGTGATTCTTTTGAATAATCGCGAGACAAGACCAAAAACGAACGTTCCGGAAGCCAAAACACTTCGTGCTGCAGATGGATACCTCAAATGGAAGGGAAACGAAGCGTTTTGGTCTTTGTCCACGATCGGTATCGTTGATAGTGCAACGCGGATGGGATTTTTAACGTTTTTACCGTTTTTGCTACAGGAAAAAGGCGCAGCACTGTCAACCACCGGCTTAGTACTTTCGCTGATCTTTGCCGGAGGCGCGGCAGGAAAATTTGTCTGTGGGATGATGGCTGTAAAGTTTGGGGTATTGCGGTCGGTGATCATTACCGAAATCATGACGACTTTATGTATTTTCGCTATGATTGTTTTTCCGCTGCATGCCGCAATCGTATTTTCGCCAATTATTGGTATTGTGCTCAATGGAACATCCTCCGTACTTTATGGGAGCGTTCCAGAATTGGTAGTGGAAAAAAGAAGACAACAGGCTTTTGCTATTTTTTATACATTAACGATTGGTTCAGGGGCAATATCACCTTCTGTTTATGGCATTATAAGTGATTTTGTTGGGATAAAAGTTTGCGTAATTATCGTTGCGGTAGTGGCGCTGCTTACCATTCCCTTAACAGTTCCCTTGAAAAATAAATTTCTAGTCAAAGGATAAGTTGGCAAATTTATTTATTGTTAGCATACTAAATTCAGGTATCGTAATATTTTACGATACCTGAATTTTTTTATGCTGTAGTAGATTTGAATATCATATAACGAAACTAAAAACCACCCGTTTAACGGGTGGTCCATCTGATATGGTCAGCATATAATCAATCAATGATTTCTTTACTGTTGGCGGTTCGTTTTTCGCGAAACCAATAATGATACATCGATTGAAAGCCTAATTTTTCATACAGGGAAATCGCACTTTTATTATCGCTTGCTACTTGTAAACAAGCGATACTTGCGCCGTGTTCAATACCAACATTCATCAATGCTTTGCAAAGCTGAATTCCAAGACCCTGACGACGGAATTTTTCATTGATATGCAGGCTGTAGAGAGCAATAATTTCCTGATCCAGGACAACCCGGCCAAATCCCATAACTTGATTGTCTTGTTTTAGTTCGGCACAAAACATATTACTGGATACATTTTGTAAAATGCGGGCGGCAATATCATGAACTTTTTTCGTCTGTGTACCATTGAAATCAAT
Source organism: Propionispira arboris (assembly GCF_900109225.1). Lineage (GTDB taxonomy): Bacteria > Bacillota > Negativicutes > Selenomonadales > Selenomonadaceae > Propionispira > Propionispira arboris. The sequence continues at coordinate 84,479 of NZ_FNZK01000004.1, forward strand.
ATAGGCATCGAGCCATGACTCGTTCATACCTTTTGTGATATGAATATTTTCCACAGGCCAGAGCGGCACTTGTGAAAGATTGCAGGCCATTAATTGAACATTTTTGACTAATTGATAGCCGGAAGCATTCAATATAAAATCTAAATCCATATTGTTTTCATCACTTATTTTAAAAATAGTCGGTAGTTTTTTTTCGGTATACTTTTTTTCACAGTGCTTGATTTTTGTTTCAAGATCGATACTGGATTCATATAAAGGCCAAATGCAGTTTGCCCGATGCGTATAACCATCCGAAAACCGTAAGATCCAACCATCATATACTTCTGTTTGTAATGCTGGAAAGGCATTTAAAGATAATTCTTCAATATGTGTGATGGAATGATTCATAAACATGAACACCTCTTTATTATCAATTGATATCTCTAATTTTATTCTTGTCGCCTGCTAAAGTCAAATAGCGAATGGTTCTTGTATGATAAGTATCTTTACTCCATTTTATTAAAAAAATAATATTACAGTTAGTAGTGATTAAAAATTTTAATTTTATGTGATGAATTAAGTCTATGGTTTTTTTGATTTTGTTTGAAGAATGATTTTATCCATATTGTGGTCGCCAGTATGAAGGTGAAAAAAGAAAATGCAGAGCAATGTAAGTGTGTCAAATTATTTAAAAATATTATATAATGAAGATAAACGAGGGGGAATAGATCATGAAGAATGAACAAAATGAATTGGATTCTACTTGTGGTGTATCAGATGATGAGCTTACAAAAAGATTTAGTGAGGCAGTTCGAATTGAAAATGAAATCAAAACAATTAAAGGGCTGCCAATATCAAAATATGACCACGAAAAGAAGGCTCCTTATATACAATACCCTGACGGGAGCAGAGAATATGCATAAGAAACCGGAAATTATAGTATTTGCCGGTCCAAATGGGAGCGGAAAAAGTACAAGTGCCAACTCTTTTACAAATATGTGATATTTTCCATATATATGATAATTCAGATCAGCCATTTCGTATTTTTAAGAAACGAAAGGATGATTGCTTTTATTGGGAAAATGAATTTTGGGATAGAGAGCATATAAACAAATTAACAGATGCAAATAAAGCAATGCATAAATGAGACGATCGACTTGTCGGGGAAACTGTGTAGGGGTCATTTTTTTTGTTGTAAGTGTTTTTTAGATTGTGGTTGTGCTGAAATTTATGTGCTAAGAGCACTTTGATGATAAATTAAGAATATGGGTTTTCGTGTGGACAAAACAACAGCGAGATCAACGACTATCAAAAATAGTGTTGGTCTCGCTGTTGTTTTATTGATTTTTACCATATTTTAATCGCATCAAGTCTTTAAATTCTTCGATTCGATCGAGAGCTTCTTGTGGTAAATCACCGGATGCTTTTTCGACTGGTGGGATAGTGGGCTTAGATTGGTCGGTGCGACCAAGGAGATAGTCTAAACTTACATCAAAAAAATCCGCTAGTAGAATAAGTGTTGCTGAATCAGGATCGCGTTCACCACGTTCATACAAGCTGTAAGCTTGTGTAGTTTTATTAATATATTTCGCAATATCTTTTTGGTTTAAATTTTGTCGAAGTCGTAATTCTTTTAAACGCATAGAGAAAGACCTCCTCTGATCTCTTATTATATAAACAAAACGTTGATAACAAAATAATAATCAACATAAAATTGAAATAAATATTGATATTAAACATTTTGTTGATTAAAATAAAATAAAGATCAATATAATGTTGAAAATGGAGGGTGAATTATGGATATTTTTGAAATAATAACAGAAGCATTACGAAATGTGCATGATGGCAAAAATTTAGAAGATGTATCGAACCTTTATAGTAAATTGTATGCAGAGAATAATCAAATGGTTGATATTCTTGATAAAACGTTAGTCGGAGAAGATTTGAAAGTATTTCATTATTTATGTGATAATTTTTCGTACAGAGAAGTGACGGCAGAAGATATATATTATAACCAAGGGTTTTCGGATGCGATAAAGCTTATAGTTCAGTCTATGTTATGGTCGCCGGTACGAAGGTGAAAAAGAGGGTGAGAAAATAGTGAGAAAACCTAAAATCCCATCAAGTGCTTTATGCGTCGACAATTTTCCGAAGACGTAAGCATTTCTAATAGTTTAAAAGACACATCTAAAGCTGTTGCTGGTGACGAAGAGGTAATGATATTTCCATCAATTACCATTGCTTGATTAACAACATTAACACCAAAAGATGCTAATTGCTGTTGTCGATAACCATTATTCAAATGATATGTCGTTCCTTGACGCCCACATAAAACTCCGCTTTTTCCCAATGGTAAGGCACCAACGCAAATCGCGGCAATTATTTTTCCCGATTGGCTGAACTTTTGAATTATGGACAAAAATTCATCGCAATAGGCATCTTTATAAAAGCCGTACGATTCATATCCTCCGGGGATCGCTAATGCATCAAATTCTTTTACATCAACTTCAGAGGTTAGCAATTCAGGCATAACGGTTAAATGTCCTGTACAAATCAATTTTTTTTGTACGCCGCAAGTAACTAATTTTGTTGATCCATCACCTTCCACCATATTCCAATCCAGTATATCACTAAAAACACTCGCTTCATATGCTTCAAAACCGTTAGCTAATAATAATAATATTTTTTTCATAACTACACCCCATCATGCAATTACAGAATGTTCTGTTCAGCAATTGTTATTTTACTTGTTCATTTTTAAGTTTCAGGTACTCAATATAATTTTTAGCTTCTTCTTTTAATTCTAGTGGTAAAAGACTTAGTTCATTATCGGTATCTTCGTGTGCACCAATTAACCAGGCAATGCTTACATGGTTCGCAGCTGCTATTTTTTTTAGCGTTTCGATATCAGGTTCACCGCGACCATTTCTCCAATTAAATACCTGATCAGCCGAAGCGTTGAAGTTTATGCCAAATTCTTTTTGAGATAATTTTGATTTTTTGTATAAAATATTGAATTGTTCTTTAAATGTAGACATTTCGTATACTCCTCAATGTTTCTTTTACGTTAATTATAAAATATTAATGTTATTAATACATTAATATGGTATTAATAACATTGACGGCGTATAAAAAACGTAATATTATAATAAATAGATACTGACGTATAAAATACGCTATGGCTGAGCATTACTTGCTTATACGGGCTAACAATTAAAAAATTTACTAAAAACAGGAGGGTGAATTATGGATATTTTTGAAATAATAACAGAAGCATTACGAAATGTGCATGATGGCAAAAATTTAGAAGATGTATCGAACCTTTATAGTAAATTGTATGCAGAGAATAATCAAATGGTTGATATTCTTGATAAAACGTTAGTCGGAGAAGATTTGAAAGTATTTCATTATTTATGTGATAATTTTTCGTACAGAGAAGTGACGGCAGAAGATATATATTATAACCAAGGGTTTTCGGATGCGATAAAGCTTATAGTTCAGTCCATGGTATGGTCGCCAGTACGAAGGTGAATAGGTGCGACTATTTCCATGAATTAACTTAAAATTAATATATTGTTAACGAACTGTTAAACTTTTAAAAGTATACTATAAGCATGATGATCATTCAATAAAAATGGAGAGGAAAACGATTTTTATTTGATTACTATAATAAAACAGTGTAGGAGGTTTGCTAATGAAACAGCTGCTTGAGCCTGCAGTTCAAATAATGAATCGATTGAAATATGCTTATAAATTTGGCATGATTGGCTTATTGATTGTATTGCAGGCAGCTGTATTAATTTATATGCTGGTATCGGAATTAAATAAAAATATCGATTTTGCCATTCGGGAACGAGGGGGCATTGAATACGTCACCAAGCTGACGGATTTATTTAATGAGGCCCAGGCATATCGCAATATCCAGTATGATTTTTCTCATGGCAATAAAGTACCGCCGGAGGATGTGCTGGCTCAGCAAGCGAAAGTGGATGAAACGTTGGCTGCGGTGGAAGCAGTCGATAAGCAGACAGCGGGTCAAATGGATACAACTTGGAAATTGCAGATTGTACAGCAGGATTGGTTGACGCGTAAAGCAGAAACGCTGCAGTCTGATACTGGTCGCGCGCAGCTTGTATTTGATTTGGACAGCCGCTGGATTAGTGAAATAACGGATTTGATGCAGCATGTTGGTTATGAGTCAAATCTAGCTATGGATTCTGATTTTGACACATCCTATCTAGTTGATTCCGTATTGCGCAAATTACCGAAAACGGCGGAGACCGTAAGTATGGCGCAGGGACTATCTATTCAATTGTATGAGGGCAATGTTTCTTCGACTAGCCGAAACCAAATACTGCAAGTTGCGGGGTTGATGCGTTCTAGTTTGGAACAGACAACAGGCGCAGCCAATAAGGTATTTCGTCATAATCCGAAAATAAAGTTTGAGTTGGAAAAATTACAGACTCCAGTTACTGAATTAGTGCCGATTTTTGCTTGGAATATTGAGCAAAAAACAGTTGGACAGCAGGGGTTGCCGGTTCCTAAGCAATTATTGACTACGATGGGAAAGCATTCGATTGAAAATATTGAGGCATTACATAAAGCGGAATTAGTTGCTATTGATCAGGAACTTGTTTTACGGATCAACCAATATTTACAATATCGAAACCTCGTAATCGTCTTTATTGTAGGCATCTTGTTGTTGGTTTGTTATCTTTTCATGGGCTTTGATATGTCAGTTCGTAAAGCTGTGTATCAGTTGTCAAAGGTCATGGCGAAGGTTGGAAATGGGGATTTAAGTGTTCGCGGTGAGATTTATTCACACGATGAGATGGGAGCACTGACCCATTCAATTAACAATACATTGGATTCTTTGCAGAAAATGTATGAAGAAGTACAAGAATCTCATCTAAAGTTGGAAGAATGGAACCAAAAATTAGAGCAGAACATTGCAGCACGAACTGCATCTTTGCGAAACCTTCTTGATCATGCAGGACAGGGGTTTCTCTCTTTTGGTGAAGATCTATTGGTTAGTGGACAATATAGTGCAGAGTGTACAACGATTTTCGCTCGGGAAATTGTGGGAGAATCAGTACCAGCGTTAATTTACCCCAATGATCGTGACCAACAGGTGTTCTTAGAGGCTATCTTTAAAAAGATTTTGGCTGAGAAAAACGAGTCTTTGCAAAACCCGTATTTTTCTTTGTTACCGGAAGAAATTGTCTTGGACAGTAGTTATATCGGGATGGCTTATAAATTGATTGACAATAAACAGGATACCAAAGAGCGCAGCATTATGCTGATTCTTACCGATTTGACATTGCAAAAGACAATGGAAGATAACGTGCAGAAGGAACACGATATTTTGGCGATGATTGTGCATGTAGTAACGCATTCAGCTGATTTTTTTGCCGCCGTTAGTCAATATACAGATTTTTGTCAAGAAGGAATGCCGAGCTTGCTGAATGAGAAAAAGACAGCAAATGATATACTAGCAGCCATATTTCGGATGGTACATACCTTTAAAGGTACATTTGGACAATTACATATGGCAAATATCATGGGGAAATTGCACGATATGGAGAGTATTCTGGCGAAAATTCGTTCCAAAGAACTTATGCAATTAGATAGCAAAGAGCTGAAAGAAAAGCTTAATGATTTTACATCATACGTTATGATTAACTGGCTCGAGGCAGACTTGAATTTGTTAAAAGAAAAACTGGGTGATGAATTTTTTCAGCAGGAAAATATGCTGATTGTTGATAATCAGCGATTGCTGGAAATCGAGGAGAAAGTAAAAAGAATCTTACCTTACGATGAATGCAATGTACTTTTGCCGGATTTACATCGGCTGCGATATCAGTCAATCAAAAAATTATTGCAGTCCTATCCGGAATATGTCACGTCTTTAGCTGAACGAAATGAGAAGGCTATCCAGTCTTTTGATATTGAAGGCAGTGATACACTTGTCGATCCTTTGCGATATAATGATTTTATAAAATCATTGGGTCATGTTTTTCGCAATTCCATCACGCATGGATTGGAGTCGTTTGAAGAGAGAGCGGAAAAAGGTAAGGATGAAATTGGTAAAATAACCTGTGCCATTAAAGAAAATTCATTGGGAATGACGATTGTTATATCCGATGATGGAGCTGGAATGAATCCTGATCATATTCGCGAGGCTGCTGTCAAAAAAGGCATCTGTAGCGCAGAAGAAGCCCAGCGTATGGATGATACAGCGAGCATCATGTTGATCTTTGCAGATGGGTTTTCAGAGTCTAAAGATGTTAGTGAACTAGCCGGTCGTGGTGTTGGTCTTTCGGCAGTACGAGCGGAAGTGGAAAAATTGAATGGATCGGTGCAAGTTAATACAGTATGGGGTAAAGGTACGCAATTTGAATTTTTCTTACCATTTACACAAATTGAAGAACATCAATCTTATTCCATCAGACAGCTGGGAAATCCTCTGGTGCGGGCAACAGAAGCTTTGCTTAAGCAAAATACTGGGCTGCAGTTGAATAATTGCACATATATAGAATCTGCTGATGGCGGAAAATTAAAACTGCGCCAAGTGACCACGTTCTTAGGGATAAATGGAATAGGTAATTGTCGAATGGTGTTAAGCGCGGATCAGTCGGTTGTAAAATATTTAGCCGATGAGTATCCGCTGGAAGAAGCTAGTGACGGGACACCGGGGCAAAAACTTGAAACGATCTTATCGTATTATGCGAAGCAAATATTTGCGGATGCACTCAAAGAAGTACCAGAGTGGGTTGGGGTTGTTACAACAAAAGCCCTGGTTAGTATTGTGGCGGAAGATGCTTCAGCGAAGTATCCTCAGTCGGAAACACCAACTTGGCTGCTTGATACGGATTTGGGGAAAATTACGTTAAGTTTAGTATTTTAATGCTAATAAAAATATGTAAAATTAAGAGGGGAAGATTAACATGGCACGGATTATGATTGTTGATGACTCTATGATGATGAGAAACACATTGCGCAGAATACTTGAAAAAGCAGGACATGCGGTGGTTGAAGAAGCAGTAAATGGTCAACAGGCGATTGACAATTACCCAAAATGTCTGCCGGATTTAGTAACGATGGATATCACAATGCCAGGATTAAGTGGAATTGATGCCCTAAAGGGGATTTTAGAGTATGATCCACAGGCAAATATTATAGCGGTAAGTGCCTTAGGTCAAAAGCATATCGTTTTTGAAGCTTTGCAAAATGGGGCAAAAAATTATGTTTTAAAGCCAATTCATGAAGATAAATTATTATCGGTTCTGGAAATGGTATTGGAGCAGAACGGTTTTGCCGAATCGCATTGATTTTGTGAAATGCAAGCTTGTTATACATGTTTCTTAAAGGAAGAGAGGGCGATATAGTATGCTAAATCAGTATTTCGGACATTATTTATTAAATAAAGGAATTCTGAACAATGTTCAGCTGCGTGAGGTATTAGATGCTGAACGGAGTGTTAAGGTTAAACTAGGTCTGCTTGCTGTTAACGTTGGGGTGATGACTGCGGCACAAGTTGAAGATATTCATAATTTGCAGCGGACAAGAGATCAAAGATTTGGTGACTTGGCAGTAGCGATGGGGTTTCTGACAAGTGTGCAGGTCGACCAGTTATTGACTTCACAGCAAGAAGGACATCTTAGTATTATGCAAGCCATAACCGACAAAAATTATATGACATTGAGCGCGGTCGAAACTGCATTAAGTGATTTTCGTGAGGAATATGGCATAACTACAAGCGATGCAGAGACGGAAGATGAAACAGAAATTATTAAGAAATTGGTGGACTTTTCCTCAGCCGCTGATAAAGCGGATTTACTATATAATTATGTGGGCTTGATAAAGCGTAATGCAGTCCGGTTCTTAGATGATCCGTCTTTCATTTTTATACAAAATAGTACAGGTAAAGCAGCGCAGTCAAAATGGTTCGTTTCGCAGCAGATCATTGGAGATATCACTTTGTCGGCGGGCTTCCTCATGGAAGAATCTGTTCTTTTAGAAATTGCAGCTCGTTTTTATGGTGAGAAACTTACGCGCGTTGATGAACTGGCGTTGGATAGTGTGGGCGAATTTTTGAATGTTAATAATGGTGTTTTTTGCAGTTCCTTATCTGATCGCGGACTTATGACGGATTTACAACCGCCGGTTGTTATTAAGCAAGATGGTGAGATAGACAAAGCTGTCAATTATCGTGTAAACACAGCCACTTCTTTTGGTGATTTTGAAATTATATTATCTTTGGCGTAAAAAGGTAGTGTATGAAATAAACAAAAATGTTGAAGTAAGCAAAAATAAAATTGCTTGCTTCAACATTTTTTTGCCTGAAAATAGAGTATGCAGTGAAAATCCTTCGATATGGGTTGTATTTAGAGGCGTTGAATCATATTATTTTTTTAGCTGCATGCCGATTTGCAGAAGGCGGCAGGTGCGCTCTGTGGCATTTTCAAGAAGTGTTTTTGCATTTTTCATACAGTTTTCTAGTGTCATTGGGGCGGGCGGGACACTTGTGATAGCCGAAATACCTTGCTGTAAAACTTCTTCGGCACCGTTTCCTAGTGCACCGGAAAGACAAATAACAGGGATGTGGTATTTTTTTGCGCATTGCGCAATTCCCACGGGAGCTTTACCATGAGCCGTTTGAAAATCTGTATGTCCTTCACCAGTAATAATCAAATCGGCATTTTTAATGAGGTTATCAAAATGAAGTGCGGCAAGGATAAGCTCTATGCCATTTTTCATTTTTCCTGAAGTAAATAGAATAAGCCCCGCACCCAATCCACCGGCAGCACCACTGCCAGTCATGCTGTTGACATCTATACCGACATCTCGTTTCGCAATTTCATTATAGTGGGCAAGTGCAGCATCTAATTCTTTGACTATGGCTGGTGTGGCACCTTTTTGCGGACCGTAAACGACAGAGGCACCTTTTTCGCCGCAAAGCGGGTTGTTGACATCACTGGCAATGAGGATTTCTGTATGGATAAGCCGGCTATCTAGTTTTTGCATATCTATATGATCGAGCTTGGCAAGTGCTGCTCCGCCTTTAGCTAAAACTTGATTCGCAGCGTCAAAAAAACGGACCCCCAAGGCTGAAGCCATGCCAGCACCACCATCGTTTGTGGCACTGCCGCCTATACCAATGATGATACGGTCTGCTCCTTGATCAAGTGCAGCTTTGATTAGCTGTCCGGTTCCATATGTACTGGCTAAGCGGACATTGCGGTCTTTTTCTGCTATTAATAAAAGTCCAGAGGCTGTCGCCATTTCAATGACGGCAGTACTGTCGTCGCCAAGTATTCCCCAGAGCGCTTTAACTGGTTTGCCAAGTGGATTTTCTACGATTGTTTCGATAAATTTCCCTTTGGTTGCAGTAATAAGCGCTTCAACGGTACCTTCACCACCGTCAGCTATAGGAATTTTATCTATTTTAGCTGTAGGAAATACACGTTTAATACCTATGATCATAGCGGTGGCCACTTCACTGGCGGTGAGACTTCCTTTGAATGAATCTGGCGCTGTAATAATATGCATGATATTTACCCCTTTTTCTATAAAATTTTTTTCATAAGATGATTGTTTTATAGGAACCGTTAATAATAAGAAGCAAAATTTATGCCAACTGAAAAGGAGAATAAATCGAGGGTGTCTGGTTTTGATTTTTTAGCTATACCACAGTATAATGCTACAAATGTTTAAATTGTGCATCAATTGTAGTGATCTTATGTATAGCGTTTTTTGATTTCAATTTTATATGTCTTGAGTTTGCGATAGAGGGTACTGCGATCCATAGATAATTGGTTGGCAGCTTTTGAAATGTTAGCGTGATTATCGGCAATTGCTTGTATGATTGTTTCTTTTTCACTGCGTTCAGGTAGTGGCGTAGTGGATTTTACAAAGTCACTATTTTCACAAATATCGGTACGGTCATCCCAATATTTTTCCAGAATGGCAGCATTGATATGGAATTCTTTGGTGATAATAACCAAGCGTTCAATGAAGTAACGCAGTTCGCGAATGTTGCCTGGCCAATTATAATTTTCGAGTAATACGGTTGCTGAACGATCTAATTCGTGTGGGCGCTGATGCTTCACTGTGTAGTGCTGCAGAAAATGCTGGGTGAGGTATAAAATATCACCAGTGCGCTGCCGCAGGGGAGGAATCGTAACCGTAAGAACTTTGAGTCGATAGAAAAGATCCTGACGGAAAACACCTTCGCTGACTAGTTTTGTAAGTTTTTTATTTGTTGCGGCGATAATACGTATGTCAATCGGAATATATTTGTCATCACCAAGCCGCATAACTTGGCGCTCTTGTAATACCCGTAACAACCGGCTTTGTCCATACGGAGCCATTTCTGAAATTTCATCGAGAAAAATTGTACCACGGTGAGCCATTTCGAAGAGTCCTTGTTTTCCTTTGTGTCGTGCTCCAGTAAAGGCGCCATCAACATAACCGAAAAGTTCGCTTTCTAAAAGATTTGTTGGCAGTGCTGCACAATTGATGGCAACAAATGGACCGTGGGCACGGTTGCTGGCGTTGTGTATGCTTTGCGCAAATAATTCTTTACCCGTGCCTGATTCGCCAAAAATCAATACGGTCGTATCAACACTGGCAAATTCTTCAGCGGTTCGTTTTGCTTCAAAAACTTGAGGGGATTCACCTAAGATATCGTTGAAGTGGTATTTGGCAATGAATTTTTTTGTCAGAACTTCGTTACGAATTTTGATTTCCATTTCTTGGATTTGAGTGACATCCTGGGATGTAATTGCGGCACCTATGATTTTTTGTTTGACGATGATGGGTAAAAAGTTGAAGTTAATCCAGAAAGGACCGATTTTAAGAATTTTGTCGATGATTTTCTGTCCGTTTTTTAGGCAGTCGTCAATAAATGGCAGGCATTCTTGTAACAGATGATGATGCTTAAATTCGTCGATTCTTTTCCCTGTGAGTTCTTTTTGTGATTGCCGTAAAAATATTTCGGCGGCAGAATTGACGAACTGAATGTTTTTTTCTTGGTTAACGCATATAATACCTTCCCTCAGAGAATTTACGATTGTACGGAATTCTTCGGTGCGTTTCCGTTCGCTGCTGCGGGCCAAAAGGATTTTTTGAGCAGATTTGAAGGCTTCGCGCAAAGAACAATCTCCTGATTGGACAAGCTGGGTGAGAAATCCACAACTTGCTGCATAACTAACAGCATTTGCGCCACCCATTAAAACATCTGTGTTTTTTAATGAGATATGATCGATTGTTTTATGGATGTCTTCAGAAGTTTTAAGTTTTAAAACACGCAAATCAATGTCGAGAATGTTGGATAAACGAATAATGTCATTTGCCATATTTTCGAAGGCAAGATAGGTCAGCCGGGGATGAGGATGGTGGACCAGTTTTTTTGCTTCATAAAATGCCTGTGCCAGATCTTGACCTGTGATCATGATTTCAACGATAGGAATGCTGATTTTGGCATTTAAGAGAAGAAATGCTGTGCCATAACGTGAAATGATAGCATCTACATCGGTATTTTCTAAAGAACGAGCAAGACTGACGGCATCATTCAGTTGAGAAAAATAAAAATCAGTATATTCATAACAGCCAAGTTCCATAGCAATCTGTTTACTGTTTTTTAATAGGATTTGATCGGGAGCGATAAATGCAATTTTTGCCATACAGAGACCTTCTTTCATTTGTTCCCTATATCTTATCATTTTTAGACTACGAAGGAAAAGCAAAAATACATCAAATGTTATATAAATGCTTCAATTGTAGTATATGTGCTACAATTTTTAGCGAAATTTACAGAATACAACCTTTAAATTCGCCAATTCTGTGTTGGCATGGAAAATGCAATATAAAGAATCAGGCAAGACAAGATGGCGTATCATATAATATAGTTTTAAGATTTTTTGCCATATCATTTTTTTAATCTATAAAATAAGGGAGATCAATTATGAATACAAAAAAAGAACAGATAGCACGCTGCATAAAGGTTTCTGCTGAAGATAATGTCGCTATTGTTGTGAATGAAGGTGGGCTGCCAAAAGGGACAATTTTTGATTTCGGGCTTGAGCTGAAAGATGATATTCCACAGGGGCATAAGGTGGTTTTGCGAGATATTAAAAAAGATGAAGAAATTATTCGCTATAACCAGGTGATCGGGTATGCCAATAAAGATCTTTCAGCAGGAAATTGGGTGAATGAATTTATGATGAGTTTGCCAACGCCACCGGACTTAGACACGTTACTTTTGCAAAACACAGTACAGACACAAATAGAACCTATGGAGAAAGAGTATTTTTTTTCTGGGTATCGTAATAAGGATGGCACCGCAGGTATACGTAATATTTTGGGGATTTTGCCTAGTGTGCAGTGTGCTGTGGGTGTCTTGAATAAAGCAGTTGAGAAATTAAAACAAGATATTTTACACAAATATCCGCATGTGGATGATATTGTGGTTTTAGCTCATAGTTATGGCTGCGGCGTGGCAATTCATGCGCCAGAAGCGAAAGTGCCTATTCGCGCTTTGCAAAATCTGGCAACTCATCCGAATTTAGGGGGCGAGCTGCTTATTGTCGGACTGGGCTGTGAGAAATTGCAGCCGGAACAGCTTATTGCCCAAGGAACGCATCCCGAAGTAATTGTACTACAAGAGGAACATGGCTATCAAAACATGATACAGAGTATTGTCGAGGCAGCAGAAAAATGCCTAAAACGATTGGAGAAACGACGTCGAGTTTCCTGTCCGTTATCAGATCTTGCTGTTGGTTTGCAATGCGGGGGGAGCGATTCTTTTTCTGGTATTACGGCGAATCCGGCTATCGGTTATGCAGCGGATCTATTGGTTCGGTGTGGTGCTTCGGTAATGTTTTCGGAAGTTACGGAAGTTCGTGATGGTATTCATCTTTTGCTGCCACGGGCGGCAAATCAAGCAGTGGGGCAGCGTCTTATTGAGGAAATGCGGTGGTATGATACATATCTTGAACTCGGTGGTGCTGATCGAAGTGCAAATCCTGCACCAGGAAACAAAAAAGGCGGGTTGGCAAATATTGTAGAAAAGGCGTTAGGATCTATTGCCAAATCGGGATCCATGCCGATTTCGGATGTGCTTGCCCCAGGCGAAAAGGTCAGGGGCAAAGGTCTTATTTATGCGGCGACACCAGCAAGTGATTTTGTTTGTGGTACGATGCAGCTTGCATCCGGCATGCATTTGCAGGTGTTCAGTACGGGGCGTGGAACAACATATGGTTTGGCTCTGGCACCTGTATTAAAAGTTTCAACACGAAATGAGCTTAAGCAGAAGTGGCAAGACATTATTGATATTAATGCTGGTCGTATTGCAACGGGCGAGGCGACAATAGAAGAAGTCGGCAAAGAAATTTTCGAGCTTATTATTGAGATCGCTAGTGGAAAAAAAGAATCTTGGGCGGAACATTGGAAACTGTACAACGATCTTTGCCTTTTTAATCCGGCACCAATCACTTGATACTGCAGGAAAATGTAAAATCAGATAACAATAAATTTTGTAGAAAAGAGGAGCGAATATTATGCTGGAAATAAAAGGTGTTGTACCACCATTAATTACGCCACTGGATGAAAATGAAAGACTGGATGAAAAAGGGCTGCGTCGATTGATTGATTATGTTATAAAAGGGGGGGTCCATGGAGTTTTTGTTATTGGCAGTACTGGAGAATTTTATGGCTTGAGCTTTGAAGATAAAAAAAGAGCTGTTGAAATTACGATGGATGAGGTAAATGGGCGTATTCCAGTTTATGTTGGAGCTAGCGCGATTACGACACGGGAGTGCATTCATCTGGCTGAAATGGCAAAATATTATGAAGCTGCTGCCATTACGGTACTTACGCCAATGTTTATTACGCCAAATGAAAAAGAATTATATGATCATTTTGTCACAATTGCCAAAGCGGTCAATATTCCCAATGTTGTTTATAATAATCCAGAGCGTACGGGAGTGAATATGTCCGCCGGGCTTGTAGAACGGTTAGCTGATATTGAAAATATTGTGGCGGCTAAAGATACAAGTGGTGATATGACGCTTACTTCAGAATATATTCGCCGAACAAGAAATAAAAATTTCAGTATTATGGCTGGTCGAGATACGATGATTCTGGCTACGCTGGTTTATGGTGGTACGGGTTGTGTTGCTGGCACTGCTAATGTTGTACCTAAGCTTGTTGTTGAAATTTATGACAAGTTTATGGCGGGTGATATGCAGGGAGCACTGGATGCGCAATTTAGACTTTCTCTGTTTCGCAATGCTTATAGTTTAGGAAGTTTTCCTGTAGTACCAAAGGATGCGCTCAATATACTTGGCGTAAATGTCGGACATCCGATACGTCCGATTCAGCATATGACGGAAGAAAATCAAACAAAACTACGCAAAATACTTGTACAAATTGGTGCAATAGAGAAATAAGGAGGACTTTGACATGAAAATAGGTTTTATTGGTTTGGGAATTATGGGGAAACCGATGAGTAAGAATCTTATCAAAGCAGGTTATCAATTGGTCGTATCAAATCACAATCCTGTTGCCGCTGCGGAATTAGAAAAACTTGGCGCCGAAGTTGTTGAAACACCGCGAGAAGTTGCTGCGTTAACCGATGTTATCATTACGATGCTGCCAAATTCACCCCAGGTAAAAGAAGTTGTGCTGGGGGAAAACGGGCTTAAAGAAGGTGCAAAAAGAGGCAGTGTCCTCATTGATATGAGTTCGATTGCACCACTGGCAAGCTGCGATATTTTTGCAGAACTTGAAAAAATTGGTGTGGATATGCTTGATGCACCGGTCAGCGGTGGCGAACCAAAAGCCATTGATGGTACGATTTCCGTTATGGTTGGTGGAAAACAAGTGATTTTTGATAAGTATTATGACATTTTAAAAACGATGGCTGGCTCGGTTGTTCGTACTGGAGAAATTGGGGCGGGCAATGCAGCAAAGCTCGCAAATCAAATTATAGTTGCTGTTAATATCGCTGGCATGAGTGAAGCCCTTGTTCTTGCCAGCAAAATTGGCGTAGAGCCGGAACTGGTCTATCAGGCAATTCGGGGCGGCTTGGCGGGAAGTACGGTATTGGATGCGAAAGCACCACTTATCATGGATCGTAAATTTGATCCTGGATTTAAAATTAAACTTCATATAAAAGATCTTAAAAATGTGTTGGAAACATCTCATGAAGTAGGTGTGTCGCTCCCACTTACGGCAAGTGTAATGGAAATTATGCAAGCCGTACGGGCGGATGGATTAGAAGAAGGCGATCATAGCAGTATTGTAAAATATTATGAAAAGCTGGCTCATGTGGAAGTCAAACGATAAGTAAATCTATAGGGTAATGCAGATGAAGCGCTTTGTCGGCATTACCTTCCAATATTAACTGAATTATCATAATAAATAGAAAATTATTACTCAACTCATGCATGGGGACCGGTATACTTCCAGCTGCTAGATTTAGGATAAAAATGAATACGCAAAAATAAGTAATTGGAGTGATCAGAATGTTTTCGGATAATACTATGACCACAAGCCCTTTAAAGGCGAAAAAGACAAATGTTCGTTGGATAATCGTTGCTATTCTTTTTGCTATTACCGCCATAAACTATGCAGATCGGGCAACAATTTCTATTGCAGGTTCGGCAATACAGCATGATTTGGGACTTACGAGTATCCAGATGGGATATATTTTTTCTGCTTTTGGCTGGGCTTATGTTATTGCACAATTACCGGGTGGGTGGTTGCTTGATCGGTATGGTTCTAAAAAGGTATATGCCATTGGATTGGTTTTTTGGTCTGTTTCTGTTATGCTGCAGGGATTCTCGGCATTTTTTGCGGGTATTACCGCAGCGGTCGTTCTTTTCTCTTTTCGCTATCTAATGGCTACGTTTGAAGCTCCGTCTTTTCCGGCGAATGCCCGTATTGTTGCCGCATGGTTTCCGAAACAGGAACGTGGTACAGCATCCTCTATTTTTAATGCGGCACAATATTTTGCAACCGTTATTTTTGCACCGCTTATGGGTTGGATCGTGCATTATTTCGGTTGGCATTATGTCTTTTTTGTTATGGGCGCGATAGGCTTGGTTATGTTAATTTTTTGGCTGAAGTTTATTCATGATCCCAAAGAACATCCTATGGCCAATAAAGCCGAAGTTGATTATATCGAAGAAGGCGGCGGCTTAGTCAGCATGGATATGGGGAAAAAAGATAAAACTGCGAAACAAAAGGGACCCAATTTTAATCTTATTAAACAGTTGCTGATGAATCGGATGTTTGTTGGGATATACCTAGCACAATACTGTATCAATGCAATGACGTTTTTCTTTATTAGTTGGTTTCCAGTCTATCTTGTCCAAGCCAGAGGAATGGATATACTTCATGCCGGTTTTGCAGCGGCTATTCCGGCTTTATGCGGTTTTAGCGGAGGTATCTTTGGCGGTGTATTTTCTGATTTTTTATTGCGAAAAGGTTATTCACTTTCGTTGGCACGTAAATTTCCGATTGTCGGCGGGATGATAATGAGTATGGCGATGATCGGCTGTAACTATGTCGATTCGATTCCGCTGGTTATTTTGTTTATGTCCTTATCTTTTTTTGGCAAAGCTTTTGGTGCTTTAGGCTGGGCTGTTGGGTCGGACACTTTTCCTAAAGAAATTTCGGGGCTTGCCGGAGGGCTTTTTAATATGTGCGGTAATCTTTCAAGCATTACGACGCCTATCGTTATTGGCTATATTGTAGCAGTAACCGGGTCTTTTGAATGGGCACTTGTATTTACAGTGGCACATGGTTTTGTTGCAGCATTTTGTTATCTGTTCTTAGTTGGTGATATCCACCGTGTTGAATTAAAAGCAGTTAAGGAATAAAGGAAACTTTGTTCCTTGGACGAAAATTTAAAATAATAGTACATAATAATGGTATTTTACAATACGTTAGGGGGATTTATGTATGAATGATACACCTGTGGTAAAAGAAATGAAGGTTATTCCTGTAGCGGGGCATGACAGTATGCTGTTGAATTTGTGTGGTGCACATGCACCGATTTTTACGCGGAATATTGTTATCATCAAAGATAATCAGGGAAATACCGGAGTTGGTGAAGTTCCTGGCGGCGAAGGGATAAGGCTGACACTGGAAAAATCAATTGGTCTGGTTGAAGGCAAATCCATTGGGCGGTATCATGATATTCTTAAGATGATTCGACAGGTTATTCTTGGCGAAGGTTTTACTAAAATAAAGACTACGGTTCATAAGGTAACCTCGGCTGCAGAAGCTGCTGTACTGCAACAACCGCATGAAATTAATTTGCGAACTGATAATGTAATTACGGCTATTGAAGCAGCACTACTGGATTTATTGGGACAATATCTTAATGTGTCCGTTGCAGATCTTTTAGGTGATGGGCGTCAGCGTGATGAAGTCCGTATGCTGGGATATCTTTTCTATGTAGGCAATCAAAAAAAGACGAATTTAAATTATCTTTCTGCAGGTTACAGTAAAGATGAATGGTATCAAATTCGTCATGAGGAGACGTTGACACCACAAATGGTTGTGCGGCAGGCTCAAGCGGCATCGCTGAAGTACGGTTTTCAGGATTTTAAATTAAAGGGCGGCGTTATGAGTGGAGAAAAAGAAATAGAAGCGATTGCGGCATTAAAAAAAGCGTTTCCTCAGGCGAGAATCACGCTTGATCCGAACGGATCATGGCTATTGGATGATGCTGTTAAACTTTGTAAAGGGCGCTCTGATATTCTCGCTTATGCGGAAGATCCTTGTGGACCGGAAAATGGTTATTCAGGGCGGGAAATTATGGCTGAATTCAAAAGGGCAACGGGTTTGGCAACTGCAACGAATATGATTGCAACGGACTGGCGCCAGCTTGGACATTCTATTTCTTTGCAGTCTGTGGATATTCCTCTGGCCGATCCACATTTTTGGACTATGCAGGGGGCGGTTCGTGTGGCACAGATTTGCCATGAATGGGGACTGACGTGGGGATCACATTCCAATAACCATTTTGATATATCACTCGCCATGTTTACGCAGGTGGCAGCGGCAGCTCCTGGTCTGATTACTGCTATCGATACACACTGGATTTGGCAGGAAGGTCAGGAACATCTTACAAAGGAACCACCGAAAATCGTTGGTGGAACAGTCAAAGTTCCAGATAAGCCTGGATTGGGAATTGATATTGATATGGAACAAGTGGAAAAAGCAAATAATCTGTATGAAAAATATGGCAAGGGTGCACGCAATGATACTATGGCGATGCAATATCTTGTAGCAGACTGGAAATATGATCCAAAGAAGCCAGCATTTATGCATGATTTATAAAGTTTATTTCTTAAAAGCAAAGGAGATATGATATATATGAAAATCAGCAGTAAAGATAGTTCTCCAATTATCACGGAGATGCAGGTTATTCCCGTAGCGGGACATGATAGTATGCTGCTCAATCTTAGTGGTGCCCATGGTGCATTTTTTACGCGGAATATCGTAATCTTGAAAGATAGTATCGGGCATATCGGGGCAGGTGAAGTTCCTGGCGGAGAAAAGATACGCAGTACGATTGAGGATGCAAAAGAACTTGTTATCGGTAGGCCTATTGCCCGCTATAACCATATTCTCAATGAAATAAGAGCGGCTTTTAAAGACCGCGATGCTGAGGGACGCGGTGTACAAACGTTTGATTTGCGTACAATGATTCATGCAGTTACGGCTGTAGAAGCAGCCTGCCTTGATCTTCTGGGGCAATATCTTGGCGTGCCAGTTGCTGAACTGCTTGGGACAGGAAAGCAGCGTGATGAAGTCGAATTCTTGGGATACCTTTTCTTTATTGGTGATCGCAAAAAAACGGATTTACCCTATTTAAGTGAAGAATCCGAAAAAGATGATTGGCTTCGTATCCGCCATGAAGAAGCATTGACGCCAGAAACGGTGGTCCGTCTTGGGCAAGCGGCAGCGAATCGATATGGTTTTAAAAACTTCAAACTGAAAGGCGGCGTATTAAGTGGAGATAGGGAAATCGAAGCGGTCACTGCTTTAAAGAAAACGTTCCCTGATTCACGGATTACGCTTGATCCGAATGGAGCATGGTCGCTGGATGAAGCTATACGTTTGTGCAAAAACAAGAGCAACATTCTTACATATGCTGAGGATCCCTGTGGGGCGGAAAATGGCTATTCCGGACGTGAAATTATGTCGGAGTTTAGGAAGAGCACTGGACTGGCAACAGCAACGAATATGATTGCTACAGATTGGCGACAACTCAGCCATGCTGTTATGCTGCAATCTGTTGATATTCCGCTTGCTGATCCGCATTTTTGGACGATGCAGGGAGCAGTGAGAGTGGCACAGCTTTGTCATGAATGGGGACTTACCTGGGGTTCACATTCTAATAATCATTTTGATATTTCCTTAGCTATGATTGCACAAACCGGGGCTGCAGCTCCCGGCGAGATTACGGCACTTGATACGCATTGGATTTGGCAGGAACACACGGAGCATTTGACGAAAGAGCCTATGCAGATTATTGATGGGAAAATTAAAGTGACAGATCAACCTGGCCTCGGTATTGAAATAGATATGGGTAAAATTGAACAGGCACATGAACTTTATCAGAAACATAATCTTGGAGCACGTGATGATGCCAAGACGATGCAGTACCTTATTCCAAATTGGCAATATGATCCTAAGTGCCCCTGCCTTGTTCGGTGATGCAACGAGATAAATAATTTAATCTGCTTTATAAATTGAAAAAAGTCCTCAGTTCATATGAACAAAATTTAGCTTGTATAATAATAAACTGCCTGATGAATCGAATAATTCATCAGGCAGTTTATTTATGGGGGATTATGGAGTTATTCAAATATGTTCGTCAAAGCGTAGACACTTAGTGATGTGGACTTATGACATTTGGGGATGATAATCTGCTTTGATTTGTACGAATAAGACAACGAAAACAAATAGAAACAGGAGTGAGGTGACCCAGAAAATAGAGGAAATCCCAAAGAAGATGGAAAAGAGTCCGGCACATAGTGGGCCTAAAACGTTGCCCATTAGAGCAGCACCACCAGTTATACCATAAGCGGCTCCACGTTTTGCTTCAGGAATCAGATACGTCACAATAGTATTGGCACTTGGGATCATGGCTCCGATACATAACCCATTGACGGCACGCATGATTCCTAGCGTGAAGATACTGTTTGCTGCAAGCTGACCGATAAAAGTAATGGCGCATAAGATTGATGCTATGGTAAGAATCCGACGATGGGAATAATGTTTGCTGATAAAACCCATACTGGCAGAGGCTAAAGCACTGGTTACACCGCCAATGGCAATGATTGTGCCTGAAATACTGGCCAAACTGCCTGTATTGGATACCATACCTTGAATATAAATCGGCAAGATTGGTCCGATGCTTTGCATAGCAAATTGTGCTAAGAATAAAACCATCAGCATGACTTTTAAATCACCTAAAGAACAAATATAATGAAGAGTTTCTTTGATGGAAGTTTGTTCGTTTTTGGGTGCTGGTGTGAAAGCTTCTGAAATGGCAAAACGAACAATCACTAATGTGAGTAAACACAGGCAGCCAAAAATAACAAAGGGTACACGATAGCCAAACAAATCGGCAATGATACCGCCGATCATTGGCCCAACGGCACCACCGACAATGAGTGCTGTTTGAAACATACCCACAATGAATGGGATCTTTTCTTTTGGTGCCATACTGATGCCGAGTGCGGTTGCAGCAGCGACAAAACCACCGCAAAGACCTTGAAATATGCGTAAGGCTAAAAGCTGATAGACGTTGGTTACAAACGCCATTACAATCATAATCAGCCCAAAGATAAGCAATACTTTTTCAACCATTGGTTTGCGACCTTTGCGATCGGCCATAGCCCCCCAATATGGATTCGAAAGTGCGGCAAAAAATGAAGTAGCACCCATGAGAATTCCGGCCCAGAGACCTAAAGAGGATGTATTGGTGACACCAAGCTGCGTTATATAAAGGGGTAAAAATGCAACGACACCAGTGATTGCACTCATACCGATAAATTGTGCTGCCCACATAATATAAAAAGAACGTTTCCATTGTGATTGATTTGTGTTATTTATAGACATAGTATACCTTCTTTAAAAATAAATTATAAAAAATCAATTTTTTTACTTGAAACTATTGATGATTCTTTGAAAGTATAGCACAATAAGAAGTATGGTAAAACTAGCAAAAAAGTATATGTAATATATAAAATCGGAATACAAATGGGGGAAGTATATGGAATTTAAAGATATGCATTCATTTTATGCAGTCGTGGAGGAAGGTAATATCAGCCATGCAGCAAAACGTTTGGACATTGCGCAACCGGCCCTCAGTAAACAAATGAAAAAACTGGAGGAATCTCTGGGGGTTCAACTTTTTGAACGCGGCAGCCGCAGAATCAGGCTTACGGAGGCTGGACGAATTCTTTATACAAGAGTTGAGCAAATATTAGGTATGGTAGATGGAACAGTCAATGAAATTACGGCGATTGGCTCAGGCGTAATGGGATCGTTAATGATTGGTACGGTGACGACCTCTGGTGCTACGCTTTTGCCTGGATTGATTAAAGAATTCCATAAACGGTATCCCAAAGTTACATTTCAATTATGGGAAGGAGAAGGCGCTCGCATTTTAGAACTTTTGGATAATCGGATCATTGAGATTGGTATCACGCGCACGCATGTTGATCCTAAGATTTATGAGTCCATTACACTTACCAACGAGCCACTGGTTATGGTTATGCAGAAAAATTTGTGCTGCTGTGGGAAACGTGTGGATCGGGTAAGTCTGCGGGAACTTAAAGATCAGCCACTCATTATTCCTCTGCGTTGGAAGACAATTTTTTTAGCACAATGTAGTACCTTGGGTTTTGTACCGAATATTGTTTGTGTGAGTGACGGGATTTTGCAAAATATTTTATGGACGAAAATGGGAATTGGTATGGCCTTGGTGCCGAAGTCTACTGAGGAATTGTTGACGGAAGATAATCTTGTATATAAAGCGATTGTTGATCCGGTGATTTCGACGCAAACTGTAGTAGCTTGGTTGAAAAATCGTACATTGTCGCATAGCGGACAGCATTTTTTGACACTATTTAAAGAAATGTTTCATTAATACAATGGATAAAATAGCCAAATGAGATCGTAGTGAAAAAATATTATATATGGAAAATGAAAAGAGTGGAGATGTTGTTATGGATTTTGAATTTAAAATAGGGATGAAAGAAACTGCACAAGATGTGGTAGCTGAGCAAAATACGGCAGTTTTTATGGGTAGCGGAAGTTTACCGGTATACGCGACGCCGGCAATGCTTGCACTTATAGAAAAAGCTAGTGCGCTTTTGGCACAAAAAACTCTCCCGGAGTTGATGTCTACAGTCGGTATTTTGCTGAATGTAAAGCATATTGCCGCAACACCTGTGGGGATGAAGGTGCGTGTAGAGAGTGAACTTATTCTTGTAGAAGGTCGAAAACTGACTTTTAAAGTCACAGCTTTTGATGAAAAAGAAAAAATTGCCGAAGGAATCCATGAGCGCTTCGTTATTAAAAAAGAGCCTTTTTTGCAAAAAGCAGAGGCGAAATTGTATTGATAAATAAAAAATGTAGATTTTGAACACAAAAAAGACGAGCCATAATTCATTATGACTCGTCGTCTGTTTAAAAACTGGTCGGGATGACAGGATTCGAACCTGCGACCTCATCGTCCCGAACGATGCGCGCTACCAAACTGTGCTACATCCCGATTAACACACTACATATTATATTGCGTTTAGTAGAAAAAATCAAGTAATTTATACATATTTTTACAGATGAGTTTCAATAGCTTTTCCGATGATTTGCATGCCGGCAGTTATTTCTTGCAGCCGAATGGTGGCAAAACTGATTCGAATATGTTGATCTGAGGTTTGGCGAGGGAAAAAAGGGGATCCTTCTGTTAGCAGAACCCCGTTTTGAAAAGCGAGTTCCACGATGCTTTTTGCTGAGACATTTTGTGGCAATGTAAACCAGATCGATAGACCGCCATTGGGCTTGATGAAATGAACATCTTTCGGCAGGTATTTTGCAATAGCTTGCAGGGTAAATTCAAATTGTATTTGGTAGGTTTGTTTGATTTCGGCAAGGTGCTTTTGCCAGATGCCTTGGCGCAGATATAAATCAAATGCTCTTTGGGTAAGACCAGATGTCGATATATCGGATAGATGCTTTACATTTAATAATTTGGCAGCAAAGACTTTTGGCATTGTTAAAAAAGCCAGGCGGAGTCCCGGCATAAATATTTTTGAAAAGCTCTTGAGATAGATGACACGGTCGTCACGATCAAGGGCTTTGAGTGGTGCTAAAACGTCTTTGCTATAGGATAAATCACTGATATAATCATCTTCCAAAATAAAAACATTATAATATCTTGCAAGTCCCATTAAGCGGTTTCGTTTGGCAATTGAATAGGAAATTCCTGTAGGATTTTGGATGTTTGGCATAACGTAAATTAGTTTTGGGCGAAACTGGCGGAGCTTTTTTTCGAGGTCATCGATATCAATACCGTCTACTTCTAAATTAATATCAATGATTTTGGCTCCGCGTGAGCGAAAAGCGTCGATTGCGCCGGGGTACGTTGGTCTTTCAGTGAAAACATAATCACCATAATTCAATAAAGCTCGGGCAACGATATCGATACCTTGTTGGGCGCCGGAAATAATTTGTACGGTATCGGGTGTTGTCTTCACACCGCTTTTGTTGAAATGTGCGGCAATGGATTCACGCAATGGATAAAAGCCTTGGCTCTCTTGATAGCTGAAGGCGTAACCTTGATCGCGGTCGAGGACTTCAATAAGGACCTGCTTAAATTTTTCGACGGAAACAATATCTGGATTTAGCGAGATACTAGACATATTTATCATGGCAGAATCAAACGGTGATAAAGTTTCGGGATCATCGATTTTTCGGTCATTGATCTCTAGGGGCTGTTCCTCATCAATTGAGGTATTCGATTCTGCGACATAACTGCCACTGCCGGAACGTGAAAAAATATAGCCATTTTTTTCAAGTTCTTTATAAGCACTAACGACTGTTCCGGCATTAATATTTAAAAATGCGGCAAATTTTCGTATGGGCGGTAAAAGGTAACCAGGTGCAAGACGACCAAGTTTAATATATTCACAAAGCTGATTGTATAGTTGTACATACAGTGCCTCTTTACTATTTTTTGCTAATTGTATTGATACAAAATCAATGAAATTATTTTCCATCTTGTATATTACACCTCACTTTGCTAGAATAAGAGAAATTTAAGGCCGATCAGTTATTTTTGTATCGGTACAATTTTATTTTAACAAATACAAAGTAATATAACAATAGGAAAAGAGGAATAATTTTATGGGAAACAGATATGAATTAAATAAAAACTTGGCACAAATGCTTAAAGGCGGTGTCATTATGGATGTGACAAACGTACAACAGGCTAAGATTGCAGAAGCAGCTGGCGCAGTAGCTGTTATGGCACTGGAACGTGTTCCGGCAGATATCCGTAAAGAAGGTGGTGTTGCCCGTATGTCAGATCCTAAAATGATCCGTGAAATTCAGGCTGCTGTATCGATTCCGGTTATGGCAAAAGCAAGAATTGGTCATTTTGTTGAAGCACAGATATTAGAAGCACTTGGTATTGATTATATTGATGAATCAGAAGTACTGACTCCGGCAGATGATGTGAATCATATTGATAAGGCTGCCTTTAAAATTCCTTTTGTCTGCGGGGCACGTAATTTAGGGGAAGCGCTGCGCCGTATTGGTGAAGGAGCAGCAATGATTCGTACGAAGGGCGAAGCTGGTACAGGCAATGTAGTGGAAGCAGTCCGTCATATGCGTACGATGGTGAATGATATGCGCCGTGTACAAGCTGCTTCGCAAATGGAACTTATGACAATTGCCAAAGAATATGGTGCACCATTTGACCTGATACAATATGTGCATACAAACGGGAAACTCCCTGTTGTGAATTTTGCTGCTGGCGGGATTGCAACCCCGGCGGATGCGGCACTAATGATGCAGCTTGGCGTAGATGGTGTATTTGTCGGTTCAGGTATCTTCAAATCAGGTGATCCGGAAAAACGTGCGAAAGCAATTGTTGAAGCAACAACTTATTATAATGATCCAGTTAAACTCGCCGTGATTTCGGAAGATCTTGGTGAAGCAATGGTGGGGATTGAAATTGATACGCTCGCACCACAGGAACATCTGGCAAACAGGGGCTGGTAAATATGTATAAAGTTGGTGTACTGGCGATTCAAGGCGCTGTGTCAGAGCATATTGCCTGTCTGGATCGTTTGCCTGATGTTGAAGGTCTTGCCGTTAAGACAATGGCTGAAATCAATCAAGTTGATGGACTTATACTGCCCGGAGGAGAATCTACAGCGATGGGGAAAATCCTTGGTTATTATAATATGTTGGAACCGCTTCGCACTAAGATAGCCAATGGATTGCCTGTTTGGGGGACTTGTGCTGGTCTTATTCTGTTGGCAAAAGAAATAACAGGACAGCCAGTGCGCTATTTTTCAACGATGGATATTACCGTTCGTCGTAATGGCTACGGCAGTCAGCTTGATAGCTTTGAAACAACTGTTTCGTTACCGAACGTTTCGCATGGCAATATACCGCTCGTTTTTATTCGAGCACCTTATATTGAGAAAGTTGGGGAATCTGTGGAAGTTTTAGCCAAGATACAGGGGCGCATTGTAGCAGCCGCGCAGAATAATATGTTGGTGACTTCGTTTCATCCGGAACTTACGACTGATTTGAGTTTTCATCGGTATTTTTTCGAACATTTTATTCAAAATCGAGCGGCGAAATAAATATTTTTTTATATTTTAAGAAGATTTATAGGTATAAGGCACTAGATAGGTACAATATTTTTGTCCTAACTAGTGTCTTTTTGTTTGTAAAAAACAAAAAGAAAATTCTAATAAATTTATCTTTATAAGAGAAAAAACGATTAAACCAATGAAAATAATAGAATAAATACTAAATTTTCAGAATAATATATTATAAAGCTTGTTTTTGTCTTTATTTAAGCGAATATAAAGAATATTTGCTATTGAAAGAAAAAAATAAATCTATATAATAGAGATATAAACAAAAACGATAAAAAAAGATAAAAATAAAACATAATACATAAAGTATCGAACACAAAGGGACATACTTAAAGTGCGTATTCTTAAATTTTATATAAAAGAAACATAGGGGGAGTCACACATGAAAAAGAAGTTAATCTTTAGTGCAGCGGTTATAGGGGCATTGGGTCTGTCGAACGTTGCGATGGCGGCACAGGCAAATCCATTTGCCAGCGTACCGAAAGATCATTGGGCCTATTCTGCGGTGGAAAAGTTAGTGCAGGATGGTCTGGTTGATGGTTATGGTGATAGCGATTTCCGTGGAGAAAAAGCGATTACCCGTTATGAAATGGCAGAACTTGTAGCCAAAGCAATGTCGAATGTGGATAAAGCAGATGATGCCAACAAAGCATCTTTGGATCGCCTGTCAAAAGAATATTCAAGTGAACTGGATAATATGGGAGTGCGCCTCAAAAAAGTTGAAGATAAAATGTCTTCGTTTAAATGGTATGGTGATGCACGTTTTCGTTATTATGAAAATAAAGATAATAAAATAAAAGATACGAATGATGGTCATACGTCAAAGGCTAGTCAGTTTGAAGAACGTGTACGTTTGGGGATTTATGCTGAACCCGGGAAAAATTTATCCATTAACGGGCGTATCAAATATGAAAATCAAATTAATGTGAAAAATGGCTGGGGCGGCAACAATCAGAACTTTAATTCTTGGGATAACAGCTATCGGGATCAGGGCGCATTCAGACTTGATAAATTCAGTTTGGACTGGGACCATGCGAATACAAAAGTTTCGCTTGGCCGTGTTGAACTGAATTTGGGACAGGGCCTTCTTTGGTGGGAAAATCAGATTGATGGTATCTATGCTACACATAAATTTGGCAATAATGTGACAGCTTCGGCTGGCTGGGGTGACATGGCAGCCGAAGGCTGGCAGGATTCCAATATGGGAGCATTTATGGCAAATGTTGACGTTACTACAAGTGCTGCTACCCATGTTACGCTGGCTCATTTAAAAACGAATGGAACATTGAAAAATCATTCTACAGAATATCAAAATAAATGGATTGATGTAGGTGGAACTTGGACTCAAATGCCTGTGCTTACGGACGTATGGACGGACCAGGCATATGCATTTGATCAATATGCATTGGGCTTTAATTCACAAATTAGCAAAAAGGTTAATTTGATTGCTGAATATGTGAAGAATAATGCAGAATCTGCTGATCAAAATCATGGCTATTGGACGAGATTGACATATGGCAATCAAGTTTGGAGTCAGGCGAAAACATGGAAAGTGTATGCTGAATACATGAGTCTTGGCAATGCAGCAATTGATTCTAAATATTGGGGGCATAGACTTAACGTAGCTGGTGGGAATGGTTACAATGGTGATGGCGATAAAGGCTGGGGTATTGGTGCAAGTTATATGCTGGCTAGCAATACAAATTTAGAATTAACTTATTATAAAATGCAGCCGTATGATAGTGGAAAATCCGGCTTTAGCAAATATGATGATATAGCATATGCAGCTGTTACCGTTAGCTTCTAAATTAAAAATTTAAATTTATTTCGTAGATTCGTTTGAACAAGGCAGGTGGATTTACGAACATTGGTAGATGTATATTATTCAAAACAAATATATGAGGTGAAGACATGAAAAAAAACAAATTAGCTTCGCTGGTGCTTTCTGCGATTATGACAGGTACTCTTATTTTTGGTGCAACCGATGCAGAAGCTGCAATTCAGGTGAATCCGATCGATGGTATTCGTTCTGATTTTATTAAGGGCGCAGATATATCAATGCTCAAAGAAATCGAATTAAAAAATGGTAAATTTTATGATCAGGGTGTAGAAAAAGACTGCTTAGATATTTTGCAGCAGCATGGCATTAATTGGGTTCGTTTACGGATCTGGAATAATCCGATCGTGAATGGTGTTGAAGTGGGCGGCGGCAATACGGATGAAGCAAAGGCTTTGGAAATTGCGGCAAGAGCAAAAGCAAGAGGCATGAAAGTTTTACTTGATTTCCATTACAGTGATTTCTGGGCTGATCCGGGTAAACAAAATAAACCAGCAGCCTGGGCGAATCATAATGCAAAACAACTGCAAAAAGATGTTTATGACTATACGAGCAAGGTTATGAAAGACTTTACGGCAAAAGGTATTGCACCGGATATGGTGCAAATTGGGAATGAACTTAATAATGGTATGCTGTGGCCGGAAGGGAAACCTGTGTCACCGGAAGGTTATAAAAATCTTGCGGGGATGATCGGTCAAGGCTTGAAAGCAGTTCATGATAATGACCCAAATCACCGGGTTAAGTTGATGGTTCATTTGGCAAATGGTGGCGATAATGCATTGTACCGCAGCTTTTTTGACTCTTTAATTGTGACGAATAAAGTGAATGATTTCGATGTAATTGGCTTATCTTATTACCCATTCTGGCATGGTAAAATGGAACAGCTTGAAAATAATATGAATGATATTAGCGGTCGCTATAATAAAGATGTTGTTGTAGTAGAAACAGCATTCGGCTTTACAAATGATGGCTTTGATGCACAGAAAAATGTTTACGGACCGACGGAAGAACGAATTGGTGGTTACAAGAGCACTGTTCAAGGGCAGGCGACCGGGCTTCGGAATGTTATGGAAGCTGTAAGTAAAGTAAATAATAAACGCGGTATGGGTATCTTTTATTGGGAACCAGATTGGATTCCGACCCCTGGCGCTGGCTGGAAACATGGCGAGGGCAATGAATGGGAAAATCTTGCGATGTTTGATTTCAAAGGTAATGCTTTAGAATCTTTAGATGTCTTTAATCTTGTGTCTGCGAAAGATAATAAATTTGTACAGGCTGCGATTAAAGCGTTGGAACCGGCTGATGTAGTGGGGAATATAGGAAAACCAACTGAATTGCCACAAACGGTTAGTGCGGTTTATACAGATGATTCCACGAAAGACCTCCCAGTTATTTGGAATACGGCAGCACCAGTTTATGATGCTGTTGGGAATTATCGTGTCAGTGGCAGTGTTGCTGGCAGTGATATTAAGGCGATAGCTAAAGTGACTGTGATCAATAAAGTAAATCTTGTTAAAAATGGCAACTTTGAAACAGGTGATTTAAATCAATGGACAGTTAAAGGCGATATGAGTGCGGTGAATAACTCTAATTCTGCTGGTGATGTCCGTGATAAGAGTGCCATGCATTATTGGGCAGATAAAGCTTTTTCCTTTACGGCAACACAAACTATTACTGGTTTGAAAAATGGGAAATATACGTTGTCGGTTTGGACGCAAGGCGGCGGTGGTGAAAAAACTGTGCAACTGTTTGCAGATCAATTTGGCGGTGCAAAAGTAATGACACCGATTACCAACGATGGCTGGAATAAATGGCATCAATGGACAATTAAGGACATTGATGTTACGAATGGACAAATTACAATTGGTGTCGACAATCAAGCAAATGCAGGTAATTGGGGCTCCATTGATGATGTGGAATTGTATGTTCAAGAATAAAGCTCTTTGATTTCAATTGATAGGCAATAAAACATCTATCTCAGCTGGGTTCTTGTTATGAAAAATATAAGAATCTAACTTAAGATAGATGTTTTATTTTAAACTATGTTTGATTAGAACACGTAATAGGATCGGAAATAAAATATAGATATAATAAAAAACAGCGTAATATTGTAATATAAAGATAAAAACATATATAAAATTGATTTAATACAAAAAAAATAGACTTATATGGTTATAAATGATCTAAAATGATATAAATATAACATTGAAAGAATCTTCGTAAACGTTATAATAAAGATATAAACAAAAACGATAAAAAACGATAAACAAAGAACATGATTTGTATTATAACTTTTATATAACAGAAAAGAGATGACGCAATGTTAAAAGAAGAACGGCAAGAACTTATATTGGAGAGTTTAAACAAAGCCGATATTATTCGGGTAGCTGATTTAACACGAAAACTGGAAGCGACTGAAATGACAATTCGTAGAGATTTGCAAAGTTTGGAAGAACGAGGTCTGTTGATTCGAATTCATGGGGGAGCTCGCAGTAAGGAAAGTGCGAAATTTGAAGAACTTTCTTTGAATGAAAAAAGAGGTATCAATACAGAAAACAAGATTGAAGTTGCTAAAATTGCGGCAAGCTTGGTGAAAGATCATGATATTATTTACGTCGGACCAGGAACTACAGCTGAATTTTTAGCGGATTACATCAAAGTATCAAATGTCAAAGTAGTCACAAATTGCTTAAGTGTATTTGAACGTTTTCGCGGGGATGATCGTTTTGATCTGATTTTAGTCGGTGGTCGCCTGAGAGCCAAAACAAATACCTTTGTTGGTAGTTTTGCTAACGATATGCTGGCGAAGATACGTGTGAAAATTGCGTTTATTGGGGCCAATGGTGTCGCAGGCAATGATGTTATGACCTCAAATGAAGAGGAAGGCCATTGTCAAAAAATCATCATGAATAATGCCATCGAAAGATATCTTTTATGTGATTCAAGTAAGATTGAAAAAGAAGATTTCTATACGCTATATAATTTAGAAGAAATTACTGCACTCCTTACAGACTCGAAAATTGATCCAGATTTAAAGCTAAAATATTCGAAGTATTGTAAGATCATGAATGCAGTTCAGGAGGAAAACTTATGAAAATATTGATTGGTTCAGATCATGACGGGTATGAATTGAAGGAACATATTAAAGGGTACCTTACAGGTAAAGGGATAGACGTGGTGGATAAAACGACGGATACGGTTGATTTTGTCGATGCAGCGGCGAGAGTTTCGCAGGGTATTCTTGCCAAAGAAGCGGATCGAGGGATTTTAATTGATGCGTATGGAGCTGGTTCCTTTATGGCAGCGAATAAACACAAAGGTATCATTTGTGCCGAAGTATCTGATGAACATTCTGCTTATATGACACGAAGCCATAACAATACTTCAATTATTGCCCTTGGTGCCGGCATTGTTGGTGCACAGCTTGCGGAAGCGATTGTGGATTCTTATATTGAAGCAGAATATGCGGGAGGACGTCATCAGATTCGTGTAGATATGTTGAATGAAATGTTATAAGAAATTAAACTAGGAGGAATTGGTATGAAGATAGCAGTTGCATGTGACCATATTGTTACGGATAGAAAAATACATGTTGTGGATTATTTAAAACAGAAAGGGTATGAGGTGATTGATTGCGGGACCTATGATCATGCCAGAACGCATTATCCTATTTATGGTAAGTTAATGGCGGAAACAGTTGTATCGGGTAAAGCAGATTTAGGAATAGCAATTTGCGGAACTGGCGTTGGGATTACAACATCGGCTGATAAGGTTGTTGGTGCAAGAGCTGCCTTGGTTCGGGACATGACAAGTGCAATTTATGCGAAAAAACATTTAAATGCAAACATTATTGGTTTGGGTGGCAGGATTACCGGAGTGGGACTTATGGAAGAAATTCTGGATGCCTTTATTGAAACGAAATTTGAACCAACCGGAAAAGATAAGAATTTAATTGCAAAAATCGATGTGATTGCTAAACGAAAAGATAGCCAATATTTAAATGAGCATCTATTTGACCCGTTTATTGAAAAGTGGAATCGCGGCGAATATCACGATTGATTTGAGTTTTTTTAATATGGGGGATGAAACGTATGACAAATGAAGAAATGGAAATGACTACAGTAGAAATTGTTGCATATGCAGGAGATGCAAGATCAAAATACATCGGTGCTTTAACCGCTGCGAATAATGCAGATTATGAAAAAGCGGCAGCCATGATTCAAGAGGGTGATGATTTGATCACCGAAGCACATAATACGCAGACTAAATTATTGCAGATGGAAGCTTCCGGAGACTCTGTAAAGATTACTTTTTTGACAGTTCATGCGCAGGATCATCTTATGACGGTTATGCTGCTGCGTGATCTCGTGAAAAACTTTATTCAACTTTATAAAAAAGTAAATAAATAAAAGAAGAAGCAGGAGGGAACTAAATGGAAAAGTTGATTGCCCTGATTGAAACAATGAAACCGTTTTTTGAAGCGGTTTCCAAAAATCCATATTTAAGAGCGATTCGGGATGGTTTTATCAGTTGTATACCAGTTGTTTTATTTTCAAGTTTATTTATCCTGGTTGCCTGTGTACCGGAAATCTTTGGTTTTAAATGGCCTGATAATATCAGTGCTCTGCTTTGGCAGGCTTATGGATATTCAATGGGGATTTTGGCAGTTCTAATGGTTGCTACGATTGGGAAAAGTTTAACGGATAATATCAATAATACGCTGCCGAAACTTCGTCAGATCAATTCAGTATCGGTTATGATTGTGGCGATTATTTGTTTCTTATTATTGAGTGTTGAAAGTGTAAAGGGTGGTTTGTCAACCGAGTTCATGGGTACAAAAGGTTTGCTCTCTGCCTTTGTTGTTGCTTTTATCGTTCCGAATATTTACAAGTTTTTTGTGAAAAGAAATATTACAATCAAAATGCCGGATCAGGTGCCACATAACATTTCACAGACGTTTGCTGATCTTATTCCTTTAGCTGTATCTATTTTAGCGTTTTGGGCATTTAATATATGGTTCAAAGATGCATCCGGGATGGTGTTTAGTGCCTGGATTTTAGAAGTATTTAAACCGCTTTTTACCGCAGCGGATGGTTATACGGGTTTAGCTATTATCTATGGTGCGATGGCAATGTTTTGGTTTGTTGGAATACATGGTCCTTCCATCGTTGAACCAGCTGTAACAGCGATTTATATTGCCAATGTGGAAGCTAATTTACAGCTTTATCAGGCAGGACAACATGCAACCTTTGCTTTAACGCATGGTACTTCCTATTTTGTTGCTACCTTAGGTGGGACTGGTGCAACTTTGATGTTTACCGCAATGTGTGCTTTTATTGCAAAATCAAAGCAGCTGCGCGCTGTTGGGAAAGCGTCGATTGTTCCAGTAACCTTTGCGGTTAATGAACCGATTTTATTTGGGGCACCGATTGTATTAAATCCTGTATTATTTGTACCATTTATTTTGACCCCGATTTTAAACGTATGGTTGTTTAAATTCTTTATTGATAACTTAGGAATGAATGGGTTCTTATATATTCTCCCATGGACTACTCCGGGGACGATCGGTTTGATTTTGGGGACAGGGTTTGCTAAAATGTCATTCCTGCTCGCTCCACTTTTGCTTATTCTTGATGCTATTGTTTATTACCCGTTCTTCAAAGCCTATGATGATGGGCTGGTTGTCAAAGAAGCTGCAAATGGTGGCGAAATCGTTGAAGATGAAATTGTAGCTGCACCAATGACATCATTACAAGAAAACGTTGTGCAGGCATCTCAAGAAAAAGATCTTTCCGTTTTAGTGCTTTGTGCCAGTGGTGCGACGAGCAGCATGCTTGCAAAAGCAATTTCCAAAGGTGCAGCCAAAGAGGGTGTGCATATGGAATCCATTGCGATGGCATATGGCCAGCATAAAGAAAATATCACGGATTTTGATTTGATTATTT
Organism: Propionispira arboris; assembly: GCF_900109225.1. Lineage (GTDB taxonomy): Bacteria > Bacillota > Negativicutes > Selenomonadales > Selenomonadaceae > Propionispira > Propionispira arboris. Next base: position 118,171 of record NZ_FNZK01000004.1, read on the forward strand.
TAGCACCACAGATGGCTTCAATGTATGATGAATTGAAACATGATTGTGATGCAAAGCATGTAAAATCAGCTACTACTTCCGGCAAGGAATATGTGAACTTAACAAGAGATCCAGAGGCTGCCTTGAATTTTGTTTTAAGGTTGATTCAAGCCTAGGATATTTTTGGATAAAAGGATGGAATGAATATGGAAGAGAAATTTGCAGAAGATTTTATTTTTGGTGGTGCAACAGCAGCCTTTCAGGTAGAAGGTGCAACTAGCGAAGATGGTAGAGGTCCTTGTTGCTGGGATGAATATTTAAAGCGCCCGGGAAGCAGGTTTAATGGCGATATGGCGAGCGATTTTTATCATAAATATAAAGATGATTTGGAATTGTCACAAAAGTTTGGTATTAATGGGATACGGATATCAATTTCTTGGAGCCGTATTATTCCCCAAGGTAAAGGAGCCGTGAACCAATTAGGCATCAATTTTTATGACAGGCTGATTGACGAATGTATTCAAAACAATGTAGAACCTTTTGTTACTTTACATCATTTTGATACACCATTAGGACTCTTTGAGGATGGGGACTGGCTCAATCGTGAAACAATCGATCATTTTGTGGCTTATGCAAAAGTATGTTTTGAGAATTTTGGTGACCGTGTCGTTAAGTGGGCAACGTTTAATGAACCTTGGTCTATTGCGCAAAATGGTTATATTATTGGGAACTTCCCGCCTAATGTTCAATATGATATACCAAAAGCAGTACAGATTATGCACAATATGATGGTGGCACATGCGAAGGTCGTTGAGCTTTATAAATCAATGAACTTAAAAGGCGAAATTGGTATTGTACATACATTAGAAGGAAAATGCCCGATTAGCGATAAACCAGAAGATAAAAGAGCGGCTTATCTTGACGATATGCTGGCGAACCGTTTTATGCTGGATGCTTGTTTCAAAGGGAAATACGATGCAGAAACGCTTCAAACCGTTGAGGAGATTCTCACAGCGAATGATGGAAGCTTTAAAGTTTTTGATGGCGATATGGAAAGCCTTGCTGCTGCTGCGAAACATATTGATTTTCTCGGTATGAATTATTATTCAAGTCATTTTCTGCAAGCGTATGATGGTGAAAGTAAAATTCATCATAATGGAACCGGTGAAAAAGGAACCAGTATTTTTGCTCTAAAAGGTATTGGAGCCAGGGTCAGTAATTCTGCTGTCGAAACTACGGACTGGGATTGGCCAATTTATCCACAGGGAATGTACGAGATGCTCATGCGTATCAAACGAGATTATCCAAATTATAAAAAAATCTATATTGCAGAAAACGGTATGGGTTATAAAGATGATTTTGAAGATGGAAAAATCGATGATACACCGCGTATTGAATATATCAAAAAACATTTTTCTTATATTCTCAAAGCGATTGCCGACGGCGTAAATGTAAAAGGGTACTATGTATGGTCGCTTATGGATGTATTGTCGTGGTCCAATGGTTATAACAAACGGTACGGATTATTTTATGTTGATTTCAATACGCAGGAACGATATCCAAAAAAAAGTGCGTACTGGTTTAAAAAAGTTGCAGAAACAAAACATTTGGTGAGTGTTGATTCGGTGGAATAGAGGAGTGGCTAGGAATGTTATTATCAAGTAGAGAAATGTTATTAAAAGCACAACGGGATGGATATGCGGTACCAGCCTTTAATATTCATAATATGGAAACGCTGCAAGTTGTAGTAGAGACGGCAGAGTCTATGGGATCACCGGTTATTATTGCCGGTACGCCATCTACGGTTGAAAGTTATGCGGGTCCGGTTTATATAGAAGCGATGGCTCAAGCAGCAGCGGCCAATTGCCATGTTCCAATTGCTATACATATGGATCATTTTGAAGATCCGGATGTTATTAAGAAAAATATTTTAATTGGTTTTAAATCTTGTATGATTGATGCTTCCAAACATGTGTTTAAAGAAAATATTGCTATTGTGAAAGATATTGTGGAGTATGCACATCGTTATGATGCTGTAGTGGAAGCGGAGCTTGGTGTCCTCGGCGGGCAGGAAGATAACCTTAATGTCAGTGAAAAAGATGCAATGTATACGAATCCAGATGATGCGGTTGAGTTTGTTACAGCTACCGGCATCGATTCTTTGGCAGTTGCAATTGGTACAGCACATGGTCTATATAAAGGGGAACCCAAACTGGACTTTGATCGCTTGAAAGAGATTCGGGACATTGTCGATATTCCATTAGTTCTTCATGGAGCTTCTGATGTGCCGGATCATTTGGTACAAAAAGCGATCTCAATGGGGATTTGTAAAGTGAATGTTGCAACCGATCTAAAAATTCCTTTTGCAAATGCGGTTAAAGCATTTTTTGTCGAAAATCCAGATGCAAGTGACCCTCGTAAGTATATGACACCAGGTAAAGTGGCTATGGAAGCTGTAGTGAGACATAAAATTACAGTTTGCGGCAGTGCCAATCGTTACTGATTCTAAAGAAATAGTCAGTTGATTATTTTTAGGAAAATGATTCAAAAAGCGCAGGACTAAAAGGTCTGCGCTTTTTGTTTGAAAAGATCGCAGTGTAAATGGAAAGGGAGCGAATAAAGTTATGATTTTAGCAGTCAATTTAAATGCATCGGTAGATAAAAGATATGAGTTGGACGCAATTCAAACCGGCTGTGTTATGCGGGCGCGTTCTGTAGAAAATACCGCTGGCGGCAAAGGAATTCATGTGGCAAATGTTGCTATGATCTTAGGCGAGGAATGTTTGGTAACGGGTTTTTTAGGTGGGAAAAACGGCGAATTTATTGAAGCTAAATTACAAGAGTGTGGCATAAAACAAGATTTTGTCAAGATTCAAGGGGATACGCGCGAGTGCTTAGCCTTTATTACAGATGATAAAGTACAAACGGAAATATTAGAACCGGGACCGGAAGTCACCTGGAAAGAACAAGAAATCTTTCTAGACCAATATAAAGATTTCTTGGAAGGCGTCGATTTGGTCGTTGCATCCGGTAGCCTGCCTCGCAATACAGTACCTGATTTTTATCGCAAATTAATTGATTTAAGTCATCAAGCGGGCAGACGATTTTTACTGGATGCAAGTGGTAAGTTTTTGCAGGAAGGAATTAAGTCCGTGCCATTTTTTATCAAACCCAATCAAACAGAGGTGGAAGCCTTAACGGGACGGGCAATTAAGACGCCGACGGATGCTGTACGCGAAATCAAGCTGTTTCAAAAGGCTGGTATAACTTTCGTTGTGATTTCCTTTGGCTCGAAGGGCTCTGTAGCAGGTTATGAAAATCAATTTTATCATGTAACGTTTCCTAGTGTTAATGCCGTTAATCCTGTCGGGTCGGGGGATGCTTATGTGGCGGGCGTTGCAGTTGGACTCGCTCGTAATTACGAGATAAAAGAACTTTTAAAATTTGCTTCGGCGTGTGGAACAGCAAATGCGATGGAAAAAGAAAGCGGGTTTGTCAATTTGTCGACCGTAAATACATTGAAACAATTGGTACAGGTGCAGGAACTATCATAACGAAGAATGCATGAAGTTAAAATAATATACAAATTGGTTGACAACGTATTTGTCGTGTGATATGATGTATAAATAAGTTCTGAGTGATGACTAAGCGATCTTTCCTTAAAACTTGTCAGAGTTGCCATTGTTTTAAAGAAAAGTTGTAGAGTATTATTTGGATATAATTGTTAGCTGATCAGAGACTGATAGCAAAAGATATTCAGGAGAATAACTCCAGATGTCTTTTGCATTTTTATTTTATAGGAGGAGGCTTATTATGATGAAAGAAAAAACATATATATGGATTGCATCCATTTTATTTATGCTTAGCTTTTTAGCGGCATATCATTCTGATAATCAAAGAGCCAAATCAGTTCATGCAGAATATCAAAGTACTGATTCGGCGAAGGGTTTATCGGATTCCGGGCTATTATTAGCAAAAAAGTAAAAACGAAATTATTTGTTGTCAAGCAATAAATAAATAAACCAAAAAATTTATGTAATGTATTATAGATCGTATCCCTTTAGTTTAAAAATATGAATGAAGGTGCATCATGGTAGAAGAGATACATTTAATCAGCTAACAAACATGTAGAAGTGACTCGTAAAGAGAGCTTGTACCTTATTACGAAAAACGGCTTATTCAAAAGTTTAAATATAAACGAATGAATAAGCCGTTTTTAGATTCAGTTTTATAATGAAAAAAGAAAGACCATTTGCTTTGTATTATATAATGAAGGAAACTGTTTGTTTTAAATCAAATGACTTGCTTTTAAAACAGCTTTGATGCTGTCAGCACTGGCATGAAGATTTTTTAGCTCTTTATCACTTAAGTGGATGGCGAGACGTTTCTGCACACCATTTTCCGTAATGAGGCTCGGCAGACTGAGTGCAACATCGGTTAAGCCATATTCACCCTGCAGCGGTGTAGAGACAGGCGTTATACAGTGTTCATTAAATAGGACAGCTTTGGCAAGTCGACAGGCTCCCATGGCAATGCCAGTATTGGTCCAGCCTTTCGACATCAGCACATCATAGGCTGTCTGGACAACGTCGGCAGCAAGCTTATCTTTATCAAGCGGTTTTTTTGTTTCGAAATAAGAATCTAGCTGATCAACGGGAATGCCGCCAATATTAACCATGCTCCAGGCAGGAAAAGCAGAATTACCATGTTCGCCCAGCATGTAACCTTGGACATCTTTTGCATCTACATTATAATGATCGGCAAGGATTCGTTTGAAACGAAGTGTTTCAAGTGTTGTGCCGGTACCAAATAGTTTGCCCGCAGGATAATCGAATTTCGTTGCGGCCAGATAAGTGGTCACATCAAGTGGGTTTGTTATCATGATGAAGATGGCATCTCTTGTATAACGAGTGACTTCTGCCATGATGTCGCCAATCACTTTAACGTTGCGTTCAGCTAAGATTAATCGGTCCAGTTTTTCACCGGGAATGATGCTTGGTCCGCCAGAACAGATGATGATGCTGGCATCTTTGCATTCTTCGAAACCACCGGAATAGACTTTAATGCCGGGAAGATATGTACAGGGCGTGGAATGGCTGGCATCTAATGCTTCGCCATGGGCTTTTTTTTCGTCCGTATCGATACAGACGATTTCTGGTGCTAATTGACACGCAATGGCACGAGCGAGTACGGCTGAACCAACGTGGCCTAAGCCGATGATGGCTATTTTATTTTTTTTGATCATACGAAAACCTCCTAAAATTAAAAGCCAGAATAACGTAATCGTCATCCTGGCTCAGCAAGAACGGAAAATCTTTACCTATGAAAGATTCCTGACTTGAAATTTAGTTTACAGCATTACAAAAATAATGTCAATGAAAGTGCAATGGAAAGCAAAGCTGTATATATTTTTCTTTCATTTATAATAAAAAATGAGACCCAATGATCTCATTGTGAAGACAAAATAAATATAAACTTAAAACATTTTTTTAAATAAAGGTGCAAGAACTTTAAGAGACTGGTCGAATGATGTGATTTCGGTGTTGCTCAATAGATTGATTCTTTTTTCAAACAGCATTTTTGTTACAGAATCTTGTACACTTAAAAGTTTTATGCCTTTTTCGGTCAATGTAACATTTGTACAGCGGCGGTCTCGTGCGTCCGTATGGCGTTCAACATAGCCATTCTTTGACAGCTTATCGATAATAGGGGTCATCTGTTGTTTGGAAATAGCTAATTGTTCACTTAGGGTTGTAATCGTAAGTGTTCCATGATCCGATAAAGATACTAATGTCATAAAGTGATTTGCGGGAACAGGAAATGTCATTTGATGGAAAAAATTTTTATGGAAGGTGAATAGAAAATCAATAAACTCATCAGAAAGCTGTTTACGGTTTACTACGGGTTTCATAAAAACATAACGACTCCTTTCTAATAAAATAATCGACTTTAAAAATATAGTTGGATAAACAATAAAAAATCGAAAAATGAATAAAAAACAATTGTTTTAAAAAGAAAAAAATAGTGGATTTGAACGGCGGGATACCTTGACTTTTATATGAATATACTATACTATAATATTCATCAATAGTAAACATTTATTTACTATCTGTAAGTGTGTACTATGTATATATCTATTAATTTAAAAATTAAAATTTGCGTTCAGTCACATTCACAGGGAATGTGATTATTGTGGGTTTTAATAGGGGAGGTAAGAACTATTTTGTTTTCAGTGAAAAGCATGAAGACGTACTGCTTAGCTTTATTAGCTGTACTCGCAATGTTAGTTGTTTCAGGCTGCGGAGCAGCAAATACTGCAAAAACGGGTGGAGCAACACCAGTTAAAGCAATGAAAGCTATTCAGAAAGATACACCGCTTAGCTATGAATATGCCGGGCAGGTAAAAGGCAAAAATGAAGTAAAAGTTCAACCGAAAGTTTCTGGTACGATTGTCGAAAAATATGTTTCAGGTGGTCAATATGTACATGCGGGACAGCCTTTGTACAAAATTGATTCACGTCAGTATGAAAGTGCCTTGCTTTCAGCACAGGCCACTCTGGCACAATCGGAAGCAACTTTAAATAACTCGCAGATTGATTTAAAGCGATATCAAGAGTTGCTTGCTTCCGATTCGATTGATGAACAGACTGCCACGACACAAGCATCAACAGTTCGTCAAAATACAGCGGCAGCTGATGCAAATCGTGCACTTGTACAAAAAGCACAGGAAAATCTCGATGATACACTTGTAGTTGCGCCAATGGATGGGCGGCTTGATGTTAATGATGTGGCAATTGGTACCTATGCATCAGCTGGTTCAACAACGCTGGTTACCGTGGGGTCGATAAATCCTGTATATGTACAGTTTAGTATTAGTGAAAATGAGTACTTGAAGTTCATGCAGAATAATACGAATAATGCTGTAAGTGGTGGTCCGGGAGCCAGTGTAACGATTACGTTAAGTAATGGTACAAATTATCCTGTTCCAGGTAAAATTGAACAATTGGATCGTTCTTTATCGACTAATACAGGCGCATTAACTGTGAAAGCAGCTTTTGATAATCCTGATAACATTTTATTACCGGGCATGTTTGCTCGTGTGAAGGTTAGCGGTGAAGTAGTGCCAAATGCAATTCTCGTTCCCCAGCGTGCAGTTCAGCAATTACTGGATAAATCTTTTGTCACGGTCGTTGGTGCGGATAATAAATCTGAATCACGTGCTGTAACACTTGGTGAAAAAGTTGGTGGTTTTTGGATTATTAAAGATGGCTTGACAGCAGATGATACCGTTGTCGTTGAAGGTTTGACAAAACTTCAGGCCGGTATGGATCTGGATGTGACAATGGTAACTCCGGAAGAGTTGAATTTGTCCATGAATTCCTAGGAGGTGCTATATTTTGTCAAGATTTTTTATTGAACGACCGATTTTTGCGATTGTTCTTGCAATTATGATCGTTATTATCGGGACGATTTCTGGTGTGAGTCTGCCAATTGCGCAGTATCCTCAGATATCACCACCGACAATTAGTGTTTCTACAACTTATACTGGTGCAAATGCCAGCGTTGTGAATCAGACTGTTGCTCAGGTTATTGAACAGCAGGTTAATGGTACCGATGGTATGGATTATATGAGTTCCAATACTGATGATACCGGTAGATATAGTTTAAGTGTTGTATTTAAATTAGGTACAGATGGCGACATGGATTCTGTAAAGGTACAGAATAATGTTGCTATAGCGAATGCAAGTTTACCATCAGATGTTCAGACTGTTGGTGTCACAACGAAAAAAGCCTCGGCTGATATGGCTTTGATGGTATCGTTATATTCACCAAATAGTACGTATAACAGTGTCTTTATGAAAAATTATGCAGATATTTATTTGATTGATAAAATCAAACGTGTAAAAGGTGTCGGTGATGTTAATATTTTCGGCTCGGATTATTCGATGCGCGTTTGGCTCAATCCTGATAAACTTGCTGAACTTGGGCTTACGGTTGCCGATATAACGTCAGCTGTTAAAGAGCAGAATGTGCAAGCCCCGGCTGGTACGATCGGGCAGATGCCTGCACCGAAAAATCAGGAATTTCAATATACAGGTAAAGTTCAGGGCCGTTTAACGACGGTTGAAGACTTTGAAAATGTTATTATTAAAGCGGAATCCAATGGTTCGTTTGTCCGTCTCAAAGATATTGCCCGCGTCGAAACTGGCGGGAAAACGAATAATGTTGTGGCGAAGGCCAACGGACAACCGGCTGTTGCATTTGGTGTACAGCTGACAAATGATGCCAATGCAATGCAAACGGTTAGTGCCGTACAGAAAGTAATTAAAGATGCAGCTGTTGATTTCCCACCGGATCTCGAATATCAGGAAGTCGTTGATAATACCCAGTATATTCGCGAATCCATTAAAGAAGTTCTCACAACATTTGCGGAAGCGATGCTTCTGGTAGTGCTCATTGTATTTTTGTTCTTACAAAGCTGGCGAGCCACGCTCATCCCGATGTTGGCAATCCCGGTATCCTTAATTGGTACGTTTGGTGCATTTGTGGTACTGGGCTTTTCAATTAATACATTGACGCTGTTTGCACTGGTGCTGGCGATTGGTTTAGTTGTCGATGACGCGATTGTGGTTATCGAAAATGTTGAACATCATATGCGTTACAGCGGACTTGATCCAAAAGAGGCAACAAAACGGGCAATGGATGAAGTATCTGGTCCGGTTGTGGCGATTGCGTTCGTACTCGCAGCCGTTTTTGTGCCAGTTGCGTTCCTTGGTGGTATCATGGGGGTACTTTACAAGCAGTTTGCGTTGACAATTGCTATTTCAATGGCCTTATCAGCCTTTGTGGCATTGACACTGACGCCGGCACTTTGTGCCATGCTTTTGAAACCGCATGATCCGAATGCCCATAAAGGGATCTTAGGACGTTTCTTTGATAAATTTAATGATTGGTTCGATCGTACCAATAAAGGCTATGTTGGTGCAGTAACTGCTTTGATTGGTAAAGCAAAATATTGTGCTATTTTATTGCTGATTATTGTGGGTCTTACAGCCTTTCTTTATAAAGTGTTGCCTTCGACTTTTGTGCCGGATGAAGATCAGGGATTTTTCCTGACGTCAGTATCAATGCCAGAAGGAACATCTTTAAATCGCACACAGGATGTAATGGATCATCTGGCGGATGATATAAAGAAAAATCCTGGGGTTAAAAATGTAATGGCTATTACAGGTTATGACATTTTATCCAGTGCAGCAAAATCTAATGGAGGGGTTATGTTTATTGGGCTTGAACCTTGGAGCCAGCGAACTTCTGCTGAAACACAAATCAATGCACAAGTAGGCCGTGTTTTTGGACAGGGCGCCATGGGATATCCCCAAGCATCCGTTGTTGCCTTCAATATGCCATCGCTTCCGGGGCTTGGCATGGTCGGTGGTTTTACGATGCAGCTACAGGATATGTCGGGACATACCGATGAAGAACTAAATACGATTACGCAGAATCTTGTCAAAGCGGCAAATCAACGGCCTGAAGTAAAGGGCGTGTATTCTACGTATAAAATTAATTCACCAGGGTATGAATTTGACATTGACCGTGAAAAGGTTAAAAACCTTGGAGTAGATATTTCTGATGTGTTTACTGCTCTGCAGGTTAATTTTGGGGGAACACAAGTCAATGATTTCAACCAGTTTGGTCGTACCTATAAAGTCGTGCTTCAGGCTGATACAAAGTATCGTAATGAAGCAGATACGGCGAAATTCATTTTTGTTAAGAGCTCATCAGGAACCATGGTTCCACTTGATACACTTTTGAAACCAAAACTTGAAACGGCACCATCGATTATTTCTCGTTTTAATGCTGCCCGCAGTATTACAATTCAGGGGAATGTTGGTGATGGTTATAGTTCTGGACAGGCTATTACAGTAATGGAAGAAATCGCCAAACAACAACTTCCAACTGGCTTTAATATTGAATGGTCAGGCCAAAGTCGTGAAGAAAAAAATTCGAGTGATGCAACGATGCAGGTATTAGCACTTGCTTTGATTTTCGTATTCTTATGTCTGGCAGCACTTTACGAAAGCTGGAGTGTGCCATACGCTGTATTACTCACAGTACCGACCGGTGTTTTTGGAGCATTACTGTCTGAATATGTTATGAATCTGCAAAATAGTGTGTACATGCAAATCGGTGTCATTATGATTATCGGGTTGGCGGCGAAAAATGCAATTTTGATTGTTGAATTTGCTAAAGTTAGAGTGGATAAAGGAATGGAACCGGTTAAAGCAGCAATTGAAGCTGCCGGACTTCGTCTTCGTCCGATTATCATGACATCGCTTGCGTTCATCATCGGTTGTTTACCACTTGCTATTGCAACAGGTGCTGGTGCTGGTGCACGTAATTCAATGGGGGTTGCAGTTGTTGGTGGTATGGTTTTTGCCACAGCATTTGGTGTATTCCTCATTCCGGTTCTTTTTGTTGTAGTTGAAAAAATTACAGAAAAAATTTCACCGACCAAGAAAAAAGAAAAGGCATCGCCAACAGAATATATGTAAGGCTGATGTGTTTATGAGGGGCTGCCGAAAGGCAGTCCCTTTTTTATAAAATTGATAAAAAATGCAGCTTCAAGCCCTTTTCAAAGATTGACAATGTATTATATAATAGTAAAGATAAAGCCAATCATTTGGTTCATGGTACAGGTAATATGGTATTAAAAAATAAGATCTTTACGAAGAGGAGTGTTTATTAATGAAAAAATACAATCAAGTATGGATTCGCCAGATGCTTTTTGTTTGTTGTGCGGTGCTTGTGGGGACGCTTAGTTTTCCATCCCTGACGCATGCGGCGGATACATATAAGTATACGAGTGAAAAATATGGCTATACAATTGAATGTCCACAAAAACCGGTAGGGGTTATTCCTCTTAGTGCAGTCTCTTCCGAAGAAAATGGAGATGTTCTTATTTTCGATAATGATGGCTATAATATAAAAAAAGCCTGGATTATTTCAGTTGATGCATTTAAAGATGCAGATGTGCCGGATTTAGATAAAATTTCTGATGCAGACAGAGATCTTTTATTTAAAAAATTATTAAGTAGTGGTTATGAATATGCAAAACTTGTTCCAATTGATGGGAAAAATGCTTTGTATACAGCTACTGCGGGAACGGATAAACAAATAAAAACATATATTCGTGGTACCAATAATCGTTATGCGGCAGTTTTAGTTGAACATCCTGATCTGACAAAAAAATCAATTGATGCCTATCAAAAAGGCCTTATCTCATTCCGTGAAGTTGCAAACGGGACTAAATGATAAAGAACAAATTCAAATAATAAAAAAGACAGTCATTTTATATGATTGTCTTTTTTTATGCATAAAAATCATAGAAACTTCTTGCTACTCGTATCTTCTGGAATTATAATAGATAGGTAAATGAAAAAATTCACGCAATTCAGATGTTTTTTTGTTTAGCATAGTTTCAGAATACAAAATGAAGTTTGTGGGGGATAAGGCATGAAGTCAATTAAAACGCAGATGGTAGTTATTTTGAATTGTATCAGTATTATTTCAATCTTATTGGTGGGAAGTTTTGCTAGCTATGATCTATTTAGCGAAAATGAACAGCAGATTGCACAATATCGGGCCAATTTGCAGGATAGTGTAGATCATGAAATGCGTACCCAGGTCGAGATGGCTGTGAGTTTTATAAACAAAACTTATAAAGAGCAGCAAGCGGGAAGTTTGACACCAGACCAAGCTAAACTTTTAGCGGCAGATTATGTGCGTGATTTACGGTTTGGTGATGGTAATTATTTTTATATTGATACGGAACAGGGTGTCAATGTTGTTTTGATGGGCCGGGACGCAGAAGGTAAATCGAGAATTGATGCGAAAGATCCAAATGGAAAACTTTACATAAAAGAAATTATTGCAAATGGACAAAAAGAAGGCGGCGGTTATACCGATTTATTATTTGCTAAACCAGGGGATACAAATCCACTGCCTAAAAGAAATTATTCATTAGCCTTTAAGCCTTATGGCTGGGTTGTTGGAACAGGAACCTGGATTGATTACATTGATACCAAGGTTGCTGAACAGCAGAAAATTGCCGATGGGAATTTACATGCAAGCTTATTGCGGATGCTTTTGTGTATGCTTCTTATACAAATTGTACTTATGTTTGTCGCTACATATATCGGAAAACGTTTTGCAGCACCAATCATAGATACTACTGAACAGCTAAATCGTTTTGCTCAGGGGGACTTTTCACATAATGGACACATGGCATTGAATGATCGGACGGATGAGCTGGGACAGATGTCTCAAGCACTAGGTATTGTTCATAAAAATATGAATGAACTCATTAAAAAGATTGCCGGCTCTGTTGATTATGTGGCATCATCTTCGGAAGAACTTACAGCCCATGCCGATCAATCCGCTCAAGTGAGTGGTCAGACTGCCACATCGATGATTCATGTTGCGGAAGCGAGCAGTAAGCAAGTTGACCTCGTCAAAAGTGCAGCTGAACACGTTGAAACGATGTCGATCAGTATGGAAGAGATTTCAATGCATGTCGTTGAATCAGGAGAACAAATTGAGTCAGCTACGGGGGCAGCTCAAGGCGGTAGTGATGCTGTAGAACGTGCAATAGCGCAGATGGCATTGATTGAAAGCACGGTGAATAATTCAGCCGTAGTTGTATCGAAACTGGGTGCACAATCGAAAGAAATCGGTACGATTGTTGATACGATTGCTGGTATTGCCGGACAGACGAACTTATTGGCGCTCAATGCAGCGATTGAAGCAGCGCGTGCTGGTGAACAGGGGCGCGGCTTTGCGGTTGTTGCAGAAGAGGTGCGGAAACTTGCTGAACAATCGAGTGAGTCAGCTAAACAGATTGCGGAACTTATCGGACCAATCCAGATTGATACAGCCCATGCGGTTGCAACAATGGAAGAAGGTACCAAGCAAGTACGGATTGGTACCGAAGTTGTAACGAATGCTGGGGATTCATTTAAGCAAATTGCAGTATTAGTGGAAGGTATTTCCAATAAATCGAATCAAATGGCTGAAGTCATTACAACGATGGCTTTAGGGACAAATGATATTGTTATGGCTGTACAAGAAATTGATACTATGAGTAAAAATGTTGCAGCAGAAGCACAAACGGTTTCTGCTTCGACCCAAGAACAGACGGCATCTATGCATGAAATTGCCGATGCGAGCCAGGCTTTAGCTCAAATGGCACAGGATTTGCAAGAAGCAATCGTCAAGTTTAAAGTGTAATATTTTTAATTTTCCTGTCACGGACTGAACTGTGGCAGGAAAATTTTTTGTGAAAAATACTTTATGATGCGAAGAGATATTGATTTTTTAGCAAAATAGATGTATCATAATGTATAGATTAGCACTCACAGAGAACGAGTGCTAACAAAAATTATTGAAATGGTAAAGGAGTTTGAAATTATGGCTAAAGAAATGCATGAGTTTCAGGCAGAAACAAAACAATTATTGGATCTGATGGTTCATTCTATTTATACGAATCGCGAAATTTTTTTACGGGAATTAATATCCAATGCATCGGATGCAATCGATAAAGCTCATTTCGAATCATTAACGAATCGTGAGTTATTAGAAGGTAATGATACATTTGAAATTTATCTCGTACCGGATGAAGCTTCCCATACACTGACAATTTCTGATAATGGTATTGGGATGACGTATGATGAAGTCGTAGATAATATTGGTACGATTGCAAAATCCGGTACGAAAGCCTTTATGGAAAAAATGAAAGAAGCCAAAGAAGCTGGCGGCGATGTTTCGGATAAGGAAATGATCGGTCAGTTTGGTGTTGGGTTCTATTCTGCCTTTATGATTGCCGAAAAAGTCACGATTGTTACCCGTAAAGCTGGTCAGGCAACTGCTGTGAAATGGGAATCAAATGGCGATGGCACATATAGTATTGAAGAGTGTGAGAAAGAAGCACGCGGAACCAGCATTACATTGACATTACTGCCAGAATTTTATGGCGAAAAAGCCGAAGAGAATTTTACGGATACATATAAAATAGAAACTTTAATTAAAAAGTATTCCGATTATGTTCGGTATCCAATTAAAATGAATTTTGTCATTGAAGAAACACCAAAAGATGAAGAAGGAAAACCAATTGAAGGGGCTGAAAAAACAAAACGCGATGAAATGCGTACGCTCAATTCGATGCAGCCACTTTGGACTCGCAATAAAAACGACATTAAACCAGAAGAATATAATGATTTCTTTAAAGAGTTATTCCATGAATGGGAAGCTCCGATGGATGTCCTGCATACAAAAGCGGAAGGTACAGTAGAATATACCTCTTTGCTATTTATCCCTGCTCATGCACCATTTAACCTGTATCACAATGATTATGAACCAGGCGTGCAGTTATATTCCCGCCATGTATTCATTATGGATAAATGTAAAGATCTTTTACCGGACTATTTACGTTTTGTCAAAGGGCTGGTTGATTCACCAGATTTTTCACTTAACATTTCTCGTGAACTTTTACAGCAGAGTCGTGAGCTTAAATTAATCGGTAAAAATCTCGAAAAAAATATCTTAAAAACATTAGAAAGAACGCTTAAAAATGATCGTCCTAAATATGAAAAATTCTGGGAAGAATACGGCAAATCACTGAAAATTGGTATTTATAACAGTATGTATTCTGGTAATGATACTGTTACTAAATTGAAAGATTTATTGCTTTTTGTATCTTCAAAAGAAGCTTCTACCGTAAGTTCTTTAAAAGAATATGTAGAACGTATGCCAGAAAGCCAAAAGAAAATTTATTATGCAACAGGTAAAGATCGTGAAACAATTGAACATTTACCACAGATGGAACTTTTACGCGAAAAAGGCATTGAAGTATTATTTTTACTTGATCCTGTGGATGAATTTGCGATTGAAACGATTCGTGAGTACGACGGCAAACAATTCCATTCGATTAGTCGTGGTGATCTTGAACTTGATGATGTAGAATCACAGGAAGTTAAAAAAGAAACAGAAGATATCAGCAAGAAAAATGAAGATTTAATTAAAGACATCAAAGAAGCTTTAACGAATAAAGTATCTGATGTTAAAGTCAGCAACCGCCTTAAATCGAGTGCTGTTTGTCTGGTCGCAGATGAACAGGGACCAAGTATTGCGATGGAACAAGCTTTTGCGGATGCTAAAAATCCAATGTTTAAAGCAAAACGTATTCTGGAAATCAATCCACATCATGATCTTTTTAGTCGTTTGCAGACTATCCATGGCACCGATAAAGAATCTGTTGAATTCAAAGACTATTGTGATCTCCTTTATACACAAGCTCTTTTGATTGAAGGTATTTTACCAGAAGATCCAATTGGCTTTGCGAATAAAATTGCTAAATTAATGGCAAAATAAAATTTAAAAATTTTTGTATTTCAAATAGAATTCAAAGACGTATAAGGCATAATAGGTCTTGTAGGTTAACTCATATTTTTTCACACACCCCAAGTTTCTTATTAAAAAAAGCAGGACATCCACAGTCCTGCTTTTTTTGTGCGCTGTTATAGGCTGGCTCTGTAGATTTTACAGTTATGCCAATCTGTGCCAGCGGCTTTTTTTATAATGCTACATTTGCCGGAATTATTGTGCAAGTTTTTGCTGTTTACACAAAATATTTAGAACATTACAATAAGAATTAGGAAAAGATATACAGGGGAGACGATAAAAATGAATCTAAAAGATTTAAAAATCAAACTATTTGCGGATGGTGCGAATCTACAAGATATGATTAGTGTTTATAAAGAAGGTACAGCCGATGGGTTTACAACAAATCCATCCTTGATGAAACAAGCAGGCGTGAAAGATTATAAATTATTTGCCAAAGAAGTTTTGGCGGTTATTGCTGATGCTCCAGTATCCTTTGAAGTATTTTCAGATGATTTTTCAATGATGGAAAAAGAAGCAACAATTTTAGCGAATCTTGCTAGAAATGTTTATGTGAAGATTCCTATCACAAATACGAAAGGGGAATCTTCGATACCGCTTATTAAGAAATTGTCCATGCAAGGTTATCATTTAAACGTTACAGCAATTTTTACGCTTGATCAGGTACAATCTGTAGTCGATGCTTTAAACCCAAAAGCGGCAAGTATTGTTTCGGTATTTGCTGGACGTATTGCGGATACTGGAGTTGATACTAGAACACTCATGAAACAGGCAGTGGAAATCTGTCACGGTAAATCTAATGTAGAGCTGCTGTGGGCAAGCTGCCGTGAATTTTATAATATTATTGAGGCCGAAGAAGTAGGTTGTGACATTATCACTGTTCAAAATTCTATTTTAGCTAAAAGTCAGAATTATGGTAAAGATTTAAAAGAGTATTCACTGGAAACGGTACAATCGTTTTATAAAGACGCTTCTGGGTTAGGGTTTTCAATCGTATAGAAATTTGTTCAAGGCAGGTGCTTAAGATGATACAGAAGCTATTTACAGATCAAACTGTTGCAGTGGATATAGAGGTAAAAAGCTGGGAAGAGGCAGTACGGTATGGCGGGGCAATGTTGGTGGATGCGGGCAATACGGATAAAAATTATATAGATGCTATGGTGCAAAACATACAGAAAATGGGAC
Organism: Propionispira arboris; assembly: GCF_900109225.1. Classification (GTDB taxonomy): domain Bacteria; phylum Bacillota; class Negativicutes; order Selenomonadales; family Selenomonadaceae; genus Propionispira; species Propionispira arboris. Next base: position 134,791 of record NZ_FNZK01000004.1, read on the forward strand.
AATATATAGTGATAGCTCCTGGATTGGCTATGCCGCATGCACGCCCCGAATATGGGGTTAAGAAAATAGGTATGTCATTGGTTCGCCTTAAAAATCCTGTTCCATTTGGCAACGAAGAATATGATCCAGTTGACATCTTGATTTTTATTTGTGCGATTGATCAAACGACCCATATTACAGCTTTAGCTGAATTAATGATACTGATAGAAGATGAGCCATTTCTGGCAGCGGTGCGAAATGGTATGACGAAGAATGAAATTATTTCATATATTCAAAATAAAGATTTTACAGTGAAGGATGATTAAAATGAAGATATTAACGGTCTGCGGTAATGGGATTGGCAGTAGTTTAATGCTGGCAATGAAAATCGAAGAAATCTGCAAAGAGGAGGGAATTCAAGCGGATGTTGAATCCATCGATTTTAATTCAGCACAAGGGAAAGATGTTGATTTAATTGTGACTGTCAAAGAACTGGCAGAACAATTTGAGCATAAAGATGTAGCGGTTGTAAGGAGTTATATAAATAAGAAGAAAATAAAGGAAGACATATTGGAAATTATCAGGGCAAAAGCCAACCAGTAATAACGAGATGGAGGTAATATACATGATTGAAATTCTTGAGTTTTTGCGAGATGTACTTCAACAGCCAGCATTATTAATAGGGATGGTATCCTTTGTAGGACTGGTCGCACTGGGAAAACCGTTCTATAAAATCATGACAGGTACATTAAAGCCAATCCTGGGTTATTTAATGCTAGGGGCTGGTGCTGGTTTTATCGTAACAAATTTAGATCCGTTGGGAAAAATGATTGAAAAAGGTTTCCATATTACGGGTGTTGTGCCAAACAATGAAGCCATTGTATCCGTTGCACAAAAAATTTTGGGCGTGGAAACAATGTCGATTTTAGTTGTAGGACTTATTGTTAATTTGTTGATTGCACGGTTCACGAAATATAAATACGTATTTTTAACAGGGCATCATAGTTTTTTTATGGCATGTTTATTATCCGCAGTTCTTGGCACTTCAGGAATGAAAGGGCTTGAACTTATTTTGTGTGGTGGTTTTATTTTAGGCGCATGGAGTTCGATTTCTCCGGCAATTGGACAAAAATACACCAATAAAGTTACAGATGGTGATGGCATTGCTTTAGGCCATTTTGGAAGTTTAGCCTATTATATCTCAGCTTGGGTAGGCTCAAAAGTAGGCAAACCTGAAGAAAGCACCGAGAAAATAAAGATCCCGGAAAAATGGGGATTCTTACGAGATACTACGGTTTCTACAGCTATCACGATGATGTTCTTTTATCTGATAGCCGCTATTGCTGCAGGTCCGACATATGTAGCAACTTTGTCGGAAGGAATGTCACCTATTTTATTTGCGGTGATGTCAGGGTTTAAATTTGCAGTTGGTGTTACAATAGTATATTCAGGAGTTCGGATGATTTTAGGCGATTTGATTCCTGCATTTCAGGGTATTGCAACAAAAGTTATTCCAGATGCTGTTCCGGCAGTTGACTGTGCGGTATTTTTCACCTATGCTCCGACAGCTGTTGTTATTGGGTTTGTTGTTTCCTTTATTGGTGGTGTGATCGGAATGATTATTCTGGGGATTCTCGGTGGCGTTTTGATTATTCCGGGACTTGTACCACATTTCTTCTGCGGCGCCACAGCAGGCATATTCGGAAATGCAACGGGTGGTCGTAAGGGGGCTGTTTGTGGGGCTTTTGTCAATGGACTGTTGATTACATTTGCACCGGCTCTTTTACTTCCAGTACTTGGTTCATTAGGTTTTCAAAATACAACATTTGGCGATTTTGATTTTGGGGTTTTAGGTATTACCTTGGGGTTAATATCGAGTGCCACAGGGCAAATGGGAATATTTGCTGTCATAGCTATCCTTTTCGTGGTGCTTTTGGTGCCAAACTTTATTCCGAGTAAAAATAAAGTAATTAATAATCCAAACGAAGAGTAATACACGTAACTTCTTAGCTGTGTATAAGAGACATCTTTATTTTATTGCGTGATCGATACAATAAAATAGAGATGTTTTCTTATCTGTAATTTAGATTACGTGTACGATAAAATAAGGGCAGGTGATTTTATGTTGAATAATCGGTGCTCACATATTTTGCATCGGATTTTATATAGCCAGATGCCAATAAAAATTGAAAGTCTTGCCCAAGATCTGAGTGTCAGTGAACGAACTGTCCGATATGATTTGGATCATATCGATGAATATTTAATTGACGAAGGTTTTAATAGGCTGCTCAGAAAACCGAATGAAGGAATTTCTTTGCTGCTGGCAAATGTTAAGCGACAGGAACTTTTGTGCTGCATACATAATTCAGATACGTATGAATATGTATTATCCCAAAATGAACGTATCATTTATATATTATATGATTTGTTAGAACGAGATATTTATACAACGGTACAACAATTGGCTGATAAAATGTTGGTCAGTAAAACAACGATTCAAAATGACATTAAGGAAATCAAAGTACGCTTGGGGTTAAATCGTGACATGATTGAAACATCCAAAGGAAAAGGTATTAAATTTGTTGGCGATGAAGTAAAACTCCGTAAAATGGCATCGAAATTGCTATTTGATCATTTTGACACATTAAATTTATTCAATGTTAATTTTATCAGCTTATTCAATGATGTTAATATTGGTATTATTCAAGATGCTGTTAAGGAAGCTGAAAAACAGTTAAAAAATACTTTTTCAGATTATGCATTTAATAATCTTGTAATCCATTTAGCAATTGCAGTTAAACGAATAGAAATGGATAAAGATATACGGATGGATGCTGCTGAGTTTCGTCAGTTGACGAAAACGGCAGAATTTGCTGTTGCAGCTGGCATAGCCCGTAAACTGGAAGATCGTTTTCACATTATAATACCAGATAATGAGATTGGCTATATTGCTATTCATTTATTGGGAAGCAATTTTTCTTTAGCAGATGACAGCAGTCATACTCCGAATGAAAATGATATTTATATACAAATGCTGGTATCGACCTTAATTGAGAAAATGTCTACAACATATGGAGTTGATTTCACGCTGGATGAACAACTGTATGAAAATTTATTACAGCATATGCGCTCGGCCATATATCGGTTTAAACATAAAATCAATATTAATAATCCATTGCTGGCAGAGATACAGGAACAATATGTAGATATATTTAATTGTGTAAGACACGTCTCAGCTTTTTTAGAAAAAGACTTACAGACAAAAGTTAGTGCAGAAGAATGCGGCTACATAAGTATCCATTTTATGACTTCACGTGAGCGGATGAAAAATAGCCATGAACGTAAAGCACGAGTCTTGATTGTTTGTGCTACCGGGGTTGGCACATCAAAGTTTGTTTTGCTGAAATTACGTTCTATTTTCGATTTTGAGGTTGTAGGTACGGTATCTGTTCATGATGCATATGAATCGATCAAACAAGAAGTGATTGATTTAGTTATAACGACGGTACCGCTTAAACTTGATCATATAAAATGCGTCATAGTTCAGCCTTTTCTCAATGAAAAAAATATCAGTGAATTGAGTGTGTTTTTCTCTCAGTATGCTCGAAACATTGATGTGGCAGAAATTCAGGAAACGGCAGTCGTATCTGTGCAAAGCCTGTTGCAGATTATTGGTAAGAATTGCACGATTAATGCACCAGAAGTATTATGTAATGAACTAAGCAGTCTGCTTCGTAAAAATAAGATTGAGTATCCAGCACTGATGGAGTTGATTTCGGAAGATCGAATCCAACTGCATGGGAATGCTGAGACTTGGCAGGAGGCTGTTCAGGTTGGAGGAAGAATGCTGCAAACGGAAGGGTATGTTACACAACAATATCTTGAAGCTATGGTGGAAAATGTACAAACGATAGGTTCTTATATTGTGCTGTTGCCAGGCATTGCTATGCCGCATGCTAAACCAAGTGATGGTGCTTTAAAAACAGGTTTTAGTATCCTGATCCTTGATCGACCTGTGCAATTTGATATGGTTGAATCCGGTGAGGAGGGCAGGGTGCAAGTTCTGATTACATTGGCAGCAGTGGATTATGTTACGCATACCAGAGCCTTGAAAGAGTTGATTCGGGTTTTGGAACAACGCGATTTTTTGCAGCATATTACGCAAGTTCAAAGCAAAATCGAGGTACTGGAATTATTTAATATACAATAATAATTAGAATATATAGAATAGAACATTATTTATCAGTCTCATGCTGAAAAGCAGCATGAAAAAATATTAAAATTTATGATGCATAGGATTTATAACGCATTGGTGCCATATGGTATATAATAAACTCCCAGTTTGAAAAATTCAAATTGGGAGTTTTGTTGGTTTATAATTAAAACTATTATAAAAAGACGCAAATAGTATATACTATATATAATGCATTAAAGAAACTGCATCTAGCCTATCAGTCTGTCAGGGGTGAGATATAGGTCATCGTTTGCTTCCTCCGTAATATACCCCGGTTCTGACGATTGCCATATAATATTTAATGCGACTTATATATGTTACTATGATAACTAAATAAGGAGCAATTGCATTGTGGTAGTATATATTTAAAAATAGCGGGTGATAATTTTGGAAATTCGGCAGCTTAAAACTTTTATGAGTATCGTAAAACTGGGCAGTTTTTCACAAACGGCACAGCTTTTGGGCTATACGCAGTCAACGGTGACAACACATATTCAATTACTGGAAAAAGAATTTAATACAGTTTTTTTTGAACGCTTTGGGCATCAATTAATGTTAACAACGGATGGGGAACGCCTTTATGAATATGCGGAACAGATCACGAAGTTATCCGAAGCAGCCAAAAATGAATTGGATCATTTTGATATACCAAAAGGGTCCCTAATCCTTGGTATACCGGAATCTGTTTGCATGTACTATTTAACGGATGTTCTTAAAGAATATGTTTCTTTATATCCAGATGTGGAGCTTAAATTACGTTTGGGAATTGGCAGTGATTTTCGGAATTTACTGCGGAAAAATGTGATGGATGTGGCATTTTTTTTAGAAAAAAAAGTCAAAGATCGCGATTTTATCAGTGAGTTTTTATGGGCAGAACCGATTGTTATGGTTGCGGCACCAAACCACCCGTTGACGAAATTGAAAAGAGTTAAGGTCCAGGATTTGACGGGGCAGATTCTTGTTTTTACAGATTCGATTAGTCATTACCAAACGGTCTTGGAGGAATATCTTGAAAAATCTTCTATTACACCAAGGACTATTTTAGAAATAGGACAGATTTATACGATCAAACAATTTGTTAAAAGTCAGCTTGGAATTACAATTTTGCCATTGGCTGCCGTAAAAACGGAAATTGAAGCAGGTGAACTTGTGGCTTTATCGTGGCAGGGAATTGATCTTGATACCAATACCTATATTGTTCATCACAAAGACAAATGGTTGTCACTGCCCATACGAGCATTTATTAAACTTGTGCGTGAACGTTTAGTAGAGTAATGCTCTAAAATAGTCATTTTTATTAAAGAAAGAATAAGTGAGTTGATGGATTAAATGGATGCTTTTTTAGATGATGTAAAGTTATTGGCTGCGGGTGAAGGTGGCTTAGTCGTAGAGTTTGGTGCAATCATTTCTCCGACTATTAATTTATGTGTTCAGAGTTTTATGCGGATGGTCTCAGCTTCTAAAATTAATGGAATGATTGAGGCGGTTCCGTCCTATTGCTCTGTTGTAATTTATTTTGATCCATTTAAAATTACGCGAGCGTCTTTAACAAAACAGATTGAGGTCATTTTAGCGAATTTACAGCTTACTAAATTGGGGGATTTAGTACGACGGGTTGTGCATATTCCCGTTTGTTATGGTGGCGTTTTAGGACCGGATATAGATTATGTCGCAAAATATACAGGTCTTATGATAGAACAAGTCATTAAACTGCATGCAGGACAGCCATATTTAGTTTATATGCTGGGTTTTACACCCGGCTTCCCTTATTTGGGAGGATTATCCGATTTATTAATTGTGCCTCGTCAGGAAAAACCACGCAACCGGGTTCCTGTTGGCTCGGTTGGGATTGGTGGTAATCAGACGGGTTTTTACCCGATTGAAAGCCCGGGTGAATGGTGGTTGATTGGTCGGACACCATTAAAAGCCTTTGATCCGACACGATCAGAGCCATTTTTACTAGCACCAGGCGATTATGTGCAATTTGAATCGATTCCGTTGGAACAGTATTTTTCAATTCGTCAAGCGGTGACACAAGGAATTTATCAGCTTAAAGTCAGTGCGGAGGAACAAGTATGATTACAGTGATTCAACAGGGAGATTTTACGACATTACAAGATCAAGGACGCTGGGGATATCAAGCTTGGGGGATGCCAATTGCTGGAGCTATGGACAGTTATGCCTATAAGATGGCAAATTGTCTTATTGGCAATCTGGAAACAGCTGCTGTAATTGAAATGACGGGATCGGGAGCTGCTTTTCGCTTTGATGAGGAAACGCTGGTTTCGCTGTGTGGTGCAGATATGCAGGCGAGTGTCAATGGAAACATAATTGCCAATTGGTCATCTGTATTGATACCACGACGCGGAGAATTGCATTTTGGCCGGGCTGTTTTGGGGCGACGTGCTTATTTAGGTGTACGGGGAGGTTTTGATGTTCCCTTGGTTATGGGAAGTCGATCTACATATACTGGTGCTAAACTGGGCGGTCTGGAAGGGCGAACCTTGCAGCAAGGCGATGTTTTATACATAGGGAAAGATACATTTATTCCGGCTAAAGTACAAAAATTAACTGCCAACGATATTCCTGTATTTTCAAAAACATGGACACTGCGTGTGGTTAGTGGACCGCAGACACATTTATTTCAAGCTGAAGCGGTGTTTCGCTTTTTTTCGGAGGTTTATCTTGTTACAGCGGCAGATCGTGTGAATTATCAACTTGCCGGTCCGAAATTGGCTATGCTGGATAAGGTCGATGTTATATCGGATGGAGTGGGGCTGGGGGCAATAGAAATTCCGGCCTGTGGTCTGCCTTATATTGTGGCACCAGATCATGGTACTACGCGGGGCTTTCCTAAAATAGGCTATATAATCCAGGTTGATTTTCCTAAAGTTGCACAGGCAAATATAGGCGATACGATTCAATTTCAACAGGTAACAGAAGCGACGGCAATTGCTGCTTTAAAGATTGAAAGAACGGCCTATGAACGGATCAAAAAACAACTTGGCTGATGTATTTAAAATAGGGTTGTTCAACTTTCGAAAAAATTGAACAACCCTATTTATTTTTTCAATTTTACCGAATGCCTGAGAGGTGATATGATAATACCAAGAAGAATACCAATATTATTTTAGAGAAGCAATGGCGCTTTAGACAAAGATTAACTTTGTTTGAGGTGCCATTTTTGTATATATATGGCATTAAACATTTTACATAGTACTCGTCGGGAATGGGGTATAGGGTTGAGTGGCGTTACGTAGGAAGCAAACGATGCCCTATACCCCATTCCTGGCAGACTGATAGACTGGATGGAATTTCTTTAATGCGTTCTACATAGAAAGGGGCGATACAAATGTATCAAGTGGATTTGAATTGTGATTTGGGTGAGAGCTTTGGTAGTTATACATTAGGCCTTGATCAAGAAATCTTGCCGTTTGTGACTTCCGTAAATATTGCTTGTGGGTTTCATGCTGGAGATCCAGCCGTAATGCACAAAACCGTAGAATTGGCTCTGAAAAACAATGTGGCAATTGGTGCACACCCGGGACTTCCTGATTTAAATGGATTTGGTCGCCGCGTGATGGATATAACCGCACGGGAAGCTTATGATATGGTTTTATATCAGGTGGGTGCACTGCAGGCTTTTGTCAAAGCAGCCGGGGGAATTTTGCGGCATGTTAAACCTCATGGTGCACTTTATAATATGGCTGCGAAAAACAGTTTTTTGGCAGAGGGAATTGCCGAAGCAATTTACAAACTGGAGCCAGAGTTGATTTTATTTGGCTTATCCGGCAGTGAAATCATTAAAGCTGGTGAACGGATTGGTCTTCGTACCGCCAGTGAAGTCTTTGCAGATCGTACTTATCAATCGGATGGTTCACTGACATCAAGGCAGCAAATGAATGCCTTGATTACGAATGAACAAGACTCTATTGAGCAAGTTCTTGGTATGGTGACGACTGGTTCTGTTTTATCAAGACAAGGCAGCCTTGTCCATCTTAAAGCGGATACAATCTGCATTCATGGCGATGGAGCAAAAGCACTCTTATTTGCCCGTAAAATTAGAGGCGCACTGCTGGATGCTAAAGTTTCAATTCGAGCAGTTAAAGGTAAAATTTCATAAATTATACAGTATATACGAGGGGGACTTATTCATGAAAATAGAAGAAACAAATACAAATAAAGCCTTACCTGTAAAATCAAACTGGAGTTTATTGATGGGAGCGGCATTTCTGATGGCAACATCAGCAATTGGGCCTGGATTTTTGACACAGACTACTGTATTTACGGAAAAATTAGCCGCTAGTTTTGGTTTTGTTATATTATTATCGATCATTATTGATATTGGAGCGCAATTAAATGTATGGCGAATTATTGCTGTTGCAGGCAAAAGAGGACAAGATATTTCGAACATGGTTTTACCTGGGCTTGGTTATTTTGTTTCTTTTTTAGTGGTAGCTGGGGGGCTGGCATTTAATATTGGCAATATTGCCGGATGTGGATTGGGGCTCAACGTAATGTTTGGTATATCACCAATAACGGGTGCTCTGATTAGTGCAGTTATTGCAATTGCAATCTTTTTAAACAGAGAAGCTGGTAAAGCAATGGATCGGTTTACACAGATTGCTGGGGTAGGTATGATAGGACTCACTTTATATGTCGCAATTGTATCCGATCCACCGATAAGTCAAGCTGTTAGCAAAACTTTAATGCCAGACTCGATTGACGTTATGTCCATTATAACTTTAGTTGGTGGAACGGTTGGCGGCTATATTACATTTGCTGGAGGGCATCGTCTATTAGATGCCGGTATCAAAGGTGTAGCTGCTTTGCCGCAAGTGACACGCAGTTCGGTTTCGGGGGTTGTCATCACAGGCATTATGCGAGTGATTTTGTTCTTGGCAGCACTGGGAGTTGTTTCGCATGGTTTATCGCTTGATCCAACCAATCCAGCGGCATCTGTGTTTCAATTATCGGTTGGTGAAATTGGTTATAAGATTTTTGGCCTGGTTATGTGGGCAGCGGCCATTACTTCTGTTATTGGTGCAGCTTATACATCGGTATCCTTTATTCAAACATTTAGTCCTGTTCTAAATAAAAATTATCGTATAGCTATTATCGCTTTTATACTTTTTTCTACATTGATTTTTGTTTTTGTAGGAAAACCAGTTACTGTATTGATTTTAGTAGGTGCTTTGAATGGGTTGATTCTTCCAGTTACATTAGGAACTTTATTAATTGCAGCTTATAAAAAGACGATTGTCGGCGACTACAAGCATCCGCTATGGATGACGGTTTTTGGCACAGCCGTAGTTGTAATTATGCTTTACATGGGTGGTTATACATTAATTAATGAATTGCCAAAAATATTTCAATAAATTATCACAAATTAAAAGGAGTGAAAGAAATGTCGAAGTTTACAAACATGACACCGGATGCTGCACGGGCGATGTTTCGCCGCAATGAATGGCTAAAACCAACATCGGGAATTGCCAGTGGTTATACACAAGCAAATTTAGCTATTTTGAAAAAAGAACTTGCTTTTGATTTTTTATTATTTTGTCAACGCAATCCAAAACCTTGTCCCGTGCTTGATGTAACGGAAGCGGGATCTTGGGTTCCGACGAATGTGGCACCCAATGCTGATATCCGAACAGATATTCCTAAATATAGAATTTATAAATATGGTGAAATGGTAGATGAAGTAACCGATATAAAAAAATACTGGGAAGATGATATGGTTGCATTTTTACTTGGTTGTAGTTTTACTTTTGAATTTCCAATGCTAAATAATGGAATTCCCGTTCGTCATATTGAAGAAAATTGTAATGTGCCAATGTTTAAAACAAATATTCCTTGTCTAAAAGCGGGTAGGTTTTCGGGACCATTGGTAGTAAGTATGCGTCCAATTCCCGAAAAAGATGTTGTGCGTGCCGTACAGGTTACATCAAGATTTCCAGCGGTCCATGGCGCTCCAATTCATATTGGCAATCCGGCTTCTATCGGGATTCAAGATATTTATAAACCTGATTTTGGTGATGCAGTTACGATAAATTCAGGTGAAGTTCCAGTGTTTTGGGCTTGCGGCGTGACGCCTCAAGCGGCAGCAATGCATGTGAAACCTGCGCTGATGATAACACATGCTCCTGGACATATGTTTATTACTGATATTAGAGATGAACGCTTTGGTGTTTTCTGATTTTATGAAAAAGAATATGTCATGTATTTTATTGGGTGTTTATAGTCTTTGAAAACGAGGTGTCAGTAATTTATGGGAGAAAAAAATATAGAATGGATTGAGATGTTTCCTTTAGGCGAAACGGGGATTACGGTTTCCTTTGGTAAGGGAATTCATCCTGATATACATTATAAAGTAAAAGCTTTTGCTGATTATCTTGAAAAACATTCCTTTACGGGAATGATTGAATATATATCATCATTTTGCAGTATTACAGTATATTATGATTCATTACAGGTACGAACGTTATCATGGGATAATATAGATACTGCAAAACCAATTTCGTATCAAATAGTTGAGCAAATTATGTTGAAGTTTTTGAATGAGGTGGATTTAACCGTAGAAAAAAAAGCGGATATTGTCCGAATCCCAGTTTGCTATGGGGGCGAATTTGGTCAGGATTTAGAGTATGTTGCTTCGTATCATAAGCTGTCGGTTCAGAACGTTATTGATATTCATACGAGTAGTAGATATTTAGTTTATATGATAGGGTTTGCACCAGGATTTCCTTATGTAGGCGGTATGTCACCACAAATTGCTACACCACGTCGGTCTTCACCACGTTTGTCGATACCAAAAGGCTCAGTGGGTATTGCAGGCACGCAGACGGGGGTATATCCAATCGAGACACCAGGCGGTTGGCAGCTCATAGGACGGACTCCCCTCGCCTTATTTCAGCCGGATTCTGAGATTCCTAGTCTCTTACAAGCAGGTGATATTATAGAGTTTTATTCAATATCATATGAAGAATATCAAGCGTATGAGAAAGGCGGGCTCAGCTGATGGAGGTTTTAAAAGCGGGGTTGTTTACGAGTATTCAGGATCTGGGAAGAACGGGCTATCAGAAATATGGGGTTATTGTAAGTGGCGCAATGGATGCTTTTTCGCTTCGCATCGCTAATCTTTTGGTAGGAAATCCTGAACCTGAGGCTGTCATGGAAATCACGATGATTGGTCCTTACTTAAAAATTAAAAAAAATACCATGATTGCCATTACCGGGGCTGATTTATCACCGATGATCGCTGGTGAACGCGTTCCAATGTGGCGCCCTGTTTATATTACACAAGATACGATTTTGCAATTTGGTGCCTGTAAAACTGGCTGTCGCACATATTTAGCAGTAGCAGGCGGCTATAATATAAAGGCCGTTATGGGAAGTCAGAGCACATATCTGCGAGCGGGAATTGGTGGATTTTCGGGGCGGGCTTTGCGTAAAGGGGATGTTTTACAAGTGTTGCCGGTAAAAGATCATCAGCGACCTTTTATAAAAAAATTACAAAAAAACAATCAAACAAAAAATTTTATCAGTTCATTATGGTATGTTCCAGAACCTTTAGGTTTGGCATCATCAAAAAACATTGTGATTCGTGTAACGCGTGGAAACGAGTTTTCGCTTTTTGACACAGTCAGCCAAAAAAAATTTTTCGAAAAGTCATTTCATATTACGACGCAATCAGATCGTATGGGCTATCGTTTGGCAGGGGATGCATTAACTCTGGAAAATCCAACCGAAATGCTTTCCGAGGCGGTGACGTTTGGTACGATTCAAATACCACCGGACGGGCAGCCGATTATTCTTTTGGCAGATTGTCAGACTACGGGAGGCTATCCGAAAATCGCTCAAGTCGCAAGAGTCGACCTCACTATTTTGGCACAAAGTAAACCCGGACAAAGGATCCACTTTTCTGAAATATCACTACAAGAAGCAGAAGATCTTTATATTAAACGAGAAATTTATTTGCAGGAGATTAAAAGAAACATCGCTTTATATGTAAATTGAGTTTATTGAGCTTTAAATCGAAAGGCATCATAAATAAAGGAGAATCTATTTATGTTTACAATAGAAGAGTTAAAAGAGCTTATCGGAATTTTAGATAAATCTTCACTGGAACGTTTGGAACTAGAACAAGAAGGCACCAAGCTTATTTTAGCAAAAAGTGTCGTTTTGAAAAATCAAGAAGAACCGCTTTTAAAATCATGGCAAACATCGCCAGAAATTGTTCATAAAAAACTGGAACAGAAATCAGAAATAGACCTTCATAAAATTCTATCGCCTGTAGTTGGTACTTTTTATATGGCGGCAGAACCTGGTGCGAAACCTTTTGTAACAATCGGTCAGAAAGTTTTACCGGAAACGGTTGTTGGTGTAGTTGAGGTCATGAAATTATTTAATGAAGTTGAAGCTCAAGTCGAAGGTGAAGTTATAGAAATCCTAGCAAAAGATGGAGATTTTATCGAATATGGACAGCCATTATTTCTCATTCAAACCAAATAAAATAAGACAAAAAGAGAAAGGTGGAAACCCATGTTTACGAAAATATTAATAGCGAATCGCGGTGAGATTGCAGTCCGGATTATTAGAGCTTGCCGCGAAATGAATATAAAAACGGTGGCTGTTTATTCGTCCGTGGATGTTAGCGCTTTGCATGTCAAGCTGGCAGATGAAGCCTATTGTATCGGTCCGGCAGCGGCAGGTGAAAGCTACTTAAATCAAGTGGGTTTACTTGCAGTGGCACGTTTTACGAAAACAGAAGCAATTCATCCCGGTTATGGTTTTTTAGCGGAAAATGCGGGCTTTGCTGAAATCTGTGAGCAGGAAGGGTTCTGCTTTATCGGTCCTTCGGTCGATGCTATAAAAAAAATGGGCGATAAAGCTACGGCAAGAGACACAATGGAAAAGGCAGAAGTGCCGATTATTCCAGGTTCCAAAGGGTTGATTACATCGGTTGAAAAAGCAGTTTTATTGGCGGGGAACATTGGTTATCCTGTTATTGTAAAAGCAACGGCAGGTGGTGGTGGTAAAGGCATGCGGGTTGCGGCTAATCCAGAGGAGTTAGCCAAAGCAATTCTTACGGCCCAAAAGGAAGCCGCTGCCGCTTTTGGTGATGCGGGGGTCTATTTGGAAAAATATTTGGAAAATCCGCGCCATGTTGAAATTCAAATTATGGCGGATCGTTTTGGTCAGGTTGTTTATCTGGGTGAACGGGATTGTTCGATTCAAAGAAGGCACCAAAAACTTCTGGAAGAAGCTCCATCGCCAAAACTCGATGAACCTTTACGTAAGAAAATGGGACAGGCAGCTGTTCTTGCAGCAAAAGCAGCTGACTATTGTGGTGCTGGAACAGTCGAATTCTTATTGGATAAACATGGAGATTTTTATTTTATTGAAATGAATACAAGAATTCAGGTTGAACATCCGGTGACGGAATGGATAACTGGTATTGATCTGATTAAAGAACAGATTTTGGTCGCTGTTGGTCAAAAACTTTCTTTTCAACAAAATGAGGTTCAAATTCAGGGCTGGTCCATCGAGTGTCGAATTAATGCGGAAAATCCTGCAAATGGATTTTTACCAAATCCTGGAGTTATTACCTTATATCGAGCACCGGGTGGTTTTGGTGTACGCATTGACAGTGCGGTTTATGAAGGCTATGAAATTCAGCCGTTTTATGATTCACTATTGGCAAAAGTTATTGTTTGGGGCAGAAATCGCAACGAAGCAATCACTCGTATGAAACGTGTCTTAGCTGAATTTGAAATTGAAGGAGTCAAAACAACGCTGCCATTTCAGCGGAAATTGCTTGAACATCCGGATTTTGTGAAAGGTGATTTTGATACGGGATTTCTGGAAAAAAATGAGTCGAAATTTCAATAAAAAAATGCAACTCGGGAAGAATATATATTCTCGAGTTGCATTTTTATTGTCGTGATTTTTTGTATTCACGTGGTGTTGTCTTGAATATTGTTTTAAAAGCCCGGGAAAAAGTGGAATAATCTTTAAAGCCGCAGTCAAAACAGACTTTTGTGATTGGAATGTCTTGTTGAATCAAATCTCTAGAACAGAGCAAGCGCTTGTTGGTTATATATTGATGGATGCTGTAGCCTGTTTCTTCTTTGAATTTGCGCATCATATGATATTTGCTGATGAAAAATTTTTGTGACAGATTGTCCGACTTTATTGTTTCAAATAAATTGGCGTTGATATATTGTAGGATTTCAATGATTTTTTTATCATAAACAGTCGTTGATATCGTTTCAATTTGGTGATCTAAAATTGCCCGATTCAAATGAATCATAAATTCCAAGAAAAGCAGTTTAGCAGATAGATCACTGGCAAAAGCATTTTCGGTTAATGCTTTTTTTAGATTATCAATGAGGTTGAGCAATTTTTGCCGTTTCGCTGGATGGATGCGAATGACATTTGAATGTTCTTTTTTTGCCAGATGAAAACAATTTGCTAAATCATAAGAAGCCGTATGATATTTTTCCATAAAAAGGGGCGAAATATAAATTACGATTCGTTCATAGGGCTGTGAAAAATTGATCTTTGGTTTATGGATATCATTGCGATTTACAAGTAAGATATCACGTGGTTCTAACATATAAGATTTACCTTCGATCATATAATTTACATTGCCGGAAAGAAAAATAATGATTTTATCAAATTCGTGATAATGGTAATTGAATTCTCGTAAAGCAGTATCAATTAAATGAAAAAACTTAAAATCCGTGTCCAAATAGCCTTTTTTTTCATAACGATCCATTACAACACCTCCACTTTTTATTATATAGCAATATTTGCAATATAAAAAGCATTTTTACAATTTTATATGTGTTTGATGCTTGCTATACTGTATATAACAAAGAATTTTTCCGCGAATTGTTCTTCTGAACACCAAATGAAAATTGCAATCTTTACATATTCTTTATGTAAACAGCAGTTTTTTGACGTCTTTTTTATATGAAGCTGTGTTACGATCAGTATAGTAAAAAAGAAATGATAGGGTGTTGAGGAGAATCTATTATGAAGCAGATACGATTGATCATCGTGGAAATTGAAAAAAATATTCGGATTTCAGTAGTAGAACATTGGATGAATAAAAAAATTGTTGGCAGCACGATTCAGCATGTTCATATTCAAAACTTGGATTTGATTTATTATGGTACGCTCAATACGTATTTAGGCGAAATTACTATTAGTTCTGGAACCCCGGTTACTATCTATGATCTAAAAAGTGTATTTGAGTCTCATCCTTATTTTATTCATCAGCTTAAATTTAAAAATAGGGAGTTGTAAAGATGAGCTGAAAGACTTAAATCACAATAGCATGTATTTTGATATATTAAAAAATGGAGGGGTGCATGATGCCTGTTTTATTAAAAAAATATCGTATTTTAGAAAATGAGTATCTTGTATATGATCCGCAGCAAAATGATCTTGTGCTGGACAAAGCACAAATCCAAGTGTTCTGTGATCGTCATAACGGTTTGGGTGCGGATGGCTTTATCATTGGACCGGTTTTTAATGGAAAAAAAATCAATATTAAAATGTACAATGCCGATGGCAGTGTAGTGCGAAAAAATGAACAGATGTTAGAAGTTTTTAGTAAATATATTGTGGATGAAGCTTATATGAAAGATCAGTTTTTTATGATTTTCACGTTGGCTGGCAAAGTTACAGTTGATTTGTTTGAAATTGGTAACGAATTGCAAAAAATTTCTGTAAGTGATATAACGATAACTGATTTTTTTGCCCGGCAGATCCGTGAAGCAGGGCGGAGAGATATTGTTTGTGCATCATGAAATTTCATATAAAATAAAAATATCACAGCTCATTTATTTGTTGTGATATTTTTTGATTAAGATATATATAATATTTAATGCAATTTATATATATAGAATGCATTAAAGAACTTACATCCAGTCTATCAGTCTGCCAGGACTGGAGTATAGGGCATCGTTTGCTTCCTACGTAACGCACTCAACCCTATACCCCAGTCCTGACGATTGCCATATAAAATGTTTAATGCCATATATATAGGTTCCACCAGTTTGGGATATTTTCAAAAAGAAGGGATTGGTTATTTTATTGAAGAATATAATTAAATGATTGAATTTTCAATATAATTTATTGCGGGCTGGGATGATCGGATTTATGAGAGAGGATTGAGGCTTAGAATGAAACATTATAAAGTTGCAGTAATCGCTGGTGATGGAGTTGGCCCGGAAGTCTTGGCAGAAGGTATGAAAGTGCTCAGGCGAATTGCCGAACTGTCTGGTACTTTTGCCGTGGATTTTATAGAATTTCCCTGGGGCTGTGAATACTATCTAAAACATGGCAAGATGATGGATGAAGATGGTATGGAAAAATTAAAGCAGTTTGATGCAATCTATTTAGGTGCCGTTGGGTATCCTGGTGTTCCAGATCATGTTTCTCTGGGGGACTTACTTTTAAAAATCCGACGAGGGTTTGATCAATACGTTAATTTACGTCCCATTCAACTTTTAGCGGGGGCGCCATGCCCTTTAAAAGATATTCCACGTGAAGAAATTGACATGCTTGTTGTCCGTGAAAATAGTGAAGGTGAATATGCAAATGTTGGTGCGCGCCTATATCAGGGGAAACCGGAAGAGGTTGTTTTACAGACGGGGGTGTTTTCGCGAAAAGGCACGGAACGGATTATTCGTTATGCCTATGAATTAGCACGCAAAAACAAAAAAACACTTACGAGCATTAGTAAAGGCAATGCCCTTGGCTATTCTATGGTATTTTGGGATGAAATATTTGCTGAAATCAGCAAGGAATATCCAGATGTAGAAATTCATTCCTATCTTGTTGATGCAGCTAGTATGTTTTTTGTTAAAGACCCAAAACGTTTTCAAATTGTTGTAACCTCCAATTTGTTTGGTGATATTTTAACGGATTTAGGCGCTGCCATTGCTGGTGGTATGGGGCTGGCTGCTGGAGCAAACATCAATCCAGAACGAAACTATCCTTCGATGTTTGAGCCAATACATGGTTCGGCTCCGGATATTGCCGGTAAAGGCTTGGCAAATCCTTTAGCGGCAATTTGGTCGATTAGTCAAATGTTGGATTTTTGGGGACAGGAAACTTTTGGGAAAACAATATTAGAAATAATTGAACAAATTTTAGTGGAAAAACGTATATTGACTCCCGATTTAGGCGGGCAAGCTGGCACAGCAGCTGTAGGTAATGAAGTGGTTCGTTTATTGGAACAAAAAATAAAATAAGAACGTAAAGGTTATAAAAAAATTCGTAGGCAGATTTTACTGCTTACGAATTTTTTATTATATAAATTGCATTGAATATTCTATATGGCAATCGTCAGGGAAGGGGATATAGGGTTGAGTGGCGTTACGGAGGAAGCAAACGATGCCCTATATCCCCTTCCTGGCAGACTGATAGGTTATAATTTCTTTAATGTTTTGTTACGAAAAAATTGTTTCGGTGGTAGGTTTTTTAAAAGTAATGCAATAAAATAATCCGTCATTGACGATTTTTACGGAAATATCTTGCATTTCAGGAGGAACAAGATGAACAGGTGCAGCTGCCGCGGAAACATCAGGAAAATATTTTTTGGATACGGGAGTGCATTGGTATATTTTTTCGATGCATTTTTCAGTTTCATCGACAATCATTAATTTTGTTCCTGGTTTTGCCACACGAATCATTTCGTGGATGGCTTTTTGTTTATCATTAAAATAATTGATACCACCAATATGGAAAACAACATCAAAAACATTATCTTTAAATGGCAGGTTTTCTGCTTCGCAGCGACCTAAAAAGGTAGGTATTTTCCATTTTAATAAATGTTTGACAGCAGTTGTTAACATTTTTTTTGAGATGTCGATACCATAAAACCGTGCTCGATGATTTAGATATAAGAGATTGTCACCTGTACCGATTGATACTTCTAAAACTTTAGCATTGTCTTTAATGTCCAGCTCATTTAAATACTCACTGCGAGCTTTGAATTCACTGCCAAATTTGAAAAAGAAGTAAACGCGATTTGCTAGTGTATAAATAAAAGCAAACTTGCTGTAGAGTCGACTGTATTTTTTGTTGTTGCCATTCAGTTCTTTGCCAGATACAAAGGAATAATAGCCATTTTTATATGGATATTCTTTTTGACATTCCTGATTGATTAAAGTACCTTGACGTAATTCTAATTTGTGTTTTGTATATGGATCTTGCAATATATGTAATACTTCATCTGTCATGTAGAATCCCTCACTTTGGAATTAGATTTTATATAATATGATTTGATGGCATGACTTCAAAACATTGTACCGCTGGGTTATGATATCTTTCCTTGGCTAAAGAATCTTCTTTAAATTCTATGGACTCTTGTGGACACCAATGGATACAAGCGAGACAATATTGGCATTGATGCTGCCAAACCGGCTTGCTATTTTCCATTTTAATATTTTCTGCAGGGCAAATCTTGGCACAAATTCCACAGCCGTTGCAATTTTCTTGTACCCAAAAGTCAGCATCCATTTGATCTGGGACGAAGGCATCATAGATATTTTGTTCTTTTTCATAAGTTGAAAGGGGCGCTAACTTTATTTCTGTTTTAACTTTTATTTGTTGTGCGATTTCTTGTGTTTTTTCCCTTTGTAAGTTTGTGCGGTCTGTGAAATCTTTTTTTGGATGAGGGTAATACATAAACCACATATTACCAGGCATCGGAATCCCAAAATGAGCGGCAAGATAGGTGTTTTTTTCTTTTAATAATTCATTAATTTGTAAAAAAGAAATAGCAGCATAGCCACCATAATTCGCAATTGCAAAGAAATAAGTTTGGGAATTTATTTTTAAATTTTTAATAAAATCTCGTACCATATGTGGTAAGCCCCGATAATATACGGGAAAAACAAAACCAATTTTATCACTGGTGATATCTGCTTGAATATTCATATTTTGTTTACAAATTTGGATTAAGCGAGCCCCGGGCAGTGCCTGTTTTAAATCTTTGGCTATTTTTAAAGAATTGCCGGTTCCTGTGAAATAATAAATACTTGTTTTCAAAATTCGATCCTCCTTTAGGTTGACTCTGTATTTATTGTACATCATTTTTATATAAATCGCAGTAAATAATAAAGTTTTTTTGTTAGAAAGTAATATAGATTAGATGATCGCTATGTTTTGCGTAAAATGTATACTGTTATGTTATACTAATTATGAGTGATTTTATCAAGTGATAAGGGGCGAAGTCTTTTATGAAAGATCGAAAAATTCGAATTGGAATCATTGGGTTGGGCGAGATTGCCCAAAAAGTATATCTTCCTTATCTTGTGCAACAAACAAATTGGTTATTGATGGGAGCCTATTCGCCAACAAAAATAAAACGGGATACAATTTGCCAATATTATCGTATTCCTTCTTTTGCTGCAATGGGAGATTTAATTGATCAATGTGATGCAGTTTTTGTGCATAGTTCAACCTGCACTCATTTTGCGGTTGTAGCAGAAGCGCTCAAAAAAGGTAAAGATGTTTACGTCGATAAACCATTGGCGAGCTCGATTGAGGAAGCGGAACAGTTGGTCCAATTAAGCATAAAAACCGGACGAAAATTGATGGTTGGGTTTAACCGTCGTTTTGTACCGCTGTATATCAGGGCACGTGAACAGGCAAATAACACAGCTTGGATTCGTATGGAAAAACATCGGATAAGTTCGCTGCATGATGTTAATTTTGCGGTGACCATGTTAGATGATTATATTCATTTAGTAGATACGGTGCGTTGGTTGAGAGAACCAAATAATAAACTTACGGGGCACATTAACTTAAATGATGCCCAGCAGCTTGTAAGTGCTCAGCACGCTTATCAAAGCAATAATGGCAGCACTGTGTTTATTGGGATGCACAGAAAAAGCGGCACAAATCTGGAACAGCTTGAATTTGTGAATGAAAATTCTGTGATTCGTGTGAAAAACATGGATACGATGGAAATAGAAAAGGCAGGAAAAGTTATTACAACAACTTCTGGTTCATGGGAGAGTATCTTAAAAAGACGAGGCTTTGAAGCAGCAATTTTGCACTTCATAGCGGCGGTGCAAGGTGATACAATACCTGCTATTGATGGAATAGAAGCTTTAAAAACCCAACAGCTTTTACAAGATATGATCGATTTAAAATATCTTGAATTTTAAATTAAAAACATATTTTAAGGAATATTTAAATTTCAGCTACAGGATATCGGATTCTTTTAGAGAATTATTTTAAATAAGGTTCAGGGACTACAGTATCGAATCTAAACGATGGATAAAAGAAAGGTACGTGGTTGAGAGATGGAACAAATAAAAAAGCGTCGCAGTATTCGAAAATATCTTCCTCGCGATGTTGAAGATGATAAAATCCTTCAATTAATGGAAAGTGCAAGACTTGCTCCATCAGGCAGTAATACGCAGCCGTGGCGATTTGTTATAGTGAAAAATGAAAAAATAAAGCAAAAATTGGCTAGAGCAGCCCATAACCAGAATTGGATGCTGTCAGCACCGGTTATGATTGCTTGTATAGCCGATGGAACATCACGCATTGATGAATATGCGGAGCTTAATTTTGATGAACAAAGTCCGCGGGAAGAATTGAAACAAATGATTCGTGATACATCGATTGCGGTAGGGTATCTTCTGCTGGAAGCAACAAACATTGGTCTCGGAAGCTGCTGGGTTGCCTGGTTTACCCAAAATGAAATTCGACCTATTTTAGATATTCCCAGCGATAAATATGTAGTTGGAGTTATTACATTGGGGTATGCTGCCGAGCAGCCTGCGCCAAGACCACGGAAAAATTTGTCCGAACTTGTTCATTATGAAAAATGGTGTAATGAACGCTAATATTTAATAGTTCTTCACAAACACTTCTTTTTCAAATGATTTTTTCTTAAGAAATGTTTTCTTTATTACGATAATAAAGATAGACTTTATAGCTAAGAAGGATTCTTAGTTCAATAAGATTTATGGATAAATCATAGCAAATTAGCTTGGAGGAATTTGATATGAGAATTAGTAACTCTTCGTCTGATTATACGAGCCTGCTTTCAGGTTTATCAAGCGCAAGTGCTCAGAAGAAGACGAAACAGAGTACGGCAGCCGATGGCTTGGCAGAGTTGACGGCTGCTTCATCGACAACAGCCACTACAACAAAGACCGCAGCTGAACTACTTAAAGAGCTGCAGGCATATCTTCAATCATCGACAAAGGATGATAGTACCACAGCAGCAATGGGAGATACTTCTACCACGATTACAGATACCAAAACCTTAACAAGTGATGTCGTATTAAAAGATTTATTGGATTACATTCAGTCCAAAACTACGGATAAAGATGAATCTAAAAAGAAAACAGCGGATGAACTGCTTAAGGAATTATCCGCTTATTTTGCTCCGCCAAACAATAATACAGATATTACGAAAAAAACCAGTGAAGAAACACTGAAAGACCTTGCAGCGTATATCAAGTCGATGGACTCACAGACAACAAAAGCTTCGACAACTTCGACTGCATCGACAACAAAAACCAGCGATGAATTCTTAAAAGAATTAGCAGATTATCTAAAATCAGCCGATACTACCAAAACAGATAGAGTACAGTCTACAGATTCTTTTTTGCAGCAGTATTATATGATGCAGCAAGTGCAGACTGGTTTGACTGCTGAAACAGGAATGCGTGTATCGGATTTGTCAGACAGTGATGGCTTTTCAGCTTTGAGCTCAAAATATGCAGCAGCTATTACTTCTTATGATAACAACTCGAAATTTATAGATTAAAAATTTATATATTCAAATACTATACATGGTCATAAATGCAATATATAATGGAAGTATAGTTATGAGTTTTATCTTTACGTTGTAAAAGAAAATTTCTTAAAAAGTTAATAAATACCGTTTTCTGTCAATGAATGCCAGATTTATTATGTGATGCAGGTTACATAATAAATCTGGCATTTTTATTTGTAAAATTAAGGCAAGGGGTTTTTAACAATGCATATTAAAAAAATTTTCCAACCAGGTATTTTTATCATGAATCGATTTCGCTTAATAACTAAATTTTTTATTGTAAGCATTATTCTGATCAGTTTATTAGCACTCGCGTTGTACCAGTTTTTTTCTGGGAACATTGAAAGTAAAAATTTCTCACAAAAAGAAGTTTATGGAGTTGAGTATGCAAAATTATCAAAACAACTTACAACGCAAATTCAGGCTTATCAATTTTTAGGTGAAAAAAATAGGGAACAGATTCAAAATAGTTTTATTGATTTTGAAATGATCGATAAAAACCATAATCATATTTTAGATGCTGCCGAACAAAAAAAAGAAATATCAAACGATATAGTGAATGCCAATATGCTTTGGACGGAACTGGCAGCTGGCAAAGATGTATATGATGAATTATTTGCAGCACTTACTACATTACATTCAGATATTTCAGATAACTCAAATCTTACATTGGACCCGGATCTGGATTCATATTATACGATGGATGTTATTATGTTTCGTAGTATAAGCTTGTCTGATGACTTATTCCGATTACGGGCTTTATTAGAAAAGCAGAAAAAAACTTCTCTAAGCTATAGTGACAAAAAAAGTCTGATTGCACTTGCTACGCAGATTAATAGCATTACGGACACCATTAATGGGGATTTGCAGACGGGGATTGCCTTTAATGATACAAAACAGGAACGAGTATTGGAAAATATAAAAACACCGGCTGTTGAATTTAAAGCGGCATATTCACAGCTCTTAAAAATTTTAGATGCAGATTTAAATTTGGATAATGGAAATATATCACTTACAACAGCAGAAGTTGACCAAGCCATTCAGCTCAACGACAATCTTTTTTCCGTTTTAGCAAATGATGTTTGGCAGCTTTGTTCAGCTCGTGTAACAGAATATGAAAAAAAATCAAATGTCGTTTTACTTTCATTGGGACTGGCTTTGCCTATTTTGCTGTATATCTGTATAGCACTGGTTTTATCCATCATCAATGCTGTATCGGTTATTCAAGCTGGGCTGGGAAAAGTGAAAGATGGGGATTTGTCATCAAACATAGATCTGGCTTCACAGGATGAATTAGCTGAAATAGCCGCGGGTGTAAACCAGATGATTTTTAATATGCGGGATATATTACATAAAATTGCTTTGTTTTCGGACCAGTTAGTTGTTTCCACTATGGAATTGACGAAAGGGGCAAATCAATCAGCTGATGCAGCAGGGCGTGTGGCTTTGTCGACCAAGCAGGTGGCACACGGGGTACAATCTCTTTCGGCAACCACAGAAGAAATTACCGCATTTGCTGAAAACGTGGGTACGAATGCAAGCAATCTTTCATTGAATTCTATTAAAGGAAGTGATATTGCCAGTGCGGTTGAGAAAAAAGCTGTCAAATTGCAAGCTGGTTCACAAGATTCCAGGCAATCAACTGTAGAACTATATGATGGTATCAATCAACGAGTTATACAAGCCATTGATGATGCTAAAATTATTGATGAAATCAGCAAGATGGCAGATTCAATTGCAAAGATAGCTGTACAAACAAATTTGTTAGCGTTGAATGCTGCGATTGAGGCAGCGCACGCAGGGGAAAGTGGCCGTGGTTTTGCTGTTGTGGCTGAAGAAGTCCGGAAACTTGCAGAAGAATCTGAAGCAGCTGTGGGAAGTATCCAAACATTAACACATAAAGTGCAAGCTACAATGAAAATTTTAGTTGATACGAGTAAGGAACTTTTGAGCTTTATCAATGAAAAGGTTCAACCGGATTATGATGCGTTTGTTTCGGTGGGACAAGAATATAAAAAAGATGCTGAAGCTTTTTTGAGTATTACGACTAATATTGGCAATCAATTACGTCAAGTATCCAGCGAAATTGGGGAAATTGATCAAGCGATTGAATCAGTTACGACTGTAATAATGGAAAGTGTTGAAGAAACGAAAAACATTTCGGATAGCACAGAAAATGTTAGTCAAACGATGCAGGAAATCAAACAGTCAGCAAATTTTGTAGCTGATATTGCTAATAAATTAGAGACGCTGGTGTTGCGTTTTAAATTATAAGTAGATGAAGTAGATTTTTTTATCAATTAAATTTTGGTGACTTAAAGGAATTTTCCGAAAATAGAACGAATATGTCTTTATGAATTAGAATTCATGGGGACAGAGGTGATACAAAATGAGATGGTTGGCAAATTTAAAGACTGCTAGAAAAATCTACAGCCTGATTACTGTAAAAGCATTAGGCTTGTTGATTATTGGTATCGTAGGATTTTATGCTGTACAGACATTGAGTTTAGATTTAAGCAGTATGTATGAAAAAAGATTACTGCCCAATCAGTTTATTGCTGAAGTACGATTGATTAGCAAAGATTCGGAATCAAAATTATTACAGCTTATCTTGACAAAAGATTTGTTGAAACAGAAAGAGCTCACGGCAGCTATTACGGAGAATACAAATAAAATCAATGTTTTACAGGAAAAGTATGAAGCAATTAAGCCGGATACTTATGAAATAGAGCAATTAGAAAATTTAAAAAATGAACTGGTGAACTATCGGAAAGCACGTAAAGACATTATTGATCTTGTCCTGAAGGGGAAAAATGAAGATGCGTATTCACTTTATATGACGAATATACCTGTCTTTAATAAAGCAACACAAATTCGCTCTAATATTATTCAATATAATACGGAACAGGCGGATCAATTGAATGTGAGGGGTAAAGAACATAGTCAATGGGTTGAAACTTTAATTATAGCAGTTACTTTGCTGGCGTTACTTACGGGTATTGTTTTCGGTCGCATCATCGTTCAATTAATTGCTATTCCATTACAGCATTTAGTGAATCAGGTTAAAGCGGTTGCAAAAGGCAACTTAAAACAGGGTATCATAATTGAAGCGGATGATGAAATTGGTGACTTGGGTAAAGAAATTAATATAATGACAGCGAATCTTCGCAGTTTAATTGGGACGATGATTCCCACATCTGAACAATTAATTGCTTCATCGCAGAAAATGACAGCTAGTGTTGACGAAAGTGCTTCTACTTTAGCGAAGGTGTCTGATTCGATTCATGATCTGGCCGAAGGCTCAGTAAAACAAGTGCAGGCGATCAGTACAACGATAGAAATTGTGGGGAGAATGTCAGATAATATTGATCAGATTGCTGAAACGGTAAACAATGTAAGCACACATTCAGGAAAAACTTCTCTTGTAGCAAAAGAAGGGCACGAAGCGATTCAAAAGGTTACTGCACAAATGAAATTGATTACAAAAACTGTGCAGGACTCTTTTCTGGCTGTATCAACCTTGGGAAATCGGTCGGATCAAATTGGAAAAA
This sequence comes from Propionispira arboris, assembly GCF_900109225.1. Classification (GTDB taxonomy): domain Bacteria; phylum Bacillota; class Negativicutes; order Selenomonadales; family Selenomonadaceae; genus Propionispira; species Propionispira arboris. The sequence continues at coordinate 160,379 of NZ_FNZK01000004.1, forward strand.
TCGTGGATACGATTTCTATGATTGCCGGGCAGACAAACCTACTGGCGCTTAATGCAGCTATTGAAGCGGCTAGAGCCGGAGAGCATGGCCGCGGTTTTGCTGTAGTGGCGGATGAAGTTCGTAAGCTGGCTGAGCAATCTGCCGAAGCTGCACAACAAATCGGTGGTATCGTCGGTGAAATTCAAAAAGAAACGGGCAAAGCCGTTCACTCAATGGACAAAGGAACTCATGAAGTGACTGCGGGGACAAATGTAGTAGAAAAAGCTGGAGCTACGTTTGAACAAGTGGTCTTGTTTGTTGAACAGGTTACGAAGCAAGTCGAGAAAATTTCCCTTTCAATTGATAATATTACGACAGGAAGTCGTGAAATTGTTGTTTCGGTAAAAGAAATCGGTCAAATTAGCCGGGCGGCTTCTGAGCAGACCCATACGGTATCAGCAGCGACGCAGCAACAATCTGCTTCTACCGGAGCAATAGCCGAATCTAGTAAATATTTAGTTAAAATAGCGGAAGATTTGACTCAGATTACGAGCAAATTTAAAGTATAATATTTTTTTAGAAATGGCTTTCGATTTGTTGTATATATTCACTCGAAAGTCCTTTCTACTTCTCAAAATAGGCCCATAAAATCTTTGTGATGATTGGCATCATTTGCAATATAAAAAGCAACTTTGTTATTGGCAGGGAGGTCTGGACTTGTTACACTATAAAGAAAGTTTTAAATGTGAAGGAGTCGGCGCTTGAATGAAGAAAATTAATCTTGGACTTTTGTTTGGCGGGCAATCTGCTGAACATGCAGTTTCGTTGCAGTCTGTTCAAAATATTATAGAAGCTATTGATAAAGAAAAATATGATCTTACACTCATTGGAATTGATAAAAGTGGTCAATGGAAACTCTATAGCAGTGACATGATTTTACAGGCAGGAAATTCATTACAGAACATAAAATCAAACATTGACAGCAATATGCTTTTTACACTTGGGGATGGGGTAACTGAAGCGGTATTTTCCTGTAAAGGTGGAATGAAACAACCCATTGATGTGATTTTTCCGGTTTTACATGGTACAAATGGTGAAGATGGTACCGTTCAAGGCTTCTTGAAACTTGCTGATATTCCTTACGTTGGACCAGGAGTCTTGGCATCAGCTGTTGGCATGGATAAAGATATGACGAAACGAATTTTGCGTGATGCAGGAATTGACATTGCCAGATTTAAAACGTATTTTTATTGGCAGCGGGAACAGATTGATTTTAATGATATTAGTTCTGAACTTGGGCTGCCTTTATTTATCAAACCTGCTAATGCAGGATCGTCGGTAGGTGTGAGTAAAGTTTATGATGTTTTTACGTTTGCTGAGGCGATAAAAACAGCATTTCAATTTGATAATAAGATTTTGATTGAAGAAGCTATTGTAGGGCGTGAACTAGAATGTGGAATACTAGGAAATGATCAACCAAAAGCATCGGTGATTGGTGAAATTATTGCCCAAAAAGATTTTTATTCATATGATGCCAAGTACAGAGATGAAAGTGGTGCGATTTTAAAATTGCCGGCGAATCTTTCGGCTGCACTCAGTAAAAAAATCCAAACTGTGGCAATTCAGGTTTTTCAGGTACTTGGCTGCGAAGGTATGGCTAGAGTAGATTGTTTTTTAACGAAAGATCAGCGTATCATTGTGAATGAAATCAACACAATTCCTGGTTTTACAAAAATCAGCATGTATCCGAAATTATGGGAACTTAGTGGGGTGAGTTATCCGGATTTGATTCATAGATTAATTCAATTCGCCTTGGAACGTTATGAACGGGAACATAGACTGCAAATATCATATGATGATTAAATCAAAAAGAAGCCACAGCTTAGTGTGGCTCCTTTTTGATTTAATCTATCATGTGTTTTTACTAGATAATTTTGAATAGTGAGAAACTTCAAGAACGATTTATTTGATGGTTTCAATAGGAGTTGTTTCAGGTATTGCTTCAATAGATGATACTACATTACCAGAAAAATTCAACTTTTTCGAACCGTAAATCCAAGCAGTTCCATTGTTTTCAGCTCGGTTTGGTTTTCCCCAACTGAGCAATACCTGATCTTTTGTCATATTTTCGATCACGCTGGCTTTTTCAATATTTTCCCATGTGGCGGATGACCAGCCCAATGTAGTTCTTGGGTTTTGAAGAAATAAATCTTCTTGCCAAGCTGGCGTACTTGACCAGTTCTCTGCCGATATGTTGGTCCAGCTATAAGCTATTGGTAGAATAGCATTTTTCCCATTTACAGAGACAACCAATGAAATTGGTTTTTGTGCTTGTGAACTAGCCACTACATCAACTACAGTAACAGCACTACCGATTAAAATAGGTGTTGTTACATCATCGCTGCCTGACAAATTTCGCGTTTTAGGATAAATTGTTTTACCCATGAACTGTTCTTTGGCATTTATTAAATCAGATATTAATACCAGGCTGCTTAACTGGCCGTGTCTAGTATGTTCCGCCAATTCTTCCCCCGTATCATTTACTGTTAGATATACTAAATATTCTTTTGTAGCCGGGTCTGGGATCACTTTACTCACAGTAGCTTCTTTGGCAAAATGTTCAGAAAAATTAATTGGCGAAGATTGATCTCCTTGTTCTGCCTGTGCTGGTGTGAAAATTTTATAGCCGACACTTTGTTGATCAGCAGGTAAATTTAGAAAAGTGAAACTGTGTCCAGGAAATTGTTCTGTAGTTAAATTAGCAGGCACGGCCTGACTGGCATCTTCTGCGGAAGCTAAACCAGCAGTCTGAATTCCTAGTAATAAACTCAAAACGCATAAAATACGTAAGCTAAAATATTTCATTTTTATTTCGTCTCCTTTTTCGTACTTTTATTGTGAATGTATTGGCTCTGCACGAATGAACGGGTTGGCAATACAGATCCTAGTCAAGTAGGCATACAGACCAAGACATATTATTTTATTTTTTATCAGGATAAGAAAAAACCCTACGTTTATGAAGCGTGTCTGTAAAAGATCTACCGCCCATATTCGTAGGGATTCAGTATTTTGCTGTAAATGGTCCGATACATAATAAAACTTTATATATTTATTATACTGCAAAGAATAATCATTGTCAAATAATCATTTGACTTATAATGAATTAGTTATATAATAGTATAGCTAATTCATTAGTGATTATTAAAGAAAGCCGTTATCAGACAGCCATTCATTTGCAACGACATTTGGGCTTTTACCATCTAAGTCAACTTTTGCATTTAGTTTTGACATTTCTTCATTGTTTATTTTTCCCGCTAATAAATTGAGGGCATCCGCAATTTCAGGATGCAGTTTCAACGTATCAGCTCGTACGAGCGGTGCTGCATCAAATGGTGGAAATGCATGTTTATCATCATCTAATACTTTTAAATTAAAGGCAATGATTCGTCCATCGGTAGAGAACGCATCAATCACATCTACATTTCCGTCACGACAAGCGGCGTAGGTTAAACCTGGTTCCATGCCAGCGGGCGACTCGAATTTCATGTCATATATGGATTTAACATTTTCATAACCATCCACTCGTTCTAAAAATTCATGTGTTGCACCTAATTGTAGGGTGCCAGACTGTTTTGCTAAATCACTCATAGATTGGATAGAAAGTGCATTAGCCTGATCTGCCCGCATCGCTAATGTGTATGCATTGCTAAAACCTAATGGCTTCATCCAGATAATCTGTTTTTTTTCTGCGTAGAGTTTTTTTACTTTTTCATAGACAAATTCTGAGCTGCTGGGCGCAACATATTCTTCACCTAAGATATTGACAAGAGCTGTTCCGGTGTATTCAGCATAGATATCTAAATCACCTCGTTCAATTGCTTGAGCGACAACGCTTGTTCCGCCTAAATAGGCTTTAGTCTCTACTTTTAGATTGGTATTTTTTTCAATGACACCTTTCATTAGGTAAATCAAAATATCTTGTTCAGTAAAGTTTTTGCCACCAATAATGACGGTATTGGTATCTTTACCAAAAAGTGAAGAACACCCTAGAATACTCATGGTAGCCAAGATGGTAATCAGTAATAAAATAAGCTTCTTCATAAAATCTTCCTTTCATAGGGTCTTATTTACTTTTGGGCTGTACGGCAATTTCAATTTTCTTTAAGCCATAATCAAATATGACGGATAACAAGGCTGCTGGTATAGCACCAGCCAAAATAAGATCCTGTCTTGCCATAGCAATCCCACGGAAAATTAAATCACCTAAACCACCAGCACCAACTAATGCTGCTAAAGTAGCTACACCAATGACCATAACGGTTGCGGTGCGGATACCTGCCATGATAATAGGCAGTGCTAAAGGGAGTTCGATCATAAACAATACTTGCCTGGATGTCATTCCCATGCCAGTACCAGCATCAATAACAGATTGGTCAACACCTAAAATTCCTGTATAGGTGTTGCGTAAAATCGGCAAAAGACCATAGACGGTTAAAGCAATGATCGCTGGTCCAAAACCAATTCCAAACAATGGTACCATAAATCCCAATAAGGCTAAACTTGGGATGGTTTGAAATACGGAAGTGATGCCGATAATGGTTTCAGCGATTTTTCGTTTTCGTGTAAGTAAAATTCCTAGTGGAAGCGCAATCAGGTTTGCAATGAATAAAGCGACTATTGTAAGTTGAAGATGCTGCCATGTGCCGATTATTATTTCAGGCCAGCGATTTTGTAACATCATAAAAAAATTTTCTAACATATTATTCATTCCCCCCGATAACTGCGTCATTATTATTGGTTCGCATTTGATTGGCCATTACATCAACTAAAGAGGCACGCGTTATCAGACCTTTTAGTTTATTATTTTCATTTAGTACAGGTAGATATTCTACGTTATGTTCACTAATTAAATTGATGGCATCGCCTAATTCTTGTGATAGTTTAATAGTATGAATATCACGTTTCATGATATCAGCCAATACTATTTTTTCATTGGAAAAATTCTTCTGGATTTCACGTGCGTTGGCAACTCCTAAAAATGTTTTGTCTTTATCAACAATAAGTAAAGAATCTACTTTATATTTCCGCATTTTGGTCAAACCTTCGGCCAGACCAAAGCTTGGGAATGTTGTAATAGCATGAACCATTACTTCTTCAATTGTTGGATATTTTTCGATTTGATTGATACGGTCAGCACCAATAAAGGTTCTCACAAAATCGTTGACCGGATGACGTAAAATTTGTTCAGGGGTATCAAATTGAATGAGCTTTCCAGCTTGCATAATACCAATTCGATCGGCGAGCTTAATTGCTTCATCAATATCATGGGTTACAAAAACAATCGTTTTATGGAATTTTGTCTGCAAATCCAAAAGATCATCTTGTAGTTGTTCACGGCTGATTGGATCGAGTGCACTGAAGGGTTCATCCATAAGAACAATCGGCGGATCCCCGGCCAAAGCACGAATTACGCCGATCCGCTGCTGCTGACCACCACTTAGTTCAGCTGGATACCGATTTCGATATGTTTCCGCAGGCAAATTGACCATATCTAATAGTTCATTAACACGCTTGTCAGATTTTTCTTTATCCCATTTTTTTAAACGTGGAACAAGGGCGATATTATCACCAATCGTCATATGCGGTAAAAGACCAATATGTTGGATTACATAGCCAATATTGCGGCGCAGTGCGACCGGATTTTCTTTAGCAATGTTTTTATTGTTGATTAGAACAGTACCAGAGGTTGGCTCGATTAAACGATTAATCATTTTCATCGTGGTGGACTTTCCCGAACCACTGGGACCAATTAGGGCAAATAATTCTCCTTCTTCAATATGAAGATTCATATTTTCGACGGCGTGAAAGTCCTTGCTATACACCTTGTTTACATTTTTAAATACGATCATAGGGATTATCTCCTCCTTCTGGCAAAAATAGCCTGCGTTATTAAAATTTGCAGAGTAAATGCCTATCGAACGTTTTTTAAGAGAAAACCCCCAGCTATATGAGCGAACCTTTAACAGATTTACGCCCAATATAGTGGGGATTCAGTGAGATTTTCAATATTAATTTTCACTAATTTAAAACGATTCCATATACATATTATATTCTAAAAGAAAATTATTGTCAATTAATAAGGAAATGTCAATAGCCTTTTGAAAAATATTTATAGAAAATTTGAGCAAAAAAATTTATGGAAAATAGTACTACCGTTAGGGTAGCTGTGATTTTTTTTACTGCTTTCATTCGTTTTATATATAGTATTTTATAAAAATAAAGGTATACAAAAAAAGCTGAAATAACTATAATATGTATATGCGATATTGGCTTTGAGATAAGTGTTTCTCTCGTGAGGACATATGGCTGTTAATTAAAAAAAAATAAGTCGAATTCGATGAAGGAAAAGGTGGTTACAGTAAAAGTGTACTACACAAAGACAATGGATTTTTAACAGCAGATCGATTTGAAAACCGATTAAACAAAAGGAGAATACATATGAAACAAGTAGATTTTATGAGCAATGAAATACACTTGCCTGAACTTACGCTTCGGGGCATGCTGCTAGGAATGTTGATTACGGTTATTTTCACGGCATCTAATGTTTATTTAGGTTTAAAAGTAGGGCTTACCTTTTCGTCGTCGATTCCGGCGGCTGTAATTTCTATGGCAATTTTGAAGATGTTTAAAGAGTCGAATATATTAGAAAATAATATGGTACAAACACAAGCTTCGGCGGCAGGGACACTTTCTTCCGTCATTTTTGTTATTCCGGGACTACTAATGATTGGCTATTGGCAGGGATTTCCATTTTGGCAAACGCTGATGCTTTGCGCATGTGGGGGGAGCCTTGGTGTACTGTTTACGATTCCGCTTCGCCGGGCGATGATTGTTAACAGTGATTTACCATATCCGGAAGGTTTGGCGGCTGCGGAAATTTTAAAAGTGGGCAGTGACAGTTCAGACATGAAACAGGCAAGTGGTATGAAAGATATTTTATCGGGCGGACTACTGGCTGCTTTTATTAGTTTATGTACGAATGGGTTCCACATTATGTCATCGGAAGTAAGCTATTGGTTTAGCTTTGGTAAGATCACTTCCAAATTGCCACTTGGCTATTCAGCGGCTTTGATTGGTGCAGGTTATTTAATTGGTATTGCTAGTGGAATGGCAATGCTGGTTGGTACACTTTTGTCATGGGGCGTATTTGTACCTTATTTAACTTCTGTTTTTACACCCGCAGAAGGGCAAAGTGTGCAGGCATTTGCCACTGGTATTTGGGCACAAAAAGTCCGCTTTATCGGGGCTGGGACGATTGGTGTTGCAGCTATTTGGACATTAGTGATGCTCGCAAAACCTATTATTGAAGGCATGTCACTTTCTATCAAAGCAATGAAAAGTACAGAAGCTGAAAAAAGTTTGCATCGAATGGATACGGATTTATCACCCAAAGCGGTTGGTATTATTTTTGGTGTTATTGTTTTAGGTTTAACAGGAACATTTTATTCTTTTATATCGGATGCAAATTTGGCTGTTGGAACTACTTGGGCTTTTGTGGCAGCTGGTGTTATAGTAGCTGTTTTAATGGGCTTTTTTGTTGCGGCAGCCTGCGGTTATATGGCTGGGTTAATAGGTACATCAGCGAGTCCTATTTCAGGGATTGCTATTTTGGGTATTATTATTTCTTCACTTGTGGTACTGGCAATCGGGACCTCAGCTGGTGTATTTGAATCGGAATCGGGCAGTAAATTTGCCACGGCTTTGGCAATTTTCATTACGAGCGTTATTATTAGTATTGCCGCTATATCAAATGATAATTTACAAGATTTGAAGACAGGCTATTTGGTTGGTGCTACGCCTTGGAAACAACAGGTGTCTTTGATACTGGGCAGTGTTATTGGTGCTTTTGCCATAGCTCCGGTACTTAATTTACTATATGAAGCATATGGCTTCACTGGTGCAATGCCTCGCATGGGAATGGACCCTGGACAGGCTTTATCGGCACCACAGGCAACTCTGATGACGACAATTGCCAAAGGTATTTTCAGCCATAATTTGGATTGGAATTATATCCTTTTTGGTATTGGTATTGGTATTTTGATCATTATCCTTGATTTATTGTTGAAAAAAAATTCTGTCTCATATTGCTTGCCGCCACTGGCTGTAGGTATGGGGATTTATTTACCGCCTACACTCGAAGTGCCGTTGATTATTGGAACGGTGATGAGCTATTTGGTTCATCGTCATTTGAAAAAACAGGCAATTGAACGCAATTCCCAAAATGTAGAAGCCGAAGTTGAAAAATCCAATCGTAAGGGTGTGCTTTTCGCATCGGGGTTGATTGTTGGTGAAAGCTTAATGGGCGTTATCATTGCCATCATTATTGTCTTTTCGGTAACGGCTGGTGGCAGCGATTCACCGTTGGCTTTGGTTGGAAAAGATTTTGAACCTACAGCCGATTCACTGGGGCTTATTGTGTTTATCTTATTGATTGCAGTATTCATTTATCGTGTGCTCAATTCTAAAGTTGAAGTAAAATAATAAAACGTTGTAATAACACGTCGTAGGGGCATTTATCGTAAAATAAACGATAAATGCCCCTGCTTTTTAAAAAAATAAAATGTATAAATCAAAGGAATTTCTAAGAGTATAGGCGTATTATAATATAGGGTATCTATTGATAACGATGAAAGTAGATTAAGCTCAATGTGTAAATTTCTAAATGGAGTGGTGTAAATGAGGACGGTCTTATTTTTATTGGTTTTCTTTTTATTATCGATGACACATGTATTTGCAGAAGCAAGCCAGGCAGCGGAATCAGAATTGTATACCATTGCCGTCATTCCATACATAGGTGCAACGGCAGAGCTGAAAACTTATGTGAAAGATATTGTGAAAGATCAGTATATGGAAGGCTTTTTAGTTTCTAAAATTAAAATAATTCCCGAAGAGGATGTTCAAAAGGCTTTGGACCATGCGGGATATGACCCTTCAATAATGGAACTTCCTGAAAAAGATGTATTTGAAGCTGTTGCGAAAGATACAAAAGCGGATTATGTTATCGGGATGAAAATAGCCAAGTTGAATTGTAATGGTTACATTCAATTTATTTCTACTGAGATCAAAACGAAAGCGCAATTGCAATATAAATTTTATAATCGCAGTACGAATCGGTTGATCGTTTTTCAAACCAACGGATCGGCAAAAGATGCTGCTGCCAAAACATCTATAACAAATGCAATTCATGATGCTATGGAAGATGGGTACCAGAAAATTACCGACTCACTATAAACTGTTAAAGCATCTATACTGCAAAATGTAAAAAACAACAACTGGAGATATTTTCACAATGTCTCCAGTTGTTGTTTTTTTAATCTTAATAGTTTCCGCTAAGAATGCATTTTTCATAAAATTGCGATTTCTATCTGTCTGTGGTAAAATATTGCTACTTTAAAAGACGTAATGGGGGATGTAGACATGGCAAGACAAGAAGCTGGACGAGCTTATCAAAAAGTCATAGATTCAATAAAAAGAAAAATCATCTGTAATGAGGTTAAGCTGGGGGATAATTTGCCGCCTGAACGTGAATTAGCCGAGACGCTGGGGGTAAGTCGTACTTCTATAAGAGAAGCTTTGCGAACATTAGAAGTCATGGGTATCATAACCAGTACACAAGGGGCGGGAAATGTGATTTCCGGTAATTTTGAAAAAAGCCTTGGTGAATCATTGGCGATGATGTTTTTGGTGCAGAAAATCGATTATAGACAGATCAGTGAATTGCGCTGCGGTCTGGAAAAAACAATGATTGCTTTGGCGATTGATAAGATCAGTAAGGAACAAACGGATCTATTAGAATCCATTATTGAAGATATGGAGAAAAATACAGATGATACAGCGAATGTAGCATTGGATGAAAAACTGCATTATACAATTGCCATGGCGGCCAGTAATCCCTTAATTGTTACAATTTTACAAGCTCTGGCTGATGTGATGCACCTGTTTATTAAGGATTTACGCAAAAAAATTATCGCAGAGGATAAAGGTAAAAAGCGCTTGCAGCTGGCACACCAGCATATGGTTATGTGTTTGAAAGCTGGTGATAAAATTGGTGCTCAGGCTGCGATTGAAGAACATTTTCAGCTGGTCGATGAAAATCTGCGCTTAGATTATATGATGAAAAATACAACTTTTTAATGTCACAGCCATTGTTTCTTGCGAAAAAAGCGGAGCATACCTAATACGATTAAAAGCATGAACAATAGAAGGACAGGATAGCCATAATCTAAATCGAGTTCAGGCATAGTCTTGAAATTCATGCCTTCAAGGCCGGCTAAAAACGTTAATGGAATGAAAATGGTTGAGATGATGGTTAAAACTTTCATAACTTCGTTCATGCGATTGCTGATGCTTGACAAATAAATATCCATCAAACCATTAACCATTTCACGGTAGGTCTCTACGGTGTCAATAATTTGTACAACATGATCGTAGACGTCGCGAATGTAGATATGCATTTGTGGACTTAACAGCTCAGAGTCGCCTCTTTCCAGATTGCTAATAATCTCACGCAACGGCCAGATGGCTTTGCGGATAAATAAGAGATCAGTACGCAGACCCTGAATCTCTTTAACTTGCGTGGCATCGACCTCTTGGATAACACGTTCTTCTAAAAGATCAATTTGTTCACCGACATGTTCCAAAGCAATAAAATAATTGTCAACGACGAGATCGAGTAAAGCATAGCCAAGATAATCCGCCCCAGTTTTTCGAATTTTACTTTTACTGGAGCGCAAGCGATTACGAACTGCCTCAAAAACATTAAAATCATTTTCTAAAAAAGAGATTACATAGTTTTTACCAATAATTAGAGAAATTTGTTCAATTAACAAATCATTGTCTTGCAAACGGATATTTTTCATGATTAAAAAAAGATATTCTCCATAGTCTTCTGTTTTTGGTCGATGACTTGTATTGAGCATATCTTCAAGAACTAAATTATGAATGCCGAATAACTGACCAATTTTATCTAATACTTCTATTTGACTGGCACCGACAATATCAATCCAGGTTACGGTCTCCGTTTGTTTAAAACTGGATAAATCATCAATGGAGTGGATTTCGCTTTCATAGAATTGATCGCTATTGAAATCGATTACGCGTACTTTTGTTTTTACGGCTGGATCAAATCCATAGCCAATCAATGTACCAGGTGGAAGTCCTGCTTTTTGTGTAGAGAAACGGCGGCGTTTTTTCATTTATATACCTCTTTTTATATATTATACTCATGGTTGTTATTGAGATTCTATTACAAAAACGAGCAAAAAACAATATGATTTCAGGACAAAAAGCGACTTGTTCTTAGTTATACTCAGAAAAAGGACTAACTAAATTGAGCAAAAGGTGTTATAATAAATAATAGGTCATAACAAAAGGGAGATGTTCAATATGGGAGATAAGAGCCCAAAGAACAAGGAAAAGAAAAAGAAAAAGGCCGATAAGAAAAAACCTACAACTCAAGCTAATGCTACATTAGCATCTATACAAGCAAAGTGATTTTCGCTTAGGACGCAGCTATAATTTATAGCTGCGTTTTTTCTTATTTAAAAAGAATTTTTAATAGATTTTGTTTTCATACAAGCAATACTAAATGATAAGCAGAAAATTTATTGCCGAAATGTATGATGATTTATCGTGTGTGCAATAAAATATAAAGGCAATACTACAAATCGTCGGTTAAAAAAAGCCTAAACGAGTCATAGTATACAAAGGTTCTGACCGTTATAAATACAGACTATGATTAAAACAATATAAATAAATAAAAAATAATTGAAATATTAAGTAAAGAGTGTTATATTATAAAAGTTAGTTGTATGATAATTTTTACAAATATGTATGACAATGAAAATACGAAAGAAAAGTTGAATAAGGTAGTTTTTCATACAGTATGAGTAGGTGTGAAGCAAGCCGGCAAATTCACCAAGCTGCCATGTTGTATTTATAATATATATAGATAATTAGGTCATTTATTTAGAAGTTTCAGAAAACTGTTTTATTTGAATGGAGGAGATTTTTCATATGATGGAAGATGCTGTACAAGAAAACTTTGGAAGAATTTCAAATACGAGGGATCGAAAGACGGCTAAAATGCGTACTTTTATTTCATTTGCGGCGGGGATGGCCGGTCTGTTATTTGGCTTGGATATTGGTGTTATTGCAGGAGCCTTGCCATTTATTGCAAAGCATTTTGCTTTAAGCAGTCAACAGCAAGAATGGGTTGTTAGTTCAATGATGTTAGGGGCAGCATTTGGTGCAATTGCCACAGGGTGGCTGTCTTCACGTCTTGGAAGAAAATACAGTTTGTTAATTGGGGCAGGATTTTTCATTTTAGGTTCCATCGGTTCTGCGTTTGCAACGAGTGTAACAATTTTACTGGTGGCACGTGTTATTTTGGGCTTTGCGGTGGGGATTGCTTCCTACACAGCACCTTTATATTTATCGGAAATGGCTGATAAAGAGATTCGGGGAAAATTGATTGCGATGTACCAACTGATGGTTACCGTAGGTATTTTATTAGCCTTTTTATCGGATACCGCTCTTAGTTATAGTGGAGATTGGCGGATGATGGTAGGTATTATCTGTGTCCCGGCAGTGATCCTTATGCTGGCTGTTTTGAAGCTGCCAGATAGCCCAAGATGGCTGGCTTCAAAAGGACGTTTCGATGAAGCGAAAAGTGTATTACATATGCTGCATAGTAATGAAAGAAAAGTAGCAAGTGAATTATTGGATATTCGTGAGAGTTTAAAAGTCAAACAAGAAGGCTGGGGGCTTTTTAAAGCCAATAAAAATGTCCGCCGCGTCGTTTTTCTTGGTATGCTTTTACAGGCCATGCAACAGTTTACAGGGATGAACATTATAATGTATTATGCACCGAAAATTTTTAGTCTGGCAGGGTTTACTACAACCGAAGAACAGATGATGGCAACAGTAATCGATGGTTTAACGTTTGTGTTAGCAACTTTTATTGCCATGAATATGGTAGATAAAGCCGGTCGTAAACCAGCTTTGAAAATAGGGTTTTCGGTCATGGCAGCCGGAACTTTGATTTTGGGTGTTTGCTTGAATCTGATTGACAGTGGTAGTACATCCACTTGGATTTCGTATATAGCAGTTGCGATGACGGTGGTTTGTATTGGCGGTTATGCCATGAGTGCTGCTCCGGTTGTTTGGATTTTGTGTTCGGAAATCCAACCACTTAAGAGTCGCGATTTCGGGATTGCTTGTTCGACTACAACAAATTGGATTTCAAATATGATCATTGGTGCTACATTCTTGACATTATTGAATTCAGTTGGTTCAGCCATGACATTTTGGATTTATACGGGAATGAATGTTTTGTTTATCTTCTTTACAATTTACCTGATTCCTGAAACCAAAAATGTGACATTGGAACAAATTGAACAGAATTTATTGCAGGGCAAGAAACTTAGAGATATTGGCTGCTGAAAAGTTTCACAGTCGTTTAGAATATAGGAGGTTTTTTTATGGCGAAATATACAATCGGTGTTGACTTTGGGTCGCTTTCAGGGCGGGCTGTTTTAGTAGAAGTGGAAAGTGGACGTGAGTTAATCAGTTCAATTTATAAATATCCTCATGCGGTAATGGATACGTGTTTACCCGATGGCACGAAGCTGGGGGTTGACTGGGCTTTGCAAGATCCACAAGATTATATCGATGTTTTATCGAATACAATACCAGAACTTATTCACCAAACGGGAATTTCACCGAATGATATTATCGGTATTGGTACGGACTTTACAGCTTGTACGGTTTTACCGGTAAAAGCAGACGGTACACCATTGTGTTTCTTGCCTGAGTTTAAAGCTAATCCGCATGCCTATGTAAAACTTTGGAAACATCATGCAGCGCAGGATAAAGCCAATCGTTTAAATGAAATTGCCGCAGCGCGTGGTGAAAAATGGCTGGCTCGTTATGGTGGAAAAATTTCTTCGGAGTGGGAAATACCAAAACTTTGGCAAATATTGGATGAATCCCCTGAGGTTTATGCAGCAATGGATTCTTTTGTAGAAGCCGCTGACTGGATTATTTGGCAGCTCACCGGTGTGCAGACCCGCAATTCTTGTACAGCTGGTTATAAGGCGATGTGGAATAAAAAAGAAGGGTATCCACCAAAAGACTTTTTTAAAGCCTTAGATTCACGCTTAGAAAATGTGATTGCTGATAAAATGAGCTGCCCGGTTACACCGCTCGGGCAAAAAGCGGGAGTCATTAGTCCACTGGCGGCAAAACTTACCGGTCTGAATGAAGGGACCGCTGTGGCGATTGGCAATGTGGATGCTCATGTAACGGTTCCGGCTGTGAAAATCAATGGAGTCGGCAAAATTTTGGCAATTATGGGAACTTCGACTTGTCATGTGCTTTTGGGTGAAGAAGAAAAAATGGTTCCGGGTATGTGTGGTGTTGTGGAAGATGGTATATTACCAGGATTTTTTGGCTATGAAGCAGGTCAGTCTTGTGTAGGCGATCATTTTGAATGGTTTGTTAATAACTGTCTGCCGGCTGCTTATTTGGCAGAGGCAAGAGATAAAACGATTGATATTCATCAGCTCTTGACTGAAAAAGCTGAAAAACTGACAGCTGGTGAAAGTGGGCTTTTGGCACTTGATTGGTGGAATGGCAATCGGTCTGTATTAGTGGATGTTGATTTGACTGGTATGATGCTGGGGATGACTCTTCAGACAAAGCCGGAAGAGATGTACCGGGCTTTGATTGAGGCGACTGCTTTTGGCACGCGAAAGATTATTGAAACATTTCGTGACAATGGTGTGCCGATTCACGAATTTTATGCATCGGGTGGCATTTCACAGAAAAATGCATTAGCAATGCATATTTATGCCGACGTTATTAATCTGCCGGTTAAAATTGCTGGATCAACCCAGGGACCGGCACTTGGTTCTGCCATTTTCGGCGCTGTTGCAGCAGGGGCAGCTGCAGGTGGTTATGATAGTGTATTTGATGCGACGAAACATATGGGGAAATTGCGGTCGGATGTATATCTGCCAAATCCAAAAAATGCAGCTATTTACGATCGTTTATATAAAGAATATGATATTTTGCATGAATATTTTGGCCGTGGTGAAAATGATGTCATGAAACGTCTTAAAACAATAAAAAAAGAAGTCCTTGCGGATCAATAAAATAGACAAATGCAATGTATATGGAGGAATTTTACATGAAACAGTTAAAAGAATATAAATTTTGGTTTATTACTGGCAGCCAGCATCTTTATGGTGAAGAAACCTTAAAAAAAGTGGCTGAGCATTCAGTGGTAATGGTTGAAAAACTTAATGCTGCTGGGACTTTACCAGTTGAAATCGATTTTAAAATTGTGGCAACGACTTCCGATGCGATTGAACAGGTTATGGAAGATGCCAATTATGATCAGAGCTGTGCGGGTATCATTACGTGGATGCATACGTTTTCTCCATCCAAAATGTGGATTCGCGGGCTGGGTAAATTACAGAAACCTTATTTGCATTTACATACACAATTTAATAAAGAAATTCCTAATGAAGAAATTGATATGGATTTCATGAATTTGAATCAATCCGCGCATGGTGACCGTGAACATGGCTTTATTGGCACAAGGATGCGTTTGGCTCGTCGCGTCGTTGTTGGCTATTGGGGCGATAAAAATGTACAGGAAAAAATTGGTTTATGGATGCGTACCGCGATTGGTGTTGCGGCTAGTAAATCATTGAAAGTTGCTCGATTTGGTGACAATATGCGTGATGTTGCAGTAACGGAAGGCGACAAAGTCGAAGCACAGATCAAACTCGGCTGGTCAGTCAATACATATCCGGTTGGTGATCTGGTACCTTATATTGATGGGGTAAGCGAAAAAGAAATTGATGCCTTGATGAAAGTTTATGAAGAAGAATATATTTTAAATACAAAGAATATTGCTTCTGTTCGCTATCAAGCAAAAATGGAAATTGGCATGAAGAAATTTTTGCAGGAAGGTAAATTTGATGCTTTTGTTAACACCTTTGAAGATTTATATGGTATGAAACAGCTGCCGGGGCTGGCAACACAACATTTGACAGCACAGGGGTATGGGTTTGGTCCGGAAGGCGACTGGAAAGTTGCTGCTATGACAAGCTTAATGAAGACGATGGCACAGGGCGATGACAAGGGTACGGCTTTAATGGAAGATTATACCTATCATTTTGGCGATAATGGTGGCAGCTTGATTTTAGGTGCTCATATGTTAGAAGTATGCCCAAGTGTTGCAGCCGAAAAACCCAAAATTGAAGTACATGATTTGGGAATTGGCGGTAAAGATGCACCAGCGCGATTGGTTTTTGAAGGTAAATCAGGGAAAGCCATAACGGCATCTTTAATTGATATGGGGGGCAGAATGCGTTTGATTGTCAATGATGTTTTGGCTGTAAAACCAATTTTGTCTATGCCGAATTTGCCAGTTGCCAGAGTGATGTGGAAACCAATGCCAAATCTAGAAACATCAGCAGAAGCCTGGATTTTAGCTGGGGGAGCCCATCATAGTATTATAAGTTTTTCTGTTACAGCACAGCAGCTTGAAGATTGGGCGGCTATGATGGATATCGAGTTTGTCCATATTAATGAAAAAACGGAAATATCACAGTTTAAACATGATTTATTGATGTCAGATCTGATCTGGAAATTAAAGTAGGAGGATCGATAACGATGCTGGAAAAATTAAAAGAAGAAGTATATCAGGCCAATATGATGCTGCCTGCTTATAAAATGGTGACATTTACCTGGGGGAATGTTTCAGCAATTGATCGTGAAACAGGTTTTATTGTTATCAAACCATCAGGCGTGGATTATGATAAAATGAGACCAGAAGATATGGTGGTTGTAGATCTGAATGGTAAGCGGATTGAGGGGAAACTTAATCCGTCGTCTGATACGGCAACACATATTGAACTTTATAAAGCTTGTTCTCAAATCGGTGGAGTTGTGCATACACATTCGCGGTATGCGACTTCTTGGGCGCAAGCCTGCTTAGCTATACCAGCACTTGGGACAACGCATGCAGACTATTTTTATGGTGCGATTCCTTGTACCAGAGATATGCACGAGGAAGAAATTCAAGGTGCCTATGAAAAAGAAACGGGTACAGTTATTATTGAAACGTTTGCCGGGCGAAATATGATGGATGTACCGGGTGTATTGGTACATTCACATGGGCCGTTTGCCTGGGGTACGAATGCAAAAGAAGCGGTACACAATGCTGTTGTTTTAGAAGAAGTGGCTTGTATGGCATATCAGTCGATTACTTTAAATGGTGGAGCATTCCGTGAAATGCAGCAGGCTCTGTTGGATAAGCACTATTTACGGAAACATGGCAAAAATGCTTATTATGGACAAAAATAATTGAAATCTATACCCCATTCCTGACGATTGCCATATAGAATATTTAATGCAATTAATTATAGTAGGGATTAAATTATAAAAACATAGGGTTTCCTAAAAATTTGTACAAAAAAGACTGACAAAAATGTTTCGCCAGAATTCTGGTTCGACACATTTTTCGTCAGTCTTTTTAAATTGCATTACGGGGCAGTTTAATCGTAAACGTGGTACCTTCCCCGAGTTTGCTGAAGACTTTTAAGGTTCCTTTATGCCTCTTGATGATCCACTTTGCCATGGAAAGCCCCAGCCCGGCACCACCGCGCTGACGCGAAGAGTCGGCTTGGTAAAAACGATCAAAAATTTTGGCGATATCTTCTTCGGCAATGCCTTCACCAGTATCGATTACATTTATAACAGATGTATCAACTGTGTTATAACAATTTGTTGTAATTTTTCCATTGGGTGGGGTATGCCGCAGGGCATTGTCAATGAGGATGGTTAGCACTTGTTTAATACGAGCCGGGTCGCCAAGCCCTGTTATAGCTTGACCGTGAACTTTGGTTTCAAGCGTTATTTCCTTTTCAGCGGCTAGCAGTTCAAAGGCTGTAACCGCACTTTCAACAACCGTATCAAGGGAAAAATATTCTTTTTCCAGTAGTTGTTGATTGGCATCGGCGCGAGCAAGAAACAAAAGCGAGTTGATGAGTTCTGTCATACGAGTTGTCTCACCTTGCAGATTGTTAAGCCATTTGCGATTGTTATCAAGTGTATCACCGGGCGGCGCTCCTTTCATAATATCAAGGTTAGTCTGCATGATTGTAATTGGAGTTCTGAGCTCATGGGACGCATTGGCAACAAATTTCTTTTGCTGGGTAGTCGCATATTGGATTGGTTTTATCACGTGTTTTGCCATGAAAAAACTGGCGAGAAAAGAAAGTAATGTACAAAATAAACCAGCTAAAATTAAATAGGATACAGTAGTATGAAAAATGGTTCGTTCTTCCGATTGGTCATCAAATACAATTAAAAATCCGCCATTTGATAATGGCGTTTTAAGATAGGAAAAGGGAATCGTGGCAAATTCAATATCATCTCGTAGTTTAGTCGATTTGACCGTAGCTTGTACGAGTTTCGATAGAGTATCATTGTCCACAGTGATATCAGAAGATTTATGCACAATAATTCCAATGGCATCTGTTTTGATAAAGAAAAAACTGGGGTGGGGCATGGGAAATATGCTAGGACGTTTTTCTTCAGAATCGTTATCTCGCATATTACGTGGTGGTAAATCGACCATATTATTTTGCGTGACATTTTTAGTTATCTTGGTTAAGGTATAATCGGTGGTGCTTTGTGAATTAAACTCTAGTAAAATACATACGCCAGAAATTAAAATAATAAATAAAAATATGGTTACAGCAGCATTGATAAGCGTCATTTTTATGTGAAGCTGGCGAAACATTTATTGTTCCTCTTCAAAGGAATAACCAATACCGCGAATTGTCCTGATATTGGTTAAATTCAATTTTTTTCGCAAGTAATAGATATATAAATCGACATTCGCTATGCCGGCATCACTGTTATAACCCCATATTTTTTCCATGATACGTTCTTTGGTGACGACTTGTCCCTGGTTTTGCATAAGAAGCGATAAAAGAGCAGTCTCTTTGACCGTGAGCTGAATTTTTGTCTTTCCTTTTAACAGTGCTTCACCGTGTAATGGATATAGAGTGATGCCGCCGCTTTCAATGATATTTTCTGTTGATTTTTTTTCACTGCGGCGTGTGAGGACTTTTATGCGAGCGAGTAGTTCTTCGGTAAAAAATGGTTTGATAAGATAATCATCCGCACCAGCCTCAAGTCCGGCAACCCGTTCACTTGGTTCATCTTTGGCGGTGAGCAAAAGCACAGGGGTGTCATTTTTTTCTTTGCGCATTTCCTTTAGGACAGACAGTCCGTCTAAGCGTGGCAGCATACGATCGAGTACTATGACATCGTATTTGTTTTCTCGTGTCATCTGGAGTGCTGTGAGGCCGTCTAGAGCAGTTTCTACTGTATACCCGGCCCTGCCTATTAATACGGTGAGTGCCTCACTTAGTTTTACTTCATCTTCAACCAGTAATAAATTCATTTGAATCAACCTTCTTTTCACAAAATATGAGATATTTTAAGTATGAAGAACAATCATTGGAACTTCATTTGTTTTTTTAGGGAAATTAGACTACAATATATATAATCTATCATAAAATCGGGAAAAAGTGAAAAAAATGAAAAATAAATATAAAGAGGTGCATTGAATGGGAATAAAATTTGCTGAACTTAAGGTCAGCGAGACTTTATGTGATATATTAAAGAAAAACGGCATTGTAGAAGCGACGCCAGTACAAGAAGAAGCGATTCCGGTTGTTCGAAGCGGTAAAGATGTCATTGTACAGGCACAGACCGGAACGGGGAAAACTTTGGCGTTTTTGCTGCCAATTATGGAAAAAATAAAAATAAATGCGCCGGCGGTGCAGGCACTTATTGTTACACCAACCAGGGAGTTGACGATTCAGATTGCAAAGGTTGCTGCAAAAATTGGTGATGAAGCAGGGATTAAATCTTTGGCAATCTATGGTGGACAAGACGTAGACCGCCAAATCCAAAAACTGGGTCGTAATCCTCATATCATTATAGGAACCCCTGGCCGCCTGCTGGATCATTTGCGCCGTAAGACAATTGATCTTTCAACGGCCAATAAAGTAGTGCTCGATGAAGCGGATGAAATGCTGCATATGGGTTTTCTGGAAGAGGTAGAAGGATTGCTGCGAGCTACAGCTCGTGATCGTCAAACTATGTTTTTTTCCGCAACGATTCCTGATCGGATTAAAGGCTTATCTCATCACTATATGACGAATCCAGTTTCGATTGAAATCAAAGCAGAACATGTCACGCTCGATGAGATTAATCAGATTATCGTAAATACTGAGGAAGATACAAAAATAGATAAACTTTGTGGATTTATTAATGAATATCAGCCTTATTTGGCAATGGTTTTTTGCCATACGAAAAAAAGAGTTGCGGATGTTGCGATGGCTTTAGCGGGTCGGGGCTATCTTGCCGATGAACTGCATGGTGATTTGTCGCAGTCACAGCGAACGTTAGTTTTGAAACGTTTCCGTGATGCGAAACTGCAAATTTTGGTTGCAACAGATATTGCAGCACGCGGGCTTGACATTGAAGGCGTTACGCATGTTTTTAATTATGATGTTCCGCATGATGCAGAAGCTTATATCCATCGCATTGGCAGAACGGGACGGGCGGGGGAGAAAGGTACAGCAATTACTTTTGTTAATGCTCGCCAGCATGAGTATCTGCGCATGATCGAAAAAGGTATACAAAGTCGTCTGCAAAAGCAAAAATTGGAGCGCCGGGAAAAACCAGGTAAAGAAATATCGCAGCGAAAACCAAGTGAAGCAGCGAAAAAACCAGGTAAACCGAGCAAGAAATATGCAGCAAATAAACCTAAGACGGCTGAACATGGCGGGGTAAATCATCGCAGTTCTCGTTCGAAGGCGGTTGTGGGAAAAGCCAATAATCCGACATCTTTTAAAGGAAAGCTAGGTGCGAAAAAGAAAACAGTAAAACGTCGCATTCGATAAATTCATTAAAAATAAATGGGAGACAAGTTGTTTGTAAAAAAGCAGCTTGTCTCCCATTTATTTTTAATATTAATGGATAGCAAGAGTTGTTCATTTTTTTTGTGATGCATGTGGTAATCTTAGGAAAGTTTCTTAAATTAAAATGTAGAGTGAGGTTATTTTATGCAACGACGTGTAGTTATTACAGGGATGGGTGCCATTACTTCATTGGGACTGGATGTGCCCTCTTTTTGGCAAGCAATTAAACAGGGGGAAAATGGTATTACTCATATTGAAAGAATTGATACGAGTGATTTGCCGACCAAGCTGGCTGCTGAGATAAAAGATTTTGATCCTTGTAATTTTATGGATAAAAAAGAAGCAAAACGAACAGACCGTTTTACTCAATATGCTATGGCAGCAACAAAGGAGGCATTAGCTGATGCACAACTGGATAGGGCGTTGCTGCAAAAGGAAAGAGTTGGTATGATTATTGGTTCTGGGATCGGCGGGCTGGAAACCTTGGAAAAACAGCATGAAATACTTTTGGCGAAGGGGGCAGACAGGGTCAGTCCTTTTTTGATTCCGATGATGCTGCCGAATATGGCAGCTGGAATGACTGCTATTGAGTTTGGTATTAAAGGATTTGTGGAGTGTACCGTGTCGGCATGTGCTTCTTCAACGAATGCGATTGGTGATGCTTTTAAGATAATCCAAAGAGCCGATTCTGATATTATGATTGCCGGTGGTACGGAAGCCCCTATTACCAGACTGGCTATGGCGGGTTTTTGTGCAAATAAAGCCATGACACGTAATGTTGATACGGAGACTGCCTGTCGTCCGTTTGACAGGGATCGAGATGGTTTTGTTATGGGCGAAGGTGCGGGTATTGTCGTTTTAGAAGAAATGGAACATGCAAAAAAACGCGGAGCGCATATTATAGCTGAACTCGTTGGTTATGGGTGTACCAATGATGCCTATCATATTACTGCTGGTGCACCTGGTGGAGAAGGTGCAGCCAGATGTATGCAAATCGCTTTAAAAGATGCTAAAATAGACCCAACAGCTATTCAATATATTAATGCTCATGGTACTTCAACCGGGATTGGTGATAAAGGGGAAACGCAGGCAATCAAAGAAGTTTTTCAGGATTATGCCTATAAAGTGTCAATCAGCTCGACGAAATCAATGACCGGGCATTTGCTCGGGGCAGCGGGTGGTATAGAAGCTATTATTACGGCATCAGCACTTCATGATGGTTTTGTGCCGCCAACAATTCATTATCATACAGCCGATGTCGATTGTGATTTAAATTATACGGCAAATATAGGTCATAGTGCGGGTCTGGAATATGGTTTATCGAATTCTTTTGGGTTTGGTGGACATAATGCCACTTTGATTTTCCGCAAATACCAGCCTGAGCTATGAACTTTCAGTATGGGGGTATACTAGAATGGACTTAAGGGCAACTATGGCGGAGTGTTTTCAATATATAGAAGTTAATTTATATCAGAAGCTGAATCTCGATGCGATAGCAGCACATTGTGGTATATCAAAATACTATTTAGATCGAATTTTTAAATCATTAACGGGCGAATCGGTAATGGAATATGTACAGTTTCGTAAGTTATCCGCCAGTATTTCGGATTTGAAAGATAAAAATCGGCGGGTGATTGATATTGCGATGGAATATGGGTTTGATTATGAACAATCTTATATTCGAGCCTTTCGTAAAAAATTTGGCATTACACCACTCAAATTGAGATCCGAAGCACAATCGCTGCATATTCAAGAAAAACTTACGATTGATGATATTATGTCAGTCAATAATTCGGTCGTTTATAAACCTTCGTTTATGTTTAAACAACAATTCTATCTGGTTGGTCAAAAATATAAAATACTCAGTAAATCGGGGGATAAGATTGCGAATTTATGTGGGCGGGAATTTTTTTATAAGCAGCGCCAACATATTTTAAATCCGGTAGATCCGGAGATTTATTTTGGCTATACCGATTGGAGTGATCGTATGAATGGGGCAATTTATTATATGCCGGGTTTGCAGGTCCAAGATTTGAATCATATTCCGGCTGGTATGGTGGGAATTTCAATTCCGGCACATAAATATGTAGTTTTTCGCTTTGTGGGATTTTTTCATCCGGATGAATTAAATGGTCGTAAAGTGGGGCGGCTGCTCGTTCATCTTTATTCAAAATGGATTTTCAAATCTGGTTATAAATTTGCTGATCAATTTCGTTTTGAATATATCAATAATGCTTTATGCAAAGACAATTATTGTGAACTCGATATTTATCAACCTATTTTAGAAGCTTAAAACAAGTTTTGCGAGGCGTGTAGTTTTTCTACATGCCTCGAATTTTTTTGCAGGCATCTGTAGAGGATGTTATAATATTCTTTATGTATACAAATGTACTTATTTAAATAATTTTTATAACAAAATAAAGTGTGCAACGAGGAATATGTCTTAAAAGTGTAATTTGTGAGATTTTTATTTTGATATGGTAGAGCTGCCTATATTGAATTAAAGAAAGCGTAGCTAGCTATTAGTCTGCCAGGAAGGGTAGGGTATCGTTTGCTTCCTGCGTAACGCTACTCAACCCTATACCCCATTCCTGACGATTGCTATATAGAAGAATATTAAATGCAAATTATATATTGAATTCAAGAATTTAACTAAAAAAATAGGAGGTATAAAATCATGCAATTTGCAAGAAGAATGGATCAATTTGGTGAGGGGATTTTTTCTCAATTATTAGACATTAAACGAAAAAAACTCGAAAAGGGTGAAACAATTATTGATTTAAGCGTTGGAACACCTAATATTCCACCGGCACAGCATATAATGGATGCCTTATGTACAGCGGCGGCTGATCCTAAAAATTATATCTATGCAGTCAATGATCAAACGGCTTTATTAGAAGCAGTCAGCAGCTGGTATGATACGCGATATGGGGTTACGCTTGATCCCAAGACGGAAATTTGTTCACTATTGGGATCACAGGAAGGGTTGGCTCATATAGCACTTTCCATTGTTGATGAGGGCGATGTGGTACTAGTTCCCGATCCCTGCTATCCGGTGTTTGCTGATGGTCCGCTGCTGGCCGGGGCGAAGCTTTATTATATGCCGCAGAAAAAAGAAAATGGCTATGTGATCCAATTGCAGGATATTCCGGTGGATATTGCTAAAAAAGCAAAATTTATGGTTGTATCGTATCCTAATAATCCAACTACAGTGATGGCGCCAGAAGCGTTTTACTTAGATTTGATTGCTTTCGCCAGAAAATATGATATTGTCGTTCTTCATGATAATGCTTATAGTGAGTTAGTCTTTGATGGAAAAACCTGCGGCAGTTTTCTCACCTTTTCTGGGGCCAGGGAGATCGGTGTGGAATTTAATTCTTTATCTAAAACCTATGGTTTAGCCGGAGCGCGAATTGGTTTTTGTGTTGGCAATGCCGAGGTGGTATCGCGATTAAAGACATTGAAATCAAATATGGACTATGGTATGTTTTTGCCAATTCAAAAAGCGGCGATTGTTGCTATTACTGGCGATCAAGGCTGCGTAGCGGTTATGAAAGATGCGTATGAAAGACGTAGAGATGTTTTATGTGATGGGTTTAAATCCATTGGCTGGAATATGGAGAAACCAGAAGCTACGATGTTTGTTTGGGCTGTGATTCCGCCGCATTATGAAAAATCAGTCGACTTTGCCATGGATTTAGTGGAAAAAGCAGGTGTTATGCTGACACCGGGCAGTGCTTTTGGACCATCCGGCGAAGGTCATGTACGCATGGCTTTGGTGCAGGATGAAGCTGTGTTACAGCAAGCAGTTGAGGCTGTGAAAAAGAGTGGGATTTTAAAAGCATAGTTTTTGTGTAAGCTGAGAAAAAATTTATACATACAGAAAAATTGCATTTTATCTTCGTTATAAATGGGCGAATAAAAAGGGCGTGTTGCACTAAAAAATTAGTAAAGACACCCCTTTTTTGTGTGCTCATACGTACAACATTGGAATTATCATGCATCAGAGCATGTCCCAAGTGTTCTATATATAGGCATAAATCCGTTATTCCTTCTTATCACTAAGCTTTTTAATTACTCTGCAAGGATTTCCCACAGCAACGCAATTAGCAGGTATATTCTTCGTCACTATACTTCCAGCTCCAATTACACTATTTTTTCCAATGGTAACGCCAGGTAGAATAATAGTGCCGCCGCCGATCCAGACATTATCCTCAATTTTAACCGGTAACGCATAAGTTCTAAAAAAAGCTTGACCTGAGTTTTCTTTCCATCCATCAACTAAACGTTCTTTTGCATTTACTGGATGTGTTGCTGTATATATTTGTACGTTAGAGGCAATTAAAACATTGTTTCCAATTTCTATTTTATTGCAATCTACAAATGTACAATTCATGTTAATAATGCCATTATTCCCAATAAATATATTTTTACCATAATCACAATAAAACGGAACATCTACCTTTACATTAGAACCAATTTCACCAAACAACTCATGAAGAATGTGTTGTTTTTCTTTTATGCTACTGCTTGAATTATATTGATGGGTCATTATTCTGGACTTACTTATCATATCCGTAAGTTCTTCGTCAATACAATTAAACATATTGCCACTCATACATTTGTCTAACTCACTCATAATTTTTCTCCTTACTATTTTCAATTATTATAATTTTAATTATAATGTTATAGACAATTGAAATCTACGATAATATCGTTATATTTTATAACAATATTATCATTTGGAGGATTTATGGAAAATAAAGTACTAAATATCGGAGAAAATCAATTGGAGAATAGAGATTATGCTAGAAATGATAGTTTTCCTTTTCGAATCGGTTATGAAGAAATCACAAATTATAGGGGTTCTACTTTTGGGTGCCACTGGCATCCAGAAATTGAATTTACTTATATTCTTAGCGGTTCTATGATATATCAAGTAAATAATAATCAATATCTGCTCAAAGAAGGTGATGCTATATGTGCAAATCAGAACTGTCTTCATTCAGGAACAGCATCTCCTGGTTTAAATTGCCAATATTTTGCAATTACTTTTCATCCAACTTTAATTTCAGGATATAGAAATAGTATTTTCGAAAACAAATATCTATTTGAACTAGTTACAAATGAACAACTGGCGTTTGCCTATTTTAATTCGAATGACCATGATAGTAATAATATTATTTCAGTATTATTGGAACTAGAAAAGATTTATAAAGAAAAAATCATTGGCTATGAATTGTTAATTGTGAGTAAATTGTTTGAATTATGCTTCTATTTATATCAAGATGTTTATCGTAAACTTCCAAATAAACCTAAAAATCCACACAAAAACATTATGCAAATAAAATCAGCACTGAATTATATCCATGTCCACTACAAAGAAGCGATAAGATTAAAAGATATCTCCAACTCTTGCAATCTCAGTAATAGTTCTTGTTGTCGCTTATTTAAAAAAATTGTACATCATACACCGTTGGATTATCTTCTAAGTTATCGCATTCAAAAGAGTATTCCTTATTTATTAAATGAAGGATTAAACATTACAGAAGTAGCTATTTCTGTTGGTTTTTCTAGTAGTAGTTATTATTCTGAAATATTTAAAAAATATATGAATTGTTCTCCTACTATATATAAATATAAGATAAAAAACTATAAAGGTAACATAAATTAAGAGATCTTTTAATTGAAATACCTGCTTGAAACGCTTCCAAATATCTCGTTTTTAAGAGAACCACAATTTTTAGAAGGCTACCTTCCGTGGAATGAGACAATATAGAAATAAGTATAGCAGTCAGTCGATCCATATTCATATTCTGAGTATACAACGATGGCTGCTATTTTTATATACACTGTTTAGTTGACGCTTACTTTTAAACGCTGTCAATAGATTTTTTTTTATGATTTTTTAATAGATTAGTTTGATTTCACGTTTGTCAAAAAAATTAATCCAATCTTGTGATGGCATTTGGTTGGTGACGATATAGTCAATGCACGTGAAATCGCCTGTCCTGGTAAAAGCAGTTTTATCAAACTTTGAATGATCAATGAGCAAAATGCATTTTTTTGCCTGTTTCATCATTTGCTGCTTAATAATACTTTCCTGTTCATTGGATTCCATAATACCTTTGTCGCGATCAATTCCTTTACAACTGATGATTGCCAGATCTACATAGTAATTTTGCAAAGAATTGCAGGCAGAAGGACCAACCAAGGCATAAGAATGAGCCCGCAAAGTGCCGCCGCTTGAGATGATCGTGAAGGGCGAACTAACAAAATCATTTACCAATTTGATGGAATTTGTAATAACAGTCAATTCTTTTTTTATTTTTAACTGATGAAGTAAGGTTAGACAGGTTGTGCTGGAATCAACCATCAGCGTGTCGTTATCATTGACGAGAAATTCGGCTTTTTTTGCAATGGCTTGTTTATCCGTATTATTGATGGAATTTCGTTTTAAAAAAGAGAGATCTTCACTGGTATGTTCATTGAGAACAGCACCACCGTAACTGCGTCTGAGTAAATCCTGGGTTTCGAGTTTTTCAAGATCACGGCGTACGGTTTCTTCGGTTACTTTTAATATTTTGCTTAGATCAGCCACATAAACTTTTCGGTCACTGGTCAGATACTCCATGATTTTTTGGCGGCGTTCTATTCCTAACATCATATATCACTCCTATTGTGTATCGAAAATTTTAAAAAGACAATCGCGTGTTTTTCTTTAGTATACCTATAGATATTCCTTTAAGTCAAACATAAATCAAAGCAAACAAAGAAATTCAGGATAAATTACACAGAAGACCCAATCATAAAAATAATTCAATAAAAAAGATAATACCAAATAAAAAAAGAAAAACACAGAAATAAATCTTGATTTATTTGTTTTTGAGTGGTAATATAAATTAAAACAAAGACAAAACAAGATAAAAAAAGATAAATGACGTATTTATAGAGTTAAACATTTATTTGGAGGATGAGGTAATGGGGTCGTATTATTTGGCGATTGATATAGGCGCATCGAGTGGGCGCCATATCTTGGGCTGGCTGGAAAATGGTAAAGTACGCATTGAAGAAATTTATCGTTTTGAAAATCACTTGATTGAAAAAAATCAGCATCTTTGTTGGGATTTAGACCAGCTGTTTCAAGAGGTTTTAGCAGGACTTAAGATGTGCAAACAATATAATCGTATTCCACAGAGCGTTGGAATTGATACGTGGGGTGTCGATTTTGTTTTGCTTGATGATAAAGAAAATATGCTGGGCGATACAATTGCTTACCGTGACAGCCGTACGCAAGGCATCGATGAAGAGGTATATAAGATTATCAGTGAAGCGGATTTATATCATCGCAATGGTATTCAAAAACAAATTTTTAATTCCATTTACCAACTGTATGCGATTAAACTTAAGCAGCCGGAACTACTACAAAAAGCACATTCATTCCTGATGATTCCAGAATATTTAAACTTTTTACTTACTGGAAGTATAAAGAATGAATACACCAATGCAACAACAACACAGTTGGTTCATTCAACAACACAAGATTGGGATTTTGATCTGATCGATAAATTAGGATTGCCAAAACAGATTTTTGGTACATTATATCAACCAAAATCCAGCGTTGGACAGTTTAGACAAAACATTCAGGACGAAGTTGGCTTTTCAGCTGAAGTGGTCTTACCAGCAACACATGATACCGGTTCGGCAGTACTCGCGGCACCTTTGGTGGATGGAGATTCTATTTATTTAAGTTCAGGAACATGGTCGTTGATGGGTGTTGAACGAATGATACCGGATTGTACCGAAAAAAGCCGCCAGCGAAATTTTACGAATGAGGGTGGATATCATTATCGCTATCGTTATTTAAAAAACATTATGGGATTATGGATGATGCAGTCATTGCGCATGGAATTTAAACACCAATATAAATTTTCCGAATTATATGAACTTGCTAAAATCGGAGATTATTTTCCTTCCTATGTTGATGTAAATGATGTTTCGTTTTTAGCCCCCAAAAGCATGAGACAAGCACTGCAAGCGTATTGTGAAAAAACAAAGCAGGAAAAACCGGAAACGGAATGTGAGTTTTTGTCTTGTGTTTATAAGAGCCTAGCAAAATCCTATGCTGAAACAGTACGAGAAATTGAAGCTGTAACTGGTAAAACCTATACTTGTATTCATATTGTTGGCGGAGGCTGTCAAGATGAGTATCTCAACCTATTAACCGCAAAATATACAGGCAAAGATCTCTATACTGGTCCGATTGAAGCCACTGCTTTAGGGAACATACTCGCGCAAATGTTAAAAACCAATGAACTTAAAGATTTAATTGAAGCGCGTGAATGCATAAAAAAATCATTTGATATTAAAAAAGTTGGAGCGTGATCGTTTATGACAAGATTTGAGTCCGCGAAAGAAATGTATCAAAATATTGGCGTGGATGTCGATGCAGCCTTAAAAAAACTGAACAATGTAAAAATTTCAATGCATTGCTGGCAAGGAGATGATGTAGCAGGATTTGAAAATGGGTCAAGCCTTGACGGCGGTATTGCAGCAACGGGGAATTATCTTGGAAAAGCAAGAAATTCAGCAGAATTAATGGCTGATTTAGATAAAGCATTTAGTCTGATACCCGGCAAGCATAAAGTCAACCTGCATGCTTCGTATGCAATTACAGATGAAAAAGTCGACCGAGATAAATTAGAGCCAAAACATTTTAAGGCTTGGGTTGATTATGCGAAAGATCGCGGTCTGGGACTTGATTTTAATCCAACGTTATTTTCCCATCCAAAAGCTGCTAATGGATTAACTTTATCGAGTCCCGATAAAAAAATTCGTCAATTTTGGATTGACCACTGTAAAGCATCACGGAAAATTGCCGAATATTTTGGCAAAGAACTAAGAACAACGACTCTCAATAATATTTGGATTCCCGATGGTTATAAAAATGCGCCAGCGGATCGTCTGTCACCGAGAAAACGTTTAAAGGAGTCATTAGATGAAATTTTCACCCAAAAAGTAGATGCAAAATATATTGCGGATTGTGTTGAATCAAAAGTATTTGGTATCGGTTTTGAATCTTACACAGTAGGGTCATCTGAATTTTATATGAATTATGCAGCGAAAAACAATATTATGTGTCTTATGGATACGGGTCATTATCATCCAACCGAAGTTGTTTCTGATAAGATTTCAGCACTGTTATTATTTTCGGAAAAATTAGCCTTACATATATCCCATCCAGTTCGCTGGGATAGTGATCATGTTCTTGTTTTAAATGATGAGTTAAAAGAAATTGGTAAAGAAATTGTTCGCAGTGATGCGCTTGACCGCGTCTTTATCGGACTTGATTTTTTTGATGCCAGCATCAATCGTATTGCAGCCTGGGTAGTTGGTATGCGTAATATGCAAAAAGCATTACTGGAGGCATTGTTAGCGCCAAATGCTAAATTAGCACAACTTCAGGAAACGGAGAACTTCACAGAACTTATGGCACTGCAGGAAGAGCTTAAAACCTATCCAATGGGGGATATTTGGGATTATTTCTGCAAGATGAACAATGTTCCTGAAAAACAAAATTGGCTTATTGATGTAAAAAATTACGAGAAAAATGTTTTGTCAAAACGAACTGAACAAACTATATAGAACGCATTAAAGAATTTACGTCCAGTCTATTAGTCTGTCAGGAATGGGGTATAGGGCATCGTTTGCTTCCTACGTAACGCCACTCAACCCTATACCTCATTCTTGACGATTGCCATACAAAATGTTTAATGCGTTCTATATAGAGAGAAAATATCTTAACAATAAAAGGGGATCAAATGATATGAAAGTTACGGAAACAAATTTTGTGAAAGGTTTTATTCGTGTTACGAATGATGCTTTTCAAAAAGGCTGGCATGAAAGAAATGGCGGAAATTTGAGCTATAGAGTGAAGGATAGTGAAATTGCAGAAATTAAAGCTGCTTTAAAAACTCCAACGCAATATATTCCAATTGGTGTGAGTGTGCCAAATTTAGCCGGTGAATATTTTCTTGTAACGGGCAGTGGAAAATATATGCGTAATATCATTTTGTGTCCAGAAGACAATATTGCGATTGCCCATATTGATGAAAAAGGCGAAAACTATGCCATTGTGTGGGGTTTGGAACATGGCGGCACTCCAACCAGCGAATTTCCAACACATTTAATGAATCATAGTATAAAAAAGGAAATAACAAAAGGAAAATATCGGGTTATTTATCATGCCCATCCAGCAAACATTATTGCTTTAACCTTTGTTTTGCCGCTAAATGCCAAAGCTTTTACACGTGAGATATGGGAAATGGCAACGGAATGCCCCGTTGTGTTTCCACAAGGGGTTGGTGTCGTTGACTGGATGGTCCCAGGGGGAAAAGATATTGCAGTGGCAACAAGTAAGCTGATGCGACAATATGATATTGTCATTTGGGCGCATCATGGGATTTTTTGCGCCGGTGAAGATTTTGATTTAACGTTTGGACTAATGGACACGGTAGAAAAATCGGCGGAAATTTGTGTTAAAGTTCTTTCGATGGGCGGGAAAAAACAAACGATAAGCAGTCAGAATTTCAGGGATTTGGCAAAAGAATTTAAAGTGAACCTGCAAACAGATTTTCTCGATTAAAGAAAATATAGGAGATCGCGGTTTGCCTTATGACATTATTTGAACGGAGGGGTGTACAACAATAGTGCCTAGCAAATTTATTATTATAATTTTACAGAAACAACACAAGAGAAGGGAAGAATAAAGAAATGACACTTGCAAAACTGGATTATAATATGTCGCCATGGAAAAAAACGATTACTGCCGGACTGATTAGTTATATTGATGCTGGCTCTATTGTTGCTGGTGCAGCAGGCCTCAGCATGTGGCAGGCGTATTTTGGAATGGATAGTATGCAAATGGGGATTCTGGCAGCTCTATCATCGAATACAGGCGGTGCGGCAATCGGCGCACTGATTGGTGGTAAAATCTGTGACAAGTATGGTCGTAAATTTGTTTATAACTATGCACTTCTTATCTATATGATTGGTGTGGCACTTATTGTATGTGCTACGAATTATCCAATGTTTTTGTTAGGATACGTTATTGTTGGTCTCACGGTAGGAGCGGATGTTGTTGCATCATGGACGTTTATTGCAGAAGAGGCGCCATCAGAGAATCGAGCAAAACACTGCGGGTCAGCTCAAATTGCCTGGATGCTTGGTCCTGTTGTGGTATTTGCTGCTTCTATACCGCTGAATTCGATGTTCGGACTATTGGGTAACCGTATTATGTTTGCTCATTTGATTGTCGTAGCAGCATTTATTTGGTATCAGCGTCTTAAAATGCCAGAATCTACGGAGTGGACGGAATCCAAGGTCAAGGAAAAACAACTTATTGCTGAAGGTAAGTTCAAGAAAGTTACGTATGCCATGATTCTTAAAGGTACAAGTCTTAAAACTGTTTTTTTATGCTGTGGGGTTTATACACTTTGGAATATATCAGCCAGTACGGCTGGGTTCTTTATGCCATATATTTATGAGCATGTCGGCAATCTTAGTAACACTATGTCACTTGTTATGCAGTGTGCGAATTTCGCGGTTTGTATTTTGGCCACGGTAGTTTTTATGTACTTTGGTGATAAGGTAAACCGCAGGGGGCTTTATACTATTTTTGGCGCAACGCCAATGATTGCCTGGGTCGTATGGACCCTGCCAGCAGAAATGCTGCAAACTTGGATGCTGTGGGCTTTTACGATTGTTAATGGTTTTGCAATGCAGCAACAATTCTATCAGCTATGGAGTTCCGAGCTCTTTCCAGTACGTTATCGTGCAACAGCACAGGGCTTTACCTTTTTTGTTACACGTTTTGCGGCGGCTATTTGGGCTTTTGTTGTCCCAATTCTCATGGAAACTGTTGGTTTCCGTGTAGCAGCTATTATACTGGTGGCGCTTAGTGCTATCAGCTGGCTCGTCGGTGCAATTTTGGCACCGGATGATAGAGGCAAGACACTCGAAGAGATTACAACGGAAAGATATGGTCATGAGTTGGATGACGATGACTGCCTGGTTAATTGTGAAGGCAAACATTCTTAAGTAAAAATGTGGGGCGGCGCAAGCTGTCCCTTTATTCAATATATAGAAAGGTGTGGCGATATGGAACGTTTTGCCTGGAAAGCAATTATTCATGAAGGTAAGTTGGAGGAATATAAAAAACGGCATGATACTATATGGCCGGAAATGAAAACCGTGTTAAAGAATGCTGGAATTTCAAATTATTCGATTTGGAATCTTGGCAATGAGGTTTTTGGCTATTTTGAATGTGAAAAAGGCGTAGATTTTGCAGAAAAATATCAGACGGATAGTCCAATTGTCGATAAATGGAATGCGTACATGAAGGATGTTATGACGATGGTGCTGGATCCCGCTACCGGAGCACAACCAAAAATGCAACAGGTATTTTATCTGGAATAACGAATTCGACACTATAGGGGGATGAGAAAAGCTATGTTCAATGTAATAAAAGTGAAATTGAATTATATGGATGAAGCGACAGGCGTTGTCGAAGTGCCCCGTATTTCTTGGCAGATGGTAAGCGATGAGAGGAACTGCTATCAGAAAGCTTATCAAATTCAAATAGCAGAGAATGAACGATTTAATGTTATTTTATGTGATAGTGGTGTGATTGAATCTCATGTATCGGCAGGTATTTCACTAACGTTAAAACTTCAGACAGCACAGCGTTATTTTGTTCGTGTAAAAGCACAGAATAATTTGAGTATTTGGAGCGAGTGGTCTCCCTATGTATGTTTTTTTAGTGGAATTATTAATAATGAATGGCAGGCAAAATTTATTTCTGTGGAGACGGAAAAAGATGCGGATAATTCAAAAGGCACGTATCTTCGGCAGGAGGTTTTTCTGGAAAAACGAATTGAATCCGTTTTTGCTTACGTGACAGCTCTTGGCTTGTATCATTTTTATATTAATGGGCAGCGCGTTGGTATAGATGAAATGACGCCTGGCTGGACATCGTACCACAAACATCTTATGTATCAAGCTTATAATGTGACAGAACTATTAAAAACAGGAGTAAATGTGCTTGGTGCGCATATTGGTGCTGGTTGGTATAAGGGACTGATGAGCTTCAATCACATTCGAAATATTTATGGTAAAAAGACCGCTTTTTTGGCTGAGGTCCATGTGAACTATGCGGATGGCAGCAAGGCTATTTTCGCTACAGACGAAAATTGGCAGGGTGATAATAGTCCGGTTGTTTTTTCGGAAATTTACGATGGGGAAATATATGATGCACGCTTAGAGCAGGTGGGGTGGAATTCTCCCGGGTTTAAGGAAAGTAAATGGCAGAACGTACAGGTTGAGAATTGTGATAAGAGTATTTTATCACCACAGTATGCTTCAAAGCCTGGTATTAATGACTATCTGAAGCCAAAACAAATTTTCCAGACGCCTAAGGGCGAAACGGTTCTTGATTTTGGACAGAATATGACGGGGTGGATCGAATTCTTTGTCCAAGGTAAAGAGGGTGATAAGGTTATTATCAAATGTTTTGAAGTACTGGATGGTGAAGGTAATGCATATTTTGCGAACTTGCGGGCGGCGAAAGAAACAATTGAATACACTTGCCGTGGCAGCGGTATGGAAACATATCATCCGAATTTCACCTATCAAGGATTTCAATATGCGCAAATTGTATCTTGGCCGGGAACGCCTTTACTGGAAAATTTTAAGGCTTGTACGGTGCATTCGGTTATGGAACAAACCGGAACTTTTGAGTGTTCGAATTCAGATCTCAATCAGTTACAACATAATATTCTTTGGGGGCTCAAAGGGAATTTCCTCGATATACCGATGGATTGCCCGCAACGTGATGAACGTTTGGGGTGGACCGGCGATGCAGAGATTTTCAGCCGTACAGCTTGTTACCTCATGAATACGTATGCATTTTATGAAAAATGGCTTTGGGATGTTGCGGTTGATCAAACAGTAGAAGGTGGTGTGCCGCATGTAGTACCGGATGTTTTGACGGGGTATTCGGACAATGATGTTTTGTTGAGTCAGGGAACGCATTCTGCAGCGGCTTGGGCTGATGCTGCGGTCATTTTGCCGTGGTCAATGTATCTGACCTTTGGGGATACGGGGATTATTCGTCGGCAATATAGTTCCATGAAAAAGTGGGTAGATTTCATGCATTTTCATGTGGATGATAAGGGCATCTGGTCTTACAAGCTGCAGTTTGGTGATTGGGTTGCGTTAGATGCAAAACCGGGAGACTATTTTGGCGCGACGCCAAATGAACTTGTATGCTCAGCTTACTATGCCTATTCAACGTTGCTCTTTGCCAAAATGGCCAGAGCTATTGGCAAAGACTCTGATTATGAAACATATTTTATCCTCTATAATGAAATCGTGAAAAATTATCGAAAAAACTTTTTTGATGCAGAGGGAAACTTGCTGGTGCAGACACAAACAGCGCATGTTATTTCATTGTATTTCAATTTAATTGACGAACAGTATAGAACAAAAATTGCGGCAAATCTTGTTGCATTAATCCAAAAAGAAAATGGGCATCTTGTGACTGGTTTTGTAGGGACACCCTATATTTGCCATGCGTTAAGTCAAAATGGGTATGCGAAAGAAGCATATGATCTTCTATTAAAAGATGATTTTCCATCCTGGCTCTATCAAGTCAAATGTGGTGCGACAACGGTCTGGGAACATTGGGATGGCTTAAAGCCGGATGGAACGATGTGGAGCGCGGACATGAATTCTTTTAATCATTATGCCTATGGTGCTATAGGTGAATGGCTTTATCGGGCGATTGCAGGGATTGAAATTGATGAACAAGTGCCTGGCTATAAACATATAATTTTTAAACCGCTGTTTGGCGGGGCTATATCCTATGTAAAGGCTGCCTACAAAAGTATGTATGGCGATGTGAGTATTTATTGGCATATAAAAAAAATGGAGGGCTTGGTGACAATTCATGTTCCGGTCAATACGACAGCAACCTTATATTTAGATGCTATTCAGGCAATTAGCGAAGCCGATAGCCTTATATTTACAAACGATGATAAATCGTATAAGGCAGAAGTAGGGTCTGGAGAATATACAGTTACCTTTACGTTATAAAATAGGCAAAAATGGAAGACCTCAGGTTAAAAAATCGAAAAACACCCAATCTAAATGGTAGAATAAACCATTTTAGATTGGGTGTTTTAGATCTGTCGATCAGGTGAGTTGACTTTGTTGTTTGTTCCTATTATAATAATTTCATATTTAGTAATAGTGAACTTTAGGCTATAACAACCTAAAAGATACTATTGTGATTTTCAGGAGGTACAGAATGATAGATAAAAAATCATTGCCGCCATGTCCGGTTGAAACAATGCTGGTACTGATGGGCGATAAATGGAAAGTCTTGATTGTTCGTGATTTGCTTGAGGGAACGAAACGGTTTGGTGAGCTGAAAAAATCAGTTGGGACAATTACCCAAAAGGTACTTACGCAAAATTTACGAGCTATGGAAGAAAATGGACTATTAACGCGTAAGGTATATGCAGAAGTTCCACCGCGGGTGGAGTATACTTTGACCGAGGTTGGAAAAAGCTTAAAGCCGGTGCTGGATACCATGTATGCCTGGGGTGAGCGGTATCAGGAATCGATATAAAAGATAACGAATTAGAATGAGGGATGCTTTATGAATACGATGCAAGATAAAAATATCCGTTCCGGTGCGGCAGCTGCGATTGGATCCTATGTTTTATGGGGAATATTACCGCTTTATTGGAAGTTTTTACAGGAAGCATCCGCTTATGAAATTTTAGCTCATCGGATTTGCTGGTCGTTTGTATTTATGCTGGGGTTATTGTTTTTTATGAAAAAAATAGCAAATTTTAAACAAACAACAAAAATACTTTGGCAAGATAAAAAAAGGACTTTTTTGCTGTTTTTGGCGGCTCTTTTAATCAGTGTAAATTGGTTTGTATATATTTGGGCAGTTAATCATGCTCGTATTCTTGAAACCAGTATTGGTTATTATATGAATCCATTGGTTAGTGTCTTCTTGGGAATGATCATTTTTAAAGAAAAATTAAATTTTTGGAAAAAAGTGAGTTTGTTTTTAGCTGGTATCGGGATTTTAAATATGACGATTCAGTTTGGTACAGTCCCTTGGATTTCTTTACTTTTGGCAAGCAGTTTTGCCTTTTATGGCGCTTTGAAAAAAATGATTCAGCTCGATCCAATTGTAAGTATTACGTTGGAAACATTTATGGTTTTGCCACTGGCAATGGTATATTTATTATATTTGGTCGGGATTGGTGAAAGCCATTTTGGCTTTGCTTATCCGCATGTGACTTTATTATTGCTTAGTACAGGTGTTGTTACAGCGATTCCTTTACTTTTGTTTTCCAAGGGAGCCAATATTTTGCCACTCAATGTTATGGGTTTTTTTCAATATTTGTCACCCTCAATCAGTTTATGTATTGGTGTGACGGTATTTCATGAAACATTTAGTTTCATACATTTATTTTCGTTTGGCTTCATTTGGCTCGGCTTACTGATCTTTTCATTTTCGGAACGAGCAGCTTTTCAAAAGCCATCGTCGTGTAAAGCTTCATAGTTTATAAAAAGACAAAGGCAGGTTCGCCAGAACCTGCCTTTGTCTTTTTACTCGAAATGAAACGAGGATCTATAGTCTATTTTTGCCACACGAATTGGCTTTATTCGTGCCATACTTCTTCGGCGATTTCCTTAACGAGTTTCATTTTATTCCATTGCTGTTCTTCGGTTAAGAGATTACCTTCTTCGGTAGAGGCGAAACCGCATTGTGGACTTAGGCAAAGCTGATTCAGTGGAACATATTTTGTTGCTTCAAAAATTCGCTCTTTGAGGCTGTCTTTATTTTCAAGTTTGCTGGTTTTACTGGTAATTAAACCTAAAACAACTTTTTGCGTGGTGATAAAACGAAGCGGTGCAAAGTCACCAGCACGATCACTGTCATATTCCAGATAAAAAGCATCGACATTTTCTTTGAATAAGATATTGGCGACAGGCTCATAGCCTCCTGCTGCTGCCCATGAGGAATGGTAATTACCACGGCAGACGTGAGTCGTAATTATCAAATCGTCAGGTCGATCTGATATTGCAAGGTTGTTGACTTTTGCATAAAGTACAGCAAGTTCGGTTAATGAAATTTGACTTTCTTGGCGGGCTTCCCAGTATTTTTTATCACAGAACATACCCCACGTGCAATCATCAAGTTGAATATTGCGGCAGCCAGCATTATATAAATCCTTTAGCACGGTTTTATAAGCAGCGGCAATATCTGTGATTAAGTCGTCGTTGTTTGGATAAATTTCTTGTGTGATGGTGCGATTTTCCTTGCGCTGCAGTTCGGCTAAAAATTGAGCGGGTGCAGGGATCGTTTGACGGGCGAGAATTGTTTCTTCGGCATATTGATTGACAAATTTAAAATGTTCAACAAAAGGATGATTGGCGCCATTTAACTTTCCTGTAAGGCAAGCTGTTTCAGCGCGTGTTTCGATACCGTGAAACTGATACCCAGCGTCAAGATCAACTTTTTTGACACCACCTAGTCCCCACATGAAATCAAGATGCCACCAGGAACGACGAAATTCACCGTCCGTAATCGATTTGAGACCGATTTCTTTTTGTTTTTGAATAAGGCCGATAATGGACTTATCTTCTATGATTTTCAGCTCAGCTGCGGAAATTTCGGATTTACTGAATTTATGGCGGGCTATTTTTAAAGCAGCTGGCCTTAAAAAAGATCCTACAAAGTCGTAATGATTTGGCACATGAAGGTTTTTTGATTTCGTTGTAGTCATATATGTATTCACTCCTATCTGTTTCGGTGAATTTAGTATACCATAGGAGTTTCTTTATAGGGTAAGTTGATATTTCTTTTAACAGATATAGTTTTAATCTATAAGTAAACGGATATTTTGTGAGGCATAGCAGGACACGATTTCTTTTAAAGCTTGGATGTAAATTTGACCAAGTTTACCAGGTAATCCTTTGGTATTTGTAATCCAGCCGACACAAATTGTTTCATCGACATCCAGGGGAATTGGCACGATATTATCCCCATTAAGATCTGCACTGACGATACCGGTCGAGATGGTGTACCCGTTCAATCCGATGAGTAGATTAAATAGTGTTGCCCGATCACTGACTTCAATGTTTTTTTTGTGAGAGAGGGTACTTAAGATTTCCTCAGAAAAATAGAAAGAATTGTAGTCACCTTGCTCAAAGGTCAGGCAGGGATACTCATCAAGATCATGGAGCGAAGCTTTTTTTTTCTTAGTCAGCGGATGTGTACTGCTGACAAAAATATGCGGAGATGCTTCAAACAAAGGGTGAAACGAAAGGTCATTTTCTTTTAAAAGTTTTTCAATGATTTTTTTATTGAAGTCATTGAGATAGAGGACACCTAGTTCACTTTTTAGATTGTGAACGTCTTCAATGATTTCATAGGTTCTGGTTTCACGAAGTTTAAACCGATATTCATCATGCCCATATTGACGAATCAATTGAACAAATGCATTCACTGCAAAGGCATAATGCTGTGTTGAAACCGAAAAAATTTGTGGGGATGGTTTTGCATTCAGGTAACGCTGCTCTAAAAGCTGGGTTTGTTCAATGATTTGTCTGGCATAGCTTAAAAATTCAGCGCCTTCAGAGGTAAGGTGTATTCCTCGAGTCGTGCGTGTGAAGATCATAATATTGAGTTCGGTTTCAAGTTCTTTAATTGCCGAAGACAAACTGGGTTGTGTGATGAAAAGTT
This sequence comes from Propionispira arboris, assembly GCF_900109225.1. Classification (GTDB taxonomy): domain Bacteria; phylum Bacillota; class Negativicutes; order Selenomonadales; family Selenomonadaceae; genus Propionispira; species Propionispira arboris. The sequence continues at coordinate 200,267 of NZ_FNZK01000004.1, forward strand.
GTTTACTGGCTTCGTTTATAGAACCGCTGTTGACGACTTCGATGATGTATCGTAATTGTTGTAAAGTCATGATTGCTCCTTTGGTTTCATGTTCTTGCTTTATTTTATTATACTGCAGAACAATTTATCTGCGAAGGGGTGGCAGACATTTTATAAAAGAGTATAATAAAAAAACGGGACCTTGCGGTTCCGCTTTTTTTATGAGAAAGATAAATTAATGGCAGTGATTTTCGCCAGCGCCGCATTGATGGTCTGCGCCTTCGTGATGATGGTTGCACATACCTTCTGGTTTATCTTTTAGTGTACCAGCAAGGTATGCTGTAACTGCTGCGTCGATATCGCCTTTGCTGCCGGAAATAAGTGCGATGTTAGCTTCCGCAAGAGCATTGCGAGCTCCGGCACCAATTCCTCCACAGATTAAAAGATCGATTTCATTGCTTTGTAAAAATCCAGCTAAAGCCGAATGACCACTGCCCGATGCATCAATGAGTTTGCGGTTTATTATTTTATTGTTTTCGATTTCAATGAGCGTAAAGAAGGGACAAGAGCCAAAATGTTGAAAAATTTGATTTCCTTCAGTTGTAATAGCAATTTTCATAATTGTATCCTCCAAGTTTGATTTTATTTTTGTAATAAGCTGTTTATTCTTTTTGTCATCGGCAAAATTGCAGCGATGACATCGGCTTGTATTTTTGCAGGCATATTCATTTACGCTGTAGTTGCCACCGGTGAGGTGAATACCTTTACCAGCAATCAATGCTTCAGCTGTTGCCCGGTGAGCCCGGTAAAGGATGCGCTGCAGCGTTCCTCGTGAAACCCCCATCATACCGGCGGCTTGTTCTTGATCCAACTCTTCCAAATCGCAAAGACGCAACGCTTCGACAGCATCAATAGTCAAGGTTACATAGCCATCCGCATTCTTATCCGGGGTGAATATTTTATTTTCTGGCAGCATACAAACGCGCCGACAGATACTGTTGCGGGCTATAATGAATCGCCTCCTGCTTATGTAATTTAAAAACTTTATAATGTGCATATGCTCTATTGCTAGTATAGTGAGCATATGCACATTTGTCAAATAAAACTTGTCTGAAAAAAACGCCCTGCCTGGGCAGAGCGTTTAACGTGTTAGTTTTGTTTTAATTTTCTGGTGCAGTGGATATTTTATCCGCTATAATCGCTGTAGCCATTGCATCACTGACATTGAGAGCCGTGCGTCCCATATCAATCAAAGGTTCAATGGCAATCAATAATCCGACAAGTCCGACAGGCAGACCCATTGTGGATAGAACAACGAGTGATGCAAAAGTTGCACCACCGCCAACTCCGGCAATCCCAAAGGAGGCGAAGGTAACGACAAGGATTAACTTGATTAAAAAGAGAGGTGCTAATGGGTCAATACCAACCGTTGGTGCGATCATAACGGCTAACATTGCCGGATAAATGCCGGCGCAGCCATTTTGGCCGATACTTACTCCGAAAGAGGCGGCTAGATTTGCAATACCCTTTGAAACGCCAAGTTTATTGGTCAAAGCCTCAACGGTGAGGGGGAGTGTACCAGCACTTGTCCGTGAAGTAAAAGCAAAGGCTAAAACCGGTGCTGCTTTTTGGATATAAATGAGTGGGTTAAAGCCACTTAGACTGAGCAGAATGAAATGTACGATGAACATGATAAAGATGGCTGTATAGGAAGCTATAACAAACTGGACAAGCTTTAAAATGTCTTCCAAGTTACTAGTGGATATGAATTTGGTTATTAAAACTAAAACACCGTACGGGGTGATTTTGAGGACAAATTCGACGACTTCCATTACGATATCTTGTAAAGATTCAATGGCATTGGTTAAAAATTCTGCAGATTGCGGTTTGTACTGTCGGATTTTTAAAATACTGATACCGAGTAGAATAGAAAGGAAGACGACCGATAAGGTAGCAGAACTACTTTGACCAGTTAACGCATAGAAGACGTTTGTGGGAATGATTTCGATCAATTGCTGCTGAATTGGTTTTGCTTGAAAATCAGTCAGCTTGGTTTCAATTTTTTGTGAGGCACCGATTTCAGCATTACCAGCTTCCATTCCATTTGCGGATAAATTAAAACCGATTGCCGAGCCAGCTCCGACGGCAGCCGCAATGGCGGTCGTAAATAAAAGAATTCCGATAATCAATAGGCCGGTTTTGCGAAAGGTCTTTAAATCTTTGGTTTGAATAATCGACGATGTAATGGAAACTAAAACGAGTGGAGTAACAATTAAGGTAAGCAAACGGATATAACCAGAGCCGACTATGTTGAGCCAGTTGTTTGTTTCCTTAATGATAGCAGAATTTGCACCAAAGATAAGATGAAATATGGTTCCAAGTATAATACCGGCGAATAAACCGCTTAAGACACGTTTTCCAAAACTGATTTCTTTTTTTTGCATTGTGTATAAACCAATAAAAACAAGCAATACGATAAAAATATTAAATAGAACACTCATCATGATATACCTCCAAGGGTAAATAAAGTACCCGTAAATTGATAGTTCATACTATAACATAATATCTTGGAAAAATCAACAAAACATATATGATAACAATACATTATAAATTTATAGTATTATTACATTTGATTTCGTAGTATGATAGTATAATTAATGAGTCTGTGTTTTAGTTTGTGAAATGTCTTCTATATCATCCCATGCCTGACGATTGCCATATAGAATATTTAATGCAACTTAATATAGCAATAGATAATAGTGTAGAGCTTTTAGTGATTCGATTTTAGCTTTAGGAGGTGTTCTTTTGAGTAAAAAGATTTTTTTGATTTTTTTTACATTGTGTTTACTATGTGTGCCAACTGCATCTGCTCAGTCGCAAAACTCATTGTCAGCACTTAATGGAAAAACGATTGTTATTGATCCGGGACATGGCGGCAGCGATTCTGGTGCCATTGGCCCCTCAGGAATTTTAGAGAAAAATGTTACGCTGGCGGTGGCATTGAAAGTTAAAGCTATCTTAAATGATGCCGGTGCTGTTGTGATACTTACAAGAAGCAGCGACCGCGATGTAAGCAATATAAAAAATGCCGCGGATGCACAAGAACTGCAAGCCAGAGTAGATGTGGGCAATCAAAATCAAGCCGATGTATTTTTAAGCATTCATGCCAATGCGTTTTCAAGTCAAGCAGCACATGGCACAGCAACTTATTATTATAGTGGTTCATCAATGGGGTCCGTTTTGGCAGCGGATTTGCAGGCTGAACTCGTGCGTGCCGGGGGGCTGGCAGATCGTGGCAAAGCCACGGCAAATTTTTATGTATTAAAGCGTACCAATATGCCTGCTTCTTTAATAGAAATGGCATTTATTTCGAATCCGCAGGAAGAACAACTGTTAAATTCTGCTGGATTTCAGCAGAAGATAGCTGAAGCTATTTGTCGAGCTCTCAATAGCTTTTTTTCCTAAGCATTATAAACAGATTGTTCATTATCGCTTAAAGGCGAAAATCTTTACAATAAGAAAAGTCACGGGAACACCGATAATAGCTGCTAGCAGATAAGAAAAAACAGGTGGAAAGTTCATATAATTATAAAAGAAAAGTACGACGATATTTTGAATTATGAAATTTGGAATATACGACAAGCAGAACCGTATGTACTTATCTTTTTTCCAGGACTCTTTAAACACAAATTTGCAGTTTAAATAGTAAGCAATAGATAAGCTGGTAAGATAACCTAAGATAAATGATGTATTTGCATCAATTTTATATAAAGAAAAAAGGTAGGCAAAAAAAGTTCCATTGAATGTATTGATGCAGCCGACAATTAGAAATAAAAGAAATTGTCGTGACAGGAAGTGCTGTTTTAATTTTCGAATCGTAAGCATAATGAGTTCATCCTTATAAGTTTTATCTCTCTGCATTATCATAGTTTTGCATAGTTTTGTCAATTTTGTTTGAACAAACATGGTGATAGGTTGATGATATGAGTGGAGTGCGTTATAATTTAAAATAGATAAGATTTAGAATAATAAACAAGCTGTTGATGATAGAATATAGTTTCTCCAGTTCTTTTCAGAAATCTTTTTTATACTTTTAGCAAGGAAAGATTTAGAGTTTGAGATTAGACTCAGATCAAGCAGGAGGTACGGAGAATTTGTCTACAAAGAAACATCTTAGCATTATTCTAGTATTGGGAATTTATTTGTTTTTTCTTGGGAATCAGGGGATTTTTATTACAGATCCAGTGGAGTCCAATTATGCTTTAACTGCAAGTGAAATGGTACAGTCGGGAAATTATATTTCTCCACAGATTTATGGTACGTACTGGTATGATAAACCAATATTTTTTTATTGGCAGCTGGCTTCTGCTTTTCAAATATTTGGTACTAATGAATTTGCTGCCAGATTTTGGCCAGCGGTAATGGGGATTTTGGGACTTTTAATGACCTATGTATTTACCAGAAAATTATATGATGCAAAAATTGGACTTTTTGCGGCTTTGATTTTAGGTACATCTTTTGAATATTGGTTGATCTCAAAAACAGTTATTACGGACATGTCATTATTCGTATTTTTTAATGCTGCATTGGTTTGCTTTTATTTGGGGTATGGTAGTGAAAAAAAACAATACTATTATGGAGCTTATTTGTTTGCAGGGTTAGCTACGTTGACGAAAGGACCCATTGGTTTTTTGCTGCCCGGGCTTATTATTGTATTCTTTATGCTGTGGCGCCGTAATTTTGCGGAATTGAAACACATGAAATTACTTAGCGGAAGTTTGATTTTGGTTTTGGTCGGTGGCAGCTGGTACTATATTATGTATACAATCCATGGTACGATATTTCTGGAAACTTTTTTGGGTATACATAATTTTCTTCGAGCTACTGTATCAGAACACCCCAAAGATAATGTTTGGTATTTTTATATTGTCATGTTTTTTATTGGGTTTTTCCCATGGGCCTTTATAATGCCTATGGCTTTAAAAAAAATCTGGACACAAAAAAAATGGCCGGAGCTTGATGAAAAAACAGGCTTTTTGCTTATTTGGCTTTTCGTTGTGTTTGCTTTTTATCAAATTGTGGCAACGAAATATACAACGTATACGTTTCCTTATCTTTTGCCAATTGCTATTTTGGCAGCACGCTTTTTAGCAGAGCGTTGTAAATTTATTATGAAGATAGTGGCCTTTAATGTTGTATTTTATACCGTTTTGACTTTTTGGGTAGCTATACCCTATTGTCAGCAATTTTCAGCGAAGACGGCAGCTGTAATCGTGGCTTCAGCGAAAGAGCCGGATATGATTGTCGGCAGTTATGGCGATTATCACACGTCAGCCGTCTTTTATGGACAGACACAGATTTATCGTATGGAAAAAGCGAAAAATATTAATACGATGCTTCCGAAGGCTATGAGCTGGAGCAGTAAAAACGTTATGCCGTTTTTGGCAGAAGAAAATCTTGCTGATAAAAAAAATGTTCTAATGCTGGTTGATGATGACAGTGTGGACCGCTTTAAAAAGGATATGGCAGGAAATTGGCTATTGATAGGACAAGCAAATCAGGAGTTTTTATTTCGGAAACAATAATAATTAAGAATTATATAAGTTGAATTAGATAATTTTAATACAGGTGCAGCAGTCTGTAACAGGCAATTTTTAGTTTAACTTCTTTTATAGAAATAAAATGGTGGCGAGAGTAATGAAAATAATATCGATTGTTGTGCCTGTCTATAATGAACAGGAAAATATAATACATTTTTATCGTGAAATATGTAATGTCATGAAAACGACAAATTATGATTTTCAATTGTTTTTTGTAAATGATGGATCGAGTGATGCCAGTGCAGAGCTGATACGTGAATTGGAAGAAAAGGATACACATGTTAAAGGCTTGTTCCTGGCACGCAACTTTGGACATCAAGTTGCTTTGACGTGTGGTTTGGATCATGCAAATGGGGATGCAGTGATTACGATGGATGGTGATATGCAGCATCCACCTGAACTGATACCGCTTTTGCTGGAAAAATGGGAAGCTGGATATGAGGTTGTTCAAACGATTCGTGAGACAACAGAAGGTGTTTCCTGGCTCAAAAAAATGACATCAAGTTGTTATTATAAAGTTTTGAATAATATGGCAAATATACATATTCAAGAAGGCGGCTCTGATTTTCGTTTAATGGATCAAGTTGTAGTACGTAGTTTTCGTCGGTATAAAGAACAGGCACGATTTATTCGTGGCATGATCGGTGCAATGGGCTATAAACAGACACAAATTGAATTTGTTGCACCAAAACGATTTGCTGGAACATCCAAATTTTCGCCACGTAAGATGCTGCATTTTGCCTTGGATGGAATTACTGCTTATTCAAATTTACCATTACGCTTATCACTTTATGGTGGACTTTTATCGGGGTTGATTAGTTTTTTATTGGTGCTGCATGTGTTGTTTATCAAGATTTTCACCTATGATGCGGTGCCTGGCTGGGCCACGATTGCTGCAAGTATTTTGTTTTTAGGCGGTATACAATTGACGGTATTAGGCATCATCGGGGAATATATTGGTCGGATTTTTGCGGAAGTCAAGCAAAGACCCCTTTATTTATTAGAACGTGAACCAGAAAATGAAATAGAAAAATAAAGTTTGTAGGTAATTCGTATAAAATGAAGATAGCAGATTCAAGCTGTCTTCATTTTATTTTTATAATTATGGAGGTGAAACTATGAGGGTTTTGTTGGCAGAAGATGATCTGGTTTTAGGTAAGTTAATTCAATATATGCTCAGAAAACAAGGAATTTTAACGGATTGGGTGCAACGTGGTGATGCAGCTTATCAGCAAGCGCTGGAAAATGAGTATGATATTGTTATTTTGGATTGGATGATGCCTGTTGAAACGGGTATAAGTGTCTGTCGCCGCTTGCGGATGGTCGGTTATCAACCTGCTATTTTACTCCTTACGGCACGTGATGCGGTCGAAGACAGAGTTACGGGCCTCGATGTTGGGGCGGATGACTATCTGGTTAAACCGTTTGAAAAAATGGAACTTTTAGCTCGCTTGCGGGCTTTGATGCGCCGTACACAAAACAAATTACAGCAAGATATTATACAGCTGGGACAATTTACCTTAAATCGGACATTAGAAATGTTATTAGAAGATGCTGTTGAGATTAATCTCTCACCGCGTGAGTTTCAACTTTTGGATTTATTGGTACAAAACAAGGGCAGTGTTGTACCACGTGAAGTTATTTTTGACCGGGTCTGGGGCCGTGAAAGTGAAGTTGGGCTCAATTGTATTGATTTTTACATAAAATCATTACGGAAAAAAATGAATTTGAGCAAAGAAAAGCCATTGATTCATACTGTACGCGGGGTTGGGTATAAATTGGAGGAATGATTGTATGTTTAAAAAAATGCGCCGCAAACTGACCGTTTTTTATGCGTTGATTATGGCAGTTTTTTTTATCGGTTTGGTTTTTGGTATGTACAAAACCATGCAATGGTCGATTACCTCTGAACAGGAACGAGAAGTCTTACTGTTTGCGGAAGAAGAGGCAAATGAACATGTTTTTTTATTTAACCATATGACAAGTTTTGAAGCTGAGCAACAAAACTATCAAGAAGGCAGCGGCAGAATGTATGTTTATGCCTTTGATATGGAGGGGAATTTAAGAAATGCTTCAAGACCTTCGCCACAATTAGAAGCAATTGTTCTCGATAAAATTGCTCAATGGGATACACCAGATGGGCAAGTTATCGGGATTTCCGAAGCGACTCATTTTAAATGGACTTATAATGTGATGATGACAGCAAAACCAATCATGGAAGATGGTAAACAAATTGGGACCGTTTATGTTGGCCGGGATGTTACCGCCGTGTATAACGGCTTACATAAAGCTACACTGGTTTTAGTTCTTATTGCAGTTTGTGCACTTTTGGCAGCAGTGTTGGTTGGCTATTTGATGGCAGGGAAGGCGATTGTCCCGCTCAAAAATGCGTATGAACAGCAACGCCAATTTGCTGCGGATGCATCGCATGAATTACGCACACCACTTAGTATTGTCTTATCCGCTATTGAAATTTTAGAAGAGGAACCTGAAATTAAAACACCATTTGTTTTTGAGATTTTGAATGATATGAAAGATGAAGTCTTGAAGATGACAAATTTAGTTGGTGGCTTGCTGGTACTGGTTCGTAGTGAACAGCCTGGACAGAAAATCATCAAGGAAACCTTTAATTTGACTTTGGCCGTGGAACAAATCCTCCGAAAAATACAGCCGCTGGCTAAGAAAAAAGAAATTCATATAGATTTTATCAATAAACCAATCGTTGAAGTGCATGCCGAATCAGGGAAAATCAAGCAGCTTCTTTTGATCTTACTTGATAATGCAATAAAATATACACCCGATCAAGGGCGCGTTGAGGTTAAACTGCAAAAAAACTTGGAGACGAATACAGTTAAGATATTTGTTGCGGATACAGGTGTTGGGATTGATGCAGCGAACCTGCAACAGATTTTTGAACGTTTTTATCGTGTCGATAAAGTAAGATCAAGAGTTTGTGGTGGTAGTGGTCTGGGGTTGTCGATTGCCAGAGAAATTGTCAACATACATAATGGTACGATTCATGTCGATAGTACTATTGGCAAAGGGTCAACTTTTATTGTCGAACTACCAGAATTTTAAAATCTATAAATAAAAAATTTACACAACAAAAAACTGCTCGCCTGAGCATCGCGAGCAGTTTTTTGCTGTGTATTTTATATTTGGAGAGCTTAATGAAAAGCTATAAATATAATATAACATAAATGAAAATGATTTTCAATATCAAAATTTAAAATATTTTATATTTTTTTGATTCTATATATAATGCATTAAAGAAATCACATCCTATCAGTCTGCCAGGAATGGGATATAGGGCATTGCCATATAAAATTAATGCACATAATATAGCGAAAAGTAAAGGGAGAAAACGTTTTTTGGCGAATTTTACTTTAAATTAGAAATATTTCATTCTGTATATATAGAAACGGGGCTAATGTGGTGAAATTATTACAAAATTTTTATTTGTTTAAACGCTTTTTTACGGGAGCTCTTTTAGTTTGGCAAATTATTTTAGGTCGTGCCTGGATTTATTTACAGGGGTTTGGTCATGATAAAACATGGATGAATCAAAAATTATTGCAATTTTATGGTGAGATGGCTCATAAATTTCGGCTGACAGCTGTTTCACTTGGTGGACTCTTGATTAAAGTTGGACAGTTGCTGAGTACAAGGGTGGATATATTCCCGCAAAATGTCTTAGATGAATTATCTTTATTGCAAGATGAAGTACAGTCCGTTCCCTTTGATAATTTGCGAATGGTGCTTGAAGATGATTTAAAGGTCAGTGTCAATGATATCTTTGCATCGCTGGAACAAATTCCTTTGGCATCGGCTTCTTTGGGGCAAGTCCATGTCGGAAAACTCCATACGGGGGAAAAGGTGGCAGTCAAGATTATGCGGCCGGGGATTGAAGCGATTATTCATGTTGATTTTCGTTTAGTTTATCTTATGATGCAGCTTTGTCGGTTTTTGACAAATTGGTATGATTTGATGGATGTGAATAAGGTATATAGAGAGATCCATGACACAATAGAACGAGAACTGGATTATGTGCAAGAGGGTGAAAGTGCCGAGCAGATGGCCGCTAGTTTTTCAAAAATACGGCAGATTCGGTTCCCGAAAATTTATTGGCAATATACGGCTAAACATGTACTGATTATGGAATTTATGGATGGTATCAAAATTAATGATTATTCGCAAATTGAAGCAGCTGGTTTGGTTCGCACGAAAGTTGCGCAAAAAGTATGGGATGCTTATGCGAAACAGGTTATTGAAGATGGATTTTTTCATGCAGATCCTCATCCTGGTAATTTAATGGTTGATATAAAAGGAAATATTATCTTTTTGGATTTTGGTATGATGGGGCGCGTGAGTGCTAAAAATCGCCGTTTGTTTATTGAGTTTGCCAGTGCCGTAATGCAGGCGGATTATTCTCAGATTGTTCATTGTTTAAAAAAGATTGGCTTTTTACTAGCTTGGGCTGATACGGAAATAGTAGCACAAGCGCTTGAAAATTTTTGGGAGGCAATGCTGGCAGATCGTAAACAAGCATCGGATCGTGAAATGCGGGCTGCTGCCGAACAGCTTCGAAAACTCTTATATGAACAGCCTTTTCAAATTCCTTCAGAGTATACTTTTTTAGGGCGTGCGTTTGGCATTTTATATGGTATTTGCCGTGGGTTAGATTCTGATTGGAATCTTTTGGAACAGTTCAAAAAATCTATGCTGAATTTGTCGGAACATGAAGATACAAAGGCTGAAATTAAAGAACAGGCAATTCGTATCGTTACATCAACAGCCGAAATTCCTACATTGGCAGCGCGGTCACTGCGGCGATGGGAAGAAGATGGGATGCTGGTTCGTTTTCCCGCACAGCAGATTCGGGAAAACAGTAAAACGGTTGCAAAAGCATTACATATCTTGAGCTGGAGTATTGTTTCAGCAGCATTGTTTGTTGCTGGTTCATACTTATATGTACAAGGTTTCTTAGGACCAGTGGAAGGTGCATTGGGACTTAGTGTCTTGGCTTTCGGCTATGCTGTGATTTTATTAAAAAAAGGATAGGAATAGTTCGCTAGGGGAGGGTCATCGTAGCTTTTTTATGATGATTCGTTTTTATTGTAAAATTTATGCATATATTGAATTTTCATAAAATACCATCAATAACGATATCTTTTTTTTATCGAAGTATAGATAACAAGTATTTTCATCTTTATTTTATATGTGTTATCATTTAGAAATAAATTTTATACATGAAAATATGATTTGAAAATTGAACAATTTATTGTTCTCGTTCGATTTGAATTATATGGGTTTGTATTGGGGTGTTGAGTTCATGAAGTTGTTTAAGATTGTTTGGCAAGTGGTGATTTTATGTGCAATTAGTTTCGGAAGTAATCTTTTTGTAGCATATACTGGCATAGATTTTCCCGGGAGTATTTTAGGAATTTTATTATTATTCGTTTTATTGTATTTTAAATGGCTGCCATTGGCTTGGATTGAAAGTGGTGCAAATTTTTTGATTGCAGAATTATTACTGTTTTTTATTCCGGCAGCTGTAGGAATTATCCAATTTCAGGATATTTTAGAATCGGGATGGTCCGAGTTATTGACTTCAATTGAAGGCAGTATTGTTTTTGTCCTTATTTTTGTGGGTGTGGCGACAGAGTGGATTGTACGTCGCAAAGAACGGAGTAGTGAAATATGAGTTTAATGATTCTTTATTTATCTTTAACATTAGTTGTTTATATTCTTTCGAAAAAACTTTATCGACGGACACAGCATATGCTGTGTTCACCGCTGATTATTTGCCCGATTATTCTTTTAGGAATTTTAGTTATGTTTCAGATTCCTTATGACAATTACGCAAAGGGCGGCAAGTGGTTATCTCTGATGCTTCAACCGGCAACCGTTGCTTTGGCTGTACCGCTCTATAAATACAGAGCAACCGTCAAAAAGCATTTGACTGAAATTTTAGTTGGTGTAACGGGAGGTGCGGCTGTAGCGATTGTGACATCTCTTTTGATTGGTCGTTATATGGGGGCAGATTTACAACTGATGGCTAGTATGGCACCACGCTCCGTTACCGTGCCGATGGCGATGAGTATTTCGGAAATCATCGGGGGAAATCCTTCGCTTACAGCCGTTTTCGTTATTTTGACAGGTATAACTGGTACGCTTTTTGTAACTTTTATGTTAAAATATGGTACGGTTTTTAAAAGTCCAATTACAAAAGGTATGCTTTATGGTATTACGGCACATGGTACGGGTACGGCTAAGGCTTTTGAAGCCGGTGAAATGGAAGGCGCGATCTCCAGTTTGGCGATGATTTTCATGGGGATTATTACCACGTTAATTGCTCCAGAAATTGTTAATATCTGTTTTTCACTATTAGATGTTTAAATAAAAGAACATAGCTGCATTGATTTATGTATTTAAGAAACATAAATCAATGTAGCTTTTTATTTACAAAAATTTGTAATCTTCATAAGTTCTTAACAATTCCTGCATGTAGAATGCATATTTGCTCGATATAATTAAACCAACAAGAGCAAAAGGAGTGTTGGAAAATGGTTATGACACATTATATGGAATTACTGGCAAGTAATCAGCCGTGGAATTTGATTTTGTTTATGGTAATTCCGGTAGGCTTGGCAGAAGCATTGGTCGCAACAGAATTTTTTACCGTTTATCTGAAAGACCAAAAAGAAAGTGCCTGGCGCAGCTGGAATAAATATCTTGGTATAGTAGTGGGATTTTATTTTACCGGAGTTTTTCTATATTTGATGGTCAATGTAGTGCCAACAATTGAATGGCGTGGCTTTGCCGATGTTTTAGCGGTAGGTGCTTATTTAAGCGGAGTGATACCGCTTTTGAGTATAGCTTTGCTCGAACTTGGTGTGATTGGCAAAGGTAAATCAGAGCGTGAACATATGAAGCTACATTTTATTTTGTTGATTGGTTTTTTAGTTGTAAGTCATGTGGCAATGATATTTGGCATGGTCGATCCAACCATTACGGGATGGAATCAGTCTCAGAATTCAGGTCAAATGATGAATCATGGGAATATGGACTCTATGCATATGAATAAATAAATATAATAAGAAAATAAGGTGAAATCTTTCAATAGAGATTTCACCTTATTTGGATTTCAGGAGTCATACATAGGATTTCTTTTAGTTGATGGTGAATTTATGGTAAAGAGAGAACTAAAAAAATTACATCCAGTCTATCAGTTCTGCCGATTGCCATATAAAATGTTTAATGCCATATAGATATGAAATAAAAATATGGGAGGAAATGATTTATGCTTCAACATTCTGTACTTATCGTTGATGATGATGTCAAATTAGTTGAACTTTTACAGACGTATTTTGAGCAGGAACAGTTTCTTGTTTATACAGCTTATGATGGTCTGGAAGCTATTGAACTTGTCAATAAAAGAAAGCCAGATATCATGATTTTAGATATTATGCTGCCAGGGATGGACGGACGTGAAGTTTGCCGAAAAATCAGGCAGCATAATGATGTGCCAATTATTATGTTAACAGCTAAAGATGATGAGTCGGATCGGTTGGTTGGCCTTGGTATCGGCGCGGATGACTATGTTACAAAACCGTTTAGCATGAAAGAGGTGGTCGCCAGAGCTAAGGTGATTTTACGCCGGATACATGGTGAAGTAGTAGAGAAAAAAACAGTATTACAGTTTCGAGAGATTATGATTGATTTGGACCGTCACCAGGTGAAGCGTTCAGGTGAAGTAGTGGATTTGACGCCAACCGAATTTAAGCTGCTGGAGGTTTTGGCTAGAGCACCAGAACGCGTCTATAGTCGATTTCAATTAATGGAGAATACGCAAGGGTATGCGTTTGATGGTTATGAACGGACGATTGATGCACACATCCGAAATTTGCGACGAAAGTTAGAGCCGGATTCACGAAATCCTCAATATGTCTTAACCGTGTATGGAGTTGGTTATAAATTTGCGGGGGAATCACATGTTTAAAATGAATAGTATTATATATCGGATTACAGGGCTGACTTTTTTGTTGATTATGATAACTGTGGTTGTTTTAATTTATCTGGCGAATGTACAGATGACCCAATTATTTCAAGAATATCTTGTTTTACAGCATAATGGGCAGCCTGCCATGTCAATGGGGTTATCGGAAAATCATTTTTTAACATCCGTGCATGAATCGCTTTTATGGGTTGGTCTGGTAATTGTATTGATTGGATTGCTGGCAAGTTATGTGTTAGCTAGAAGCATAACGATTCCGCTGCGGAAGTTAAGTAGTGCCGCTGGCAAAATAGAAAAAGGTGAATTAGAACAGACAGTTTTGGTCAAAGGAAAAGATGAAATTGGAAATTTGGCGAAAATATTTAATCGAATGTCACAGGTGTTGGCTACAAATGAAAAAATGAGAAAGGAATTGTTGGCTAATATTGCCCATGAGCTTCGTACACCTTTATCGATTATTCAAGGTAATTTAGAAGGACTGATTGATGGAGTGATTTCACCAACTGCAAATCGATTTTTTTCGATGCAAGAAGAAATGATGCGATTAAATCGTCTCGTGACCGATTTACGAGATTTATCGTTGGCCGAAGTACATCAGTTGGAGCTGAAAAAGACACCAACCGATATGAATAAAATCATCAGTCGGGCCGGAGCTATGATGCAGCCACTTGCTGATGAAAAAGAGCTGAAGCTATGTTATGATTTGGCTGAAAAATTACCGGTTCTTATGATTGATGGAGATCGTATTAATCAGGTGATTTATAATATTTTAGGCAATGCTATACGTTATACGCTGACGGGGGGAGAAATCCATTTGAAAAGCAACATAAGGAAAGACCAAAACGGGACGGTTTGGGTTCAGGTCGTTGTACAGGATAATGGGCCAGGTATTGAAAAAGACGATTTACCTTATGTTTTTAATCATTTTTATCGAGGCGAAAAATCGCGCAATCGGCAAAGTGGTGGATCTGGTATTGGTTTGGCGATTGCCAAACAATTTGTTGAAAATCATAATGGAGAAATTTCAGTGAGCAGTGACATTGGAAAAGGAACTCTGTTTTCAATTTCACTGCCAGTTGAAGGCTGAAGTTAGCAGTGAAACGAAAAAATCCCGCCGACAATAATTTGTCGACGGGATTTTTTTATAAAATGATGTTTTACAGCCAATCGATAATGGCTTTTTTACGGGCCACGGTACGTGGATATTTTACGGATGGATAACCGAAATAGATACAGGCGGCTACTTGTTCATCATCTTTCATTTGGAGAAAGGAGCGGGCATTCTCGTTTTCATTGAGACCGCGTTCGCTGTAGCCGCTATAACAAGCACCAAGATCCAAACTATGAATCATGAGTTCCATGCTTTCAGCTGCCAGCGTTCCATTTATAGGATTGCATATGCTGCTGCCACAGATAATGATCACGGCGTGTGGTGCATTAAATGTTAAAGTACTGTACTGTGTTTCATTTTTATATTTTTCGGCTGTCTGAATAAGAGCTTCCGAGTTATATTTATGTCCACCGGCAGCTAATCCCTCAACAACCAAGTCACGCAATTTGTCCATTTGATTGGTAATAATGACGTATCTTGTTGCTTGGATATTGCAACCGGTTGGCGTGAAACGACCAGCTTCGATGATTTTTTCTATTTTTTCTTTTTCGACCTTTTGTTCTTTATAATAACGAATCGAGCGGCGCGATTGGATCAATTTCAGTAAATCATCACTGGTGATTTTTTTTATTGCTTTTGTATCCAAGATTTCTTTTTCATCTAAGGATGGAATTGAGATTGCGCCTACCGGGCAAATTGCTGCGCAGTGTCCGCAGACCAGACAGGCTTCTTTGATCATTTTTGCTTTACCATCTACGAGATCAATGGATCTTACTACACAGTCTTTTTTACATAGACCGCAGCCAATGCAAAGTTCTTCATTAATTATAATCATAAACTACACCTCCGAACAGATAGACGCAGATAATGTTTATTTATTGCATACTTTATAAAAATAAGACAATTCTAGATGGAATCTTTAATCTTATTTTAATCTTTTTCCTTTATGATGAAATAGTAGATAAACATGATATTGGATTTTAAAGAATGGAGGGGATTATTGATGAAAAAAGTAGATAAAAATAACATGATCAATATGATTTTATTAATTGCAGGGGTAATCTGTATTATAACGGGGATTATTATCGATTTTAGGCTCATGCGTATACGAGGGTTAAAAGATATTCATATTTGGGCAGGTTATATTATGGCAATGGGAATGATCATTCATGTTGTATATCACAAAATGTGGATTACCAACATGCTGTCTCGTGTGGGTATTTCTAAAAAAGAATAGCAATAACAAGGATTTTACACCTGTAACAGAGTATTAAGTAAAACAGATGAAATGGGGTGAACTTAATGCGGCTTTTACTTGTTGAAGATGAACCTGCACTGCAGAGTATATTATTGGCTCGTTTAAAAGAAGAAGGTTACGGAACGGATGCCTGCAGTGACGGGCTGGAGGCGTGGGACTTTTTAAAACTTACGGAATATGATGCTGTGATTTTGGATATTATGTTGCCAGGAATGGACGGGTTGACGATTTTAAAAAATTTGCGCCAAGCTAAACAAACCATACCGGTGTTGCTGCTTACGGCAAAAGACAGTATTGAAGATCGGGTGGCGGGGCTTGATCTGGGGGCAGATGATTATCTCGTAAAGCCATTTGCCTTTGCCGAACTTTTAGCACGGCTGCGAGTTCTTTTGCGAAAAAGCAATGCCATAGCAACCAATCTTATGGAATGTGAGGCTTTGGTGATGGATATGGGTTCTCATACTGTCAAACGTGAGGAGCAATTCATCGTTTTGTCGAGTAAAGAATTTGCCATTTTAGAATATTTGCTACGTAATCAGGGTAATGTTTTATCACGGGAACAGATAGAATCGCATGTTTGGGATTATGGCTTTGACGGCGGGTCAAATGTGATTGATGTGTATATACGGTACCTTCGCAAAAAAATAGATGATCCATTTGAAAGAAAGTTGATTCATACGGTGCGCGGAGCAGGGTATGTGCTGCGAGAAGAAGTCAGATGAAAACAGTATCGATAAAAATGAAAGTAACACTTTGGTATACTGGTCTGTTTATTATTTTGCTAGTTGTTTTATTTGCTGTAGTGTATATAACCACAGGGAAGGTCGTGCGAATTAATTTAGAAAAGCATCTGGAAGCGGAAGTTTATGAAAGTGCCAGAGATGTTGGTTTTCAACGGGGCAGTTTTGATTTGGAAAATGTAAATCCGTTTGATCATGGCGTTCGTATTTCTGTGTATAACGATAATGGCGTTTTAGTGGGGGGGACTGTTCCCAAAAATTTTCCCCATTTGAATTTTCGGGATCAGGTTATCCAGTCTGTAAAAACAGAGCAGCAGGATTGGGCCGTTTTTGATTTTCATTTTCTACCGCAAGGATCAAATCATCAATATTATTGGGTTCGGGGTGTTATTTCACGCAGTGATTCGGGCGAGATTGGTCGGCAGGTTCTCGTGTCTTGTGCGTTGTTTTTCCCTGTATTGGCATTGGTGGCTGGTTTCGGTGGTTATTGGATTACCAAAAAATCATTTCAGCCAGTTGTCAAGATCAATGAAGCTGCTGCTAAGATCAGCAATGGCGGTGATTTATCGAGACGAATCGAACTGAAAGGTGACGTGAAAGATGAAATTTACGAATTAGCGCAGACGTTTGATAATATGTTTAAGCGGTTAGAATCGTCGTTTGACAAAGAACGGCAATTTACATCGGATGCATCACATGAACTTAGGACACCAATTTCCGTGATCATTGCTGAGGCAGAATATGGACTTTCGCAGCAAAAAAAACCTGCGAAGCTGGTCAGTTCTATGCAAAATATATTACAACAGGGTAAAAAGATGTCTCAGCTTATAGCTAATTTATTACTCTTGTCCAGAGTTGACAATGCCAAAGAACGAATGTTATTCGAAAAAGTTGATTTCAGTGAACTGACAAAATTTGTTCAGGAAGAAATGCGGTTGGAAGCAGAAAAAAAGAGTATAGAGATAGAGACTTTTATCGAACCGGATCTTTTTATAAAAGCAGATCAAACCTCGCTCATGCGGATTTTGATTAATCTAATTTCGAATGCCATTAAATATGGAAAAGTGAATGGCTGGATAAAAATTTCTGTATATAAACAGGAACGTTATGTTGTTGGCAGTATTGAAGACAATGGGATCGGTATAGCAATGGAAAATCTGCCGAAAATTTGGAATCGTTTTTATCAGGTAAATACGGCTCGCAGTGCGGGCGATGAGCATGGAACTGGCTTGGGACTCGCCATGGTGAAATGGATGATTGAATATCATGGTGGCACGATTGCGGTTGACAGTAACCTAGGCCGGGGAAGTACCTTTGTTTTTAGACTTCCTATTGAACCGGAACCTTGTGTCAAACAGTAAAAAATCACCAACACATCAGTTGTGATGTGTTGGTGATTTTTTATGTTTATAGAATTTTACAGTTTTAGTAAAGCTTTCCCCTGTATTTCTTCTGGATGCCAGGCAATAAGAATGAACTTCCCGTTCGTATGGGTATTGACTTTATTGATCCATTCGATTTCATTACTTGCTTTGGCTGCGAGTAAGGCATTTGTAGTTTTTGTTTGATAGAGAGAATTATTGATAATCCACCAGCCAATTTTGATTTTAGCCCGTATTAAATCTTCTTCTAAACGTAGTGCTTCAAAAACAGGTGTTGCTTCAGCAAGTGTTGTGATCAGTACTTCCGTTTCGTTGCTGCGCAGACGCGGTAAAAGGTTTCTTACGGCTTCCGGGATAATACCATTCGTGCGTTCAATTTCATGGTTATAATTAACGGTAGAATCAAGCAAGAGTAAAGTATGACCTGTTGGAGCGGTATCAATGACCACAATTTGCTCATCGGCTTTGTTGATGATTTCTGCAAAAGCACGAAAGACGGCAATTTCCTGCGTGCAGGGTGATCGTAAGTCTTCCTCTATATAGGCCATATCTGATTCATTCATCGTTTCCCGGGCTTTTGAGAGCACTTCCTGTTGGTATTTACTTAATTCGGCTTGTTCATCGATTTGACTCATGGTGATACCATAACTTTCATCGATAATAAATTTAAGATGAGCAGCGGGATCGGTTGTTGCCAGATGAACTTTTTTATTTTTCTTTGCTAAGCCGACAGCGATGGCAGCTGCCATTGTTGTTTTACCAACACCGCCTTTACCCATCGTGAAAATGACTTTTTTATTTGTTTTGATAATATCGTCAATAATATCAGATAAAGCCAAAGGATTGTCGGTTAGCAGCTGAGTGTTGGCAGGACTGGCATAATCCTCGGTTAAAAGGGCACGAACATTTTTTAGACCAGTGATGTTATAAGCGCGAAGTGGTATGCTATAGTGAGGCATTTCCAAAAGGGCTGAGGGCATCTGTTTTAAAGCTGCCTGTTGTTTTTTGTAAAGACCAGTTGAAATACTATCATCATAAACCATGAGCAGACCATTGATAATGAGCTTTTGGTTTTGAATTCCCAGCTCAGAAAGTTCTCTCGCTGCTCGAGCCGCTTCTTTTAGTGGTGATGTTTCTGGTCTGGTGATGAGAAGCAAAGAGGTTTTGTTTTCATTCGCTAGAGCATCTACTGCTTTTTTATACACTGCTTTTTTGCTTTCAAGACCTGAAAGCTGACCAAGACAGGAAGCACCATGTGTACTTTCACTAATGAAGCTATTCCACGCAGAAGGTAATTGCAGCATCCGCAGAGTATGTCCGGTTGGTGCTGTATCAAAAATAATATGATCATAGGAATTTTCTAAGGTTTCATCGGTAATGAACTTAGAAAATTCATTAAAGGCTGCGATTTCCACGGTACAGGAACCAGATAATTGTTCGGACATATTTTGAATGACCGGCTCAGGCAACTTGCCGCGATATGGTGCGAGAACGGCTTCGCGGTATTCTGCTGCTGCTTGTATGGGATCTAAATTGATTACAGTAAGATTTGGAACATCTGGTATCATCGTACCTTTGTTGTTTAGTGTAATCGAAAATACGTCTTGCAGGTTCGAAGCTGGATCTGTGCTGATCAAGAGGACCTTTTCCCCTTTGTCGGCCAGTGTCACGGCGGTGGCACAAGCTGTTGAGGTCTTCCCGACACCACCCTTTCCCGTGAAAAAAAGATATTTTGTAAGATTTATTTTATTGATTTGGAACAGTTCCATTACATTATTCTCCTTTTGCTTTCGAGTCTTGAGCACTGAGTTTTTTTAGTTTTTGTCTAGGCTTTTTGGCGGGTTTTGCCAATTGGCTGGCAATTGTTTCTGGAAGTGAAAGCAGTTTTATTAAATCTTCATTTGTGGGATAATGCCCGGTAATTACGATTCGATCATGGAGTAGTGTAATAGGAAGCTCCTTTAAATCATGGCTGTTGATGAATTCATTGACGATTTTATTGTCGATAAAAGCTTGCGGCGCACTGTTTAAATTAAATCGACCAATCTGAATTCCATTTTCATTTAAAGTATTTAATGCTGTAGAAATCCTGAGCAATTCGGCATCGATAGAAACACCACAAAGGCCAGTTGAGCAGCACATAGCTGGTTCGAAAATTTGTAATTTGTCCATAAAAAATCTCTCCTTTTATTTGTTTGGTACGATTTTGCAAATGCAATCTTTTGTATTTGTTGCTAAGTTATGCAGGTCGAATTCTAAATATTGGATACCTGTTTCGTGGAGTGAATAATAACTCCATTTGCCATCGCGGCGTATATCAATCAATCCACAATCAAATAATTGTTTCATGTGATGCGATAATGTTGATTGTGAAATCTGAAGCTTTTCTAAAATATCACAGGCGCACATTTCTGAGCAGGAAATCATATCAAGAATCATCAAACGGTTGGGATCACTAAGTACTTTGAATTTTTTCGCTGTTTCGCTGTAAGATTTTATCATGGTGTGCTCTCTCTCTTTCATAGGATGAATTTATTAATAAATACATCGATGTGTATCAATGTGTTTACTATAACAAACATATCGATGTATGTCAATGTATACTGCTGTTAAGATTCGTATTTTTTATATTTCCGTTATATAATAGACCATATTGCTATATCTTTTTTATTATAGCTTGATGGTAGATTTTTAACCGCATTATTATAGAGACTGAGGTGTTCTTTTATGGATAAAAAGAAACAAAAGATAACATTGGCACTTTTAACGGCTATGTTTTTAGCTGCGTTTGACAGTACGGTTATTGCAGCAGCAGCACCTGTGATTGTTAAAGATTTGCAAGGGTTTGAATTAATTAGCTGGATTTTTTCCCTCTATCTTTTAACATCGGCTATTTCAACGCCAATTTATGGAAAATTAGCCGATTTATATGGTCGCAAAAAAATCCTCTCCTTGGGGATTTTGATTTTTTTAGTGGGAAGTTTATGCTGCGGTTTTGCGCAGACGATGTATCAGTTAGCCGCCTATCGAGGCTTGCAGGGACTGGGCGCCGGAGCAATTTTTACAGTAACATTTACGATTATCGGGGATATTTTCACATTAAAAGAACGGTCCGTCGTACAAGGTGCGATCAGTACTGTTTGGGGTGTAGCCGGACTTTTAGGTCCAGTTTTAGGGGGATTCTTAATTGATGCATTATCCTGGCGCTGGATATTTTTTATCAACATTCCGTTTGCTTTGTTTTGTGTAGTTTGTTTGAATTTGTATCTGCATGATTCGGTGGAACATAAAAATCCGTCCATTGATTATATCGGAACAATCTTGCTGTCGGGGGCAATTGGTGTATTTTTATATGGTGTTATGGTTGAACAGCAAGCCGTGTATCAAGTGATCGATAGTATTGGCTCATTGCTTATTTTTGTTATTTTTTATTTTGTCGAAAAAAATGCAGTTGAGCCGATTGTGCCGGTGTGGATTCTGACAAAGTCAACGATTCTAATCAATATTGTTACTTTTTTAGTATCAATGCTTCTCATTGCGATCAATGTATATATGCCTTTTTATATTCAGCTGATTTTAGGCTATTCAGCGACGATTGCAGGAATAACATTGGTATCTATGTCAATTTCCTGGTTTTATTGTTCGACGATGCTGGCGGCTGGAATGGAACGTTATGGAGCAAGGCGTGTAGTTTTAGTTGCTAGTATTTTACTTATCGTAAGTATGGCTTTACTTTGTACGGTAAGTCCGGAAACTTCTTTGTGGATGCTTTCTTGTTATGGTTTTATTTTTGGTATGGGTTTTAGTGGAACATTGAATACGTTGATGTTTACGATTCAAGATTCAGTAGGATATGCCAATCGCGGGGCGGCAATTGGGTTTAATACATTAATTAAAACTTTGGCGCAGACGATTGGAATTAGTTTATTTGGAGCCTGTATCAATATGAGATTAGATGCTTATTTTAGAGGCCAAGCACAATTTTCTATTGATATAAATCATCTTGCATCGCCAGAAAATGGACTTTCTTTAGAACAAATCCAAACAGCACTTTTTTCGGCAGTTCATTATGTTTTTTTATTGCTGCTGGTGATTAGTCTGCTGAACTTTGTTTTTGCTTATTTTTTGCCAAAGAAAACAGAAATTGAATCTCAGAATATATAAAATGCACTTGTGGCAATAAAAATAAGCGTAGTGCGTCTTACTAGATATCAACTACTTTTGACAATGCATAGTAAATCGACAAAAGATGATTTATAATGAAGGGAGATAGAGGCAAGACGGCTAAGTAGAGGCAAGGAGACGTGTGCCAAGATCTGCTTAGTAAAATCTAAAAAAGCAAATGCTAAAATGGCTGTCGAGTGCTTGCTGGAAAGCAGGACTGACCTTATATGAGCAGATTGCGGTGAGGAATGTTGTTTGTGCAGGAACAAAAAAATGAATTTACGGACGTTTTTCGACAAGAACAACACAAACTCATTCGTTATGTTCAATCCCGGGTAAGCAATATTTCGGAGATGGATGCAGAAGATATTGTGGCGGATGTGGTATTTAATGTGTATAACCGTGTGTTGGCAGATCAACCAGTGGAGAATTTAATAGCCTATTTATATCAGGCTGTCAAAAACAAAATAAAAGATTATTTTCGCAGACCAAAACCTGTATTATCATTAGATGAAGTAGATAAGACGACTGGTATTTCTAAAGCAGAACGGCTTCTCGATGAGAATGGCAATGTGGAAGCGGAATTAGAACAAAAAGAATTTATTCTTAAATTTAAGGCAGCGTTATTACAGTTAGAACCTAAACAGCGTGCTGTCTGGGTGGCTACGGAATTGGATGATTATACATTTAAAGAATTAGCAGAAAAATGGAATGAACCAATCGGGACTTTGTTGTCGCGCAAAAGCCGCGCCGCAAAGGTACTTCGTAAGGCGCTTTCAGATAAATGATTGGTAGGAGGCTTTTTTATGCAATGGAATTGTCATTTTTGTACGACGAAAACAAGACATATCCTCGTGCAAATTTTATTGGGTTTAATTTTAACCCTTACTCTAGGTTTGATTTTTGGTTTTTTTGTCATGCTTTTATGGAATCCGATTGTACCCGTTTTATTTGGATTTCATACAATTACGTATTGGCAATCCGTTGGGCTTGTAATTATGCTGCGTTTACTTTTTGGCGGACATCATAATTATCATAAACAACCAGATCAAGAAGCAGCTCGCTGTAAAACACATTTTAGTAAATTGATGGAGTCATGCCGCAATACAAATGTGGGTGCATCTCATGTAGATTATGAAACATGGTGGGAAGACGAAGGGAAAATTTCCTTAGAAAAGTATATAAAAGATGTTGAAACCAAAAAATGAAAAAAATCAATGCTATATTAAGTTGCATTAAATATTCTATATGGAAATTGTCAGAAAGCGGGTTATTAGGTTGAGTCGCATTACGGAGGAAGTAAACGATGTCCTATACCCAATTCCTGACAGCCTAATAGGTTAACTTTCTTTAATGCACATTATATATAAATATCATTGAGTGAATATTTTGGACAATGAAAAATTATAAAATAACAGTGAGGTGGAAACGTAATGGAATATAAAGAAATGACAGCAAGTGAGGCTGAACAAATTTTGGCAAAACAACAGGCTTTTTTTGACAGCCAGGCGACCAAAGATATCGATTTTCGAATCCAACAGCTACAGATATTGCGTAATGGCATTTCGCAATATGAAAGTAAGCTTGAAGAAGCTTTACAGCTTGATTTAGGAAAACATCCATTTGAATCATATTTAACGGAAATTGGTTTTGTGCTTGGCAGTATTGATGAAATGATGGAAAATGTAAAAGAATGGGCTAAGCCTGAAAAAGTTAATACACCATTGATAATGTATCCGGCAAAAGGTTATATTATAAGCGAACCCTATGGATCGGTTCTTATTATTGGACCCTATAATTATCCATTTCAACTATTAATTGAGCCACTGATTGGCGCAATGACGGCTGGAAATTGTGCAGTAGTGAAGCCATCGGAATTGGCACCACATACAGCTGCTGTTGTAACAGCCATGATTACGGAATTTTTTGATCCCAATTACATTTGTGCGGTTGAAGGTTCAGTCGATACGAATACAGCTTTGTTAGCTCTGCCGTTTGATTATATTTTTTTTACAGGCAGTGTGCCAGTGGGGAAAATTGTTATGAGAGCTGCCGCAGAGCATTTAGTGCCGGTTACCTTAGAACTGGGAGGAAAATCACCAGTGATTGTTGACGAGAGTGCTAATTTGAAGGTAGCGGCTAAACGTATTATATGGGGTAAAACCATGAATGCAGGGCAAACTTGTGTAGCACCGGATTATCTTATGGTGCATGCTGCCGTTAAAGATGACTTGCTTGTAGAAATGATTGCTGCGATTAAAGAATATTTTGGTGCGGATAGTAAGATAAGTCAATCCTTTGGACGAATCATTAATGCCCGCCATTTTGCGCGGATCAAAGGGATGATTGATCATGACAGAGAACATATTTTGTATGGCGGTGATACGGATGAAATAGAAAGGTACATTGAACCAACGCTGATTGATGCAGACTTTGAGCATCCGGCGACTATGACCGAAGAAATTTTTGGTCCGGTGTTACCAGTTTTAACATATCGTGACTTAAATCAGGCTATTAAAGAAATCAAACGACGCCCGAAACCGCTTGCGCTCTATTTATTTACTGAAAATGAGAAAAATAAAGAGAAAGTATTACAGGAAACATCATCTGGTGGAGCTTGTATCAATGATGTAATTATGCATTTGGCAAATCCCAATCTTCCTTTTGGCGGTGTTGGGAGTTCGGGACTAGGTGCTTATCATGGAAAAACTAGTTTTGTTACGTTCTCGCATAAAAAATCAATTTTGACTAAAACAACAAAAATAAATTTACCACTTACGGTGCCACCTTATAGTGATCAAATGTTAAAAAATCTTAAATTTGTTATGAAATAAAACAAAGCAAAGCGTCCTATATTCTTTTATGTAAAGATACAGGACGCTTTGTTTGTGTATATTATATTTTAGAGAGGTCGATAAGAAGGTGTAAATATAATATAACACAGATGATAATGATTTTCAATAGTGAACTGAGTATTATTTTAACCGATTTTTTTCTTGCAAATAACGAAAGAAAGACTTAAAATAAGATAAAACAATAAACAGTGATAAACAATAATAGCTAAGCATAGTTGGAGGGATAAAATGGAAGCATATGCTGCAAGTGAAAGAGTACTGCGTCTGAAAAATAAAATGCTTGCTGAGCCTCGTTATGCATCGATCGAGCAGGCCCTTATTATCACGCAGACTTATCAAGAAAACGAACAGGAACCAGTAATTATTAAGCGGGCACTGGCCTTGAAAAATGCTTTGCTGAAAATGGAAATTGGTGTGGATAAAGAAGAGCTTATTGTCGGGAATCGTACGAAAGGTGTTCGGGCGGGGGTTGTTTTTCCGGAAAGTGGCAGTTCATGGGTTGATCGCGAATTTGAAACATTACCAGTGCGTCCACAGGATAAATTTTATGTACATGACGAAGATATTTTGTTGTTTCGCCAGCAGGTTAAGCCATACTGGGAGAATCGTTCTTTAGAAGATGTGATTCGTAAACGTTATGGATCTGAAATCGATGCAATTGCTTCGGTCGTAAAAATCAATCAGAAAGATCATGCACAAGGGCATATCTGTCCGGACTGTAAGACTTGGCTGCTTACGGGACCGACTGAACTTAAGCGGCAGGCAGAAGTCGAATATGTAAAGACCACGGGGACAAAACAAAATTTTTATCAAAGTGTTATGTTGGTTATGGATGGTGTACATGCTTTTATGATGCGCTATCATGATCTTTTACTAACGACAGCAGCACAAACAACAAACGAAGCAGAGCAAGCGAATCTAATTGATGTAGCGGGGATTTGCCGGAATTTATCCGTATCACCACCAAAGTCATTTCATGAAGCGGTACAGTCTTTATGGTTCTTATTTGTTGTATTACAGATGGAATCGAATGCATCCTCTTTTTCGCCAGGGCGGGTGGATCAATACTTATATCCTTTTTATAAAGCTGATCTGGATGCCGGAAAGCTTACTCCGGCAAAAGCATTGGAAATTATTGAATGTCTCTGGCTTAAATTCAATGAAATCGTTTATATGCGAAATGCCCACAGTGCTAAATATTTTGCCGGATTTCCGATTGGTTTTAATATAGCGGTTGGCGGACTTGATGAACAAGGGCAGTCAACTGAAAATGAACTTTCTTATTTATTATTGAAAGCACAAGAATTTATCGGTTTACCACAACCCAATCTTTCGGTTCGTCTTAATGAAGGCACTTCAACAGAACTTTTGGAGGCGAGTATTCGAGTTGTAGCGAAAGGCAGTGGGATGCCACAGTTTTTCAATGATAAATCTATTGTTCCGGGAATTCTAGAGCTAGGCATTGAGCCCGCAGATGCGCTGAATTATGCAATTGTAGGCTGTGTTGAGATTACAACGCAAGGCAATAATCTCGGCTGGAGTGATGCCGCTATGTTTAATTTGAATAAGACTTTAGAACTTACCCTAAACCATGGTGTTTGTCTGCTTACCGAAAAACGATTAGGCAAAGATTTTGGCGGACTCGATACGTATGAAACCTTCGAGCAATTGGAAAATGCTTTTGCCAAACAAATTGATTTCTTTTTGGCTAAGATGATTCAAGCTTGTGAACAAGTTGAACAAGCACATATGGATATTTTACCATCGCCGTTCTTATCAGCTGTTATCCAGGATTGTATGGAAAAAGGCTTAGATGTGACCAGCGGTGGGGCTCATTATAATTTATCAGGTATTCAAATGATCCAAGTCGCCAATCTTGCTGATAGTTTGGCCGCCATCAAAAAATTAGTTTATGATGAACAGAAGATTACACGTGAAATCTTGTTAAAAGCACTGCAGAATAATTTTATTGGTTATGATATCGTGCGAGCTATGCTATTAAATAAAGTGGATAAATATGGAAATGATGTTGCCTGGGTCGATAAAATTGGTGCAAAATGGGCAAGGTATTTTCGAAATCAATTGCAAGTCTATACGAATTATCGTGGTGGTAAATATCATACCGGTATGTATACAGTTTCAGCGCATGTTCCGATGGGAGAAAATGTGGGTGCTTCACCGGATGGACGTTATGCTGGTACACCGCTTGCTGATGGTGGTATGTCACCGGTTTATGGGCGTGATAGTAAGGGGCCGACGGCAGTACTTAAGTCGGTGGCAGAGTTGGATAATAATCTTACGACGAATGGCGGACTTTTGAATATGAAATTTCTGCCGGACTTTTTCGCTACCGAAACTGGAATTCATAAATTTGCAGCGTTTTTACGAGCGTTTGTTGATTTGGAAATTCCGCATATTCAATTCAACGTTTTAAATCGAGAGGATTTATTAGCCGCACAAGCGAATCCTGAAAACTATCGAAGCTTAACCGTGCGTGTTGCAGGCTATACAGCATATTTCACTGAACTGGATGGGAAACTGCAGGATGAAATTATTGCGCGTACTTCTTATGATGCGATTTGACATATTTATGAAAATTTTCTTGCAAACTTTGACTTTTACAGGTAATGTAATAATGAGTGATAAAAAACAATAAAAATAACAAAAGTGTTAGAAAACTATAGGAGTGTTGTTTACATGTTAGTATTAATCGATCACGCAGATGTTGAGGAAATCAAAGCTTTATATGATGAATATCCATATGATGGAGTAACGACGAATCCCTCTATTTTAAAAAAAGTCGGTAAAAATCCGATGCAGGTTTTAAAAGAAATTCGCCGGGTAATTCCGCAGCAGGCAGATTTGCATGTACAATTGGTGTCTTTGAAAAAAGAAACTATGTTAAAAGAGGCGCAGCATATTTGGGATGAATTAGGCAAAGGCACTTATGTGAAAGTTCCAGTAACAGCAGAGGGATTCAAAGCAATCGCAGCTATGCATGCAAAAGGCATTACAAATATTACTGCGACAGCAATTTATACTGCGATGCAGGCGTTTATGGCGGCAAAAGCCGGGGCACGCTATACAGCACCTTATGTAAATCGCATTGATAACCTTGGTGCGAATGGAATTGAGACCGCTAAAGTAATTCATTCGATGTTTCGTCTGCATAATCTTCAAGCGGATGTTTTAGCCGCCAGTTTCAAAAATTCTCAGCAGGTCTTAGAACTTTGCAAAGCAGGGATTGGTTCGATAACAGCGGCTCCTGATGTACTTCGTTCTCTCGTACAGCATGACTCTACAACAAATGCTGTGGGTGTATTTACGACTGACTTTTATTCATTATTGGGTGAAGGAAAAACAATGGCGGATTGTTAAGTGTCGATCGGCTAGAAAAAAATTTATATAGGCCTTGATTGGTCCATTTGAAGTACTACAAAATCGAAATGATTTTGTAGTACTTCTTTTTGGGGGACGATTTACGATTTATGGTATAATAATCAGAGGTTTTTCGTATTATTTTTTGTGGGAATAAAAGAGTTTCGTTGGTAAAAGTTTCTCGAAAAGTAGAAAAACTTTTAAGACTGGTAAGTATAAGGAGAAACCGCTATAATATATAAGTAAAGTTTATCGAAGATTAAGGGGGATCATTTTGTCGTTAATAGGTAAGGCGGTTATTGCCCAAGGGGGCGGGCCGACATCAGTAATCAATCAAAGTTTAGTTGGAATCATTGAAGAAGCAAAAAAATATCCTGAAATTACACGGATTTATGGTGCACTTCATGGCGTCGAAGGAATTATCCATGAAGATTTTATTGATTTGACACAGGAGACTCGTCGAAATCTTGATGATGTGGCTCATACACCATCATCGGCATTACTGGCAACACGGGTCAAGCCAGATAAAGACTATTGCTGCGAAATTTTTAAGGTTTTAAAAGCACATGAAATCCGTTATTTTTTTTATATAGGCGGAAATGATTCATCTGATACGGCACGAATCGTGGATGAATATGCTAAGGCCGAAGGGTATAGGATGCGAGTCATTCACGTGCCGAAAACGATTGATAATGATTTGTGCACAAATGATCATACACCAGGTTATGGATCAGCAGCCCGCTTTGTGATGCAGGCTTTTTCAGGGACAAATCTTGATATGCGAGCTTTGGGCGGAATTTATATTGGAATTATCATGGGGCGTAACGCGGGATTTTTGGCAGCCGCAGCCAGTGCGGCCAAGCAATATGAAGATGATGGTCCGCATCTTATTTATTTACCGGAAAGACCATTTGAGTTAGATACTTTTTATAAGGATGTACAGGAAGTTTATGATCGCTATGGACGCTGCGTCATTGCTGTATCAGAAGGAATCGCTGATGCAAATGGTGTACCAATTGTGACGAAATATTTAGAAGAATTGGAAAAAGATGCTCATGGCAATACAAATATTTCGGGTAATGGTGCTCTCGGAAAACTCTTAGCGGATAAACTTAAAAATAAGCTGAAAATCAGACGTGTTCGTGCAGATACATTTGGCTACATTCAACGCTGCTTTTTGGGCTGTTTATCTGATACAGACTGTAAAGAAGCTCGTGAAGTAGGTGAAAAAGCGGTACAGTTTTCGGTATTACAAGAAAAAGACGGATCGGTTTCAATCCGCAGGATTGGCAATTATGCAGTACAATATGATTTAGTTCCTTTTGCGGCTGTTGCCGGTTTGACTAAAAAAATGCCGGATGAGTTTATTAATGATAGCGGTAATAATGTAACGACCGCTTTTCGTGATTATCTCAGACCGCTTTTAGGAAATGGAATACTTAAAGTGGCAAGGTTTAGAGCCCCGCGGGTAGAAAAAATACTTTATAAAGAGTGAATTTTTGCAGGCAGATAAATCTGTCTGCTTTTTGTAGATTGGAGACAGTTTTGGCTTTAGAAAGAGAAATGTTTTTGAATTAAAATGCAATTCCTAGAAAAGAAGATTATACTACTATATAAAGAGCAGAAAGTTGTATTGATACAAATCAAAATAAGGGTGGTATGTTCTATGAAATTGCGACGAATTTTAGCTATGGCGGCTATTTTAATGGTTTTGTCTGTTGGTAGTGTTTTTGCCATGCAGGCACAGTGCGATGGCAAACCTTTTATCAAAATCGAAAATGCGAACGGGGCTATAATGAGTGTTGCACCAAAAGTTAGTTATTCAGAATTAAACGGTCAGAAGACAATTGAATTTTTAGCTTCAATAGAGGTGGAGAAAGACAATCGATTTATATATTCGCATATCGTAGCGATTCCAGAAGAAATGAAATTTCGCTTTATAGAGGTTACGACAATTGACACGAAAAGCAAAAAAGCTATTGCTCAGCAAAAAAATCTAGATTGGGTAGTCTATACTAAAGATACATCGGTTGATAAATGTTTAAGCTATATTAATAAACATCCAGATCAATTTCAAAAAATTGAGAGTAAATAAGTTTTCGTACTAAATCGACAGACTATATCTGCCGATTTTTTTTGCCCAAATGAAGTTTATCGTTCGTTATAAAGGATAAATTGATCTATAACGCGAAATGTTACTATTTACATGGAAAATATAAGAGTGGGAAGTGGCACCATGATTCAACCCAAATATAAAGCGGCAGGCGCCTTAGCTTTAAGTATTGTCGGTTTTTTGTTTACGTATCCATATACGGCTGGTTTTGCTGGCGGTCTTTTAAATAATGGTTGTTTAGCAGCTGTGATCGGTGGGCTGGCAGATTGGTTTGCGGTTACAGCAATTTTTCGTAAGCCTTTGGGAATTTCTTATCGCACAGCAGTATTGCCGCGAAATAGGCAGCGTATTATCAA
Source organism: Propionispira arboris (assembly GCF_900109225.1). Lineage (GTDB taxonomy): Bacteria > Bacillota > Negativicutes > Selenomonadales > Selenomonadaceae > Propionispira > Propionispira arboris. The sequence continues at coordinate 231,220 of NZ_FNZK01000004.1, forward strand.
TGAGATCATTGAATTTACCGGACGTGATTTGCTAAATACGGAAAACATTATGAAGATCGTCTACCAATATGATATGGCAAAAATGTTTATTATGTATCTGGAAGAGCATGATGGCAAAGAGAAAGTAAAGCGGGTTATCAATCAATTGGTTTATGCTATTTTTACCGAATTAGATACAGTAGAGATTGGTCAAACAATAGAAAATGTTGTTAAGAGTGCTTTAAAAGAATTTCATTTGGCACCAGTTCTCATTGCCATCATGCAAGAGTCGCTTCATAATAAATATGGAAATGAAGCCATGGATTTTTTCTTTGATGAATGTGATGCTCTTTTATTGGACGAGACAACCCATAAGCTTTTGGTAAACAGTATGGCAGCAATGAAAGATAATTATGAGAAAAATTCTACCGGACGAAAAATGGTTGGCTTTGTATTGGATTTATCACCGGAACGTTTGGCACAAATTGTTGAGACGGAATTAGGGGAATATGTAAAAAACCTCAAAAATACACAACATCCACTGCGACTGAAACTACAAACATGGTTGAGTCAACAGATTTGTGATTTAGGTGAAAAGGTGGAGTATCAGACTAAAATCAGTACGTTGGAAAAACAAATCATTCATGATAAACTGCAAGTTGCACGGAAAATAACGGACTATATTAACGGTAAAATTAAACGAGAACAGGCTAAAATGTCATCGGTCTTGGAAAGTTCCATAGATCGTTTGATTGATGAACAAATCAATCAATTCAAAGCAAATCAGAATTTGCAAAAGCTTGTGGACCAAAAGATAAAATTAAATTTAAATTTGTTTATTCGTGAGCAGCATAGTGTTATTACGCAATTGATTCAAGATCGTCTTAATGAACTTTCGGATACTGCTTTAGTGGAATTGGTTGAAACGAAAATAGCGGATGATTTGCAAATGATTCGGATTAATGGATCTTTAGTTGGTGCTGTGGTCGGAATGGTTTTGTATACGGTTGTGTTTTTAGCGGAAAGGATGTGGGGCTGATGAAGAACTGGAATAAGGCAGATAAACTCCTTGCCGTTGTGACTGCTCTTTTTATTATAGCCTTGCTGTTAAAACTGCAATATCCTGAGAACTTATATATAAAAGGTTTTTTGTTTTGCACAGAGGCCGCCCTTGTTGGTGGCGTGGCTGATTGGTTTGCCGTGACAGCACTCTTTCGCAAACCATTAGGATTTCCTTATCATACAGCAATTTTGTCACGAAAACGGCAAGCTTTTACGAATTCATGTGTCAATATGGTTCAGCAAGAATTCTTTTCAAAAAAAAAGTTATTGTTTCGTATTCGTAAATTGAATCTTTTACAGTTATTCGTGGAGTGGCTGGAAAAAAATCAAATGAAGGAATTTTTGTCTGGGATTATTTTGCAGTATCTTGAGAATGCTCTTAAGCAAGTCGACATACAAAAAACAGCTGGTATTGTAGAAGCTGAAATAAAAAAGAAGCTTTCTATAGTGCCGCAGGAAAAAATTTATGCTGATTTGAAAACATGGTTTGTAGAAAAAGAAAAAAATGAAGAACTGTTTTCGTATCTGATTGAAGAAATAAGGCGAAAGATTTCACAAGAGGAAACAAAATTAGCCATTCAAGAAAGTATACAAACCTATAGTGAAGAAAAAAATAAAAATATTTTTGTGGCCTTCCTTACAACAGCAGCTCAGCTGAGCAATGTTCTTAATTTTGCTGAGGCAGCTTCCGTATTGCAACAGCAAATTCTTAATTTAACAACAGATTTGCTGCAAAAAGACCATCCACTTAGACGGCAGTTATTGGATCAAATTTATACTGCTATAAACCGGATTATAAAAGATGAGTCTTGGCAGACCTTAGTCCTGAAATGGCAAGGTGAAATTGTTGAATCTGTAATGATTAAAGAACAGTTAAGCGAATGTTTAAAACTTGTTTTACAATATTTTAAACGAGAAAATGAAGAGGGAGGACCAAGCAATCTATTGGCTTTGCAAACACCGGTAGCACATATTATTTTAGCGGGGATTGATCGTGGGTTAGTTTTACTTAAGACAGATGAAAAAATTCAGCACACAATTTATCAATTCTTATATGATATGATGGGACGGAGTGTTTTACAGGCACAGCTTATGATTGGGTCAATTGTCAAAGAGGCTCTTTCGGCGATGAGTGATGCCCAAATGAATCAGCTGGTATATAGTAAAGTGGAAACAGATTTATTATGGATACGCATGAATGGTTCGATAGTGGGAGCACTGATTGGGCTGATTTTATTTTCACTTTCACAATTATTGCAATGATCCATAAATATTCTTGTCTCAGTTAGGCGGGCATTTATAATTGAATACTAAAAAACAGCAATTTGTGCCAGATCATCTGGTACGAATTGCTGTTTTTCGTATACTGTCTATTCAAATATAAAAGAGAATTTTTTCCCCGGTATAATATAGTTCAATAAAAATTCTTCATTATTTAAAACTTTACCGACAACATTGACTCGTTTATCAGCTGGCTGCGGCATTTTGATGATTTGAAGTTCTCCCATATAACGTAGATAATCTTCATTATCGAGGGTGATACTTCCATAGGAACGTACTTTGGTATTGGCTGATTTTATACAGGTTCCATTTAGTAAACTACGACTTTCTTGAGCGCGAACCGCATCACGGGCTTCATCTACTCTGGCGGTAAAGGTGTGAGACAATAGGTTGCGTGTGAATTCATCAGAAGATAACAGCTGTGCTTTGACTTCAATTTCGTTTTCTTTAATCTGGCTCAGCGTTTCAAGCTCTTCTATAGAGGGAAGGGAATCACCAATGAAAATAGAATCTATCCCGATAGCGGCTAAATGCCGTGCGGCAAGACTTACGTCATTATGTCGATGCATTTCAAGGGTAGGAAGTCCAGCTTTCAAAGGTGATCGGCGGCGATGCTGGCTGGGAATAAAGGCACCCACTCGAATGCCGGCTTTGTGAAGCAAAGAGTTCTTTCGTACCAAAGTTTCTTCGCTGATGCCTGTTCCTTCGCGCGGATAGAAATTGTGTAGTGAATCAATATTGGCAAAATTCGCACCCAGTTTCATTAGTTCCATAAGTAAACGTGCTGTAATCGTGGAGGCATTGAGTTGAATTCGAATTTTTTTCGTATTATGGCTGAATTTTGTGATTTGTTCGGCATCATAACCATAATCTAGGCGTAAGGTTTGGATTCCGAGAAATTGAAATGCGGATAAATTAAATTTTTCAATTCCAAGTATTTCTAATGTGGCGGGAGAAATATCACTTATGACTTCCATATTGTTTTTTTTAGCGATATTTAAAACTTCAGAAATTTGCTTTTTTAGACTGCTTTTATCTGTTTCAGGAATGTGCAGGGAGGTAAAAATTCGCTGCACTCCATATTTAGCAGCTGTTTCGATCAATTGGATATTTTCTTCGAACGTATTATCCAATCCGAGATAGATTGCAATGCCCGTTTTCATTTGCATTCGCTCCTTTTTTTTATTTAGTTTTTGCATAAATTTAAAGCAAGCGTACATGGTATCTTTAAAGTTCAGGATCTTGAAAGCCTATGATCCAGGTTGCAATAAAACCGACACTGTAGGCTGTTATAAGTCCTACGAGATAAAATAAAATATGGTCTGTACTTGCGGCAAGGGGAAGTCCTGATAGTCCAATTGAGGTAGCGCCCACTACATTAAAGGCTTGAATCGCTCCGCCAAACGCTCCACCGAAGCAGGCACCAATAAATGGTTTGCCCAGCGGCAGTGTTACACCGTAAATCAATGGTTCACCGATACCCATGATTCCAACAGGCAGGGCTGAGACAATCGTTTTTTTTAAGCGAGAATTTTTTGTTTTAGCGTAGACGGCAAGGGATGCTCCGACCTGGCCTGCACCAGCCATCGCCAGAACTGGCAGTAAGATGGTTACACCGCTGCGCGCTAAAAGTTCCGCATGGATGGGGGTTAAACCTTGGTGCAGACCGGTCATAACAAGTGGTAAAAAAGCACCGCCCAGGATGAAGCCGGTAAAAGCACCACCCTGCTCAATGGCATTTGTAGCAGCAAACCCAATGGCTTCAGAAATGATGCCCCCAAGTGGCTGCAAAAATAAGATAGCCGCAAAGGTTGAAATTAAAATTACGAGCAGCGGCGTTAAAAAAAGTTCTAAGAGTTCAGGGACGCGGGGGCGTATTTTTTGTTCCAGCCACGAGGAAAAAGCAGTAACCAGCAAGACGGCAATAATACCGCCTCGTCCGGGCAGGAGATCTTGTCCGAACAGTGTAATTTGGCTGAGACCGGGGTGCGTAATAATAGCTGCCATCGTCCCCCCAATCATAGGTGAGGCACCGAATTCTTTCGCCGCATTGACACCGACAAATAAATTTATGCCCCAAAAGACAGCATTGCCAGCAATTTTTAAAATTTGAACGGCAGCGGTCTGCTCTATGCCTGGCATAAGTTTAAGTGCAATATTTAAAAGGCCGGTAATCAAGCCGCAAGCAATAAACGCGGGAATTAAAGGAAGAAAGATACTGGAAATTTTTTTTAAGAAAAGTTTAAACGGCGTAGAATTTTTCTGCCGGATTTTCTGATGCAAAATCTCACCAGCATCCATATTTATACAAGATTGGTCTTGCACGGATGAGACCATATTGTTGTTCACTTGTTTTGGCGTTGGGGTATGTAGAATCATATCAAAGGCTTCTTTGACTTTTGTAACTTTGCCTGGTCCAAGGATAATTTGCAGTTCCTGACCGGATTCATTGATACCAAGTACACCAGCAATCTGTTGCAATGAGTTTAGCTCAATTTTAGTGTTGTCTTTCAATATAAGGCGCAGACGCGTCATACAATTTTCGGCAGACAAGATATTGGCTTTCGGGCCAACGAGCTGATAAATTGCAGCAGCGATTTCTTGATGTGTCAAAATGAAACCTCCTGTGTAGTAAAAATGAATGAAACTATTGTAAAGATTGTAGTGCCTTGTGAATAAAACCTTGATGTTCATCAAGAATTTTTGTGGCTGCGTCTAAATCTAATGAACTTAAAATCATGAAGATGGCAAGTTTAACCTGACCATTTGTTTGGGCGAGGCAGGCGATGCTTTCTTGTCTGGTTACGCCAGTTGCTTCCATAACAATATGACGGGCGCGTTCTTCAAGTTTTAAGTTGGATGATTTTACATCAACCATAAGATTGCCATAAACTTTGCCAAGGCGGATCATACAGCCAGTGGATAACATATTTAAAATGAGTTTTTGTGCTGTACCGGCTTTCATGCGCGTTGATCCGGTAATGAGTTCTGGCCCGACAACGGCAGTCAAGGCAATATCAGCAATCTCAGCTATGGGCGAATTTTGATTGCAGGTAATAGCAATGGTAGCAGCTCCAATAGATTTTGCAAAGTTTAGTCCGCCCAGAACATAAGGTGTTCGACCCGATGCGGCAAGACCAACAACCGTATCCAGTGATTGCAATTTTTTTTCTTTTAAATCGTGTGCGGCAAGTTCCGGCGAATCTTCCGCCCCTTCTTGTGACTTAAAAACCGCGGCAGGCCCCCCAGCGATGATTCCCTGTATCAGCTCCGGTTCGATGCCATAGGTTGGTGGACATTCCGAGGCATCCAAGATACCAAGACGGCCGGATGTTCCGGCGCCAATATAAAATAGACGACCGCCTTTTTGGAGACGATTACTAATGAGATCAATGGAAGCAGCAATTTGCGGCAAAATAGATTCAATTGCCTGCGGGACTTTTTTGTCCTCTTCATTCATTAAATGCACAAGTTCAATTGTTGTTGTTTGATCAATAAATGCACTGGCATTATTTCTGCTTTCAGTAGTTAAATTTTCTAGTTGGATCATGTCAGCGGCCTCTTTCTGCAGAGCGTATAGTTTATCCCTTACAACCACTTAATATTAGACATTTCATTCTTTGATTCCTGTATTAAAGTTAAAATAAATAAATATGTTCGGCAGCGAATGCTTTTGTCTTAGAATATTTTGTTGGCATAATCTATATTTGCAGCAGGAAAAGTGGTATGATATAGAGATATGGACTTAACAAAAGTACATATAAATACTTGCGCTAGTGATAGCAGCAATTGAAGCAGAGAAGATGAGGTCTTACCAAAGACTATTTTTTCGTAAGTTAGGTGAAATGAATGAATTGGAAAAGAAATCTTTTTGTCCTTGGGTTTAGTGTGGCCTGTACATCAGCAAGCTATACGATGCTGATACCGTTTTTACCGATGTATCTATTGGAAATCGGCGTCGTGGAAAGTGATGTTGCTATGTGGTCGGGGGTTGTATTTTCTGTGACATTTTTGGTCGCAGCAATTATGGCGCCGATTTGGGGGAAAATGGCAGATAAAAAAGGCAAAAGGCCAATGCTGATTCGGGCTGGATTTTGTTTAGGGTTAGTGTATTTGATGGGTGCTTTTGTTACAAGTCCACAGCAATTATTTGGCATTCGTGTTTTGCAAGGTTTTGCGAATGGCTTTTTACCAGCAAGTTTGGCAATTGTTTCGATGAGTGTGCCGCAAAATAAACTTGGGTATAGTCTTGGCGTAATCCAGACGGGACAGATTATCGGAACGGTTTTAGGTCCGCTTTTGGGTGGGGCCATAGCACATGTAGTAGGCATGCGGTCATCCTTTATTTTAGCCGGGATTTTGTTGTTTTTAGTTACTTTACTGGTGGCTTTTTTGGTTAAAGAACCTGAACATGTGGAACGTGTGGATACAAAGCAGGCCGATGAAGGAATTTTAGATGACTTGAAATATGCATATCACAATCGCAGGTTAGTTGAAATGTTGGCACTTTCCTTTATTATTAGTTTTGCCAATATGGTTATTCAACCTGTTATTAGTTTATATATAGCGCAGCTGCAAGGTTCAATGGATGGTGTCATACTGACATCTGGTATTGTTTTTAGTCTTGGCGGGATTGCCGGGGCTTTGTCAACGACGTTTTGGGGAAGTTTTGGTCAGCGCAAAGGTTATTTTTTTGTGATGGTCTTGGCTTTTTGTGGTGCAGGCGTTTTCAACTTTTTGCAATATTTTCCGGCAACTGTTGTCGGGTTTGGGGTTTTTCAATTTTTGTTTGGTCTGTTTTTTGTCGGTGCTAATCCAGCGGTCAGCGCGACGCTTGTCAAATCGACAAATGCTGATTTTCGTGGTCGGGTGTTTGGTTTAGCTACCGCGGCGAATCAATCGGGTGCAATGGTAGGTCCATTAGTGGGAAGTTTCATTAGTGCTGTTATAGGCATACAATATGTTTTTCTGTTCACAGGACCCATGTTGTTTTTAATTGGGCTGGTCGTATATTACCACTATATAGGACATCAGCATAAAGTTCATAATCATATACCGATTTAATATAAAACAGGCGAAGCAACATGTTTCGTCTGTTTTTTACTGCCGTGATTTGCATTTTTTTTTGCAGTGTGATAAGATTCGGTTTATGGCAAATGCATAGATAACATCGTATGATCGAGTTATACTTTTACATGCAAAGCAAAAAAGAATAGTAGTTTTATCTGCTTAGATCTAGTGAAGACTGAGACAGAAAGGTAATGGTCATAAGAATCGTTATGGATAAGTGCGCCTTTCAGCTGGATTTGGTTGGAAGGCTTTTATTTTGCCAAAAATTATTTTTGGAGGTACAAAATGCAAAACACACGGGTAACAGTAGCGACATTAAGAGAGAGGAAAGAAACAAAAACACCGATTACAATGCTTACAGCCTATGATTATACGATGGCGTCTTTGCTTGATTGTGCGAAGATCGATATGATCCTGGTGGGAGATTCTCTGGGAAATGTTATTTTAGGATATGATTCGACAATACCGGTTACGGTAGAAGATATGATCCATCATGGTCGAGCGGTATGCCGTGGTGCCCAATATTCCATGGTGGTCATTGATATGCCATTTATGTCATATCAAATTTCAGCAGAAGATGCCGTAAGCAATGCTGGACGCATTATGAAAGAAACTCAGGCACAGGCTGTGAAATTAGAAGGTGGGATTGAAATTTTGGCTGCTGTGAAAAAAATACTAGCAGCCGGTATTCCTGTTATTGGTCATTTGGGACTTACGCCGCAATCAGTCAATCAGCTTGGCGGCTACAAAGTTCAGGGGAAAGATCAAATGGCAGCCCAAAAGCTGATGGATGATGCAAAGGCTTTAGCTCAAGCGGGCGTTTCGGCAATTGTGCTGGAATGTGTGCCAGCGAAGCTTGCTGGTACGATAACAGCTGCGATTTCGGTGCCGACGATTGGAATCGGTGCGGGCAATGCTTGCGATGGTCAGGTTTTGGTCGTGAATGATATGATCGGCTTATCAAGTGGTTTTTCACCGAAATTCGTTCATAAATTTACGGATATGAATACACTAGTGCTGACAGCTGTTGCTGACTATAAACAGCACGTGACAAGCAGACAATTTCCCGCCGAGCAGCATACCTTTAAAATTTCAGACGAAATTATTGGAAAATTATATTGAATGTTCATTAACTATAAAATAGGGGTGTAATCCATGAATATTAAAATATTGCGTACGATAGCCGATGTTAAAAACTATATTCAAATAATACGTCGCCAAGGGAAGACAATTGGTTTGGTTCCAACCATGGGAGCTTTGCATGAGGGGCATTTAGCTTTGATGCATGCGGCTAAACAAAAATGCGATATCGTCATTGCCAGTATTTTTGTGAATCCGATCCAGTTTGGAACGAATGAAGATTTTACGACCTACCCACGTGTCTTTGAAAGTGATTGTGTAAAACTGGAGAGTGAACGTGTTGATGCTGTATTTCATCCAGAACCGTTAGAAATGTATCCGCAAGGGTTTAATACATATATTATGGTTGATGGAAGTAAAACAGATAAACTTTGTGGTGCTTCTAGACCAGGTCACTTTCGCGGCGTGGCAACCGTTGTGACAAAACTCATTCATATAACCGAAGCAGATCAGGTCTTTTTTGGTCAAAAAGATGCCCAGCAGGTTGTTGTTATTAAACAATTTGTTCAAGATCTCAATATGAATGTTGTGATTCAAGTGGTGCCGATTGTTCGCGATAAAGATGGGTTAGCGCTTAGTTCACGGAATACCTATCTGTCAGAAACTGAAAAAAAAGCAGCTTATATCTTATCAGTTAGCCTGAAAAAAGCGAAAAGAAACTATTTGGCAGGCGAAACCAATGTCGAAGCATTAAAAAAACTTACGGCTGATTCTATCATGAGTGAACCATTAGCTAAGCTTGATTATGTTGAGCTGTATTCTTTCCCAGCATTAGAAAAAATAGAAATGGTGGATCAAATGGTTTTGTTAGCAGTTGCTGTGAAATTCGGGCAAACAAGATTGATTGATAATATTGTTTTTGGAGGTTGAACACGATGCTGTTAAATTTACTGAAATCAAAGATTCATTGCGCGGTTGTAACAGAAGCAAATTTACAATATATGGGGAGTATTACGATTGACAGCGATCTTATGAAAGCAGCACATATTTTGCCAAATGAAAGAGTGCAGGTTGTCAATAACAATAATGGTACAAGGCTGGAAACGTATGTTATACCAGGCAAAGCAGGTTCAGGTGTTATCTGTCTCAATGGTGCGGCGGCTCGCCTGGTTCAACCAAATGATATTGTAATTATCATGGCTTATGTTTTTATGCATCAAGAAGAAGCAGAGGTATACCAACCACTAGTTGTGATGGTAGATGCAAAGAATAAAATAAAAGAAATTCGTTATATTGAATACGAAAACCAATACAATTAAAAAACAGGTCCAACTCAACTGAGCTGGACCTGTTTTTTAGGATAATTCAAACATGCCGGTATAGAGCTGATAATATTTGCCCTTTTTTTCGATAAGTTCATCGTGACTGCCACGTTCAATGATTGTACCTTGTTCTAAAACCATAATCATATCCGCATTTTTAACAGTCGACAAACGATGGGCGATGATAAAGACGGTTTTCCCCTGCATGAGACTTTTCATACCCTCATCAATCAATGCTTCGGTTCTTGTATCAATTGAGGAGGTTGCTTCATCAAAAATCAATACAGGTGTATTGGCTACTGCCGCGCGGGCAATTGCAATCAGTTGCCGTTGACCTTGCGAAAGATTGATGCCATCGGCAGTTAAATCAGTTTCATAACCTTGCGGCAGATGCCTTATAAAGGTGTCTGCATTGGCGAGCTTTGCCGCATGGATAACAGCTTTATCACTTGCCGAGAGGCAGCCGTAACGAATGTTGTCCATAACCGTTCCTGTAAAAAGGTGGGTATCTTGCAAAACCATCGATAACGATTGCCTAAGAGAAGTCTTACTGATTTTTTTGATGGGAATTCCATCATATAAAATCGTACCCTCTGCTATATCATAAAAGCGGTTGATTAGATTGGTAATTGTTGTTTTACCAGCTCCAGTTGAACCGACAAAAGCAATTTTTTGTCCACGTACAGCTTGCAAACTGATTCCTTTTAAAACGGGTTGATTGGTTTTATAGCCAAAAAAAACGTTTTTGAATTCGATGTGACCGGTGAGGGGGTGATAGGTCAAAGTTCCATCTTTATGAGGGATTTTCCAGCTAAAAAGACTTAAGTCACAAGTCGTATCTCCATTGATTGTATTTCTTTTGTCATCACTCGTTGTCAAGGTAATGGAGCCTTGATCTTCTTCTGGTGGTTCATCAATTAGACGGAAAATTCTTTCGGCACCAGCCAAAGCACTTAGCATCGTATTGAATTGTTGTGAAATACGTGTGATTGGCATAGAAAAATTACGGGTGAGCTGTAAGAATGCTATAACCGTACCAACCGACAAAATTCCATAAATCGCTAAGATACTGCCAAGAATGGTCGTAAGTGCATAGTGGATATTCGCAATATTAGACATGATGGGCATGAGTATATTAGAAAAGATATTTGCATTTGTACTTACGCGACATAGGTCTTCATTTAATTTGCTAAAATCAGTCAAAGCATGTTCTTCATGACAAAAAACCTTTACAACTTTTTGACCATCGATAATTTCTTCAATGAAACCGTTGAGCTGTCCCAAAGCATTCTGCTGCTGTTTAAAATATAAGCGGCTTTTGCCACCTATCTTCTTCATACAATAAAAAATGAGAAAAAGCTGGAGTATAACGAGCACGGTGAGTTGCCAGCTAAAGACAAGCATTGTGGAAAATACGCCAAGCAGAAGCAATGATGCTGCTACAAAATTTGCAACACTATTGGAAAGCATTTCGCGCAGGGTATCGGTATCATTGGTGTATAGACTCATCAATTCACCATGTGTATGCTGGTCGAAATAATGTATCGACAATGCCTCCATTTTATGGAATAAGTCCTGGCGTATCTTATATAATGTTTTTGTTGATAATAACAGCATCAGCCGCATATAGGTGTAAGATGCGGCTGCACCGAGGCAATAAATGATTCCCATATAGAACAATATTTTAATGAAACCTTGTTGTAGATCTTCATTATAATTTTGCGCAAGTGGCAAAATGAAATCATCAATGATATATTGAAGTAAAGCGGCTCCAATGACTTGGGCGGCGCTGCTGCAAACAATGGCAGCAAATATAAAGCAAAAGAGAAATGTATCTTCCCTCATATAAAAAAAGATACGGCGAATGGTTGGCCAGATGTTTTTCGGCTTTTCACCAATGGGATGCTGGAAATTCATTGCTTTTGGCTTTGGCATATCAAGACACCCCTTTCTGCTGAGATTTATACACTTCTTGGTAAATTTTATTCGTTTGCAGAAGTTCTTGGTGTGAACCAAAGGCATCAATTTTACCATCGTCCATAACAATAATTCGATCTGCATCGCTTAAAGATGATATTCTTTGTGCGATGATGATCATTGTTGCATTTTGCACTTGTTCTTTTAACGCTTTACGGAGCTTGTTTTCGGTTGCTGTATCAATGGCACTCGTTGAGTCATCAAAAATAATGATTCTTGGTCTTTTCAAAAGTGCTCTGGCAATACAAAGTCTTTGTTTTTGACCACCGGAGACATTTACACCATTTTGACCTAAATTGGTATCATAGCCTTCAGGCCATTGCATAATAAAGTCATGCGCTTGGGCTGCTTTGCAGGCAGCAATCATTTCGGCTTCGGTAGCATCTTTTTTACCCCAACAAAGATTTTCGCGAATAGTACCTGAAAACACAAGGTTTTTTTGCAGAACCATCGCCACGGTATCACGCAGTGCTGGCAGACGATATTTTTTTACATCTTTACCATCAACGAAGACTTGTCCAGTGCTGGTTTCATAAAGACGGGGAATTAGCTGGACCAAGGTGCTTTTGCCTGAGCCTGTGCCGCCAATGATACCAATCGTTTCACCGGCTTTTATGTTCAGGTTGATATGGGATAATACTAGATTTTGCGAAAGTTCATCATAGGCAAAGGAGACATCACGAAATTCAATTGAACCATTTAGTGGTGCAGCATAGCCGGCTTTATTGTCATGAAGAGCGGGATGTTCGTCAATGATTTCGGATATGCGCCCCAGGGATGCTCGTGACAGTACAGAAATAATCATAAGCATCGAAATCATCATAAGTGAAATTAAAATTTGCATAATATAACTGATAAAACTAGAAAGTTCGCCGATTTCCATAGTAGAATTGATAACGAGACTGCCGCCGAACCATAAAACGGCAATGATGCAGCAATACATGCAAATTTCCATGAGCGGCATATTTAAAATAACTAGTTTTTCCGCAAAAAATTGAGCGCTTCGTACGGCTTCAGCGGATTTGGCAAATTTTTGCTTTTCATAGTTTTCTCTTACAAAAGATTTTACAACGCGAATATTTATCAAATTTTCCTGAACAATACTATTCATGCTATCATAATTTTTGAGCATAGTTAAAAAGCGTGGATGAGCTTTAACCAAAATGAAATATAAAGCAATTGATAAAAAGGGAATTGCTGCAAAAAAAATCAGTGATAAGTGGGGATTCACATAGATGGCCATACACGTTGCACCGATAAGCATAATTGGGGCACGAAAGGCTAGACGCAGCAATAACATAAACGCATTCTGCGTATTGGTTACATCCGTTGTCAGCCTGGTAACTAAAGATCCTGTAGTGAATTTGTCGACATTGATAAATGAAAATTCTTGTACTTTGGCAAAAAGCAGAGTTCGTAGATTTTTGCCGAAGCCGATGCCAGCCTGTGCGGCAAATTTACCGGCTAAGGCACCAAAAAATAAAGAGCAGCAGGCCATAATAATCATGAGTAATCCCATTTTTACAGTATAGTCAATACCGCCGTTTCCCTGGATACCATGATCGACAATGGAAGCCATAATCCAGGGAATCCATACTTCAAGCAAGACTTCGATTCCAATCATCAGTGGCGTTAAAATGGCATATTTTTTATAAGTCCCTAAACAGGGTAGTAGTTTTCGTATCATAACTTATACACATGTCCTTCTATTTTGTTATTATATTGTGGCGGTCTTTGCAGATATCTTCTACGACTAGTTTGATGATGACCATGCAGGGAACGGCAAGAAACATTCCAATGGCGCCATGGAGCTCCCCACCGAAAATAATACTCAAAATAATCGCTACTGGATGAAGATTTAGTGATTTGCCTATTAAATAGGGATAGATGATATTGTGATTTACTTGTGTAAGGATGATGTAGAAAATCAAAGTCTGTGCACCGTAGACTGGTGATTGTGTAGTTGTAAGGATCGTTCCAAAGGCTGAAGCGAGCGTTGGACCAACGACAGGGACAAATTCACTGATGCCAGATACAGCAGCAAATACGGAGGCATAGGGAAGATCCCGGATCGTGAAATACAAAAACACGATGATACCCGTGATAAAACAAATGGTGATTTGACTGCGGATATAGGTGCGCAGTGCTTCTAATATATCATTGAATAAAGATAAGATTCTTGAATTATCTTTTCTGGGAAAGAGACCGACCATGTAATTTTTGATTTCTTCACCATCTTTTAATAAATAAAACGTAACAAACAAGATAATGACGAGGTCAATAAATTTACTAAAAATACTGAAGATAATACTTAACGAAGACGTCAAAGCTGATATGCTGAAAGCCGTCATTTCTTTTAGTAAAGATTCAATCTCCTGTGTGATAAAATCGGATATATGAAAGATCGGTAAATCCTGCAATGTACTCGAAATACGTGGTATATCGGCTATAAAAGCGGCAAAAGTCGGGACAAATGTTTTTGATACCATTCCTAAAAATGTAATCACGGCAGCAATAAAAGTAAGTAAAATAATTCCCGATGCCAGACTTCGCGGCATTTTTTTTGTCAAACGCTCAACACTGGAACGCAGCAAAAGCGTTAAGAGTAGTGAAATAAAACTGATAAAAGCTAAAGATTGAAAAAACCAAAGCATGGAGAACAATAAAGAAAAACTGATTCCGACAAAGATGGATGTTCGATATTTAAGCCACATAGGGACCTCCTGTATATTTTATCGTGCTTTTATTATAACGTGTTTTTCTTTAAATTTCATATAATATAGAGCATTTTTAAAAAATAAAAATATTTTGGTATTTTTGTATACAAAATACCAAAAAGTACTTGATTGCACATTGTATACATGATACAATGCATTTGTAAGGTAATTAAAACATAACTAAAATTAATAGAAACAAGATTCAAAACCTTATGATAATTTTGAATCTTATAGCGAGAGAGAAAGGCTGGAGATTAAAAATGAGAAAAGAACATGATTTTTTAGGTGAAATGGAAGTACCGGATGATGTATATTATGGGGTGCAAACATTACGCGCTATGGAAAATTTTAATATTACGGGAGAACGATTGGACCGTGACTTCATTATTGCAATGGCCTTTGTAAAAAAAGCAGCAGCAATTGCAAACATGTCCACTGGTCGATTGGAAGCAAAAATAGGGAATGCTTTAGTCGCAGCAGCGGATGAAGTCATTGCCGGGAAATTACATGATCAGTTTCCTGTGGACCCGATTCAAGGCGGAGCAGGAACATCTGTTAATATGAACACAAATGAAGTTTTGGTAAACAGGGCTTTAGAAATTATTGGTGAAGCCAAAGGAAATTATGATATTATTTCTCCGAATAATCATGCAAATATGGCACAGTCAACAAATGATGCTTTTCCAACAGGCATCAAAGTATGTATTATACATAAAAGCATTTCACTGATCAAAGCATTGAATCGTTTGGTTGCTGAACTTGAAAAGAAGGCTGTTGAATATAAAGATGTATTAAAAATGGGTCGTACTCATCTGCAAGATGCTGTGCCAATTACATTGGGTCAGGAAATGGCATCGTATGCATCCGCTATTCGCCGTGGTATCAAACGTATTGAATATGCAGTAGACGGTGTCCATACTATCAATATGGGGGCTACAGCTGTTGGGACAGGTCTAAATGCAGAACCTGCATACATAAAGGCTGTAGAAAAAGCTTTATCAGATATTACTGGTGAAAAATTTATTACAGCGACTAATTTAATTGATGCAACGAATAATACAGATGGATTTGCCGATGTTTCAGGGTCACTCAAAGTAACAGCTTTAGTATTAGTTAAAATGGCAAATGATTTTAGACTTATGGCATCCGGTCCGCGCTGCGGCTTGAATGAAATCAAATTACCAGCCCGTCAACCAGGTTCTTCGATTATGCCAGGAAAAGTAAATCCTGTAATTGCTGAAGTACTGGACCAGACCTGCTACCAGGTTATTGCCAATGATATGGCAGTCAGCCTTGGCGTTGAAAATGGTCAGTTTGAATTAAATGTTATGGAACCAGTCATTGCTTTTAATTTATTTAATTCGATGCGTTATTTAACAAATGCAGTGAATACATTTGTTGATAAATTATTGATTGATTTGCAGCCAAACAGACAGCAGTGTGAAACTTGGCTCGATAAGAGTGTGGGAATTGTAACTGCATTACTGCCGCATATTGGTTATGAAAATTCATCCATGCTGGCAAAAGAAGCTTATAGTACTGGTAAGCCAATTCGCCAAATTATATTAGAAAAAGGTTTGCTCACAAAAGCGGCAATGGATCATATTTTGTCACCAGCTGAAATGACACAGCCTGGTATTGCTGGCAGTGATCTTTTAAAATAAAAAATTCATAGTCGATTTAAGATATAAAGAAATGGAGATTCCTGTAAATTACAGGAATCTCCATTTCTTCTATTTTAGCGGTTTATAATACAGTAATAATGGCTTGTGAACCATATAGAGTAGAAAAATATGAATCGGGAGCATCAGCAGGGACTTGATGGCACGACTTACTATAATCGCGTCAGCTGCTTTATTGTATAGCATGCTAAGCCAAATTGTATTAAGTCCCAGATCAATGAATAATAAAATCAAGCTGCTGGCGATAAAAAGTGTTTTTATGGTAATTTCTTTCTTATAGAAAAAATAACCATAAATGACACCAGCCAGGAAAGCACTCAATGTAAATCCTGGGAAAAAAAGACCAGGAGAAAAAATCATACCACCTAATATATCAGCTATGGCAGCCATTAAACCTGTTTTCCAGGGACCAAATAACATAGCAAACACAGCAATTGGCAAAAAACCAAAGCTGATGCGCAGAAATGGTGTCTGGATGGCAAAAACATGCGTGAGAATTACCGTTAAGGCGATAAATACACCGCTAAAGACTACGGTTTTTGTTTTAGAAGAAAACAAAAAAACACCTCCTTATGTAATTTTAATAGCGACGTTGCTACATAAGAGAGATGTTCTCTATAATGTAACAGCGGGATGCAGTGGCTGTACCGCAAGCTTTTAGCTTTTCGTTCAGATGTCAACTCCCCGTTCATCTGACACTTGACGCACAACGACTTACTCTGCTAGTGATATAATTAAGAATTATAGATAAAAGAAAAAAATCCTGCTTTTTAAATGAAGCAGGATAATAAAAAATATAATTATAAATAAATTTAAAACGGTTGCTTCTAGCAGGAGATTGGTTAAAAAAATAGAATTAGTATATTAACAAAATAATCAAAAAACTTTAAAGGTTGATACGAGCCTGGTAAAATGGGGTGTTTTTTATGAAAGCAAGAGATATTATGGCAGATAATTTGATAACAGTAGGTCCAAAGACGACAATTCAGGAGATTGCTAAGATACTTGTTGAAAATAGGATCTCTGGTGTGCCGGTCGTGGGGACTGATGGAAAGCTGTTAGGAATTGTCAGCGAAGGTGATCTTCTGCACAAAGAAGTTGTGCCAAGAATTCCTGATGCACTCAATATTTTAGGGGCAATTGTGTATTATAATGGTTTAAAACAATATAATGAAGATTTTAGAAAAATGATTGCTTTTTCGGCAGAGGAAATCATGACGGAAAAAGTCATTGTTGTCGATGAAGATGTTGATATTAGTGAAGTGGGAAAATTGATGATTGAACATCATATTAAGCGCATACCGGTAATCAAAGCGGGCAATCTGGTCGGTATGATTAGCCGTACGGATATGATTCGAACTCTGATTGAATGAAATCATTGACTTTCAAATTTTTCATTGAAAGGGGGAATGGCTAAAATCGTTAGGGTAAACCAGAAAAACAAGTATGATAAAAATCTCTTAGTTATAGGAGATGATCGGAAAAGTTATATAAAAAAAGGGTTGACCGGATTTTCCGGCCAACCCTTTTTTTAGGATTTTGCTAATAAAATGGCGGCACGAGCCATGACTTCCATACCATAAAGGATACATTCCTCATCAATATCGAATTTTGGATGGTGGTGCGGATAGGTGCTTTTAGCGGAGCCGGTACCGATAAAGAAAAATGCACCAGGTACTTGCTGTAGATAATAGGAAAAATCTTCACCTGACATAACGGGTGCAATTTCTTTCGCTTTTATGTTACTTTCGCAAAGATCAACAGCATCTTTTATCGCTTTTGTATAAGCAGGGTGGTTGATGACGGCAGGCCTTTCCATGACGGTATCAATGGTGTAAGTGGCTCCGTTGCCAGCACATATTCCCTGTGTAATCGTTTCGATGCGGTTGAAAATTAACTTTTGGATTTTTTCGGAAAACGAACGAACTGTACCTTCAATGACTGCTGTTTCGGGAATAATGTTGAATGCCTGTCCAGCATGAATGGAACCTACCGAGACAACACCCAAATCAAGTGGGTCAATGTTGCGGCTGACAATGGTGTTCAGACCTAAGATGATTTGGGCTGCCGTCAATATAGGATCAATGGTTTGCTCGGGCATCGAACCATGCCCGCCTTTACCTGTGATTTTTATCTGGAATTTATCCGGTGCAGCCATTAGATTTCCGTAAGAAATACCAATCGTGCCTAATGGAACTGGCTGCCAAATATGTGCCCCGATAATGGCATCAATACCATCTAATGCACCAGCTGCGATTAACTCTTTAGCACCACTGGGAAATTCTTCTTCGCTGGGCTGAAAGAGAAAGCGAAACGTTCCAGCCAAATCTGCTTTTACGTCGTTTAAAATGCGGATTGTACCAAAAAGAATAGCCATATGTCCATCATGTCCGCAGGCGTGACAGGCTCCCTTGTTTTCTGACTGATAATCTTGACCACAGGCATCTTGTAGTGGCAGTGCGTCAATATCAGTGCGGATTGCGATGGTTTTACCCGGATTGCCTCCTTTGATTTCAGCGATAACTCCTGTTTTAGCTGCTTTATAAAAAGAAACCCCAAGCAATTGTAATTCCTGACATATTTTTTCTTGTGTTTTATATTCTTGACCACTGAGTTCTGGATGAACGTGAAAATAGCGGCGTAAATTTACAGCCCAATCATAATGCTGTTTTGCACAGCTATAGATATCTGTCATAGTAAAGACCTTCTTTTCATATTAAAAATATATGCATTATTATAATATAGATTGATTGTTATGGCAAATACGCAATTATAAATTTTTTGTGTAGGCAGAGCCGCCTTGGCACTGTGGAATTTTGATTTTCGCTATTGACTGGGATATGATACAATAATCAAAGAAGAATGTTATATCTTGGAGGTGCTTTATTTGCAAAACAAATTAGAAAAATATGCTCGCCTGGTTATTCATACAGGTGTCAATTTAAAAAAAGATCAACTGCTGGTGATCAATTCACCTATCGAATGTGCGCCGTTTACAAGACTCTTAGCGACGACTGCTTATAACGCTGGGGCAAAAGAGGTTATTGTAAGCTGGAATGACGAAAAACTCGAAAAAATTCGCTTTACTATGGCGCCGGAAGAAGTCTTTGATGCTTTTCCTGAGTGGCGAAAGCAGTTATATATTGGTTATGCCAAACAAGAGGCAGCGTTTATTTCCATTGCTGCGTCGGACCCGGAAATCTTTAAGGCTGTGAATGTAGATCGTATGGCCAGAGCTCAAAAATCCAGCAGCACAGCGCTGAAAGAATATCGAGAACGGATGATGAGCAACCAGAATGCTTGGTGTGTTGTTTCGATTCCAACAGCTGCTTGGGCTGGAAAGGTTTTTCCCGAAATGCAAACCGCAGAGGCTGTGGATAAACTTTGGCAGACTATTTTTCAAACGGTACGGATCGATGCTGAAAGTGATCCTGTGAAAAATTGGGAGAAACATTTAGGCAATCTTGAAAAAGCAAAAGATTTCATGAATCAGTATGCTTTTAAATATTTGCATTATAAGAATGCTGCCGGTACAGATCTAAAAATTGAACTTCCCGATGGACATCTTTGGATCAGCGGCGCTGAGTTGACACCAGATAAAAGACCGTTTGTAGCGAACATGCCAACGGAAGAAGTTTATAGTATGCCAAAAGCAGATGGTGTGAATGGAACGGTTGTGAGTTCAAAACCGCTCAATTATCATGGGAATTTGATTGATAAATTTACGTTGACCTTTGAGGCAGGAAAAGTCATCGCTTATTCGGCGGAGCAGGGGCAGGAAATTCTGGCAAAACTTCTGGAAACAGATGAAGGATCGGCGCGTCTCGGTGAAGTAGCACTCGTGCCGTACGATTCACCGATTTCAAATTCCAAAATTTTGTTTTATAATACATTATTTGATGAAAATGCATCGTGTCATTTAGCTTTCGGTAAAGCCTATCCGGTTTGTATTAAAAATGGGGAAAATATGAGTGCGAAAGAGCTGCACAAAGCAGGCGTGAATGACTCTTTGGTTCATGAAGATTTTATGGTTGGAACCGAAGATTTAGAAATTACTGGTATTATGAAAGATGGCACAGCAGTCGCTGTATTTAAAAATGGAAATTTCGTTTCTTTTTAAACTAAACAAAATTTAATCTAAGAAAATGCGGCAGAGACACTTGATTTTGATCAGGGGTGTTTTTGCTGCGTTTTTTAAGTTATTGAACTGTTTATTGCTAAATGGATTTGTTCTATATATAATATAGGTAACTGATCATATTGCAATTAAAAAGAAAGATAATTCTTTGTTTTGATTTAAATAATAAAGAACAGGATAGAAGGTGCTGCATATTTTAAAGGATATTTTTAATAAAGCGGTTGTGAAGGCGGTTTGGCCAATTTGGCTGGGGTATTTGCCTTTAGGTTTCGCTGGCGGCGTTTTATCACAAAAAGTTGGCTTGACTCCCTTCGAGGTGGGGGTTATGTCATTGTTGGTTTTTGCTGGCAGTGGCCAATTCATTGCATTGGCAATGATGGGAGGGGCAGCATCGAGTACATCAATCATCATGACTACCTTTATTGTGAATTTGCGGCATATGCTGTATAGTTCAAGTTTGGCAGTTTACCTGATGAAAAAAAATAATACATATTTAAGTCTGTTTGCTCAAGGAATTACAGATGAAACCTTTGCAGTGAATATGAGCAACTTTTCGGGTCACGAGACAACGTGGAATGCAGATAAAGCGTTAGGTGTTAATATATTAGCCCACGGCTGCTGGATTTTTAGTAATGTATTAGGCAATGTTGCTGGAAATATTCTGGTAATCGATATGGCGGTGGTGAGTTATACTTTGACGGCAATGTTCATTGGGTTATGGTCTTTTCATTTTGTTAATAAAAAACTCATTATCATTGGTGTTTTATCGGGGTGTATCGCCTTGGCTTTGTCAGGGATTTTAACGCATAAATTGCATATTGTAACAGCGACACTGATTGCGGCTACAATAGGCTGTGTTGTAGAGGGGCGATGTGAAAACAAT
This sequence comes from Propionispira arboris, assembly GCF_900109225.1. GTDB lineage: Bacteria > Bacillota > Negativicutes > Selenomonadales > Selenomonadaceae > Propionispira > Propionispira arboris. Next base: position 252,411 of record NZ_FNZK01000004.1, read on the forward strand.
GAGTAGTGAAGAAATCTTTGTTTGTACAGTAGGCATGTGTATCGTGTCTTATATACCAAGGGTATTACCGCCGTTCATTTTAGCGAAAGTGAAATTAGCTCATTGGATAGAGCGCTGGCTCAATTATGTGCCGACTTCGGTTTTTGGTGCATTGGTTTTTTCAGAAATATTTTTGGATGGCAGTCAATTAAATTTTAATTTAACAAATATCAGCTTTTTGGCATCTATTGCTGTTTTTATTGTAGCAGTTAAAACGAAGTCGCTAAGTAAAAGCATTCTGGTAGGGATGGCTGCTTTTTGGATGTTAGAAAATATTATATAAGGTCTGGTCGATATCTTTGTCTGGTTATTTTTTCGGACAAAGTTCTTTTTTTGATGATGCCGAGCTAAATGGGCAACAGGTTCGTTTCGATTTTTCTTAGAAGTTCATTTGATTTTGATTATTTTCATGAAGTTGTGTTACTATAAAGTTATAACGATAAATAGAGTGAGGTTTCTTATGAGTAAAATTTGTGTGTTAGCAGAAAAACCTTCGGTAGGCCGTGATTTAGCCCGTGTACTTGGTTGTACGAAATCGGGTAATGGTTTTATCGAAGGCAGTAAATATATTGTGACATGGGCGTTGGGGCATCTGGTTACACTTGCTGATCCAGAAGCTTATGGCGAAAATTATAAAACATGGAAGATCGATGAGCTGCCAATTATGCCAAAAGAATTAGATTTGGTAGTGATTCGGCAAACCTCGAAGCAATATCATGCAGTAAAGGAACAGCTGCGCCGTAAAGATGTAACGGAAATCGTTATTGCGACAGATGCTGGTCGTGAAGGCGAACTTGTAGCACGCTGGATTTTAGAAAAAGCTCAAATTCATAAGCCAGTGAAAAGATTGTGGATTTCATCTGTAACGGATAAAGCTATTAAAGAAGGATTTACGAAGCTTCGTGCTGGTAAGGATTATGAAAATCTATATCATTCGGCGGTAGCGAGAGCTGAGTCAGATTGGTATGTAGGTATTAATGCAACAAGGGCTTTGACTTGTAAATACAATGCCCAGCTTTCCTGTGGAAGAGTACAGACGCCGACCTTGTCAATCATTGCAATGCGCGAAAATGAAATTCATAATTTTATTGCGAAAACATATTATGGACTTAGTGCACAGTCTGGTACACTGAAATTGACATGGCAGGATGCAAAAAATTCAGGAGTGCATTCTTTTGATAAAAATAGAATGGATGATCTACTTAAATCGTTGGCAGGGGCACCAGCGGAGGTTGTACAGATCGAAAAAACAGCTAAAAAATCTTTTGCCCCACAGCTGTATGATTTGACAGAATTACAACGTGATGCCAATAAAATCTTCTCTTTTTCCGCCAAAGAAACGGTTTCAATTATGCAAAAATTGTACGAGTCGCATAAGGTATTAACCTATCCACGGACGGATTCTCGCTATATTTCTGCCGATATCGTACCGACACTAAAAGATCGACTTAAAGCATGTGGTGTTGGACCTTATACGAAAATTGCTTTTCAGGCAGGCAAGCAAATTAAACCCAGTAAACACTTTGTGGATGATACAAAGGTATCTGATCATCATGCGATTATCCCGACGGAGCAATTTGTGAATTTGACGGCTTTAAGCGATAAGGAAAGAAAAATTTATGATCTTGTCGTAAAACGTTTTATTGCCGTTCTGTATCCACCATTTGAATATGAACAAACCACAATGACTGTGAAAATAAAACAAGAGAATTTTATGGCGCGTGGCAAGATTGTATCTAGTTTAGGATGGAAAGAAGTTTATCGGGGCATTTATGATGAGGACAAGAGCAGCGAGACGATTGTCGAGCAAGCATTGCCGAATTTACATAAAGGTGATGTGCTAAAAAACATAAAAGTGATGTTGACGCAGGGGCAGACCAAACCACCAGCACCCTTTACGGAAGGTACGTTGTTGGCTGCAATGGAAAATCCGGTACAATATATGTCAGGTGACAGCAAATCATTAAAACAAACCATTGGTGAGACAGGTGGACTGGGAACAGTAGCAACACGGGCGGATATTATTGAAAAACTATTTGGCAGCTTTGTGATTGAAAAACGTGGTCAGGATATCTTTGTGACAGCGAAAGGACGTCAGCTTTTAGAACTGGTGCCAAATGACCTTAAAGAACCAGCACTTACGGCCAAATGGGAACAACAGTTAATTTCAATAGCCAAAGGATCACTGGCTCAGACAGCCTTTATTGGACATATTAAAGAATATGCAAAATTGCTTGTTCAGCAAATTAAAAATTCACAAGCCAAATTCCATCATGATAATATGACTCGGACAAAATGCCCGGAATGTGGGAAATTTATGCTTGAAGTTAATGGAAAAAAGGGTAAAATGTTCGTTTGCCAAGACCGCGAATGCGGGTATAGAAAATCGATTTCTTTGGTTACGAATGCCCGCTGTCCAACTTGTCATAAAAAGCTTGAAATGCGTGGCGAGGGTGAAGGCAAGATTTTTGTCTGTTCCTGTGGCTATCGGGAAAAATTAGCTTCATTCCAAAAAAGAAAAAGCAAGGAAAATGTCAATCGTGTGTCGAAAAGTGAAGTGGCACGATATTTAAATGAACAGAAAAAGCAAACAGATGAACCGATCAATACAGCTCTTGCCGAAGCGCTGGCCAAGTTGAATTTAAAGTGAGCAGGAGGATATAGTAATGCTGAAAAAAATCATAATACTTGTATGCTTATTGCTGACGTTGTCTGGGACGGTTCTTGCGATGAGAAATGATGCGAGTTTTAGTTATAAGGGAATAAAATTGGGCGACGATTATCAATCGATGACTGAGAAAATTGGCAATCCTCGTTTTGATCTAAGTAAATTGATTGCTGGTACCATGGTGACATATTATATGTACAAAGATGATACGAAAATTGGTTTTGATACGATCCATAATCAAGTTGTTGATATACAAATTGGCGATAAAAACTATGTTGATGTAAATGGTATTAAAATTGGGGCAACACCATATAAAATGCAGAAAGTCTATGGGAAATCCACCAGAACGATGCTGGGCGGTAAACTGTTTTATATTTATGTGAATGAAAAAGATAAACAGGAAAAACTACTTTTACAGCTTGATCCGGACGAGGGTTATTTGACCGGATTTCGCATCACGAATTTAATCGTTGATGAAAAGAGTGATATAAAAACTTCGGATGCCGACTTGGATCAGTCTGTGAATCCAAATGATGTAAATACAATCTACATGGGGTCAAAGGATATTGATACCAGCCGTGTCAAAACGAACCAATAGTAAAGATTCAGGAGGTAAATAATGCAGGGAAAAGTTTTGCGCTATGGCCTGATTTTATTTGGCTGCTTAATCAGCAGCGCTGCGATTAACTTATTTTTAGTACCAAATAATTTGCTCAGTGGTGGTATTAGTGGAATTGCAATCAGTTGTTATTACTTGTTCGGTCTACCAATCGGTACACAAATGCTCATCTATAATTTACCGTTATTATTTGCAGCGTATAAAACGATGGGGAAGGCTTATACGATTGATGTAATTTTTGGCACAGTTTTGTTTTCACTTTGCATTGATGGCCTGCAATTTTTAGAAGCTTACAATGTAGTCGATGATCCTATGTTAGCTGCGATTTATGGTGGTGTATTCACGGGAATCGGCTATGGAATTATTTTTCGGGTGAATGGTAATTCTGGTGGCTTTGATATTGTAGCTGCCATTGCAAAAAAATATTATTCCTTGAACATGGGCGGTGTTATTTTTGCTTTTAATTGTGTGATTATGGTATTGGCAGCCATGCTTTTTGGTATAAAACCTGCCATGTTTACATTAATATCCATGTTTGTTTGTTCTTTGGTTACGGATAAAGTTGTAGCTGGGTTTAATAATAAAAAAACGATTATTCTCATTTCAGACAAAACGGTCGATATTGCCGATGAGATCATTAAAGAAGTTGGTCGTGGGGTTACTTTTCTAAAAGGAGAAGGTGCTTTTACCCATCAGGAAAAAAAAGTTATTTTTGTTGTGGTGAATTTGACACAAATTGCTAAAATAAAGATTATTGCGAATATCATTGATCCAATGGCTTTTATGATTGTGCTCAGTGCCAATGAAGTCATGGGGCGTGGCTTTACTTTGCCGCGGGATAAAATTGATAAAATGATCAAAGATCGTAAAGAAAAAGAACATTTAGCAGCTTTTATTAAAAAATAAAGGCATGAAAAAAAGATGCTGTGAGTGAAATCACGGCATCTTTTTCTACTAGTAAAGGAAAAAATTTATTCCCTCAAAAAATCGTCAAGAATTTCTTGGATGCGTGGACCGCAGCCGCGACCTTTACAGGCGCCGCTTCCAGTTCCAACAGCCTTGTTTACGGCTTCAACGGTATGACAGCCACTGACGATAGCTTTTTTGACAGCCATACGATTAATGCTTTTACAAGTACAGGTTTTTGTTAATTTATCGATGACAGCCGCTTGCAGATCTTCATTCATATAGAATCCCTCGTTTCTTGTATTTATTTTTTGTTGATTTGATAATATAATAGAATGATAAAAAAAATCAAGTATAATTTTGCAGGTGAAAAGATGAATTTATTAAAAAAATTGATTATGACAGCGAAAGGCGATAGGAAAGCCGAGCTTGTTTTAAAGAATGCCGAAGTGTTCCACGTGTTTACTGGTGAGTTTATAAAAGGAGATATCGCGATTGTTGAAGGGCGAATTGCGGGAATTGGAAACTATGAGGGAGAACAAGAAATTGACTTAAGAGGGAAATATGTTACGCCAGGTTTTATAGATGGACATATCCACTTGGAAAGTTCAATGCTTAGCCCGCTCGAATTTGCTCGTGCTGTTGTGCCAGCTGGTACGACAACGGTGATTGCTGATCCGCATGAAATTGCGAATGTCGTAGGAATGTCAGGAATTCGTTATTTGCTTGATGCGACAGAAGATTTACCGTTGAATGTTTATATGATGCTGCCATCTTGTGTACCGGCAACCCACTTAGAAAATTCAGGGGCAAAACTTTTGGCAGCGGATTTGGCAGAATTGATTGACCATCCACGAATTCTGGGGCTGGGTGAAATGATGAATTATCCGGGGGTTCTTGCAGCGGATCCGATGGTATTGGATAAAATTCGTTTGGCAAAGCATAAAAAAATTGATGGACATGCTCCGGGCTTGTCTGGTAATGATTTAATGGCTTATGCAGCAGCCGGGGTACAGTCCGATCATGAATGTGTAACACCACATCAGGCAATGGAAAAATTGCGTGCTGGTATGTATATTATGATTCGTGAGGGTTCGGCCGCTAAAAATTTACGGCCGCTTCTGCCTATGATTAATGCATATACATCTCAATTTTGCTGCTTTGCCGCCGATGATCGCCACCCAGCCGATCTGATTGCAGAAGGACACATCAATCATATGGTAAAAGTTGCTGTAGAGGAAGGTATTCCGGTTGCGACGGCATTGCAGATGGCGACAATCAACTCAGCCCGATATTTTCATTTGGAAGATACTGGAGCAATTGCACCCAAATATAAGGCAGATCTTCTCGTCTTTGACGATTTGGAAGAATGGAAACCATGTATGGTATTTAAAGACGGTGTTATGGTCGCGAAAAATAAAGCAGCTTTATTTGATACTACGGCAAAAATCCCAGCGGATATTGAACGCACCATGCATTTGGCACCAATCGATCCGGCTAAATTGAAAATTGCCGCATATGGTGATACGGCAAGAGTGATTGGACTGGTACCACATCAAATTATTACTAAAAATCTCATAATGAAAGTACCCGTGCAGGGTGGCTGCGTGATGGCTGATGCAAGTCAGAATCTATTAAAACTAGCTGTATTTGAACGACATCATGCGACTGGTAATATTGGGGTTGGACTGGTACAAGGTTTTGGACTCAAAAAAGGTGCAATTGCTTCGACGATTGCACATGATTCGCATAATCTTATTGCAATTGGTGATTGTGATGAGGACATTATAGCAGCGGCAAAAGAATTAGAACGTATTCAAGGCGGTCTGGCTATTGTGGCTGGAGGAAAAGTTCTAGGATCGCTGGCACTACCAATTGCCGGATTGATGTCAGATCAGAGTGTTACTTTTGTTGAAGAACGCTTGTCCTTTTTGAAAAAAATTGCTCATGAATTGGGGATTTATGATTATTACGATCCTTTTTTGACGTTAGCATTTTTGGCATTGCCGGTTATTCCAGAATTGAAGCTTACGGATTTAGGCCTTGTTGACGTCAATGCCTTTGCTTTGGTTCCAGTCATGGTAGAAGAAATTTCATCGGAAAGGGGCCATGTTAATGTCTGATAAAATAATCGATATTGCATTTGCCTTCATTTTTGGTTGGCATTTGTTAACACGTCAGTGGCCTTTTGGCGATACCTTGCAAAGTGTCATGGATGTGATTTTTGGCATAAGTATGCTGCTCATTTTGGTGAAATATTTTATTTTATGGAAACGTGGTCGTACACTTGCTGCCACACAGGGACTGCAAGAAAATAAACGCAGCGGTAATCGTAATTTAACTGTAAGCAGTAAGAAAAAACGTCGTTGCAATCGGTAAAATCGATATTATAAGAAAAAAACTTGGATTTTTAAAATGTTCATTGAATGGATTCGATTTATCGTCTGATCCGTGATAAAATAAAACAATATGTTAAACGGATATGAATTTTATGATAAGGAGAACAGATATGCCAAAACAAGCAAAAATAACCTATATGTTACATAGTGGCTTTATCGTTGAATTAGATCAAACTGTATTGGTATTTGATTATTTTAAAGATCCACACCATGATATAATTCCGGCAATGCAAACGGGAAAACAAATCTATGTTTTCAGTTCACATGTTCATTATGATCACTTTAATCCAGTGATTAGTTCGTTCCAAGAACACGTAGTGCAATACTTTTTAAGCTTTGATATTAAGCAAAATCCGGAAGTGGAAAAAATCAATGCGAAAAAAGTGAAGTATTTAGATATCTATGATGAATATGCATCAGATAACATTAAAGTGACATCCTTTAGTTCAACGGATGCGGGGATTTCGTTTTTAGTCGAAGTAGAAGGCTGGAATATTTTTCATGCTGGCGACTTTAATTGGTGGCACTGGAAAGGTGATACGGAAGAAAATAATTCATTGGCGAAAAATGGTTTTATGAAGCAGATGAAAAAATTGGATGGCTTAGAAGCTGACGTAGCATTTTTCCCAGTGGATTTGCGGCTGGAGGAATTTTGTGATTTGGGAGTCAGGGAGTTTTGCCGCAGGACGACAGTCAAACAATTGGTTACGATGCATAATGCGCAAAATGCTCCATGGGTTCCAGCAAAAGACTTGTTTGAGCCAGAAAAGGATATTCCGCTTTGGATTCCAGTCAAACCAGGTGAAACTATACAAATAATAAAATAGGAGAGTTGATCAATGTCTAAAAAAACTTTAATGATTACAATCGTTACCATGTTTATGCTTCTTACAACGGGTTGTTTTGGTAGTGCAGCGGGACAGGCTGATACAAAAGCTGATGCAGCACCGTTAGCGACAAACGCCAAAAATAGAGTAGCTGTTTTTGATACAAATAAAGGTCAGTTTACAGTGGAACTTTTTGAAGATAAAGCTCCGCAGACAACAAAAAACTTTATAACATTGGTGGATAAAGGTTTTTATAACAATCTTATCTTTCATCGCGTTATTGCTGGTTTCATGATTCAAGGTGGTGACCCGGAAGGAACTGGTATGGGCGGTCCAGGGTATACGATTAAGGATGAATTCCATCCTGACTTAAAACATGATGCGCCAGGTATTTTATCGATGGCAAATGCTGGTCCTAATACTGGTGGTTCGCAATTTTTTATTACATTAGACAAAACACCATGGCTTGATGGTAAACATGCTGTTTTTGGTAAAGTTATTAAAAATATGGATGTTGTAAAAGCAATTGGTAAAGTTCAAACAGGTCCGAATGATAAACCGGTAGAAGATGTTGTTATCAATACAATAACGATTCAAGAACAAAAATAATGGATGCCTTCACTTATATTCTAGAATGTGCCGATGGAACATTCTATACGGGCTGGACAAGTGATTTAGAAAAACGTTTAGCAAATCATAACAGTAAAAAAGGAGCAAAATATACTCGTTGCCGTATACCGGTAAAACTGGTGTATTTTGAGAGCTTTATTACAAAACAAGAAGCACAAAAACGAGAGTATGCTATTAAACAATTAAAAAGAGATCAAAAATTACAGCTCATTAACAGCTTTGTACCAAAGCCGCTTTAAATTGAATGATTCTTAAATAGGGGCGGATCAGCCGCCTCTTTTATAAATCAGTGATAGGGCAACGAGTATGTTTTATGGTAGTTCTAAATGGGCTGCTGATGAATAGGAAAGCAGGGGAATATATGAGTAAAGGATTTTTTTCAGGAATAATCGCAGAAGTAAAGAATTTGTTTGCAGAATCGAAGCAGGTTAAAATTACGAAAATAGAAGCAGAACCAAGCGAATTGGTGGAGGTTATTAGCGTTGATGAAGAATTGGCGGCGGTTTTCACAGCAGCTATTATGGCTTATGGCTATAATGATTTTAAAATTAAAGCTGTAAAACCAGTTGTCAATAAAAGGTGGAAGGAACTGGCACAAACGGAAAGTGGTAAGCAGCCATTCAAAAGATAAATAAAGTATTGACAGCAAAGCTGAAAGAGTGTAGTATATTAAAAGTCGCCAATAACAACGGCGAAAACAGAAAAACGAAATCACGGATTCACTTGTCTTTAAGGCAATGACATAAACTGGTTTCAAAAAAAGATATTGACAGCCGCTTGCGGATGTGATAATCTATATAAGCTGACTTAAGCAAGTGCCAGCAACGTGTTCTTTGAAAACTAAACAATGTAGAAAACAAAAAGATATATGTTCACCAACATGTATCAAGCCAGATGTGCGGTTTTCGAACGCTTGCGTTTGAAAACAACAACTAACAATTTCTTTTAACAAAAAAGATAATTTAGATTTTTAAAGAGCCTATCAAGGTTCTCTAATATAATTTATTGGAGAGTTTGATCCTGGCTCAGGACGAACGCTGGCGGCGTGCTTAACACATGCAAGTCGAACGGAGTATTTTATTTCGGTAAAATACTTAGTGGCGAACGGGTG
>NZ_FNZK01000012.1 GCF_900109225.1 Propionispira arboris
CATAAATCCGAATAAGATTGTTTTCAACATGCTGGTCGGGTTATACCTGATACGTCCAGCAAAGTGAGCTGGAACATTTTTCAGGTATTTCTCCAAGTCGATTTCCTCCATAAATCGGTCAAAAACCAGCACGGGATCACAGATATTCAGATAATCTGAAATAAACAGTGGCAAAACTGCCTGTTTTGTTTTAAAATAATGTATGTTTGAATTTTTCATGTGCTATGTAAAATTTTAACACAAAAAGAGGATCAGCGGCTCTTTCGAGCTAGTGATCCTCTTTTGTTTTTATAGGGGCATTATTTCACAGCCCCTTTTTTGCTGTTATATTAAGTTGCATTAAATATCGTCATGAATGGGGTATTATAGGGCTCCGTGGCGTTATGTAGGAATCAAACGATGCCCTATACCCCATTCATGGCAGTCTAATAGGCTAGAGGCAACTTATATATTATAAAATAGCATTGTCTTTTACGTTATAGCTTATATACGTAGCTGAAGATTGTTGACCATTGTTATTTACGTTGACGTTATTATAAAACTCAGCAATTTTTGTATCCCAGTTATATGTTACAGAATCGGCTGTGATCGATAAACCACTTCGTTCGAGATCAACATTTCCTTTAATGGAAGCTTCTTTTTTACTGCCGTTGACGTAAACGCTATCGCCGGTAAAGGTAATATCATCTTGCAAAACGGTAATGTTTCCCTGCCCCCATACTTCAAAAGAAGAAATATTCACTTGTGCTTTGTCGGCTGTAATGATACGAGAATCTGTGGCGATGCGGACATTGCCTTCAAGAATATATCTGCCTGTATTAATATCAAGATAATTTGAATCAGACGTGATGGTCGGTTTGCTGGCAAAAGCTGCCGCCGTCATCAATGTTAGGATTGTAAAGGTAAGAAAAAACAGTTTAATTGATTTCATGTATTGACTCCTTTCTATCTCAGATTATATTATAACAGATCTAGGTTTCAAAAATATAGGTACAGTGAACTAAAAATTTTCTTTCTTAGAATAGATGTTATATAATGAAAGAAAGACATTGGAGGTGTAAAGGTTGAATATACGTGAACGAACGGAGCAGCTTGAATATGATATTTTATCGCCCTATGCCAGTAAGAGTAAAGAAGCAAAGCGAGTGACTCTGGAGATTGACTGTCAGTTTCGAACGAAATATCAACGAGATCGTGATCGTATTTTACATGCGAAGTCTTTTCGACGTTTGAAACATAAAACCCAAGTTTACATAGCTTCAGGTGACCATTATCGTACACGAATGACTCACAGCTTAGAGGTATCACAAATTTCTCGAACCATTGCCAGAGGTTTACAGCTTAACGAAGATTTAGTGGAAGCGATTGCTTTAGCTCATGATGTAGGGCATACACCATTTGGTCATGCCGGCGAAGAAACGATGCAGCGTTTAGTGGGCCATTTTTCGCATAATGAACAAAGTTTGCGTGTGATTGAATATTTAGAGAGAGATGGTAAAGGTCTTAATCTTACCGTCCAGGTTAAAGATGGGGTTGTGAATCACACAGGGAAAATAACACCGAAAACATTGGAAGGCCGTATTGTTAAAACAGCGGATCGTATTGCCTATCTATGCCATGATTATGATGATGGGATGCGGGCTGGAATGTTGAAAAGTGGAGATTTGCCGGCCGTTGTGAAAAAAACGTTAGGGATCGATCCGTCTAAGATGATAACAGCAATGGTATCGGATATGATTGTTTCATCGATTGACCAAGCTGATATTTTTATGTCACCGGAATTCGTTGAGGTCATGAATACCTTTCGAGCTTTTATGTTTGAAAATATTTATCATTCGAATATTCTGGCCAAAGAGCGTGCTCAGGCTGGTTTTGTCATTGAACAGCTTTATCTTTATTTTATGAAGCATTTTGATCGTTTGCCCAAAGAATTTTTACATCGCGAAGAGAATTGGGGTAAACAAATTGTAGTTGTTGATTATATAGCAGGCCTTACAGATAGTTATTCGGTGCAGTTATTTAATGAAATTTTTATGCCGCCAATCTCGATTCGTTTATAAAAAACAACAGATTGTTTTGAAAGATCGTGGGGAATGATTTTGCTAAAAAATCGTTCTTTTTTTTTGCTGAGAACAAAATTATAAAAGAATGTCAATAGGGAAAAAGGATATTGATGATTTATATTGAATATATTTAACAAAGAGTAAGATGAAATCGCAAGATATTGGGTTAAAAAATATAGACTCACAGATATGCAGTTGTGAAAGTTGTTTGAAAAAAGCAGGAAAATATAAAATCTTAGCGAATTTAGGTTTAAGTATTTATATTTTGTTTGAAATAGAAGAATGTTTTCACAGCATATAAGTAAATCGAAGAGCGCAATGAAAGGTGAATTTAATGGAAGGCAATATGATTTATGATGACTTTGTTGAACGTGTGCGCTCAGAATCTGATATCGTAGCAGCAATTTCTGAATATGTGGCTTTGAAGAAAAAGGGAAATCGATATTGGGGCTGTTGTCCTTTTCATAGTGAAAAGACACCATCTTTTTCTGTACTGCCGGAGAAAGGCTTTTTTTATTGCTTTGGCTGCCATGCAGGCGGAAATGTTTTTAAATTTATTTCGATGATTGAGAATTTATCTTATTTTGATGCAATCAAATTCCAAGCAAATAAGCTGAATATACCATTGCCGCAACGGGAAAAAACCGAGCAGGAAGTAATCAGAGAACGTGAAATAGCAAAACTATATAAAGTTCATGAAATGGCTCGAGATTTTTTCCATGCCTGCCTGACAAAAACGAAATATGGTATACAGGCCAAGACATATTTTTTACAGCGTGGAATCAATGAGAAAATTATTGCAGATTTCAAATTGGGGTTTGCCCCGCAGTCTTGGAGCAAATTGTCTGAGGCATTTCAAAAAAGAGGTATCAGCGATGAACTGCTAATTGAATCCGGCTTGGCAGCAGAACGATCATCAGGCGGTGTCTATGATCGCTTCCGCAACAGGGTTATCATTCCTATCTGCGATGAACGCAGTCGGGTTGTGGGGTTTGGCGGCAGAGTATTAGATGATAGTCAGCCTAAATATTTAAATTCGTCGGAAACGCTTATTTTTAATAAAAGGCGTCTTTTATTTGGTCTTGACCAAGCAGCAAAATCAATTAAAGAAAGCGGTTTTGTTATTGTAGTTGAAGGGTATATGGATGCTATAACAGCACATAATAGTGGGATTAAAAATGTAGTTGCTTCCTTGGGTACAGCATTTACATTGGAGCAATGTAAAAAAATACTTCGTTATGCACCAGAAATTCGTTTTGCTTATGATAGTGATAGTGCTGGACAAAATGCAACGATTCGGGCTCTTTCTATTATTCGTGGCAGTGGTGCAAATGTAAGGATTATTTCAATTCCTGATGGAAAAGATCCAGATGAATATATCCGTAAACATGGATCAGCACAGTTTCGTAAGTTGATTCAAGATGCATTGCCGTTGGTTGAATATCAAATGAAACGAGCTTTTAGTGAACATGACTATTCTACACTGGAAGGAAAAGTAGCGGTGGTTGAAAAACTCACACCGATATTGGCGGAGATGAATAATGCAGTTGAATTGAATGCATATATTACCCGTATATCACAAGTTATAGGTGTTGATGAAGGAGCCATTCGCAGTGAAATACACAAATCTTCAGGATTGGCTCGTACGCGAATGGTAAAGCCATTAAATTCGAGTATGCGTACGATTGCTAAAAAAGTAGATAATGCCGTAATTCAAGCTGGTCGTCATGTTATCAATACGGTATGGATGGATACTAGCATTCTGCCTTATTTGGATGCACAGCTAAGGGTGAATGAGTTTCAAACAGATATGCATCGCGAAATTATACAATTTTTATCAGACAGCTACAAAAATAAGAAGACAATCAATGATCTTACAGCATCTTCGCATTTGAGTGAAAAAGCCAATGCGGAACTATCACATTGTCTGCTGGATGAATTGGAGTCTGAGGACAGACTGCAGTTACTGGATGATTGCATAAAAACAATTCATTTAGCATATTTAAGGAAATTATATGAAGAACATCGCTTGAAGGCAGATGAATTAGAACGTATGGGGGATGAGGGCTTTGTGCAGGAGCTTGCAGAAAGTCAGCGAATAAAAAATGAAATTGACAAAATATGATTTAAAGCAGTGGGAAAATTTAATAAGTGTAAGTATACGGAAAGGAGGTATGTAAATGGCTGAAAAGAAACAACATTTGTCGGCGCACAGTGCAGAAATAATTGAAAAGCTATTGAATAAAGCTAAAAAACGCGGTGCCGTTCTTACGTATACGGAAATTGTTGACGCTTTTCAAAGTGAAGAGCTGTCGCCAGAAGAAATCGATGATATGTATGAGATCTTTACGGGAAAAGGTATCGATATTGTCGATGAAATTGCTGATTCAGATCACACGGATGATACGGATGTTCAGGGACTTGACAAAACTGACGGCGATGAAAATGAAATTGATTTAAGCATTCCGGAAGGTATCAGTATTGATGATCCGGTTCGTATGTATTTAAAGGAAATTGGTCGTGTACCTTTATTGACCGCAGAAGAAGAAGTCTTTTTAGCGAAACGCATGGAAGAGGGCGACGAAGAAGCAAAACGCAGGCTGGCCGAAGCAAATCTTCGTTTGGTTGTCAGCATTGCAAAACGGTATGTTGGTCGTGGAATGTTGTTTCTTGATTTAATTCAAGAAGGAAATCTTGGACTGATTAAGGCTGTAGAAAAATTCGACTATAATAAAGGCTATAAATTCAGTACGTATGCAACTTGGTGGATTCGTCAGGCCATTACCAGGGCTATTGCCGATCAAGCGCGAACGATTCGAATCCCTGTGCATATGGTTGAAACAATCAATAAATTGATTCGGGTATCCCGCCAGCTTTTACAAGAACTTGGCCGAGAACCCGCTCCAGAAGAAATTGCCAAAGAAATGGAAATTACAGTAGAACGGGTTCGCGAAATTATGAAAATTGCGCAAGAACCAGTATCGCTGGAAACGCCAATTGGTGAAGAAGAAGATTCCCATCTTGGTGATTTTATTGAAGATCAGGATGCACCGGCTCCAGCTGAAGCTGCCTCCTTTATGTTACTGAAGGAACAATTGGAAGAGGTTTTAGAAACCTTGACGCCGCGCGAGGAAAAAGTGCTTCGCCTGCGCTTTGGTCTTGATGATGGTCGGGCAAGAACGCTTGAAGAGGTTGGACAAAATTTTGGTGTGACGAGAGAACGTATTCGCCAGATCGAAGCGAAAGCCTTGCGAAAGCTTCGCCACCCAAGTCGTAGTAAGAAATTAAAGGATTTTCTTGAATAAATTTACAAATTTTTCTTGACATGATAAATGTCATTTTGTATAATAGCTGATGTTGGCATATTCCTTGATAGCTCAGTTGGTAGAGCAATCGGCTGTTAACCGATCGGTCGTAGGTTCGAGTCCTACTCAAGGAGCCATTTTTTTAAGGGCCTATAGCTCAGCGGTAGAGCAACCGGCTCATAACCGGTCGGTCCCTGGTTCAATCCCAGGTGGGCCCACCATTTTATAAAGAATTTGGGTAATAGATTCGCTACGTGTATTTCTGCTTATTAAGCGGTTTCATAGCAGTTTTATTTTGGTATTACCCATCAATGTAATACATTTGATGCAAAGCAGAGTCTGCTTTGCATTTTTTTATATTTGAAAAATGGAGGAAGTATAATGAATTTAGGACCGCGTTTATTATCGGTGGCAAAGTTTGTTCCCAAAGGTTCAGTGGTGGCAGATATTGGCACAGATCACGCTTATTTGCCTATTTCGTTGGTAGAAAATAAAATTGTGGATAAAGCCTTTGCTTGTGATATACATGCGGGACCTTATCAGGTGGCTCAAAAAACAATTTTAGCGGCGGGAGTATCGTCACAGATTGATGTTCGTTTTGGTGATGGTATTACTGTTTTGTCGCCAGGTGAAGTTGATGTGTTGACGATTGCGGGCATGGGGGGAGCTTTGATGGTTGATATTTTAAGCAAATGTCCCCGTGTTACAGCTGATTTAAAAGGAGTGGTTTTGCAGCCGATGAATGGAGCAGCACTTCTGCGTTCCTGGCTCTACCAAAATGGCTGGAAAATCGATGAGGAAGATCTTGTTTTTGATGAAGGCCGCTTGTATGAAGTGATGCATGCTGTTCATGGGCATACCGCAATGCCAGAAGATATTTTAATGGAAATTGGTCCAATGCTATGGCAAAGCCATCATACTTTATTGCGTCAGCATATTGAAAATTTGCTTTTTCAAAGCAAACGTGTTTTAACGGGAATGGCAAGCAGTGAACAGGCAAAACAAAGTGAAAAATATTCCTTTGTTTTAGAAAAAATAAAAGAATTGGAGGCTCGAATGCAATGTCTGTAAAATGTCAGGTTGTAATGGATATCATGGATAAGGTTGCACCACGTATTCTTGCTGAAAGCTGGGATAATGTTGGGCTATTAATTGGCAGTCCGGCACAAAATATTGAGAGAATATTGGTTTGTCTCGATGTAAGTGAAGCGGTTATTGAGCGGGCTGTGCAGGAAAACTATGATTTAATTATCGCGCATCATCCACTAATCTTTAAACCAATAAAAAATCTGCGAACGGATCTTCCCTTGGGCCGCATGATTGGCAGACTTTTGAAACATGACATTGCTGTATATGCGGCACATACGAATCTTGATACTGTCCGTGGTGGTGTGAATGATGTTTTGGCTGAACTTTTGCTTTTGAAGAATGTGAAGCCATTAGACATTAGCTATGAAGAAGAACTTGTCAAGCTAGCGGTATTTGTTCCTATGGAGTATAAGGATGTTGTACAGACGGCAATTGGCAATGCTGGGGCAGGTCAGATTGGCAATTATTCACATTGTAGTTTTTCGGTGATTGGTGTGGGGCAATTTTTGCCGCTTTCGGAGGCAAAGCCGTTTAAGGGGAACTGTGGTATTTTGGAAACCGTAAATGAAATTCGTCTGGAGACGATTTTGCCAGCTAAAATTTTAAATAAAGTTGTTAAGGCTATGCTGAAGGTACATCCTTATGAATCGGTGGGGTATGATGTATATTCACTTAAAAATAAAGGCAACTTGGAAGGTATGGGACGAATTGGTGAACTAAACGAACCCACTACCATTGATGAGTTTGCTAAAATTGTAAAAAATGCTTTGTCGACAAATCAATTACGCGTTGTAAAAAGTGGCAATAAAGTCGTTCGGAAAGTAGCTCTGTGCAGCGGCAGCGGGGCTGAATTTATCGGGAAAGCAGCCTATGCTGGTGCGGATGTATTTGTTACCGGTGATGTTAAATATCATGAAGCACAAAAAGCGGTTGAACAGGGAATTCACCTTATTGATGCTGGACATTTTGGCACAGAGATGCCCGTGGTACAAGTTTTGGCGGAACGATTGCGTTCTTGTATGGAAAAGCAAGGCCGTCAGGTCGAAATTATTGCCGATGATACGAGTCGGGATTTTTTTACTGTAATTTGATGATTGACGTAGCTGAAAAAAAGAGTTAAACTAAATTTGTTACAGAGAATTTGTGTAACACAATAGATTGCTAGGGAGCTCATGTTATGGGCTGAGAAAGGGCTATTAAGCACCTGACCTGTTACCTGATCGGGATAATGCCCGCGTAGGAAGTGCAAATGTGTATTATATACGCCTATCCTATATGGATAGGCGTTATTTTTTGCTCACTATGTTCAGGCGGCATGAAAATACGAAGAGAGCTGGTGTTGACATGGAGATTGTAGTAAATGGGAAAGAAAATATCATTCAGGAAAATATGAGTTTAGGTGATTTTTTGCTGGGAAAAGGTTTTTTGCCTAAAAAAGTCGTGGTTGAACATAATGGTACAATTATTGCAAACAAACATTGGTATGAAATTATCTTAAGCCCACAAGATCGCTTGGAAATTGTTACCTTTGTAGGGGGTGGCTGAAATGGAAGATCTATTTACGATTGGCAATACACAACTACAGAGTCGGTTATTAATTGGTACAGGAAAATTTTCTTCCAATAAAGATATGCCAGGGGCAATAGAAGCAGCGGCTGCCAAGATTGTTACCGTGGCGCTGCGTCGGGCGGATAGTGCTTATGAAGCAGAAAATATTTTAAATTACATTCCGAAAACTTGTATTTTGATGCCAAATACTTCAGGTGCCAGAACGGCAGAGGAAGCGGTTCGGATTGCTCATATGGCACGAGCTATGGGGTGTGGAGATTGGATTAAAATCGAAGTTATTTCCGATAATCGCTATCTTTTACCGGATAATCAAGAAACAATTAAAGCAACAGAGATCTTGGCAAACGAGGGTTTTATTGTTTTGCCATATATGAGCCCAGATCTAATGAGTGCGAAACGTTTGGTAGATGCTGGGGCGGCAGCGGTAATGCCGCTGGGCGCACCGATTGGCAGTAACCGTGGCTTGCAAACAATTGAACTGCTTCGAATCTTGATTGATGAAATTGATCTGCCGATTATTGTAGATGCCGGAATTGGCAGACCGTCAGAGGCTGCTGCTGCTATGGAAATGGGAGCTGCAGGCGTTTTAGTCAATACGGCAATTGCTACAGCTACAGATCCGGCAACGATGGCTCATGCCTTTAATCTGGCTGTACAGGCGGGACGTAGCGCTTATTTGGCTGGCTTGGGGAGAGTTATGCCAAGTGGAGCGGCCGCATCTTCACCGCTTACTGGTTTTTTGCGTGATGGGGAGGTTCTTTGAAATGAGCTTTTTGCAAGAAATGGAAAAGTATAAGGATCTGGATTTGCCGGAGTTTTTTTCGAAAATCAAAGATCAGGATGTTTTGTCTGCTTTAAGGAAAGAAAAATTGAATTGTTATGATTATTTAACGCTATTGTCACCAGCAGCAGAAAGTCATTTAGAGGCGATGGCGCAGCGTGCTCGGAGAATGACAATCCAAAATTTTGGTAAAGTAATGCAGCTTTTTACACCGATGTATATTGCGAATTATTGTGACAATCTTTGCGTTTATTGTGGCTTTAACCATGATAATGTGCTGGAACGAAAACAACTTACCATGGCGGAAGTCGAAGCAGAAGCTCAAAAAATTTCGGAAACGGGACTCAAGCATATCCTGATTCTTACGGGAGAGTCACAAAAATACAGTTCCATAGAGTATATTTTAGCAGCAGTACAGATCCTTAAAAAATTTTTTACAAGCATTAGTGTAGAAATCTATTCCTTGACGGAAGAAGAATATGTAAGAGCCGTTCAATCTGGTGTGGATGGCATGACAATGTTCCAAGAAGTTTACGACAGCTCGATATACAAAGAACTTCATTTGGCTGGTCCGAAAAGTATTTACGAATTTCGCCTGGATGCACCGGAACGGGCTTGCCGGGCCGGAATGCGCAATGTCAATATCGGAGCACTTTTGGGGCTGAATGACTGGCGTAAAGAGGCTTTTTTTACAGGTGTTCACGCCGATTATTTGCAACATGCTTATAAAGATGTGGAAGTTGCAGTGTCGACACCGCGCATGCGTCCTTGTGCAGCCGGATTTTCACCGCGTGTTATTGTTAATGATGTAAATCTTGTTCAGTATATTACGGCTTATCGTATATTTATGCCACGTAGCGGTATTACTTTGTCATCCAGAGAAAGTCGCATGATGCGGGATCATTTGGTGAAGCTTGGTGTGACAAAAATTTCCGGTGGTGTGACCACTGCTGTTGGCGGACATACAAAAGGTGAAGATTCAAGCCAGTTTGATATTTCCGATACGCGGTCGATTGAGGATATGGCGCAGATGCTCTACAGCGAAGGCTATCAACCAGTTTATAAAGATTGGCAGGGATTGTATTGAATGCATTTGAAGCAGGCCTAAAAAAATATTTATCGACTGAACAAATTGTTAAAATTCAAAGGACTACGGTTGGTGTTGCCGGAGCTGGCGGACTTGGTTCAAATTGCGCTAATATGCTTGTTCGATCGGGTTTTAAAAAAATAACGATCGTTGATATGGATGAAATTGAAGCTAGTAATTTAAACAGGCAGAATTATTTTTTTAAACAAGTCGGAACAGCAAAGGTGGAAGCTTTGGCAGAACTTTTGTATAAGATTAATCCAGATCTTGAACTTAATATTATCAATAAAAAAGTGGGTGAAGCAAATATTAACGAGCTATTTCATGGTTGTAGTATTTTAATAGAAGCATTTGATAAACCGGCATATAAAACTCTATTTGTCGAAACGTTTGTGGGTAAAAAAGACTTTGTCGTAGCGGTATCAGGATTAGCAGGTTTTGGCAATAGTGATCGAATTAAAACTCATAAAATCCGCAATGATTTTTATATAGTGGGAGACCTTACCAGCGGCATTGATCATTTTCCGCCGCTGGCACCCGGCGTAACGATTGCAGCTGCGAAACAGGTGGATTTGGTGTTGGAACATGTTATTGGATAATGTTATTGGATAATGGGGGAATACGTATGCGCTCTTTAGGAATGGAAAATTTCAAAAAAACAAAGATTTATGCTTTAACGGATGAAGCTTTGTCAAAAGGTCGCAGTAATTTAGAGGTTGTAGATCAACTAATTCAAGCAGGTATTACGTTTTTGCAATATCGTGAAAAAGAAAAAACAGCTAGAGAAATGTATGAACAGTGCACTGCCATACGTAAAATGACACGTGCCGCCAACGTTACCTTTGTTATTGATGATTTTGTTGATTTGGCATTGGCCGTCGATGCGGATGGTGTTCATATTGGACAAGATGATCTACCCGTACAGAGCGTGCGCAAACTGATTGGACCAGATAAAATATTGGGGCTGTCGACGCATTGCCTCGCACAGCTTCATCTGGCTGAAAAATCAGGTTTTGTTGATTATATAGGTGTAGGTCCTGTTTTTGCCACACAAACAAAAAAGAATGTCAGTGCACCAGTGGGCTTGGATTTTGTTAAATATGCAGCGACTCAGGGGAAACTTCCTTTTGTTGCAATTGGGGGCATAAAAGAGCATAATATTGCAGAGGTATGTGGTGCGGGTGCTCAAACTATGGCAGTTGTTTCAGCGATTGTTGGTGCAGAAGATATTGGAGCAAAAGTCAAGAGTTTGCAAAGCCTTATGAATATTTCATGTTAGCAGTATGAAACTTAGTTTGACATCTATTTAGCCGAGTGATATAATCACATAGTTATCAAACGACTGTGAGTATGAAAAATAATCGCGAGTGCCTCGAGGCATTTGAGGAAAGTCCGGGCTCCATAGGGCAATGTGCTGGATAACGTCCAGCGAGGGTGACCTTAGGGAAAGTGCTATAGAAATTTAAACCGCCTGATTTTATCAGGTAAGGATGGAAAGGTGCGGTAAGAGCGCACCAGCAGTTAGGTGACTAACTGGCTAGGTAAACCCCACACGGAGCAAGACCGAATAGGGAAGGGATGATGCTGCCCGCGGAACCTTCCGGGTTGTGTCGCTTGAATCAGTTGGCAACGGCTGATCTAGATAAATGATTATTGCCGCGTAAGCGGAACAAAACTCGGCTTAATGATTGCTCATAGTTTGCTTAACAAAAATTAAACTGTCGGATTTTCCGGCAGTTTTTTTATGCAGTTTTGCTAAGATAAAGCCGGAAACGTAAGCAAAAGTGCTTTTATAAAAAACAGAATATTTTTAATACGTAAGAAAAAAGTTGAAGAAATACAAAAAATATCCTTAAAAGAAGGATAAATGTATTTATTGTCGAATTGAGTAGGCTGAGGATAAATAAGCCGAATCTAACTCAGGAACGGGGAAACCAATTTGTGTTTTGGGGTGAATTTTGTTGCTTTCATAAGGAGTTATGAATATAACAGCAAGGGTGGTCTTCTTCTCTACCCTAACCCGTCAGCTAACCTCGTAGGCTAATTAAGAGAGGAGTGACCTTTTGAGTAAAGTGTTACGTATTTTAATGCTGTCTTTAGTGATGGTGTGCTGGTTTTCGATTGCAAATGCATCCGCATTTCGCATTGGTGACCAGGGCGATGAGGTAGCAGGAATCCAAGGGGAATTAGCAAATTTAGGTTATGATGTAGTAGCGGATGGTGCTTTTGGACCAGCTACAGCAGCCGCGATCAAAGAATTTCAGCGATCTAGAGGTTTGTCTGTGGATGGACTTGTCGGAGATTCAACATATCGTGCGTTGATGGGGCGTTCCATTCCAGAAGTCAGCCGTGGATCAAACTACATTTCACGTCGCGTGATTCAATCATCACTGCAATATGTGGGGGTTCCTTATGTTTTTGGAGGAACTTCACCAAATGGTTTTGATTGTTCGGGCTATGTGAGTTATGTTTTTGCTAATGCCGGTATTTCTTTACCACGCACAGCAGACGCACAATATGAAGTTGGCAGTCCAGTTTCGTATGGTGATCTGATACCAGGAGATTTGGTGTTTTTTTCTACATATGACTACGGGGTTTCCCATGTTGGCATATATCTTGGGAATGGAAATTTCATCAATGCATCTTCCAGTCGTGGTGTTGCGGTTGATTCTTTGTCGAGTTCCTATTGGAGTTCATGTTATGTTGGGGCACGTCGAGTGCTTTGATTGTTGTGAGGAGACAGATGTCTCCTCTTTTTTTATGCAAAAAAACACCGTAGCCATAAATGGTGCGGTGCTTTTTGAGGCACATTGTTCTTAATTTGTAAAAATTGTATCCCAAAAAGAATAGGTAAATACAAGTACAATTAAAAAAAACAGAAATATATCACCAAGAGAAATTTCCATCTATAAGAGCCTCCTTTAGAAAATTTACTCCACAAATTCCAATCGTGGATTTAAAATAAAATGACGACCAGCTTTAGCACATGGCTTGCCATCGACTAAAACAATATCAGCGGTAAAGTCAACGCTGGTAGCAAAGATACTGCTGCCGACAGCATAGACATCAACTGGTACATTTTTTTCTTCAAACATACGAATCCGTTCGGGGTTAAACCCACCGGAAACCATGATTTTCACGTGTTGAAATCCTTCTTTATCAAGTGCTTCACGAACATTACGTACAAGTTGTTCGTTCACGCCAGTTGGTTTAAAGTGTCCCATTTGTCCGATCAAGGAAACATCGACCATTTTATCGGATGTATCTAAACGCACGCCATAAAGTTTATTGCCTAGTTCTCTGGCGACAGCAAGGCTTGTATTGACACAGTCATTATTAAAGTCAACAAGTGCAACGCGGCTGATATTTGGATCCATATATTTATCAAAAGCACGTGTTGCTTTTAAGGTATCGCCGCCACAGGCAGCAATGAGAGAATGTGGAATCGTTCCGGCTGCTTCGATACCCCAGGAAACGGCGTTGGCAGGTGTGGAAATGCCGCTCATGCCACCAATTTTAGCAGCATAGCCATCTGATTCTTGGACTGCATAATGATCGAATCTTGATGGAAAAAATAAAACTGGTTTTCCGTTAGCTGCCTCGACGGTACGTCTGGTATTGGTTGCTACCTTTGTTTGCCTGGCTAGTGTGCCCAGGTAAACTGTTTCGAGATGGGAGAAATCAGCAAGATCACCTTCAATGGTCATAACTGTTTCCCAGGGAACGATTTGATCGCCGTCATGCAGGGCTTTGATTGTGAGCTTTTCAGGGTGATACGCACAACGTTTAATGATAGCGATTGCCTCATCTATACCGCACAAGGTGGCATAATCACGCTGGAAAATCTGCACCGTAACACGAGGGTGATGATCGGCTTGATTTAAGATTTCCTGTGTTCGTAAAAAATAAATATCGCTGTAGAATCCACTGCGGATTTTTTCGACAGGAAAATCGAATGAGTTTGGATCTAATCTTTTTTTCATTTTAAAATTCCTCCTGGAAATGATATGCGTAAATATATTTGATTTGCAAAGATTTAATTATGTATCCTAGTTATGATACAATAAAAGTGTATTGAGTAGCAATAGGGGGAGCGAAATTGGTGGAAAATATACAAATTAATATTTTAGAAATATGTAGTTTGAAACAGGCCGTTACTGAGCTGAAAAAGATTGACTGTGACCCTGCGGGAGTAAAACTTATGCAGGATAAAGCCGTTTTTAAAATAATTAAGATTGAAAAAATGAAATGCAAGGCGGCTAATATATTAAAGCAGACTTTTTTGGGAAAAGGCGGCGATGTGGCAGTGTCTGGTCATTCTGCGGATTTAAGCAAGGAGTATACATCCGTGCTGATTATGGCAACTTTAAAGCAGTATAAGCAGGCACTTATTCAATTGAAAATGCAGCCATGGGGTCTTAAACAGATTGGTGAAAAAATAGAAAACATTTTAAAAAATGTCAATACCTTACCAAAACGTATTTATTCATGGAAAGATCGGCAGCTGGTTTTAGACGGTGAGATAAGTCTCGTCATGGGTATTTTGAATCTTACGCCAGATTCTTTTTCGGATGGTGGTTCATATAATGAACTAGATACAGCGATTCGTCATGTCGAAAAAATGCAAGCAGATGGAGCTGATATAATTGATATTGGTGCTGAATCAACGCGTCCTTACGATGGTGGACAAAAAATTTCAGCAGCAGAAGAAATGGACCGTCTTTTGCCTTTTTTGCAAAAAATTTTGCCGCATTGTAGTGTACCTGTGTCGATTGATACCTACAAAGCAGAAGTAGCAGAAGCAGCTCTTGCCATGGGGGCGCATATAATCAATGATATTTGGGGACTGCAACAAGATGTTTTAATGTCTTCTGTTGTGGCAAAATATGATGTTCCGGTTATTGTTATGCATAATAAAACGGAAATTTCTTATCCAATGGGTGTAATGGCTGATATCCAGCAATTTTTAAGCAGGAGTATTGCAATTGGTATAGAAAAAGGAATTAAGGGCGAAAATATAATCATTGATCCTGGTATTGGTTTTGCTAAAACAGTTGAAGACAATATTGAAATCATGGGTCATCTGGATCAATTCCAAAATTTAGGCTGTCCAATATTACTGGGAGCTTCGCGAAAAAAATTTATTGGACATGTTTTGGAGTTACCTGTCAATGAACGCCTTGAGGGAACGATTGCTGCTTCGGCGCTTGGTAAAATCAAGGGTGTGCAAATCCATAGAGTTCACGATGTCAAAGCTGTGAAACGTACTTTGATGATGATGGATGCAATGATAAGGAGTGAAATATAATGACAAAAATATTAATGAGTAATCTTATGTTTTATGGGTTCCATGGGGTATATGAATATGAAAGAGAACAAGGACAAAAATTTTATTTTGATGTGGAAATGACGACAGAAAACGATAAAGCTTCGTTAACTGATGATTTAAAAGATGCCGTAGATTATGCGTCGGTATATCAGTTTGTCAAAGAAATAGTTGAAAATAAACGATTTCAATTATTGGAAGCATTAACAGGGCATATTGATGATGAAATATTAAAAGTCTATTCGGTGGTTCGTTCGGTGACAACACGTGTGCGAAAACCATCTGTTCCAATATCAGGCCCAATTGATTTTGTTCAAGTAGAAACGACGCGGAGCCGTAAATAAATGATTTTTTTAGGATTGGGTTCTAACATTGGAAATCGAGAAGAAAATATTAAGCTGGCAATTCGCAGTTTGTCTCAAAATCCCAATGTTACAGTTGTACACAGTTCATCCTTGTACGAGACGGAACCGGTTGGTTATGTTGAACAGGCATCTTTTTTGAATGCGGTTGTTCAAATTGACAGTTGTTTATCACCGCGGAAAATTTTGACCATTTGCCAGAAAATAGAAGCACAAATGGGGCGTGAGCGAATAATCCATTGGGGTCCCAGAAACATTGATATAGATTTACTGAGTTACGACGGTATTATACTAAATACAGCAGATTTGATTTTACCGCATCCTTTTTTAGCCGAGCGCCGCTTTGTCTTGGTCCCCTTGGCTGAAATTAGTGAAAGTGTAATTTTAGATACTTTTACAGCGAAAGATTTACTTCTGAGGTGCAAAGATCCTGGAGAAGTGAGAATCTATAAGACGGAAAATTTCTAAATTTTTCTATGAATTTACAAAAGCACTCTTTTTCTTCTGAGTAATTAAGTATCACTAGAGAAAAAAGAGTGCTTTTGTTTTATCTGTGATTTTATTTTCGGCAGGCTAATTTTAGTAAAAAAATATTAACAAAAGATTCAGAATAGACAATAATGCAATTATAATATGAAAATTAATGAAAAAATATCCATTCGTGTGTTGCAAATTATGCAAGTTCTTTGTATTATAAGATAATGCCATAAATTTTAGTGGGTAAATAAATGTAGTGGAAAAATATTGCTGGGCGGCGATGAGCTTGGAAAAAATGTTTTTGGCGATGTTACAGATGATACCCGGGATAGGTAATGCGCGTTTACGCAAACTGGTTTCTTATTTTGGCAATGGAGAAAAGATTTGGAAAAGTTCGGTGCAAGATGTATGGCAGAGCAAATGTTTGGATCGTGGCAGTTATGAAAATTTTTGCGAGTTTAAGAAAAATCCAATCGATATAGATCTGCTGGCGGAAAAATGGTACAAGAAAAAAATAAAATTGTGTACATACCTAGATGCAGAATATCCAGAACTATTAAAAAATATATTTAATCCACCTTCTGTTTTATTTTATCGAGGCATATTGTCTGGAGAAAAACAAAGAGTCGCAATTGTTGGCTCACGAAAAACTTCTGCATATGGCAAAGCTGCCGCAGAAAATCTAGCTGGTGATCTGGCTGAGACGGGTATAGAAATAATAAGTGGTGCAGCGCGCGGTATTGATACGGCAGCGCATACAGGTGCATTGAAAAAAGGGCGGACAATTGCCGTATTAGGTTGTGGTGTTGATGTCGCTTATCCAATAGAAAATAAACATTTATTAGAAGAAATTGTGGAAGCGGGTCTGGTTGTATCTGAATATCCACCAGGAACGACCCCGAATGCTAAGTTTTTTCCGGCTAGAAATCGTATTATCAGCGGCTTGTCCAGGGGTGTTATCGTCGTTGAAGCGGCAATTAAAAGTGGGTCACTGATTACAGCTGAAATGGCGCTTAGTGAAGGCCGGGATGTATTTGCCGTGCCAGGGAGTATTTATTCTGAGCAAAGCAAAGGCTGTCACAAGCTGATTCAACAAGGGGCGAAACTTGTTTCTTGTGCGAAAGATGTTTTGGAAGAATATTCATGGAATGAATCGAAATGTAATATAGATAAGAATGTGATAAATTTATCAAATGAAGAAAAAGCTGTTTATGAAAATTTATCATATGATCAGCCATTGTCAATTGATGAAATTATTTTAAAATCAAGAAGTGATGCATCTAATATCACTTGTATATTATTACAAATGGAATTGCGTGGTTTAGTGGTAGAGCACGCCCCGCATTGTTATGTTCGTGCTGTTAAGGAGGGCGTTTTGTGAGTAAATCACAGGAAAAAACACTGGTTGTTGTTGAATCACCAGCAAAGGCCAAAACTATAGAAAAATATTTAGGAAAAAATTATATTGTAAGGGCATCCATGGGACATTTGCGTGATTTGCCGAAAAGTCAGTTCGGCATTGATGTCGAAAATGATTTTATGCCTAAATATATTAATATTCGTGGCAAAGGTGATTTAATTAAGTCATTAAAGAAAGAAGCCAAACATGCCGATAAAGTATATCTGGCATCCGATCCGGATCGTGAAGGTGAAGCGATTGCCTGGCATTTGGCACATATATTGAATATAGAAGAACATGAAGCCTGCCGAATTGTGTTTAATGAAATTACAAAACCAGCGATTCAAGAAGCTATAAAAAGCCCGCATCCGATTAATTTAGATCGTGTTGATGCGCAGCAGGCAAGAAGAATGCTGGACCGAATTGTTGGCTATAAGCTTAGCCCATTGCTTTGGCGTAAGATAAGAAAAGGTCTTAGCGCGGGGCGTGTACAATCTGTAACGGTTAAGTTAATCTGCGACCGCGAAAAAGAAGTACAAAACTTTATATCAGAAGAATATTGGACAATTGGTGTTCAGCTTCGCGAAAAACCTAAATCTATTCTATTTGATGCGGAATTGATTACGGCTCAGGGTGAAAAACTGGCAATTGGCAATGAAGAACAAGCAGCAATTGTTACAGATGCTTTGGAAAAAGAAATATTTTGTGTTCAGGAAATAAAAAAACGGCAGCGACAGCGTAAAGCGGCACCACCGTTTATTACGAGCAGTCTGCAGCAGGATGCATCGCGTAAACTTGGTTTTACATCTAGAAAAACGATGATGCTGGCGCAGCAGCTTTATGAAGGCATTGATCTTGGTCGTAAAGGTCCGGTTGGTTTAATTACTTATATGCGTACAGATTCAACACGGGTTTCTGAAATTGCGCAAAAAGAAGCTAGAGACTATATTGAACAGGAATTTGGTATAGACTATGTGCCTGAAAAGCCACCAGTTTATGCGGTGGGGAAAAAGTCGCAGGATGCACATGAGGCTATCAGGCCAACAAGTATCGAATTTATACCGGCTGAAATCAGCAAATATTTAGCTAAAGATCAACTGAAAATTTATACATTAATTTGGGAACGTTTCATTGCCAGTCAAATGAATCCGGCTATTTATGATACATTGACAATTGCAATCAAGGCAGGAGAATATGGACTAAGGGCAGCGGGGTCGCAGCTTATATTCCCAGGTTTTACGGCAGTTTATACAGAAGGTAAAGAAAAGAAAGATAAGGATGTATTTTTACCAGAACTGAAAATTGATCAGAAGCTTATGCTGCAAGAAGTTTTGCCAAAACAGCATTTTACTGAACCACCACCACGTTATAATGAAGCTTCTCTGGTTAAAATTCTGGAAGAAAAAGAGATTGGCCGCCCAAGTACGTATTCGCCGATTATCGAAACGATTTTGGCACGTGGTTATGTTGTACGTGTGGAAAAGAAATTTGAACCGACAGAACTAGGTTTTGTTGTGATTGATATGTTGGAAGAATATTTCAAGTCTATTGTTGATGCAAAATTTACGGCAACGCTAGAGAATGAATTGGATGAAATTGCTGAAGGAAAAGTGGAAAAAAACCATTTATTAAGGGAATTTTATGGCCCATTTGCCAAAACATTAGAACATGCTGAAGAAGCCATTGGTCATGTTGAGCTTCCTGTTGAAGTATCGGATATACCTTGTGAATTATGTGGTCGTATGTTGGTTGTAAAACAAGGCCGTTATGGCAAGTTTTTAGCGTGTCCGGGTTTTCCAGAGTGCCGTAATACAAAACCACTATTAAAGGAAATGGGCGTATCTTGCCCGAAATGTGGTGGGAATATTGTGGAACGTCGTACAAAACGAGGTCGTGTATTCTTTGGCTGCAAAAATTATCCTGATTGTGATTATGTTACCTGGGATACGCCGCTGAAAGAGAATTGTCCCACTTGTACGTCATTTATGTTGAAACATCATTACAAAAATGGCAGGGCATTGCTGTATTGCAGTAATGAAGCTTGTGAAACCCGCGTGGATCATCCAATTAATAAAGAACTTGAAAAACTTCGTGAAAAAGCAACGGCAAAAGAGGCAGCTAAGAGAGAGCCTGAGTCCGCTACTGTGCCTGTAAAGGCAGCCCCCAAAAAAACGAGAAGTAAAGCAAAAAAAACAACTGCGAAAAAACCAGTTAGTAAGAAGCCGATACTAAAGAAAAAAATTGAAATAAAAGAATAACATTTATGCAGATGGAGGAAACTGAGTGAAGAAAGTAATTGTGATTGGTGCTGGCCTCGCCGGCAGCGAGGCTTCCTGGCAGATTGCCAATAGCGGTACACAAGTTGATTTATATGAAATGCGTCCTGAAAAATCTACACCGGCCCATAAAACAGCTGGTTTTGCTGAGCTTGTTTGCAGTAATTCTCTTCGTGGGGCCGGGCTTGAAAATGCAGTGGGTTTGCTAAAAGAAGAAATGCGCCAAATGGACTCATTGATTATAGAAGCAGCGGATGCTACGAAAGTTCCGGCTGGCGGCGCTTTAGCGGTCGACCGTGAAGGGTTTAGTACGTATGTTACCGACAAATTGATGAATCATCCATTGGTTAATGTCATTCACCAAGAAATAAATGATATTCCACAGACCGATGAGGCAATTGTTTTGATTGCCTCAGGTCCGCTTACAGCACCAACGCTTTCGGAAAAAATTGCTGCGTTTTTAGGGCAGGAATATCTTTATTTTTATGATGCAGCAGCACCAATTGTTATGAAGGATTCTTTGAATATGGATAAAGCTTATAAAGCGTCGCGCTATGGCAAAGGTGATGATGATTATATAAATTGTCCAATGAATAAAGAAGAATATGAATATTTTTGGCAGGAATTGGTGAATTCAGAAAAAACACAGACGAAAAACTTTGAAAAAGAAATTTTCTTTGAGGGCTGTATGCCGGTAGAAGAAATGGCTAGTCGTGGCATTGATACTCTTTTATATGGCCCCTTAAAGCCGGTTGGCCTTGAACATCCGGTAACGGGTGTTCGTCCTCATGCTGTCGTGCAGCTTCGACAGGATAACTCTGCAGCCAGTCTTTACAATATTGTTGGTTTTCAGACACATTTGAAATGGCCTGAACAAAAAAGAGTTTTTGGTTTGATCCCGGGACTCGATACAGCAGAGTTTGTTCGTTATGGTGTCATGCATCGTAATACGTTTATAAATTCACCACAAGTCTTGTTGCCAACGATGCAAAGTAAGACCAATCCAATGCTTTTTTTTGCCGGGCAGATGACAGGTGTTGAAGGATATGTTGAATCAGCAGCCTCTGGACTTGTAGCTGGGCTAAATGCCTGCCGCTTGATACAAGGGAAGCCAACGGTTGTTTTTCCTCAGGAAACAGCACATGGAGCTCTTTGTCATTACATTACAAGTGCAGATATGAAGCATTTTCAACCGATGAACGTCAATTTTGGCTTGCTGCCGGAATTGGGCGAGCGGATGAAAGATAAAAAACTTAAAAAACAGGCGATATCTGAACGAGCTTTGCAATCTATCGCTGCCTTTAAAACACGGTTATAAAGCGGAGCTCATTTTACTTGTGTCTTGAAATAGGAGGAATGATTTTATGTTTCATGCTACAACGATTGTTGCTGTAAAACATAAGGGGAAGACAGCAATAGCTGGTGACGGGCAAGTTACCTTTGGTCAAAATACTATTATGAAAGCCAATGCAAGAAAGGTTCGCCGACTTTATCACGGCACTGTTCTGGCAGGTTTTGCCGGATCGGTGGCCGATGCATTTACCTTGTTTGAAAAGTTTGAAACAAAATTGGAAGAATTTAATGGAAATCTGATGCGAGCTGCGGTTGAACTGGCGAAAGACTGGCGTACGGATCGTGTGCTGCGTAAATTGGAAGCTCTTTTGATTGTTGTTAATAATGAAACGATGCTTATTTTATCAGGTAATGGGGAAGTAATTGAACCTGATGGAGGTGTGACTGCAATTGGTTCCGGCGGATTTTATGCATTGGCGGCAGCAAGAGCAATGGTAAAACATTCACAGCTTTCAGCAGCTGAAATTGCACAAGAAGCATTAGAAATTGCTGCTGATATATGTGTGTATACAAATCATAATATCAAAGTTGAAGAATTGGATTAGGGGGTTATTCAGCTTGAATGAACAGACACCAAGAGAAATTGTGAAAGAACTCGATAAATATATTGTCGGGCAGATACAGGCAAAACGGGCAGTTGCTGTTGCACTGCGTAATCGCTGGCGTAGTAAACGGCTGCCAGAATCAATGAAGGAAGATATAATTCCTAAAAATATTCTGATGATTGGCTCGACTGGTGTGGGGAAAACAGAAATTGCCAGGCGATTGGCTAAGCTGGTTAAAGCACCTTTTGTAAAAGTTGAAGCGACCAAGTTTACCGAAGTTGGCTATGTTGGACGTGACGTGGAATCCATGGTACGCGATTTAGCTGAAGTGGCAGTCCGAATGCTCAAAAAAGAAAGAATGGCCGCTGTTGATGATAAAGCGCAAGAATTAGCTGAAGTACGAATCTTAGATTACTTTGTTCCAGATCAGACAACAAAAAACAAAAATCCATTAGCCCA
This sequence comes from Propionispira arboris, assembly GCF_900109225.1. Classification (GTDB taxonomy): domain Bacteria; phylum Bacillota; class Negativicutes; order Selenomonadales; family Selenomonadaceae; genus Propionispira; species Propionispira arboris. Next base: position 22,092 of record NZ_FNZK01000012.1, read on the forward strand.
GTTATTCAACAAAGAAACCGCAGATGCTCAGCCGGATCCGCAGCAGGAAGAGAAACCAAAATATCAGGCTGGTCGTGACTGGTGCAAAAAACGTCTGGCTGCCGGCGACATGGAGAAAGAAATCATCGAAATTGATGTAGAAGATACTGCTCCGATGGTGGGGATGTTTGCCGGATCCGGTATTGAAGACATGGGCAGCAATATTCAAGATATGCTGGGCAGTATATTACCAAAAAAGAAAAAAACGCGTAAGGTGACCGTCGAAAACGCACGCAAGGTTTTCATTCAGGAAGAAGCGCAAAAGTTGATTGATATGGATGAGATTACAACAGATGCGATTCAAATGGCAGAAAACAGCGGGATTATTTTTCTCGATGAAATTGATAAGGTAGCAGGCCGAGGCAACTCTTCTGGCCCGGATGTATCTAGAGAAGGTGTCCAGCGCGATATTTTGCCAATTGTCGAGGGGTCGACCGTTGTTACGAAATATGGTCCGCTTAAAACAGATCATGTACTGTTTATTGCAGCTGGTGCATTCCATACAACTAAGCCGTCGGATTTGATTCCTGAATTACAGGGGCGTTTTCCAATTCGAGTTGAACTTACGGCATTGTCGAAAGACGATTTTAAGCGGATTTTGACGGAACCGGCTAATGCGTTACTTAAGCAATATGCTGCTTTACTTGAAACAGAAGGTCTGACGATTGAGTTTACGGCTGAGGCCATTGACGAATTGGCTGATATAGCCTGTAAGGTCAATGAACAGACAGAAAACATCGGCGCGAGACGTCTGCATACGATTTTAGAAAAGCTGCTGGAAGATTTAGCGTTTGATGCACCAGAACTTGAAGAAAAACATATCGAAATTGATGTGGATTATGTGCAGAGTAAATTGGGTCATATTGTGGTGGATCAAGACTTGAGTCATTTCATTTTATAAAACGGGGTAAATTGTATAGTTTGCACGAATTTTCAAAAAATTTATAAATAATAACACTACTTATCTATAATTGTATAGAAAAGTATGATAAAATAGAAAATAATAAGTATGAATTGAGCGTATCTATTGACGTTGAAGTTTGAAAGGAAGATTTATTTATGTCAAGTGCATTATTAGAAAGAACAAGAAAAATTAATAAATTATTACAAAAATCCGAGAGCGTGGAATATGATGGGATTTCTCGTGTGCTCAGCAATGTTATAGGGGCGAATGTCTATATTGCCAGCAAAAAAGGTAAAATTTTTGGCTATGCATTTATTGATGATTTTGAATGTGATCTTATGATCGATAAAGTCATTACACCGGGAGAATTTCCGAAGCATTATGTAAATTGGTTGTTAAAGGTGGATGAAACATCACCGAATCTTCGAACTAAAAGTGGTATGTGTGCTTTTAGCGAAGAAACACAATGCATATGTAATGGAAAAAATACAACGATTGTACCGATTTATGGTGTTGGGGAACGTATTGGAACGTTGATTGTAGCGAAGTACAATGAGGTGTTTACCGATGAAGATTTGATTTTGGCTGAATATGGCGCAACTGTCGTCGGCATGGAGATGCTTAGGGACCATACACAAAAAATTGAAGTGGAAGCTCGCAAAAAAGCTACAGTACAAATTGCTTTGGCGACATTGTCATATTCCGAAGTCGAAGCGGCTATTAACATCCTTGGTGAGCTTGATGGGACTGAAGGCCTACTTGTGGCATCGAAAATTGCCGATCGTGTAGGGATTACGAGATCGGTTATTGTAAATGCGCTTAGAAAGTTTGAATCGGCGGGAGTTATTGAATCCAAATCTCTTGGCATGAAAGGCACCTATATCAAAGTTTTGAATGAACATCTTTTGGAAGAAGTTCAAAAATTAAAACGATAAATTTTAAAATACCAGAAAGAGAGTACCATGAAATTGATGGTGCTCTCTTTCTGTTTTTCTTGAAAAAGTAGTCTTTTTGATTTGAATCTGGAAAAACTTAGGACGAATTAACTATGGAGTTTTACTCTGAATTTAGCGACAATATAAATAGGAAAAAATTTGCGAATTTTAAAGGTATTTTAGCTAAAAATAGGGAAAGGTAGAAACTTATATAGATAAATTTGTTTTTTGGACTATTATCGCTATGCACTTATATGTTATGTAAATCAATATGTTGGAGATGGAGGAAAAACATGATAAATGAAGTCGTTGGTTCATCAACCATCAATATATTAGCACAAGGGCTGCATGCCGCCAATATGAGACACCAGGTTATCAGTAATAATATTGCCAATGTCAATACGCCTGGTTTTAAAAAGAGCGAAGTCACATTTGAAAGTTTATTGGCAAAACAGCTTGATCCGGGTAGTGGAGATTTAGATGTAGTGCGGACAAATGATAAGCATTTACCGATGGGTTCATTAAATGGTGAGATTGCTCCGCAAATTAAAGAAATAGGAACAACTACGATGCGTACGGATGGCAATAATGTCGATGTTGATATAGAAATGGCAGATCTTGCTAAAAATAATATTTATTATAATGCGATGGTCAGGCAGATTGGCGATTACATGTCTAGTTTGAAGTCAGTCATTGCTGGACAAAAATAAATCAAGGAGGAGGGTATTATATGAGTATGTTTGGAGCAATTGACGCTTCTGCGTCTGGTATGACTGCTGAACGTTTACGAATGGATGTTATATCGAATAATATTGCAAATGCGAATACAACACGAACAACCGAGGGTGGTGCATACCGTCGGAAATTTGTCGTGTTCGAACCGCGAACTGGTAATGAAGACTCATTTGCTAATATTCTGTCAAGTACGGCCGATAGCCAAAAAGGTGATGGCGTAAGAGCAGTTGGGATTGAAGCGGATACAACGCCTGGACGTCTCGTTTACGATCCTTCAAATCCGGATGCAAAAGCAAATGGATATGTTGAAATGCCAAATTTGAACATTGTTTCAGAAATGGTCGATATGATTACGGCTTCCCGAGCTTATGAGGCCAATGTTACGGCTGTTAATGCAGCGAAAAGTATGGCAATGAAAGCGCTTGATATTGGAAAATGATGAGGTGTGAAAAACATGCAGATTGAGGCGTTAAAGTTAACACCGGTAGCGATGAGCGCAGTAAGTCATCTCGGTGAAAATCAGCAGGTTGTACAGAAAAGTTTTGGACAGTTTTTAGGCGATGCGCTACAAAAGACAAATGATCTGCAGCATCAGGCTATTGCTGCAGATAAAGCTTTAGCGGCTGGACAGGTTCAGGATATTTCACAAGTTGTTATAGCTACGGAAAAAGCTAATATTGCTTTACAACTTACAATGCAGGTACGTAACAAAGCAGTAGAGGCTTATCAAGAAATTATGCGTATGCAGGTTTAATTGATACTTTTTATTGGGCGAAAGGATTGAGACGATGGCAGACTGGAAGGAACAGTATCTGCAACTTTGGAATAAACTAAGTAAACGACAACGTTATACGATTATCGGCGTGGCAGCACTTTTAATGATATCACTCTTGGGATGGAGTTATTGGTATGGCAGCAAGCCAGATATGGTTCCGCTGTTTACTGGTATGGAAACCAAAGACGCAGGTGAAGTAGCAGCTAAACTTAAAGAGTCAAAGGTTGCTTATGAAGTACAGGAAAGTCCAAATGGTACAGCAATTTTAGTTTCGTCGAAAGACGTTCATAATGCTAGGTTGAACTTAGCAACGCAGGGTCTTCCTCGAGGTCAAAAAGGTTTTGAGATTTTTGAGGATACGAAGCTTGGGGTTACAGAATTTCAAAATAAAGTAAATTATTTACAGGCCTTACAGGGTGAATTGACCAGGACGATTGAGCAGCTTGAAGAAGTTGATAAAGTAAGAGTCCATATTGTTTTGCAGGAAGACAGTTTATATAAAAAAAATGAAAAACCAGCAACGGCTTCCATTATGTTAAAATTGAAACCAAATGCACAGTTATCCAAAAGTCAGGTAAAGGGGATTGTTAATTTAGTCGCTCATAGTGTTCAAGGGTTACAGGCAGAAAATATTACGATTGTTGATAATATGGGGAAAATCTTGAATGACCCGGATGAAAGTGATGAGAAAAATGTAGGCAATACTACATTGACGCAAATTGATATGGCTAAAAAAGTGCAGGATCAATTGCAAAAAAATGTGCAAACCTTACTTGATCAGGCATTAGGTGAAGGAAAAGCAGTTGTTCGTTTGAATGTAGAACTGGATTTTGATCAAAAAACAACAGATAAGCAGACGTTTACACCAGTCGTAGATGATTCGGGTATTATTCGCAGCTCGCAAGAAACAGCAGAAACATATAATGGCACTTCCGGGGCCCCTGGTGGACCTGCGGGTACTACTTCTAATATACCAGGTTATGTTGCAGCTAATAATGCGCAGTCTCAGTATGAAAAAAAAGAAGCGACAAAAAATTATGAAATAAATGAAGAAAAACAAAAAATCATTGCATCGCCCGGGACTGTAAAGCGTCTGACGATTGCTGTTCTTGTTGACGATCAGGTTACTGGAGCGCAGCAAGATAGTATTTCACGGGTTGTATCTTCGGCTGTAGGTTTAAATACAGTGCGCGGTGATACAATTTCGGTCGAAACATTGCCATTTAGCACTGAAATGATGGATAAAAGAGCCAAAGAAGAACAAGATCAGCGTGATAAAGAACAGCGGATATTCTACTTACAGATTGCGGCTGTTGTCTTAGTTTTAGCACTTATCGCTACAGCAATATATCTGTATCGTCGTAAAAAACGTCTTGAATTGGAAGCTGTTGAAGAAGCAGCTCGACAAGAAGCGGAGGCGATCAGAATCTCTGAAGAAAAACGTGCTGCAGCAATTGCCGCTGGCAAGGTTACTGATAGTGATTTGACTGAAGAAGAACAGACACAAATGACAGAACGTCAGGCGCTCGAAGAATTGATCAGGAACAAACCGGATGAAATGGCTCAATTGGTCAAGACCTGGTTGTCGGAAGACTAATTTGATAATATGGGTGTGAGCAAATATGTATGAAGCTAGTTCCAAAGAAATGACAAATCAACAAAAGGCGGCAATACTTTTTATTGCATTAGGATCTGAAAATTCAGCCGTTTTGTTTCAACATCTCAGTGAAGATGAAATAGAAAAACTTACGTTGGAAATAGCCAACCAAAGAAAAGTGACGCAAGAGCAAAAAACACAAGTTATAAGCGAATTTTATCAATTAGCAATGGCTAGAAGTTATATTTCAGCTGGTGGTCTGGATTACGCTCGAAGTGTACTCGAAAAAGCTTTGGGGGCAGAAAAAGCGTTAAATATTATCAATCGTTTGACAAGTAGTTTGCAAATCAGACCTTTCGATTTTGTACGTAAGACAGATCCAAGTCAATTGCTGAATTTTATTCAAAATGAACATCCACAAACGATTGCTTTAATCATGGCTTATCTCGATCCAGACCAAGCGGCCACTATTATAGCCTCTTTATCCCCGGAACGCCAAGTTGAAGTGGCACGACGGATTGCTACCATGGATCGAACATCACCGGATGTTTTGCGTGATGTGGAACGCGTTTTGGAAAAGAAACTTTCTTCACTGGTTAATCAAGACTTTACAACAGCTGGTGGTATTGGCTCGATCGTTGAAGTATTGAATCGTGTGGATAGAACAACCGAACGCACAATTATTGAAAGTCTCGAAGTTGATAATCCGGAACTTGCTGAAGAAATCAAACGTCTTATGTTTGTATTTGAAGATATTGTAATGATTGATGATCGTTCACTGCAAATGGTTTTGCGAGAAGTCGATACCAAAGACTTATCACTGGCACTCAAAGCAACTGCTCCGGAAGTTGGCGAAAAAGTTTATAAAAATATGTCAAAACGTGGAGCCGATATGCTGAGAGAAGAAATTGAATTTATGGGACCTGTCAAGATTCGCGATGTAGAAGAAGCACAGCAAAAAGTGGTAAATGTCATCCGGAGTCTTGAAGAAAAAGGTGAAATTGTTGTAGCACGCGGCAAGGGAGACGAAATGATTGTCTAGGGTAATTAAAGGTGCTGTATGGCATGAAGAACCACGACTTGTAAAAAACCCGGCTGTAACTCATATGGCAGCTGGGTTAGAGAAAGCCACGGATCTATCAACCGCTGCTCAGCTTTTTGTGTTGGAAGAAGAACGAAAGGCACAAAAAGTACTTGAAAATGCAGAACTGGAACGTAATGCAATGATTGCAGAGGCACAGCGCCACGTTGAATCCCTCCTTGCACAAGCTGCACTTGAAGCTGAAGAGATGAAACAAGCAGCACAGGCAGCTGGACAAGCAGATGGTTATAACAAGGGACACAACGAAGGCTACGAAGCTGCTGTAAAAGAACAACAGGGTATTATTGAGACGGCTAATAAAAAAGCAGAAGCGACCATTGCTTTAGCAGAAACCGAAAAAGAAAATTGTGTACAACAAGCAGAAAAACAAATTATCGAGCTGGTTATGGCAATTGCTGATAAAGTACTGCCACAGCATTTTATTGATGCACCACAGCTTATCCTGCCGATGGTTCGGTCTGCACTTAATAAAGTGAAAGACCAAAACAATATTGTTATTCGCGTGTCGCCACCCAATTATGAGTTTGTTCTAATGGGAAAAAATGAATTTCAGTCTATGCTTGAAGGACAAGGAACTTTGAAAATTTCCTCGGACCCGGCACTTGGCGATAGTGACTGCATTATTGAATCAGCCAATGGCAATGTGGATGCAAGACTAGCTACACAGCTTGAAATCGTAAAAAAATCAATTCAGGAAGTTTTACAATGATGGAAATGAATACGAAAAAATTTATGGATGCTATTCAGTCGTGTGAATCAATTAAAATGAATGGTAAGATTACACAAGTTATTGGGCTGGTCATTGAGTCGCAGGGACCAAATGTAAGTCTTGGTGAGTTATGTTACGTTTGTTCACGTCTCGATAATGTAGAGCCGATTCCCGCTGAAGTGGTAGGCTTTCGTGGTGGTTTTGTTTTATTGATGCCAATTGGTGAAATGCAGGGGATTGGACCAGGCTGTGAAGTTATCTCTGCTCAGAAAGTTCTTAAAGTTAAGGTTGGCAAGCAGCTATTAGGTCGTATCGTAGATGGTTTAGGCAATCCTATGGATGGCAAAGGTCCTCTAAGTGCAGCTCAGGAATATCCGCTGCATGCGATACCGCCGCATCCATTGTCCAGACCACGCATCACAGAGTCCCTTTATGTTGGGGTTCGAGCTATTGATGGTGCAATGACTATCGGTTCTGGACAGCGTATTGGTATTATGGCAGGCAGTGGTGTTGGAAAATCAACGCTTTTAAGTATGGTTGCAAGAAATACGGAAGCCGATGTCAGCGTCATTGCTTTGATTGGTGAACGTGGTCGTGAAGTGAAGGAATTTATTGAGCGTGATTTAGGTGAAGAAGGGCTTAAACGATCTGTAGTGGTAGTTGCTACATCAGATCAACCAGCGTTGGTTCGTATTAAAGGTGCGATGACAGCAACAGCAATTGCTGAATATTTCCGCGATCAAGGCATGAAAGTTATTTTGATGATGGATTCTGTCACTCGTTTTGCAATGGCCCAGCGTGAGGTTGGGCTTACGATAGGTGAACCACCAGCGACACGTGGTTATACACCATCTGTTTTTGCTTTACTCCCAAGACTTTTAGAGCGGGCAGGGACGAATGATAAGGGGTCAATTACGGGGATTTATACGGTACTCGTTGATGGGGATGATATGAATGAACCGATTGCCGATGCTGTACGAAGTATTCTGGATGGACATATTGTTCTTTCACGAGCGATTGCCGCACAAAATCATTATCCGGCAATTGATGTTTTATCGAGTGTCAGCAGGGTTATGATGGAAGTTGTCTCCAAAGAACATTATCAGGCAGCCCAGCAATTGCGTTCTACAATGGCAGTTTATCGCGAAGCAGCTGATTTGATTAATATTGGAGCCTATGTAGCTGGTTCTAATCCGCAAATTGATCGTGCTATTCAAAAAATAGAGGGAATCAATCAATTTTTATGCCAGGATGTTTTTGAAATTAATACATTTGAGGAAACAAAACAGGCATTGCTTACTTTGTAATTTGGAAGTAAGCTGAGGTTATATCATGAAAAAATTTAAATTCCAATTAGCAGCATTACTCAAAGTCACAAAAATGAACAAAGATAAATCAGAGGTTAAGCTGGCGCAAGCTACGCAGCATTTAATAAATCAAAAAAACGCATTAACAAATCTTGAAAAAGAAATGCAGGCTGGATTGCAAGAGTATGAAGTAATGACAGCTCGTACGAAAATAAACATTACGGTGCTTACGACATATAGCAGCTTTTTTGCTTGGAAACGGTCGCAAATAGAACAGCAAAAGCAAGCAATAATCAAAGCAGAGCAAGAAAGAATGCAAAGACTTGAAGAACTTAAGATTGTTATGAATAAACTTAAAAGTATTGAACAACTTCGGGAAAAACGGTTTGATGAATTTAAACAACAAGCTTTAGCCGAAGAACAAAAACAGCTTGATGAAATAGGTTTGCAAATTTATACAAGAGCAGCAAAGTAGGGTGAAGAAGAGTGGATATGGGTAGTAGTGGTGTTACACAAATTATTCAGCGGATCCAGAATATACAAGCACGTTTTGGTTCCGCAGCAGTGGGAACTGCTAATTTTTCAAAATTACTTGAATCTGAACTACAAACAAAAACAGGGGAATTTGGTGGCGTGGTAAATTCTACGACTGGCAAAAAAAATGGATCATCGGGTCAACTTACGAGTCCGGGAGCCAATATCAGCGGCTTGATTTCAGCTTCTGCCAACAAATATGGACTTGATCCAAAACTTGTTTCGGCGGTGGCGCAGGCTGAATCTGGGTATCGCGCGGATGCAGTTTCAGGTTCTGGAGCAGTGGGCGTCATGCAGTTGATGCCAGAAACTGCCGCAGAACTTGGCGTCAATAATGTCTATGATCCTGCGCAAAATATTGATGGTGGAGCTAAATATTTAAAACAAATGCTGACGACATTTCATGGTGATGTTTCCAAAGCGGTAGCGGCATATAATGCAGGACCTCAAGCCGTGAAAAATTATAATGGTGTTCCGCCTTATGCAGAAACTCAAAATTATGTAAGTAAAGTATTGGATCTTTACCAATAAGCTATAATCCCCGAAAGTAGGTAGTGAAATGGCAGTGAAAAAAGTTAGTCAACCTGCAGCGTCAGCAATCTCAGCTGGTCCGTCAGGCAACGCAGGAAAAAAACCAAGTAAATTCAAAAAAATCTTAAAAATTAGTTCCATAGCGCTACTGCTTTTGATTTTAATTGTAGGAGGATTTTTTTTAGGAATCTACCTTAGAATTTTTGATGCCAATGCGATCAATGAAAAAATGGAACTCTATAAATATCCGATTATTGGTGATTATTTTGTTAAACCAGCTGGAACATCTAAGGATAGCAGTACAGAGAAACAAACGGATATGAAAGTTGATACAACAGCAAAAACAGATGGTAAAGTTACGGATGCTAAACTGAATACGGATTCTAAATTAGAACCATCGAAACCGGTCGTTTTGAGTAAGGATGAAGTTGAAAAACAAATGAAACTTCGTCAGGCTGAAGAAAAAAAACGTATTTCAAAATTAGCTCGTTTATATGAACAGATGAAACCTAAAGATGCGGTGGCTATTCTTGATGATTTAAATGATGATATGATCATTGAAATCCTGCAAAAGATGGATGAGTCGCAATCAGCTAAAATTTTAGCTGGATTTGATCCATCAAAAAGTGCAAGACTTACGCAAAGTATGTATAATGGCAAGCCACCAGTTACACAGATTCAATAAGTGCAGTTTGTATAGTAAAGAAAGGAGGTGAATACGAATGAATGCAGCAACGAATTTGAGTAGTTCTGTCTCGGCTGCAAATGATACGCCTGTGACAGTAACTAGTCCAAAAGCAAAAAACAATGTATCAAGTACAAATGACAAAAAAAATGGCAAAAATTTTAGTGATATACTAGGTAAGGCACAGCAACAAAAATCAGATTCTGATCAAACTCAAGATACGGATAAAACGGATGTAAAGACGCTACCCAATGACACAAAAGATCAGCCCAAAGGACAGAGTGCTGACAATCTGCTTGCGCAACAAGCTGTTTTAATGGTTAATGTAGCATCATTGCCGAATGTGCAGATTCTTGCCGAGTCAAATCCAGCAGATTTAGCACAACCGAATGAACAGGGCCGTAGTAAGGTAAAGGCTATGTCTACGGTGGATTTTTCTAAATTTCTACAGACAAGTACGACGGCAGCATCTGGGATAAATTTATCATCCATTGAGCAGCTTTTGCCAAAGAATGGTGAAGTACAGATTCCCAATCAAGACCTGATGAATATGCTGAATGGGAAAAATGTACGCAGCACATTGACAGCAGATATAGCACAGCAAAGTCAAGCCGGAGCTACTTCAGATGGTACTAAAACGGCAGTAGGCGTTGTAGTACAAAATGATCAACAATCTCTGTTCAATATGCTAAATGGCAAACTAAGTGCGACTTCGGCACTGGATCAAAAACAAGCATTGTCTGCCCTTTCTGCTACGAATCTTGCGTCTAATCCAGTTGTGTCAACAAAGATGGAAACAATAGATCAGCAGCAAGTCTTGCCAGGTGTTTCTGCTACAGCGAATCTTGCAGCTAATCCAGTCGTGTCGACAAAGATGGAAACAATAGCTCAACAGCAAATTTTGCCAACCACTGCCCAAGATACACAAAAAACAGCCGGACAGGCTATGCTGAATGCGGTGACTGGAAAAACAGAGGATAGTACGATTCCTATAATCAATACAGCGCTCATGGAAAAAATCAGCAAGTTAACCAGTAATGCTGCCAGTGGAAAACCGGACAAAAAGACAGATGTGCCGTCAACAGCAAGTAATGCTGATAAAACAACTATATTGACGAAGTCAAGCCTGGATTCAGCGAATCCGATGCAGGTAGTTGCAACGGATGCTGGACAATCTAAGCCGAATATACCAATGGAAGTAAGTACGCTGGAGAAACCAGTTGAAAAAATTTCTTTAATGGTAAATGAAGCACCGCATGATAAGCAGCAAGTCCCAGCTAATCCAGAGACAAAAACATCGCCAGCATTTGAACAATTGTTTTTAAACTCATTAAATACCACAGCAGCGGCTGGACCTGCAGTAAATGCAGCAACAACGGAGACCCAACAACTGGTAAAATACGATATTCCTGGACAAATCGTGGATCAAGCTCGTTTAATTAAGACAACAGAAGATACACAGATGGTTATAAAACTAAGTCCGGAACATCTTGGTGATTTAACACTTAAAGTATCCGTGGCAAATGGTGGTGCAGTGACAGCCAGCTTCCATAGCGATAATGCCCAAGTCAGAACCATACTGGAGAATTCCATGATACAGCTAAAACAGGAGCTTGAGGCCAAAGGCATGAAAGTGGACAATGTTGAGGTTTATGCAGGGCTTGGTGATTTTATGTCGAATGGACAAAATAATCAGACCAATAGCCAGCAGCAAAATACACATTTTAAAAATCAAAAAATTAATTTAGCTGATTTTGAAGAAGAAGCAGGTAAAATCAATCTGACCAATGGAAATATTACAGAAGACAGTGTAGATTATCGAATTTAAAAGGAGGGATTTTCTATGGCAACTACAATTGATAATACCGCATTAAATACCGTTAATGGCGTAGCTGCATCGAGTGCAACGAAATCAACAAAATCAACTACTGCGGGGGGGACCTTGGATAAAGATACTTTTTTGCAATTGCTCGTAACGCAGATGGGAAATCAAGATCCGCTCAATCCACAAGATAATTCAGAGCAAATTGCGCAGCTGGCACAGTTTTCATCTTTGGAACAGATGACAAATATGGTTACGGCTATAACAAAGGTGGGGGCGCTGGTGCAAAATATGGATACCTCTGTATTAGTTGGACAGGTAAGTTCCATGATTGGGAAAACCGTAACGTGGACAGATGACGCGGGCAAAACATCTTCAACTGGCATCGTGCAGAGTGTGAGTCTTGCTGGTAGTGTACCAACGATTTTAACGAAAGTTACTGGCGATGATACAGAACATGAAGTCGCGATTGGTAATATTACAAAAATCAGTTAAATGGTAAGAGGAAAAACACAGATTATGCAGTTTTGAAAAGGGGATAAAGGGTATGGCTGATCATATGATATATCTTCAAACACAGCCGCTGATGCCCATTGGCAATTCAACTGTAAACCAACATACCAATGTACATGGGTCAAATATTAAAAGTTCTGAGAAAAATCAATTTGCGTTGCTTTTAGCAAAAGAAACGGATAAATTGACGTTTTCACAGCATGCAATCGAACGACTTCGCAGCCGTAATTTACAATTAAGTGATCAGGATTTAACAAAAATCAATGATGCAGTCAAGCGGGCTGCCCAAAAAGGTGCGAAAGAATCGCTCGTTTATTGCAATGATATTGCATTGGTTGTAAGTGTGCAAAATAAAACAGTGATTACCGCCATGGATGGCAACAGTGCAAGAAATACAATATTTACAAATATAGATAGTGCAGTAATCATCTAAACTGGACCTTCGGGAAGTTTAAGACTGTGGATTGACAGAAGCAGTCTTGCTGCACATATTAAGAGGAGAGTGGATTCATTATGATGCGTTCTTTATATTCCGGTGTATCTGGACTAAAGGCTTATACGACGGGAATGGATGTAACTGGTAATAATATATCCAATATCAACACAACAGGTTTTAAGGCAGGCCGGGTAACTTATCAAGATACATTCAATCAGATGCTGGCTTCTGCATCGGGAAGCAGTGGAGCACTGGGCGGTACAAATCCTAAACAGGTCGGTTTGGGAGTCGGTGTTGCCAGTATTGATACAATCTTTACCGATGGGAATGTGCAGGCGACTAGTGCCAATACAGATTTGTGCATATCTAAAGCCGGATTCTTTATTGTATCTGATGGGTCAAATCAATCGTATACCCGTAATGGTGCTTTTCAGTTTGATACGAATGGCAATTATGGTGTAACGGGAACTGGTTTGAAAGTGCAAGGCTGGATGGCTGATTCAACGGGGAAAATTGATCCAACGGGTGCTACACAAGATCTTGTTGTTAAAATGGGACAATCGATGCCTGCAACGGCCACAACCTATGTAAACTATGGCAAAAATTTATCAGCAGCATCGGCAAATCCTACGATTACGTTATCTGATGGAAAAAAAGTGACTTATAATTCATTGACAACGACGTATGCAAAAGGTGACACTTATACGGGTGCTACCATCAAGTCACTTGATAGTGCTTCATACACCTTGTCCAATGGAACGACGGTAACAGATGCATCAGGTGGATTGTCTGCTAATGCTTTCCCAACAACTGCAGTTCCACTTACAATTGCAAGTGGATCCGCAGGGAATTACACATTATCAGATGGTTCAACCGTTACAGGCGCGACATCTGGGCTGGCTGTTGGTTCTACGTACCCGGATACTACTGGTGTTACATTTACTTCGGCAACCGCATTATCAAATGGTGCTACGGTTACCCCGGTAACGGGGATAACGTATACTAATGGCGATTCCTTTACAGCCAAGATAAAAACAGTAAATTCTCGAACCTACACGTTAAGTGATGGCGCAAGTGTCACAGATACAACAACACCAGCTACGGTTCTAGCTGTTGGGGCTACGTATCCGTTGACAATTACGGGCGTGGCGCAAACGGATGTCTCTTCTACGATTAGTGCCTATGAGACAGTCAAGGGGGTGGAACATAAGATTCCTGTAACGATGACTAAGGTCGCAGATAATACCTGGACGGTGAAAAGCAGTGGAAAAACAGATACGGGCTACGATGTATCTGGTTTGAATTATAAACTTGTTTTTGATACTGCCGGTAAATACAGTACAGGTTCGACTTGGGATGCAACGAGCAGTTCTTATAAAACAGGTATCAGCGCGGCTTCGTTCACAACGACGCAGGCTGGGACTGTTAATATGACAATGGACTTCTCAGCTGTAACCCAAAACTCAGGATCGACTGAAGCGCAAGTTACCGACCAGGATGGTAATGCAGCGGGATCGCTTACGTCGGTATCGATTGATGTCAATGGTTATCTTATTGGGTCTTATGATAATTCTAAAACAAAAAAAGAAGGGCAGATTGCCCTTGCCGTATTTAATAATCCGGCTGGTCTTACCAAATCAGGCTCAAGTCTTTATGCAGAGTCACAAAATTCAGGCAAATCTCAAGTGACAACAGTTGGTCATGGTGGTGCAGGTACATTGACTCCATACGCTTTGGAAATGTCAAATGTTGACTTGTCCACCGAGTTTAGTAATATGATTGTGACGCAGCGTGCCTTCCAATCCAATTCTAAAATGATCACGGTAGCCGATGAAATGATTGAAACGCTGGTAAATATGAAACGATAAAATAGATTGAAATAGAGGGGGAATTATAACTTCTCCCCCTCTTATTTTAAAATAAGGAGTGAAATTTCATGATAAAATTAACAAAGTTTAACTCTGAGGATAAAAAAGGTGAATTTATTTTAAATGCTGAGATTATCGAAACAATCGAACAGACACCTGATACTGTGGTAACTTTAATTAATGGGAAAAAGCTTATTGTTGAAGAAAGTATGGAAGAGGTTGTACGACAGGTGATGACATATCGTCGGGCTCTACATAAATTTTAAAATTGAAGAATCAATGCTTTTGAATAAAATTTTTAATGGCATTTTTATAAAATAAAGTTGCAAAGGGACATCATGGAGGTGTAGAGAGACGTGGCTGACGAAGAGGTTGAAAAAAAGAAAAAATCACCCATTCTACTGATTATCGTTTTAGTTGTTATTGGTCTCATTTTTGCAGGAGGCATATCTTATTTTGTGACAACAAAAGTTATGACGGATTCTGTGGGGAAAGTACAAAGAAAAGATCCAGGTATTTTTGTTAAGCTTGGTGATGCAAAGGATGGTATTATTGTCAATGTCGGTGGAGTGAAGTCCGGGCGCTTTTTAAAAGTTGGTATTGTACTGGAAATGAACCCTGGTAATGAGAAAAATCTCAAAGACGGTAAAATTATACCAGCGGTGGAAACAAAAGTACTGGATACAGTGTTACAGATTTTACGCTCTCAAAAAGTAGAGGAATTTGATCCAGCGAAACAAGATTCTTTGAAGTCTTTAATTAAGGATCAGGTGAACCAGACGATTGGTGATGGATCAGTATATGATGTATATATAACAAACTTTGTTTTACAATGATAGTTTCAGTAATACAATATAATAACAAATATGATAAAGGGTATGAAAGGAGGAAAACGATTGTCAGGGGCTGATGTATTATCGCAATCTGAAATAGACCAACTATTATCAGCATTGTCTACAGGTGTTGTTTCAGCACAAGAAATGAAAGATGAAGAATTACAAAAAAAAGTTAAGATGTATGATTTTAAACGCCCTGATAAGTTTTCGAAGGATCAGATCCGCACATTATATATGCTGCATGAAAACTTTGCCCGCCTTTTGAATACTTATTTATCAACGTATTTACGAGCAATGATCAATGTTGACGTGGCTTCGGTAGAACAACTGACATATGAAGAATTTGTCCGTTCTTTATCGAACCCGAGTGTTATTGGCGTTTTAACGGTTCCACCATTGAAGGGAAATGTCATAATGGAAATCAATCCAAGTATTGCATTTGCCATTATTGATCGCCTGTTCGGTGGCACTGGCGAAACGATTATGAAGATTAGAGCGTTGACGGAAATTGAAGAAGCGGTGATACGTAAAATTCTAAATAAAGCGATTGAAAATTTCCGTGATGCCTGGGCGAATGTTATCAAATTAAAACCTCAATTGGAAACTATCGAGACAAACCCTCAATTCACACAAATTGTTCCGCCAAGCGATATGGTTGTCATTGTTACTTTACAGGTTAAAATTGGTAAAGTTGAAGGTCTTATAAATGTCTGTATTCCATAATTGGTTCTAGAACCAATTATGTCGAAACTTACTACGACATTTTGGGTGGCTTCTTCCGTTGCAAAACAAGATCATCCTGAACAAATTGAACTTTTGCAGGCAAAGATTCGCAAGACAGTGGTTCCCGTGAGTATTGAACTTGGTTCTATTAATATTACGATTCAAGAATTTTTGACTTTGGGTTTTGGTGATGTTTTGCAATTGGATACAAAAGTAAGTGATGAGTTGAAGCTTTTTGTTGGTAAAAGACCAAAGTTTTTTTGTAGGCCTGGAACCTCAGGGAAAAAGGCGGCAGTACAGATTACCAGAGTGATGACGGAAGGAGATGAGGGCGACGATGAATGATGATTTTATTTCTCAAGAAGAGATAGATGCATTACTTAAAGGTGGAATTGATAACAACGATTCAGCGTCTGCAGATACGAGTTCCAATTCGGATGTAGCAGAACGGCTCTCTGATATAGAGCGAGATGCCTTAGGGGAAATAGGAAACATATCAATGGGAAGTGCGGCAACAACTTTGTCCGTTTTATTAGGTCATCGTGTTTCCATTACGACACCGCAAGTTTCAATTGATACGTTAGCTTCGATTAAGGATCATTATCCAATGCCATATTTAATTGTCGAAGTTGGCTATACACATGGAATTGAAGGTAATAATATTCTGGCAATTCAGGCTCAGGATGCTTTGATTATTGCCGATTTGATGATGGGGGGAGAGGGAACAGCACCTCCTGAGGAATTAAATGAACTGCACATGAGTGCAGTTGGTGAAGCAATGAACCAAATGATGGGGGCTGTTTCGACGTCCTTATCAACGATGTTTAATAAAAAAATTGATATTTCACCACCGAAAGTTAATTTAATCGATCTTGCTAAAGAAGATAAAGTAACGGACCTTGTTGGTAGTGAAGAAAAAGTCGTCAGAGTTTCTTTCCGCATGGAAGTAGAGGGCTTAATTGACAGTGAAATTATGCAGATTTTACCGATTGATATATCTAAGGATATGGTAAGTAATTTAATGTCCGGATCAATGGAAGAGTCTGCACCTGAGCCAGCAGTGACTGCACCACCAGTAATGCAGCAGCCTGTGCAGGCTCCACAGGAAGCTTACGCAGCACCACCTCAACAGCAGCCAGCAGCGCAGCAGCAAACTTATGCAACTGTGCCTATGCAGCAGCAGGCACGAGTGGCTTCGAATATACCGGTTCAACCAGCACAATTTTCACCACTTTCCACAGAGCCGGTAACGGTTAATGATGCTAATATTGGACTTATTTTAGATGTACCACTTCAAGTCACGGTTGAATTAGGTCGAACTAAAAAACGAATTCGTGATATTTTAGAGTTGGCAAATGGTTCTATTATTGAACTTGATAAATTAGCTGGTGAACCGGTTGATATTTTGGTCAATGGTAAGTTATTAGCCAAAGGTGAAGTGGTCGTTATTGACGAAAACTTTGGTGTTCGCATTACTGATATCGTAAGCCCAATGGAAAGAGCACAAAATCTACAGTGAGCCAGTGTGAATTGTGTTGAGTAAATTGTATTGTTACTATATAATTGGTATAGATAGCCAATAGTTTCATTATGAAAACAAAATTAATTATGAGGAGAGATGCACGATGGCAATAAAAGTTTTAGTTGTAGATGATGCAGCATTCATGAGAATGATGGTAAAGGATATTTTAAGTAAGAACGGATATGAGGTAGTTGGTGAAGCAGAAAATGGCTTGAAAGCCTTGGAAAAGTATCAAGAGCTTAAACCAGATTTAACTACGATGGATATTACTATGCCTGAAATGGACGGTATTAGTGCAGTAAAAGAAATTAAAAAGATTGACCCGAATGCAAAAGTTATTATGTGCAGTGCTATGGGGCAGCAAGCCATGGTTATTGAAGCAATACAGGCTGGAGCACGTGACTTTATTGTAAAACCATTCCAACCAGATCGCGTTTTAGAAGCAGTGCGTAAAGCTGTAGGGTAATGAATAAACAGAAATATAGGTGTTGCTTTTGTCTCTTGATTGCACTTCTTGTCTTTTGTGTAGAACCAACTTTTGCACAATCAATACAGGAAGCCTCTTCGGGTAGTGGTGGTTATCTGTCGGCATATCAAGTCAATGATGCTAAGCCGACACCATCGTCTTGGTGGTCTACCATGGCATATCTGTTAAGTTTGATAGTGGTGTTTGCCTTTGTTTTAGGACTTGCTTATTTTGTTTCTCGATTTTTGGGTGGTAAATACGCAAAAATCGGGATAGAGAGTGAAGGGAAAATTCTTGATAATTTGCCCTTAGGACCCAATCGAGCGGTTTGCGTAATTGAAATTGCGGGAAAAGTAATGGTGATGGGGGTAACAGATCATTCTATTACTTTATTGCAAGAAATTACGGATGAATTTGAAATTCAGCAACTGCACAGCAAAGCGGTTGATAAAAGAGTAAATAAAGAGCTGCAAACTATTTTCTCACAGCAATTATCTTCACTTGAGCAAATATCGCGACGAATTCCTGCAATTTTTAAAGATAAAAGAGATCCTAGATAAGGGAAGAGGTTGTTTTGGTGTTCAAACAACAACATGTTGTTTTTATAGCAGGGGTTCTGCTTTTGATTTTATGTATACCGGAGGGCGCTTTTGCAGCGCCTTTAGTTCCAAGTGTTAATATTGGTTTAGGCACATCTGATAATCCAAAAGATTTTGCCCTTACGCTGCAAATTATGGCAGGACTTACAATTTTAACAATTGCACCATCAATTTTGATTATGACGACGTCGTTTATTCGGATTGTTGTAGTTTTATCTTTTTTACGAAATGCCTTATCAACACAAAATGTTCCGTCAAATCAGATTATTATTGCACTATCGATGTTTATAACGTTTTATATTATGTCGCCGTATTGGAGCCAGGCGAATGATAATGGGCTTCAGCCTTATTTAGCTGGAACTATTACCCAGGAAGAGGCTCTGACGCAAGTGGTAAATCCCTTGCGGGATTTTATGTTTAAGCAGACTCGTGAATCCGATTTAGCGTTGTTTGTTAATCTATCTCAGGCAGAGCGCCCTGAAACACAAGAACAGGTTTCGACGTTCACATTGATTCCAGCTTATATTATCAGTGAGCTTAAAACAGCATTTCAGATTGGCTTTATGATTTATATTCCCTTTATTGTTATTGATATGATTGTAGCAAGTACACTGATGTCAATGGGGATGATGATGCTGCCGCCAGTTATGATTTCGTTGCCATTTAAGATTTTATTATTTGTCATGGTAGATGGCTGGCATCTTTTAATACATTCATTAATTGTAAGTTTTAAATAGGAGATGAGAAAATGTCTGGTGATCTTGTAATACAGATTGGGCAGGAAGCCTTGATGATGGTAATGCTGATTTCCGCACCGATGCTGGGCTTGGGCTTATTAGTTGGGTTACTAGTAAGTGTTTTTCAGGCGACAACTTCTATTCAGGAACAGACATTAGCCTTTATTCCAAAAATCGTAGCTGTATTTGTTGCTATTTTGGTATTTGGACCATGGATGCTTCGTTTAATGGTTGATTATGTGATAAATATCTTTTCAAATTTGCCCGCATATATTGGCTGATAAGGGGAAAATAAGTTGGATTTGTATGATATAATGCAAAATCATGTAGGTTTATTCTTCTTGATTTTGACAAGAATCAGCGGCGTATTTATGATCGCACCTTTCTTCGGCAGTATAAATATTCCTATTTATCTCCGAGTTGGTGCGAGTTTTGCTATTTCGTTAGTTTTATTTCCGATTGTTGATGCACAAAGTTCCCTGCAGATTCCAGAAACTTTATTGGGCTATGCCCTTGCTGTGATTACAGAATTGATTGTTGGGTGGCTCATTGGTTTCTCAGCGATGATTATTTTTTCTGCAATTAATATGGCTGGAAAATTATTGGATATGCAGGTTGGTTTTGCGATTGTAAATGTGGTGGATCCTACATCCGGTCAGCAAATACCGTTGATTGCAAGTTTTAAGTATAATTTAGGACTTATTATTTTTTTGGTAACGAATAGTCATCATTTAGTTTTGTCAGGGTTGTTTGAGAGCTTTAACTTAGTTCCTGTTTTAGGTGCTACTTTTAATCTTAGTTTGACAGCTATCATTGTCGATTTAACATGGGGGATTTTCATAACCGGTATGAAGATTGCCTTACCAGTTTTGTTTGCGATTTTATTGACGGATGTTGGCTTGGGAGTGCTCGCACGGACTATGCCGCAAATGAATATTTATGTTGTAGGGATACCAGCCAAAATTATCATTGGTTTATTTGTATTGTCGATGGCCTTGCCATTTTATATTTTGTTTTTGGGCGTGATGTTTAATGAAATGTATGCGAATATCTTCCTTGTTTTACGAGCTTTGCAATAAGCATTTCCCTGTAGCAAATAAATCCATAGATAAAAAATTTGATTTACAGCTTTTCGCTGGTGAGAAAACAGAAGATCCGACAGCTAAAAAACAATCCGATGCTAAAAGCAAAGGGCAGGTCGGAAAAAGTCAGGAAATTAATTCAACATTTGTTATTTTGAGTGGATTTTTGGCCCTTAAAGTATTTGGCGGTTCGATTTATAATGAAATTGTTGGGTATATGATTTATATTTTTAGTCATCTTGATCAACCCGTAGATGTTGAATCTGTGATGCATTTATTTTTAGGAATGTTATTGGTTTTGGCAAAAACAGCTCTGCCGATTATGGCAGTTATTACAATCACAGGGCTTACTATAAATTATTTTCAAGTTGGTATTATATTTTCTACAGAGGCTATAGGATTCAAATTGGAAAAATTGAATCCTATTACTGGATTTGGCCGAATGTTTTCGAAACGATCACTGGTTGAATTAGCAAAGTCTATTCTAAAAATTCTTGTTGTTGGTTTTTTTATTTATCGATATTTAGCAAAAGAAATCACACAGCTGCCAAAATTAATTTATGCGGATCTTAACTCTGTTTTGCATTTAACCTCTGATCTCGTGTTTACGCTGGCTTTTCAAATTTGTGGTGTTATGTTTGTGCTAGCTGTTATTGATTATATGTATCAAAAATGGGAGCATCTGCAGGGACTGAAAATGAGTAAGCAAGATGTAAAAGATGAAAACAAACAGTCAGAAGGAGATCCTCAAATCAAAGGGAAAATCAAGCAGAAACAGCGCGAAATGGCGATGCAGCGCATGATGCAGGAAGTGCCTAAAGCAGATGTTATTATCACAAACCCTACACATTTTGCCGTAGCGCTTAAATATGAGCAAGGAATGACCGCACCAGTTATTGTGGCAAAAGGAAAAGATTTGATTGCTCAGAGAATCAAGGAAATTGCCAAAGAAGCCAGGGTTGTTATTGTAGAAAACAGACCACTGGCAAGAGCATTATATGCAACTGCTGATATAGGCGATGTTGTACCGCAAGATTTATATAAATCAGTGGCGGAAGTCTTAGCTTATGTGTATCGTTTGAAAAATAAAAAATTGGCTTAAACATTTTTTGTAATCAGTAAAATAAGGAGCGTACAGGATGACAGTACAAACGTCTTCAATTGGAGGAGCTATAAAAAAGTACAGTGATATAGTAATTGCTTTAGCAATTATTATGATTGTAATCATGATGATTATTCCGTTGCCAACGATATTACTGGATTTATTATTATGTCTTAATATTACGTTAGCTTTGGTTGTTCTCATGGTTTCTGTTTATAATGTGGAGCCGTTGGATTTTTCCGTGTTTCCATCTTTATTGTTGGTTACAACATTATTTCGTTTAGCATTAAATGTATCATCGACTCGTTTGATTTTGTTAGAAGGCTATGCTGGCGAAGTCATCATGTCATTTGGTAATTTCGTTGTTGGTGGTAATGCTGTAATAGGGTTTATCATTTTTGTTATTTTAATTATTATTCAGTTTATCGTTATCACAAAAGGGGCCGAACGTGTGGCCGAAGTTTCGGCACGTTTTACTTTGGATGCAATGCCTGGTAAGCAGATGTCAATTGATGCAGATTTGAATCAAGGTGCCATCACAGATCTTGAAGCAAAAGATCGTCGTATTAAAATTCAGCGTGAAGCTGATTTTTATGGTGCCATGGATGGTGCCAGTAAATTCGTCAAGGGGGATGCGGTCGCCGCTATCATCATTATTATTATCAATATTCTTGGCGGATTTATTATTGGTATGGTTCAACGTAATTTAGATGTGACTCAAGCGTTGCAGACTTATACGTTATTGACGGTAGGCGAAGGACTGGTCAATCAAATCCCAGCCCTCTTGGTATCAACAGCTACTGGTATTATTGTTACGCGTGCTGCGTCAGATGAAAACTTAGGGCATGACTTAGTTACACAGCTTTTTAAAAATTCTCGTATTTTCTTTATTATAGCTGGCGTTCTTACACTTATGGCAATTGTGCCAGGACTACCTGGAATACCATTTTTTTCTTTAGCAGTTATTGCTGCTGTGATTGCTTATAATTTACGACAATCAGAGCAAGAATCAGTGGAAACGGAATCTGTGCAAAAAGAAGAACAGGAAAAAGAAGATATTAAAAAACCAGAAAACATTATTTCCCTTTTACAGGTTGATCCGATGGAGCTTGAAATCGGCTATAGTTTGATTCCTTTAGTAGACACAGGTCAAGGCGGAGATTTATTAGAACGTATTGTTATGATTCGTCGTCAATGTGCACTGGAATTAGGACTTGTCGTTCCTACAATTCGCATCAGGGATAATATTCAAATAAAACCGAATGCATATATTATAAAATTAAAAGGAATTGAAATAGCTAAGGGAGAATTATTACTTGATCACTATTTAGCAATGAATTCAGGTACAGTCTTTGAAGAAGTTGCCGGAATTGATACCGTTGAGCCAGCATTTGGTCTGCCGGCACTTTGGATACCAGAGGCCGAGCGTGAACAAGCAGAGCTTAATGGCTATACGGTTGTCGATGCGGTTTCGGTGTTGGCAACGCATTTGACAGAAGTGATCAAATCGCATGCGGATGAAATTTTAGGACGTCAGGAAACACAGAATCTGGTTGACAATGTTAAGAAAACAAGTGCTTCTGTCGTAGAAGAACTTGTTCCAACTTTGATGTCGGTTGGGGAGATACAAAAAGTCTTGGCAAATTTACTCAGCGAAAGGGTTTCAATTCGTGACATGGCAACCATTTTAGAAGTTTTAGCTGATTATGCCAGAGCAACGAAAGACACTGACATTTTAACAGAATATGTGAGACATGCTTTGGCTCGTCAGATTACTCAACAGAACCTCCAAAATAATGTTTTACCTTGTATTACGGTGGATCCTCAGGTGGAAAATATGATTGCCGCAGCTGTGCAACGGACAGAGCATGGTTCTTATGTGAACTTAGAACCGGACAGTATGAAGCGACTGCTGAATGCCCTTAATGAAGAATTGCAAAAATTAACAAGTATGGGCTATCAGGCGATTGTTTTAACAAGTCCAGCGGTACGCTTGTATTTTCGAAAACTAGTTGAAAGATCTGTCCCAGGTATTATCATATTGTCGCATGCAGAAATAGAACAAAGTGTAGAGATACAGGTTCTAGGGGTGGTGAAAATATAATTGCGAATTAAAGTGTTTAAGGCTGCTACAATACAGGCAGCAATGCTTCAAGTTAAATCAGAATTGGGAATAGATGCAGTAATTCTGCATACAAAAAAATATCACAAAGGTGGATTTTTGGGGTACAAAGGAAAAGAGATTGTTGAGTTAACAGCAGCTGTTGATGATGTACCAAGGAAAGCATTACCGAAAAGAGAAAATAAAAATTTTACAGGTAATGAAACGAATCAAGCTGATAGAGTTTTTAGCCAAGATCCAATTGTACCGCGCAATATCGTTACGCAATATAAATCAGCGGGTAATCTTGATCGAATGTCGGACAGCGAAACTGTACCGAGTACGAAGCTGCAAAAAAATACAGGGCAAAATGGTTTTTTGCCTACAGTGAACGATGATTTGCAAGAGCAAAAAATCAAACAGTTAGAAGCAGAGTTAAGTCAGATTAAAATGATGCTGCAACAGACCCTGCCAGATCCGATAAATTCGTCTCAATTTGTTTCCGTACCTGAAATTTTGGCTGAGCATGAAGTGGCCGATACGATTATTCATGATATATTAAAAGGCATTTCAGAAAAACAAATGTTACAAAACAAAGACGCACCCGAAGTTTTAGAACACCTAACGACATACTTTGATCGTATAATGCATTCTGGCAACGATATTATCATAAAACCTCAAAAAACAAAAATTATTGCTTTGATTGGTGCAACTGGTGTTGGAAAAACGACGACTTTAGCAAAGCTTGCTGCTCGTTTTGTCTTAGAAAAAGAAATGAATGTTGCATTGATTACAGCAGATACATACCGCATTTCAGCGGTAGAACAATTAAAAACATATTCCGATATTATAGGTTTAACACTGGAGACAGTATATTCTCCTACTGATCTTAAAGCTGCTATAGACAAACATCGCGATAAACAGCTGATTTTAATTGATACAGCAGGTCGCAGTCAGCATAATGATTTCCAGCTCAATGAATTGCGTGAATTATTGGCTGTTGATCCAAATATTGAAAAACATCTTGTGCTTAGTGCCACTACAAAATATAAAGATGCAGTAGATATTATCCGAAAATTTTCTTTGTGTGCACCAGATCGAGTTTTGTTTACAAAAGTAGATGAAACGAGTAGTATTGGCACAGTAGTTAATTTAATTCATGAATATCCGATTACACTATCCTATTTTACGAATGGGCAGAGTGTACCAGATGATATAATTCCTGCTAGTTCTCGTGGCCTGGCAGAGTTATTGTTGAGGTAACTGCATGCATGATCAGGCAGCAATGCTCAGAAAATTAGTGGAGAGTAAACAGTCTTTTAATCAGCAGGCTATTTTTGAAAATATTCCAGAGCTGAATTTAAATGATCAAAAAACAAGGATTATCGCTGTTACAAGTGGCAAAGGCGGTGTTGGTAAAACCAATTTAACGGTCAATCTAGCGATTTCATTATCGATGATAGGAAAAAAAGTTTTAATTATTGACGCTGATCTTGGTATGGCAAATGTGGATGTTGTACTGGGGGCAGTCGCCAAATATAATTTAATGCATCTGCTTCGTGATGATATCACAATACGGGATGTTTTATCGGCGGGTCCATATGGTGTTAATTTTATTTCAGGTGGGTCCGGTATTGAGCAACTGACTAATTTGTCCGAAACAGATCGAAAAAAAATAATGGGAAAATTATATGACTGTGATAAATTTGCTGATATCATTTTAGTGGATACCGGTGCTGGACTGGGTCACAATGTTCTTGATTTTCTGGTGGCAGCGGATGAGGTTGTTTTGGTAACAACACCAGAGCCTACAGCTATGACGGATGCATATGCAGTCATGAAAGCCTATAGTATTTATGCTGCTCAGCGGAATATAAAATTGGTTGTAAACCGTGTGTATGATGAATACGAAGGGAAAGATGTAATACTAAAACTTGTGAAAACAGCAAGACGATTTCTTAATTTAGATGTTGAAGTTTTAGGGGAAATTTACGAAGATCGAAACATGATGAATGCAGTCAAGAGGCAAAATCCGCTGATGATTTCTTATCCTAATACCCTTGC
This sequence comes from Propionispira arboris, assembly GCF_900109225.1. GTDB lineage: Bacteria > Bacillota > Negativicutes > Selenomonadales > Selenomonadaceae > Propionispira > Propionispira arboris. The sequence goes on from NZ_FNZK01000012.1 coordinate 47,816, forward strand.
AGCGAAATGTATTAGGGCGATTGCCATTAGTTTACTTCATGGCGGGACCATAACAATTACTAGAGGTTGGAAAAATTTTTTACAAAAATTTATTGTTTTTCCCCGCTAGAAGTACTAGCAAATAAGATGTATTTTGGAGGTCTTTACTTGTGGGTGAAAATGATAAAATGAAATTAAATCAGGTATTGCTCATTGGCAAAAAAGTGGATTTGTTTGTGGGTGATGCGGAAATGTCCTATGCAAGCAGAATTGAAGATTTGGATGAAAAACATTTAATTTTAGCAATGCCAATGGACGAAAAGCGGCGACCCATTATTCCTCTTGCTGGAACTTCCATCTCAGGACGTGTTGCAGCAAAGTACAGCATGTATAAATTTAATACTGTATATCAGGATAAAGCATCTGAGCCGATTCCGGTATGGATTGTTTCTATGCCGCAAAAAATTGAAAAACATCAAACGAGAGAATTTGTCAGGATTCCGATAACCTTTCCCCTGCAAGTTCAGGTGGAAGATGTTGAAAGTGGTGACTGGATGCCCCCATATCGTACAAAGAGTATCGATGTTAGTGGCAATGGAATTCGATTTTTTATGAATCGCCATATTTCGCAGGGAACAAAAGTCTTGATTAAAACGGAAGATTTGCCTATTGTAGGCTCTGTCCAAGCTTGCTGCGAAGTGGTACGTTCGGAAAAACCACGTTTTGATGAACCTGTTTTTTGGATAGCCAGTAAGTTCATATCATTGCCAAAAAAAACGCAGTTGAGTTTGATTCGCTTTATTTTTCAAAAACAACGAGAAATGATTGCAAAAGGTATAAGCGAGTAAATGGGGTGAGCAAATGATTAAAATGATAATTGCGGATGATTCGGCTTTTATGAGGAAGTTATTGTCGGATTTATTCACACAGCAAAAGGATTTTATGGTTATAGATACAGCTCGCAATGGTAAAGAAGCAATTGAAAAGATTCGTGAACTTAAACCTGATTTAGTTACGATGGATGTTAATATGCCGATAATGGATGGATTGGAAGCCCTTGAAATATTGATGAAAGAGTGCCGAATTCCAGTTGTTATGATTAGCAGCTTAACGAAGACAGGGACTGATGCAACAATTAAAGCTCTGTCACTTGGAGCCGTTGATTTTATAGAGAAAGTTTCCGGACCAATTTCGAGTATAACAAAGATTCAAACTGAGATTTTAGAAAAATGCAGAGCTGCAGTGACGGCAAATGTAAGAAATTATTTGCAAGCAAGCAGCTTACGTTTGTATCCTCCAGCTACTGTACTAAAACCACCAAATCCAACTTATACTAAATTTCCGGTTGATGTAAATATATTTAAAAAGGGTGTTAATGGATTGGATGGTGAAAAAATAATTGCCATTGGTACTTCTACAGGAGGACCAAGAGCTTTGCAGCAGGTTATTACAAAATTACCTCGTGATTTACCTTGCGGGGTAGTGATTGTCCAGCATATGCCGGCTGGTTTTACAAAATCTTTAGCAGAGCGGCTTAATTCACTTTCAGATGTCGAAGTGAAAGAAGCAGAACATAATGATGTCGTTGCTCCGGGAAAAGTTTATATAGCGCCGGGCAATTATCACATGACTGTTGAACTGCAAGGCAGGTCAAGGGTTATTGCTTTAAATCAAAACCCACCACTATCTAGTCATAGACCGGCTGTAGACATTTTATTTGATTCTGTTGCGAAACTTGGCAATCGGGTTGTATCGGTTATTTTGACAGGGATGGGATCAGATGGTGCCAAAGGTATGACTAAGATAAAATCGACTGGTGGTTATATAATCGCTGAAGATGAAACAACGTCTGTAGTCTATGGGATGCCAAAAGCTGTTGTTGAACTTGGTATAGCGGATCAGGTATTACCAGTGGATCAAATTGCTGATGTGTTAGTCAATGTAGTGAAAAAATAATGAAGTAGAAAATAGGGGGAATAGAAATGGACACAAATCAGTACATGGAAATGTTTTTGGAAGAGTCTCGTGAACATTTACAATCACTGAATGACTGTCTGCTTGAGCTCGAGCATAACCCTGAGGATGCAGCGGTTTTAAATGAAATCTTTCGTAGTGCTCATACAATTAAAGGTATGTCGGCTACTATGGGGTTTACTGAAATTGCAGAGCTGACTCATGAGATGGAAAATGTTTTGGATTTGCTTCGTAAAGAGCAGTTGAAAGCCGATGAAGATATTGTAGATACTATTTTTAAATGTGTGGATACGCTGGAACAAATGATTGAAAATGTTGCTGGTGGAGAAAATGGTAAAGTTGATGTGTCTACTTTGGTTAACAAATTAAATGCAATAGCCAATGGAGAAGCAGCTCCTAAAGCAGCAACTGTATCACCGGCTGATTCAGCTGCATTTGCAGCTTCGGTCTTAGCACAAACTACAAGCAATCAAAATACGATCAGTTTAAATACAACGGATCTTGCTGTGATTAACAGTGCACATATATCTGGTCTACAGGCAGTCCATATTACAGTTACTTTAGCAGAAAGCTGTCTTTTGAAATCTGCCAGAGCTTATATGGTCATGAATGCGCTGGATGAAGTGGGCGAAGTCGTTAAATCGGTTCCCCCAGCTGATGATCTTGAACAAGAAAAATTTGAGCATAGCTTTGATATTGTCTTTTTAACTGGCATGGAGACAAAAAAATTGAAGATATCTTATTATCTATTTCCGAAATTGAAACTGTTGCTACGGAAATTATCGAAGTTAATTCATCCACAGCGATAGATTCCGCCGATAAAGCCGTTACTGCTGTTCCGGCACCCGAAAAGTCAGCTGTGAAAACAATCGAGAAATCAACTGAAAAAAAGGTGACAGCAAATTCTTCTAATAATGGAGCTCATGATAAAAAATTAAAAAGTGGACAATCCGTACGTGTAGATATTGATAAACTTGACTCTTTAATGAATTTAGTTGGAGAACTGGTAATCAATAAAACCAGACTGGAACAAATTGGTAACACACATCGTATAACGGAATTGGTAGAAACAATTGAACAAATGGATCGTGTTACGACAGATTTGCAGTCCGTTGTTATGAAAGTTCGGATGGTTCCAGTAGGTCAGGTCTTTAATCGTTTTCCTCGGATGGTTCGTGATTTGGCGAAGGAATTAAATAAAGAAATTAATTTGACAATTGAGGGAGAAGAAACTGAGCTGGATCGGACTGTTATCGATGAAATTGGCGATCCGCTGGTTCATTTGATTCGTAATTCGCTCGATCATGGTGTTGAACATCCGGAAGATCGTCAAGCGAAAGGTAAACCAAAAGTTGGTGAAGTTGGGTTAGTTGCACGTCATGAAGGCAATAATGTTATTATAATGGTAACGGATGATGGTAAAGGGATTAATCCAACAGTCATTAAAAATAAAGCTGCTGAAAAAGGGTTGATTACACAAGAAGATGCGGATGCTATGGATGATGCAGAAGCTGTACGGCTTGTATTTTTAGCAGGTTTTTCAACGGCGGATGTTGTTACGGATGTATCAGGTCGTGGTGTCGGTATGGATGTTGTTAGAAGCAAAATTGAAGCTTTGGGTGGTTTAATTGATGTTGAAACAAAAATTGACGAAGGCAGTATTTTCAAAATAAAATTACCATTGACACTAGCAATCATCCAAGCACTGCTGGTCAAAGTACAAGAAGAAATTTATGCGATTCCACTTGGTTCGATTGATAGTACGATTAACATTACGCCAGATGATATTAAGACAGTACAAAATAAGGAAGTTATTTTGCTGCGTGGTCAAATCATCCCGATTGTTCGGCTGGATAATGTATTAAATGTTCCACAGACACAAGAAAAATCCGGAGAAGATTTATTTGTTGTTGTTGTTCATATGGGTGAACGTAAATCAGGGATTATTGTCGACAATCTGATTGGGCAGCAAGAAATTGTTATTAAGACTTTAGGTAAGCTTTTATCAGGTCTCAAAGTGATTTCGGGTGCAACTGTTTTAGGCAACGGACAAGTTGCATTGATTCTGGATGTTGGAACTTTAATGCAATAAGTTGAGGAGGGATGCTATTATGGAAAAAATGGAAAAAACAGATTCTGTGAATCAGGAAATCCAGATGGTTGCGTTTAAGTTAAAACGTGAAGAATATGGTGTAAGTATTTTAAATGTACAGGAAATTAAACGATTGACTGATATAACCCGTGTTCCATTCACGCCTGACTTTTTTAAAGGCGTCATGAATTTACGCGGCAGTGTTTTGCCAGTTATTGATCTGAAAAAACGCTTGGGTCTGCCCGAAGGGGACTATTCTGAAGATACGAGAATTATTATTGTTAAAGTTGAAGAAATTTCCATTGGGATGATTGTTGATGCGGTTACAGAAGTGTTGACGATTGGCATCGATCATATTGATGCACCAAAAACAGTTAGTGATAGCTCAGATAGTAAAGAAAATGGTAAATTTATTAGTGGTGTCGGTAATCTTGACAATCGGTTGGTAATCATGTTGAACTTGAATGAGATTGTTGGGTTGACTGGAGAATCAAAATAGGATGAAATAAATGAGGTGTCAATAGTGTCAGAGGATGTATTGAAATTATCAGCGATGCAATTGGATGCACTCAGGGAAATTGGCAATGTAGGGGCCGGTAATTCGGCCACTGCGCTGTCCCAAATTATCAATCGTAAGATTGATATGAATGTGCCTAAAGTGGCTATATTACCACTTGGGGATGTGCCGGATGTTGTCGGTGGCGCTGATGCTATGGTCGTAGGTGTTTTTTTAAGAGTATATGGGAAAGCACCAGGAAGCGTTCTTTTTTTGCTTCCCAAAGATAGTGCATTTTATTTAGTCGATACGCTGATGGGAAAAGAACGCGGCGTTACCAAAACTTTGGATTTTATGGATGAATCTGCTTTGATGGAGATCGGGAATATTTTGGCGGGAGCGTATTTAAACGCGTTATCACATTTTACGAAGTTGACGCTTTTACCATCAATTCCTGCATTGGCAATGGATATGGCTGGGGCTATTTTGAGTGTTGTATTAGTACAGCTTGGACAAATGGGAGATCATGCACTGGTTATTGAAACTGAATTCTTATCAGAAGATGATGGCATAAAAGGGCATTTTTTCTTGGTCCCTGACCCTGGATCATTAGATACGATTTTGGGCGCGGTAGGAGTGAAATAAATATGTCAGAATTGATACGGGTAGGGATGGCTGATTATAAAGTTGGACGCGCGCCAGCATCGCTCATTAGTTATGGACTGGGGTCATGTGTAGGTGTTACGCTATATGATCCAGCCATGAAAGTCGGAGGACTTTTGCATATCATGCTTCCAGATAGTACACAGGCACGATCCAATGAAAACCCAGCTAAATTTGCTGATACTGGAATACCATTAATGCTTAAGGAAATCATAGCATTAGGTGCTGTGCGCTCTCGGGTGATAGCTAAAATTGCCGGTGGCTCGCAAATGTTTAAATTTGCGAATGCGACGGATATTATGCGTGTGGGAGAACGAAATTCACAAGCAGTGAAAGTTGTATTGAAAGACTTAAATATTCGAATCATAGCCGATGATACTGGTGGTAACTATGGACGAACTGTTGAGCTCCAATTAGACACGGGTGTGTATCGAATTAAAACAATTGATAAAGGTGAAAAAGAAATTTAAGCAGGTGATCATGGTGTTTAAAATATGGCTTGCTGTGGGTCTTGCTTCCGTTACGGCCTTGATCGTAATCTTTATGGGGATTTTGCATCAGGCTAGAATCGAAGTTATATTGTATCGTACTGCGATCACATTTTTTCTTATTGGGGTTTTATGGTATCTTGTGGAATCGTTTATTATACTGTATGTTGTCCCTTATTTTTTCAAAAAAAACCAGGGGCAGCAGCAAGATGCTCAAGTAGAAAATAGTGATGCGTCCATTCAGCAAAAATTGGCCAATTCAGAAGAAGAAGTAAGTGAAGCTGTTTTGGATACAGATACGGTCAATGAATTTGCCCCCTTGACCAAAGAGGATTTAGATCAAGTTTCAACACCGCGAGGATAATTGGTAAGTGGAGGTATAGTTTATGTTGGGATCAAATGCAAAAAAAATTGCTGTAGATATAGATCTCTTATGGAATGCTTACCAAAAAAATAGAAGCCCTGAAATTCGGGAAAAGTTAGTAGAAAATTATTTGTCTTTGGTAAATACAATTGCCGGTCGTATTGCTATTAACTTACCGTCGCATGTAGATCGCGACGACTTGATTAGTAGTGGATTTTTTGGCTTACTGGATGCAATTGAACGTTATGATCCAGTACGGGGCAATAAATTCGAAACGTATGCAGGCGTAAGGATTCGAGGATCTATATTGGATTATCTTCGGTCAAAAGACTGGATGCCGGTATCGCTTCGTCAAAAAATACGAAAATACGAACAAACAGTCAGTAGTTTGGAAGCAAAATTAGGCCGGGCAGCAAACGATCAAGAAATTGCAAGTTCATTGGAAATAACTGTCGCTGATTTGAGTAATTTATTAAGTAACTTGAATATTGCAACAGTCATTCCTTTAGAAGAATACGCTCAGTTTGAATCAATTTCTAATGGAATTCCCAGCCCTTCTGAAAACATTGAATATAAAGAAATGCAGCAATGTTTAGCAACGGCTATTGAAAAACTGCCAGAAAAAGAAAAATTAGTAATTTCTTTATATTATTATGAGGAATTAACATTGAAAGAAATTAGTTTAATTTTAAAATTGTCTGAAGCACGTATATCGCAGCTTCATACGAAGGCAGTTTTTCGTTTACGTGGATATTTATCTAGGATAAAATCTAGTTTATTATAATAAGAGCAGATGGCTCGCTACTCTTAGTATGTATATTTGTAAGAACAACAAATTATACAAAAAAATGATTTTACTAATGCGTAAAAGGTTAAAAAGGAGGTTATCCTCATGGACGAGAAAAATATGAGTTTGCCGATGGCTTCCGTTGGTGGCAAAGAGAAGGGTTATTTATTTGAATTTTTTCCAATGGGTGTATTTTTCACAGTGTATCCATATTCGGATACACAGATTTTGTTTGAGCTTACAGATATTCAAAAATTATTAAAAGCATATGGTGTTAAAGTTTATGAAATAGAATTGTTGACAAAGACGATTCGTGAGGCTTCGAGTTTGCCAGTTAAAATAGCCGATCATTTTGATGAGCAGATGCTCATCAAAATGATCCGTGAAACAACTGGCCAAGAGTTGAATCTTCCTGAAGCTATTGTTGCAGCAGAAAAAGAAGATTTTGCAGACTCACAAGTCAAGCTTGATATCAGCAAGAATAAAATGGAAGCTTCTATGCGTATTGAAATGAAAGAAAATTCAAAGAAACCAGATAAAAATATGCTACTGGAACTCATCCAAAAGGCTGGTATTGTTTTTGGTATAAAGATGGAGGCACTTAATCAGCTTGTGCAGGGAACTCTAACCGATGCAATTGTAGCGGTAGGAAATCCACCAGTTAATGGCATCGATGCTGTGATCAAAAAGAAAAATAATATGGCAGATCGCGGTAAACCGTCTGATCTGGAATACAGCCGGGTTGATTATAAAAATTTGCACTGGTTTATTGTTGTTAAAAAGGGAGATATTTTGGCTGAACGAATTCCTCATACACACGGTATTCCGGGAATGGATATTCTGGGAGGGGTGGTTCCGGCAAAATCCGGTAAACCAAAACCGTTGCCAAATGGGAAAAACACAAAAATTGTAGATGAAAATATCATTGTGGCTGATTTAGATGGGCAGCTTGTGGAAACTGGTAATAAAATCATGGTAGATCCGACAATTGAAATTAAAGGCGACGTAGATTTATCAACAGGCAATATCGATTTTAATGGTAGTGTGCTTATTAAAGGTAGTGTACAAGCCGGTTTTTCAGTTCGTGCTGATGGCGATGTTGAAATTCGCGGCACGATTAGTGGTGGAAATGTAGAAGCTAAAAATATTACTGTATTTGGTGGAGTTCAAGGAATGAATCGCGGGGTTATAACGGCGCAGGAAGATATTCGGGCTACATTTGCCGAAAATGCGAAAATGATTGCTGGAAGAGATATTCATATTGGCGATGTAATATTACACTCAAACCTAAGTGCTGGTGGGAAAATTTTTGTAGAAGAGCATCGGGGCCTGATTAATGGCGGTTCTATTGCGGCTGGTGAAGAAATTAGGGCAAAATGTGTAGGGAATCCTATGAATACTGCCACCAAATTAGAAGTTGGTGTGAACCCTATGCTAAGGGAAAAATACCAAAAAGTTAAAATAGATATAAGCAATACAAAAAAACAGCTGGATAAAGTGCAAAAAGCTCTGGCTGTTATGCAGCAAGTCGACAAGAGTAAATTGTCACAAGATAAAAAAGAAAAATTGGCACAATTGATTCAGTCACAGTTTCCTTTGGCAGGAAAATTGCAACGGTACGAAGATGAACTTGTTACGATGCAAAATGCTTTTGAAGTTATGAAAAGCGGAAAAATCAGGATTTTGGATAAAATTTATCCTGGGGCAAAACTGGTTATGGGATCTTTGGTTAAAAATATTCAAAACGAAGCTCAGCACTGCGTGTTTTACGTAGATGAAGAAGATGCGACGATTAAGACCGGTGCTTATTGATTTTAAAATTTAAATTTTTTGGATGGTGAAAAAAATGAATATCACGCCGATGAATTTACAAATTGTTGTTCCAAAAACAACAGATGCTGCTCACATTCAGCATAATAGGGATCGTCAGGAAGTTGTGCAGCAGGACATGGGAATGCTGCAAACAAAGCAGGAAGCAAATTTAAAACAAATGCAGGTTCAATCACGCGACAAAGCTGAAGATGGCAAAATTAAAGAAGACGAAGAACATCAAAAAAGACAAGGACAAAATAGCCAAAAACAAGCAAAAACTTCCAGTGACTCAGCGGAAGACGAGGAAAATATTCCCTTAGCAATCGACACATTTCGTGGTCGCAAGATTGATATAAAATTGTAATAGTCTTAGATTTAACAGAGGTGTACTATGTTTACAGAATGGATAGGTTTTTTGATTATCATCGGTGTGATGATTGTCGTTATTATTCGTCGTCAGTTTTTTAATAAACAATTAGAAAAAGATGATTTTGGGACGGCCGCAACTCAGATGCAGCAACAGTTTGAAGAGACTGCTGATCAAATTATTGAACGAATTGGCAGTCAAATTGATCGTTTAGAATTTTTGATTCAGGCAGCGGATGATAAAATAATTCAATTGGATCAAAAACTCAAGGCCTCGGACGCTCAGCAAAACATGACAGTTACACAACCGATAGAAAATCAAACGAAGAGTTTTGAAGAAGTTTTGCAAGAAAGCACACGCGATGGTGAAATGATTGCAGAAGATTCGGTACAAGAAGTCTTTCCTAAACAAGTTAAACTGAAAGTTTCTAAAACAAATAAAATGGTATTTGAAATGTTGGAACAGGGTGAGTCGATTGAATTGATTGCAAAAAAAACTGGAATTGGTAAAGGTGCAATTAATTTGATTAGAGAAATGTATAAATTGCAAAAAAAAGTCTAACTATAGAAAAATATTACATAGTATTGCTTAGCCGTTTCAAATTGTGGATGCATTTGTGCGGCTTATTTTGTTGGATGAATTTAGATTCTATTTTAATCTTTATTTTTTATCGATCAGGAGCAATAGCATATCTAATCGAATGGCCACTTAAAAAATCATTGTAATCATAAAACAAGTATGATATAATTTAAAACGGTGTAAAAAACGCACGCGTTTGGATGTTTGTACTGTGCCTACTATGGTGAAAACAAACGATGAGAAATGCGGAGGAATAAAAAACAGGAGGTGCACCAATATGGCAGTTATTTCAATGAAACAATTATTGGAAGCAGGTGTCCATTTCGGACATCAGACAAGAAGATGGAACCCTAAGATGGCTCCGTATATCTTTACAGAACGTAATGGTATCTATATTATCGATTTACAGAAAACAGTAAAAAAAGTGGATGAAGCTTATAATTTTCTTCGTTCTGTCGCTGAAGCAGGCGAAACTGTTCTTTTCGTAGGGACGAAAAAACAGGCGCAAGAAGCTGTAAAAGACGAAGCTCTCAAAGCTGATATGTATTTTGTTAATGAAAGATGGTTGGGCGGAATGCTCACAAACTTCCAGACAATCCAAAAACGTATTACTCGTTTGAAACAATTGGAAGCAATGGAAGAAGACGGTACATTTGAAGTTTTGACGAAAAAAGAAGTTTTGGCTCTTCGTCATGAAATGGAAAAATTACAGAAATTTTTGGGTGGTATCAAAACTATGAGCAAGCTTCCTGGAGCTTTGTTTATCGTAGATCCACGTAAAGAAAGAATTGCTGTAGCAGAAGCTAAAAAATTAGGTATTCCAATTGTTGGTATCGTGGATACAAATTGTGATCCTGATGAAATCGATTATGTAATTCCTGGTAATGATGATGCAATTCGTGCAGTGAAACTTCTTACGGCTAGAATGGCTGATGCAGTTATTGAAGGTCGTCAAGGTGAAGCTGGCGAAGCAGAAGAAGCAGAAGAAGCAGAAAAAGCTATCGCAGAAAAAACTGCTGAATAAATTATAATTTATTGGATAATTTTAAATAAGTAAAGAATGGTAAGGGATCTTTTTCCCTTACCATTCCTTTAGTCAATAGGAGGATTCATATGGCAAATATTACAGCTGCAATGGTAAAAGAGCTGCGTGAACTTACTGGCGCAGGTATGATGGATTGTAAAAAAGCGTTGACTCAAACCGATGGTGATAGAGATAAAGCAGTTGATTTCTTACGTGAAAAAGGGTTAGCAGCGGCGGCTAAAAAGGCAAGTCGTGTCGCGGCTGAAGGTACGGTTATTTCGTATATTCATGCTGGTGGAAGAATTGGTGTTCTTGTTGAAATCAATTGTGAAACTGACTTTGTTGCGAACACAGATGAATTTAAAGACTTTGCGCGTGATATTGCTATGCAGATTGCAGCGGCAAATCCACTTTGCATTCGTCGTGAAGAAGTTGATCAAGCCAATATCGAACATGAACGTGTTGTGTTAAGGGAACAGGCTTTGAACGAAGGTAAACCAGAAAAAATCGTTGAAAAAATGGTTGAAGGTCGTATTGAAAAATATTATAAAGAAGTTTGCTTAATGGAACAAGGCTTTATTAAAGACCCTGATCAGACGATTAGTGCTTTAGTAAATGCTAAAATTGCTAAAGTTGGTGAAAACATCTCCATTAGAAGATTTGTCAGATATCAATTAGGCGAAGGTATTGAGAAAAAAGCAGATGATTTTGCTGCCGAAGTAATGGCTGCAGCTAAATAATAGAGAGAACACTTTGTGTTCTCTTTTTTAAAAATATATAATGACAGGAATATTGATGTTCTTGTCGAACTATAGCAAAGTAGTACATAGTCTGGATGGAGGTTTTGTCTTTGGAAACAGCGAAGTATAAACGTGTGGTTTTGAAATTAAGTGGGGAGTCTCTCGCCGGCGATCAAGGATTTGGTATTAATCCAGCAGTGGTTGAATCAATTGCATTACAAATAAAAGCTGTTAGAGCGCAAAATATTGATGTTGCAGCAGTGGTTGGCGGTGGCAATATTTGGCGTGGTCTTGCTGGAAGTTCAAATGGTATGGATCGTGCTACGGCTGATTATATGGGGATGCTTGCAACGGTTATGAATGCACTGGCATTGCAGGATGCTTTAGAAAAACTGAATGTTGATACCAGAGTGCAAAGTGCTATTGAAATGAGACAGGTTGCAGAACCTTATATCAGACGTAAGGCAATTCGCCATTTGGAAAAAGGCAGAGTTGTTATTTTTGGAGCTGGAACGGGTAATCCATATTTTTCAACAGATACTACAGCTGCTCTTCGTGCCGCTGAAATTGAAGCTGATGTAATTTTAATGGCGAAAAAAAATACGGATGGGGTTTATGATTCAGATCCAAATCATAATCCAGATGCGAAGAAATTTGATACTTTGGAGTATATTGAAGTGTTACAGCGTGGACTTGCTGTGATGGATTCAACAGCAACTAGTTTATGTATGGATAATCATATACCAATTGTAGTATTTAATATTGATGATCATAAAAATATTTTAAAAGTAGCACTTGGTGAGAATATTGGTACTACAGTAGGAGGTAAAGCATAATGGTAAAAGAAATTTTTGCTTCTCATACTGATCGTATGACTAAGTCGATGGAGTCATTGAAGCGTGAATATAGTTCACTTCGTGCTGGACGTGCTACACCAGCGTTATTGGATCGTGTTATGGTCGATTATTATGGTACACCTACACCAGTAAATCAGGTGGCTAATGTGTCCGTACCGGAGCCTAGAATGATTGTGATTCAACCGTGGGAAAAAACATTGCTGCATGATATCGAAAAAGCTATTATGAAGTCGGATCTTGGTCTTAATCCGAATAGTGATGGTACGGCAATTCGCCTGTCGATTCCGCAATTAACACAGGAAAGACGTGCAGACTTAGTGAAGTCTGTCAATAAAAAAGCCGAAGATGCTAAGATAGCTATTCGCAATATTCGCCGTGATGCAAATGAAGCCATTAAAAAATTAGAAAAAAGCAAGGAAATCACGGAAGATGAAAATAAAAAGGCTCAAGAAGATATGCAGAAATTGGTAGACCAATACATTAAAGATATTGATCGAATACGTGCAGCTAAAGAAACAGAAATCATGGAAGTATAACCAAATGAATGCTGTGGGACGCCGATTTGAGGTTGTAAAAAATGAATTAATAGTTGCAAAATGTCAATATACAGTTGAAAATACACTTCCTACGCGTGATTTTTTCAAAGTTGATGAAGATAATTTGTATGTAGTTCGTCAAAAAGAACTCGAAGACGGCTCATGGCAGTTTATTGTTGCAGCAAAAATGCGAAAGGAGGTGTCTTAATATGGCTTACACAATAAGTGAAGAATGTATTTCTTGTGGCTCTTGTGCTGGAACATGTCCAGTGGGTGCTATTTCTGAAGGCGATTCTCGTTATGAGATTTCAGCTGATGATTGTGTTGAATGTGGTGCTTGCGCAGCAGTGTGCCCGGTAGGTGCTATTTCAGCTCCTTGATTTAAGCCCCCTCTTGCTAGAAGAGGGGGTTTGTTTCTTATATTTTATAATTGGAGGTACGTTATGTGGAAAAAAATATTTGGTACCGTAAAAAAAGAAACTTCAACAGATTTGTATGACCAAATTGATCAGAAGCGGCTACCAGCTCATATAGCGATTATCATGGATGGAAATGGCAGATGGGCTCAAAATAAAGGTCTCATGCGTACATTTGGTCATAAAGCTGGTGTGGATACTTTGAAAAAAATTTTGAAGGCGGCCATTAAGTTGAATGTGAAGGTTCTAACAGTATATGCTTTTTCTACAGAAAACTGGAAGAGACCTCATAAAGAAGTTGATTTTTTAATGGCGTTATTTGCGGAATACCTGGAACGCGAAATTAATGAAATGGATGAAGATAATGTAAAAATACAATTTTTGGGAAGACTTGATGAATTACCTACTACATTGTATGGTCAGATTGAAAATGCTCAGACACGTACCAAGTCGAATACAGGAGTTCAATTTAATGTTGCTGTCAATTATGGCAGCCGCGATGAAATTACGCGTTCTGTTAAAATAATAGCGCAAAAAGTGCTTGATCAGAAGTTACCTGTAACTGAGATTACAGAAGAAATAATTGATGATAATTTATATACGGGTGGACAGGTACCTGTTGATTTAGTGATTCGCACCAGCGGCGACTTGCGCATGAGCAATTTTTTGTTATGGCAGGCCGCTTATGCTGAGTTTTGGTTTACAAAGGTCAATTGGCCAGATTTTACACCCGACTGTTTTTTTCAAGCCGTACTTGATTTTCAGAACCGTGATCGAAGATTTGGCGGTTTGTCAGAAAAATAATATAGCATAGTAGGTGGAGTATTGTTAGTTAAAAGAATCATTACCGGACTCATTGGCATGATTACGGCCGTGTATGTGATAAATTTTGGTGATTGGGTTTTTAGTGCAGCTATTGTGATTTTAGCATTGACTGCTTGGCATGAATATTATCGGGCATTTTCCTATATGGGAATGAAACTTACTTATTTTGGTGGTATGGCGGCGGTTTTCTTTACGCTTGCCTGTGCCTGGCAGGGGAATTCGGATGAATTATTGGCAGTAATAATGTTTGCTACCTTGCTCATTTTAAGTAAAGCTGTTTTATACCATGACAAATTTACGATACAGGAAGCTTGTATTTCCATTGCTGGAATTTGTTATGTTGCTTTATCTTTTTCACACTTAATCTTATTGCGTTTTACGGGTTCGGAAGTTTTCGTACATAGTACATTAGGGAATGTATCATTAGGTTGCTCTTTCATATGGTTGGCATTTATTGGCACGTGGGCAAGTGATACGTTTGCTTTTTTTGCGGGGTCACTTTTTGGAAAAACAAAATTGTGTCCGCAGATCAGCCCTGGAAAAACTGTGGAAGGCTTTATTGGGGGTGTTTTAGGGACATCTTTATCATTAATGGGGCTTGGCATGTTGTTTAATTTTTCACTTATTCATATGGCGATCTTAGGTGTTTTGATTGCATTGGTTGCTACAGTTGGCGACCTGGTAGAATCGTCTTTTAAACGGTTCACTGGTATTAAAGATTCTGGACAAATATTACCAGGGCATGGTGGCGTATTAGATCGGTTTGATAGTATAATGTTTACAGTTCCATTTGTTTATTATTATGTACAAATCTTTAAGATTTTTTAAGGGGCATCCGTAATGAAAAAAATAGCAATATTAGGGTCAACAGGATCTATTGGTACACAAACGCTTGCTGTGGTTGCAGCTAACCGTGACAAGTTTCAAATTATGACATTAGCGGCAAATACGAATGATCAACTACTTGAACAGCAAATTAAAGAATTTGAACCGGAACTTGCAGTGCTGGTTGATCTGGCAGCAGCAAAACGCTTGCAAAAACGTTTTGTCGGAAAAACAAAAATTTTGGCTGGGCAGGAGGGTCTGCTACGGGCAGCAACCTATGAAGCCGTGGAGACTGTCGTTACATCAATGGTCGGTTTTGCTGGTTTAGAACCAACGATTGCAGCTATTGAAGCTGGAAAAGATATTGCTCTAGCCAATAAGGAAACGCTGGTTGTTGCTGGTGAACTGGTAATGAAACTTGCTAAAGAAAAGAACGTATCCATCTTACCAGTCGACAGTGAGCACTGTGCAATATTTCAATGCTTGCAAGGTGAGGATAGATGTCAGGTTCATAAAATCCTGCTGACAGCATCAGGAGGACCGTTTCGTGGCAAAACACGCAAGGAGTTAGCGGCAGTTTCAATAAAAGACTGTCTTAACCATCCCACGTGGTCTATGGGGAAGAAAATCAGTATTGATTCAGCATCCCTTGTCAATAAGGGACTTGAAGTGATTGAGGCAAAATGGCTTTATGGTGTTGACTATAATCAAATCCAAGTTCTTGTTCATCCGCAGAGTATTGTTCATTCAATGGTTGAATACATCGATGGTACTGTGATGGCACAACTCGGATCAACCGATATGAGACTTCCTATTCAGTATGCTTTGACATATCCGCAGCGAATTGACGCAAACTTCCCTAAACTCGATTTTTGGAACTGTAAAGACTTAACTTTTTCAAAACCGGATATGGATACATTTTTGGGATTGAAAATGGCTTATGAAGCTGGTCGGATTGGTGGAACGATGCCGTGTGCATTTAACGCCGCTAATGAAATTGCTGTCGAGGCATTTTTAAAGGAATCAATATCTTTTCTGCAGATTTATGATATAATTGAAAAAACAATGACGGCGCATCATGTGAAAATGAATCCGACATTACAAGACTTGTATGAAAATGATAGCTGGGCTCGATCCTATGCAGCTAATTTATTTAGTAAGTAAAAAATACAAAGTATGGAGGTGAGCAGATGCTGCTTACAATTGTTTCAGCAGTTTTCGTTTTTGGATTGTTGGTTTTATTTCATGAATTAGGTCATTTTATTACAGCAAAAATGACTGGTATGCGTGTAGATGAATTTGCAATTGGGTTTGGTCCGAAATTAGTTGGCATAAAATATGGTGAAACAAGTTATTCGATTAGAGTTTTTCCTTTAGGCGGATTTAATAAAATTGCTGGTATGGACCCGGAAGACGAGCCTGATGAACGTTCTTATTCGAGTAAACCTGTTTGGGCTAGAATGATTGTAATATTGGCTGGATCTGTAATGAATTTCATATTGCCAATTCTTTTGTTTTTGGGCATATATTTTTTTTCTGGAATTCATACACCATCCGTTGATCCAACATTAGGTGAAGTGATGGCACATAAACCAGCAGCAGAAGCTGGACTTAAGCAGGGTGATCGTATTTTAAAAATTGATGATCAGGCTATAGATTCATGGCAGCAATTTGTTGAGATCGTACAAGTAAGTGATGGAAAAGTTTTAAAGATAGATTTTAAGCGTGATGGAAATCAATTGGCAACAAGTTTGATTCCTGAATATGATGATACTGCAAAAAGGGCTATGATCGGTGTTGTTTCTTCAGTTACGACATATCAGCCAGGATTTTTTGAAGCAGGTGTATTAGCCGTTAAGAATACTGGATTTGTGACTTACAAAATGATTGAAACACTTGGTTCGATCATTATGGGAAAGACGGCGGCTGATTTAGCAGGACCACTTGGCGTTGCACAAATGGCAGGTGAAGTTGCACAAATTGGTTTTGTTCCACTTTTGCAATTTGCAGCCTTTTTAAGTATAAATTTGGGGATTATTAATCTTTTTCCAATTCCAGCTCTTGATGGTGGTCATTTTATTACGTTACTGATAGAGGCCGTACGTGGTAAACCCTTGCAGCCGAAAGCTATCCAGTATGCCCAAATCATTGGTTTTGCCTTATTAATGGCTTTGATGATTTTTGCAACGTTGAATGATATTACTCGATAGGGATAGGGAAATTTGCATTTGATTGTGGGGAATAAATAGATGGAACGAAAAAAAACACGGGCAATTAAGATTGGTTCCGTACAGATTGGTGCGGGTGCACCAATCGCTGTGCAGTCGATGACGAATACAAAGACGACGGACACCTTGGCGACCGTAGCCCAGATCCAAAGTTTGCAAGCTGCTGGCTGTGATATTGTTCGGCTGGCAGTTCCTGATATGGATGCAGCTAAAAATTTGGCAAATATTAAAAACGCGGTAAATATACCACTTGTGGCAGATATTCATTTTGATTATCGGTTAGCAATGGAATCTATAGAGCAAGGAATCGATGGGTTACGGTTAAATCCTGGGAACATCGGTGATGAAACGAAGGTTAAGATTGTTGTACAAGCAGCAAAGCAGCATCATATTCCAATCCGTATTGGGGTCAATGCAGGATCGCTTGACAAGGTTTTATTAGCAAAATATGGGCATGCTACGCCAGAGGCAATGGTGGAAAGCGCGATGCAGCATGTACATATATTGGAAAAACTTGATTTTTATGATATGAAGATTTCTTTAAAAGCGCATGATGTACCACTTACGATTGCAGCCTATCAATTAATGTCACAAACGGTGGATTATCCTTTGCATTTGGGCATTACGGAGGCAGGAACAGTAAAGAGCGGCGTCATTAAATCAGCTGTAGGAATTGGTTCGCTTTTAACACAAGGCATAGGAGATACTTTCCGTATTTCACTTACGGGGGACCCTGTTGTTGAAGTTAAGGTTGCGAATGAAATATTGAAATCACTGGGGCTGAAAGAATATGGTCCAACGCTGATTTCGTGTCCGACTTGTGGTCGCTGCAACATTAATTTAGCTGAAATTGCGAATCAGGTTGAAAAAAAACTCAGTGATGTCAAGCGTCCTATTCAGGTGGCTGTTATGGGCTGTGTGGTCAATGGCCCTGGTGAAGCTCGTGATGCTGATGTTGGCATTGCTGGAGGCAAAGGCGAAGGGCTTGTTTTCAGAAAAGGGCAGATTCTTCGTAAGGTACCAGAAGCTATTTTGGTCGAAGAATTATTTAAAGAGATTGATGACATTTTAGGGGAGGACAAGAATTAATGCGTACAACACAACTTTATGCGCCAACGCTGCGCGAAACGCCGGCTGAAGCGGAAGTAATGAGTCATCAGCTATTGCTCAGGGCGGGTATGATTCGAAAAGCAGCTGGTGGTGTATATACTTACTTGCCGCTTGCTTGGCGAGTGCTTAGAAAAATTGAAACGATTATCAGAGAAGAAATGGATGTTGCTGGTGGACAGGAATTGTCGATGCCCATAATTCAACCAGCTGAATTATGGCATGAAACAGGGCGTTGGGATATTTTTGGTGAAGAAATGTTCCGTTTGAAAGATCGGCATGATCGCAGTTTTTGTCTTGGACCAACACATGAAGAAATGATTACCTCTTTGATTCGAAATGAAGTGCGTTCTTATCGTCAATTGCCACTTTTGCTCTATCAAATTCAAAATAAATATCGTGATGAAATCCGGCCTCGTTTTGGACTTATGCGTGGGCGCGAATTTATTATGAAAGACTTATATTCTTTTGATAAAGATGAAGCAGGGTTAGATGTTTCTTATAAAAAAATGTATGACGCCTATACTAATATCTTTACGCGTTGTGGGTTGGTTTTTCGACCAGTCGAAGCAGATGGCGGGTCCATCGGTGGTGGATTTACCCACGAATTTACAGTACTTGCAGATTCAGGTGAATCTGAAATTGTTTATTGCTCGAAATGTGATTATGCGGCGAACGTGGAAAAAGCGGAATTAAAAGCTAGTGTGCAGGAAAATATCGCAGAAGAGCTTCCTTTGAAATTGGTTGATACGCCAGACATGAAAACGATTGAAGCTGTGACAGACTTTATGGGTATGGACAGCACGCAAAGCATCAAGGCCGTGGCATTTCAAAATGAAAAAGATGAAGTGATTTTGGCTTTTGTACGTGGCGATCATGATGTTAATGATGTTAAGCTTCAAAATGCAGTGGGAGCCGTGACTCTTCGCATGGCCGATGAAGCAGCAATTAAGGCTGTAGGTGGCGTTCCTGGTTTTATGAGCCCGATCGGTCTTACAAAAGATGCGAAAGTTGTTGTTGATTTATCTGTTATGGAAATGACGAATGCCATTGGCGGGGCCAATCAAATTGATAAACATTATTGTAATATGAATCCAAAACGTGATTTTACAGACTATTTGGTCACTGACCTTCGTTTGATGTGCGAAGGCGACCCATGTCCACATTGTGGTGCACCTGTTAAAATGACTCGTGGCATAGAAGCCGGGCAGGTTTTTAAACTCGGTACGAAGTATAGTGAATCATTAAAAGCTACCTTCCTTGATGAAAATGGTCGCGAAAAACCCCTCGTTATGGGCTGTTATGGTATCGGCGTAAGTCGTACTATGGCTGCAGCGATCGAACAGAACAATGATGAGTATGGTATTGTATGGCCAGCTGCGATTGCCCCATATCAAGTAGTCGTTATACCTGTTAATGCAAAAAATACGGAACAATTTAGTATTGCCGAAACTTTGTATCAGGAACTTCAGGCGGCAAAAGTGGAAGTTGTTTTGGATGATCGCAAAGAACGTGCTGGCGTAAAGTTTAAAGATGCGGATCTTATTGGCTATCCAATTCGCATTACAGTTGGACCAAAATCCGTTGAAGAAGATTCGATTGAGATAAAAATAAGGCGTTCTGGTGAAGTCTTTACATATGGGAAAGTGGATTATCTCGAAAATGTTTTGAGCATGTTGAGAAATCTATAAAAAAGTACGGCTGGGAGATTTAAGTCTCCCAGCCGTATTTTTTGATTTTATTTTGCAGCAACTTTGTTTAATTCTGCAATTAAGCTGTCGATGTCGATACCATGTGCCCCCGCACCTTGTTCAATATTTTCAAAACGAGCTGCAGCACAACCTAAACAACCCATACCGGCATTCATAAAAACGTCAACGGTGTCGGGATATTTTTGGACAACATCCATAATTCCCATTTCTTTTGTAATATTCATGGTAAATAATCCTCCTGTGTTTATAATACTTTGACAAAAAGAATTATATCATAAATAAAATTCTTTTAACACTTATTCTTAAAAGAAACTAGTATTTTTATATGAATCAAGGTACAATATTAGACGTGTATTATTTTTATATAGGGGAGATTACAAATGGGCATCGTTGCATTTTCAATTGGTGATGTAAATGTATATTGGTATGGAATTATCATTACGATTGCAATTCTTATTGGCATGATAATTACTTGGATTAATGTATATTTGCGTGGACAAGAATTTTCAAGAGTGGTTGATATTTTGCTTTTTGGTATACCCGTAGGTTTTTTATTTGGCAGACTGGGTCAGGTTATTTTACACTGGGACAACTATCAGAATAATTGGAGTGAAATCCTCCAATGTGCGCATGGCGGCATTTCAATTTATGGCGCTTTTTTGGGGTTTATATTAGTTGTTTTTCTTTATACTTCAGCGAAAAGACTATCTTTTTGGTTTTGGCTGGATATTTTAGTACCCGCAATTGTCTTTGCACTCATGCTGGATCAATTGGGCCATTTTGTCTTGCAGGTTACGGTTGGAACTCCATTGCCGCTTAATATTCCGAATGATCATAGTTTGGTTCAATATATTGAATATGATTTTAGACCTTCTGGTTTTGAAGGGTATGAATATTTTAGACCGGTTGCTTTATACCAAGCTATTGCACAGTTTGTGGTTTTTGTTGCTTCTATTATCTTATCTTTTTTGCAAATTCGACGCAATAATATTAAGCAGGGCACCATCTTTTTAATCAGCATTTTTTTTGTGGCACTAATCCGTTTCTTTTGTGGATTTCTTTATTTGGGAGCACCGGCGAATGATACATTACACTTTGGTCAGATAACCTGTCTTTTAGGGTCAATGCTTTGCCTTTGTATATGGTGCTTGCGTAAATATCAGAGACAAAATTTTTTTTTTGGAACTCTATTTAAATTTTTAAAGTGATTTCGGGGAAAGAGGAGCTTGATTCATGAAATTTTCTTATTTATATAAAAAAATAATTTTAGTGATGTTACTTGTTTTAATTCCGTTGCTTTTACCTGGTCCTAAAATTTTAGATCAAAAACTTGTTGCCGAGAGTGCCAGTGATACAAGTGTTGTAATTTTGAACTATCATAAAGTAGATGATATGAAGATTTCTTTATCGGTCGCGCCAGTTGATTTCGAAAAACAAATGGCTTATTTAAAAGAGCAGGGGTATACGACAATTACAGCAGATCAGCTGCTGGATAATTTGGAAAATGGAACAGAGTTACCAGAAAAACCAATTCTTATAACATTTGATGATGGATATGAAGATAATTATAAAAATGCCTATCCTGTGCTTAAAAAGTATGGATTTAAGGCGACCATTTTTGTGATTACCGATTTTTTAGATCGATATCCGAATTATATAACCTGGGCGCAGGCTCAAGAGTTACAGCAAAATGGCATCAGTATTGAATCACATACGGTTCAGCATAAATCTTTGACTGAATTAAATGATGAGGAAGTTCGTTCAGAACTTATAAATTCGAAAAAAGCTATTGATGAACACTTAGGTAAAGATACCCGCTACATTGCTTATCCAACTGGTACCTATAATCTTCATATTGCACAAATGGTAAAAGATGCTGGATATCGTGCTGCTTTCACAGTTAAATATGGGAATGTTGATAAAGCGAGTAATATATATGCCTTAGAGAGAGTACCAATTTTTCATACGGAAAATACGTTTAAGTCCTTTTATGAGCGTTTACACTATATTCCGATCTTTGAACACTTAGGGTGGATTAAAAGCTAGGACAAAATGTTCAAATATAGCATAATATTCAAAAAACCTTCTAAAAAAGAAGGTTTTTTTTTTTTTACAAAGAATAGAAAATAAGTGATTGAAAGTGGAGAAATGTGGAGAAAAGTGGTTGATTTTACGATAAGGTGGTGATGAACGGTGCTGATGGGGGAATATTTACATAGTGTTGATGTAAAAGGACGAATTATATTGCCCGCCGATTTTCGTGAAGAACTCGGAACAACGTTTATTATCACGAAAGGTTTAGATCGTTGTCTTTTTGTTTATCACCAAAGTGAATGGAAAATTTTATCGGAAAAATTAAAACAGCTGCCGCTTTCAAAACCAGAAGCTCGTGCTTTTGTTCGTTTTTTCTTTTCAGGAGCAAGACAATTGGAATGTGATAAACAAAGCCGGTTTCTTGTGCCAGGAAATTTAAGAGATTATGCAATGTTAGAAAAAGATGTGGTTTTAATTGGAGTATCAAATCGTATTGAAATTTGGAATAAGGTTCAATGGGAAGCATATAATGATGAAATTAATCCGATGGTGACGACAATTGCGGAAACATTAACGGATTTGGGTATATGAGAGGATGTTTGCTGTGGAATTTCACCATATAAGTGTATTAATGGAAGAAACTATAAATAATCTGGTAACAAACCCGGATGGTATTTACGTAGATTGCACGTTAGGCGGTTGTGGACATTCAAAACGTATTATTAAACAGCTAAGTTCAAAAGGGCGATTGATTGGCATTGATCAAGATCCAACGGCGATTGCTGTAGCAAAAGAGCGTTTGGCAGGTGCTGCTTGTAAGATTGATATCGTCAATGACAATTTTAAAAATTTGTCCGCTGTTTTACAAAATCTGTCCGTGAAAAAAGTAGATGGGATTTTATTTGATTTAGGTGTTTCGTCATATCAGCTTGATACAGCAGAACGGGGATTTTCCTACATGCAAGATGCACCACTGGATATGAGGATGAATCCAGAGGAAGGATTATCGGCGTATGATGTTGTCAATAAATATGAAGAAGAAAACATTGAAAAGTTATTAAAAGTTTATGGAGAAGAGCGCTGGGCAAAACGCATAGCACAGTTTATTGGAGAAGCGCGCCGGGAAAAACCGATTGAAACGACAGGGGAACTGGTTGAGCTGATAAAGAAAGCAATTCCTTCGGCTGTGCGAAAAAATGCAGGAGGGCATCCAGCCAAAAGGACCTTTCAAGCGATTCGTATTGAAGTGAATAATGAGTTGGGAATTTTAGAAACTGCATTTCGCTCAGCCGTAAATCATTTAAATGTCGGTGGTCGAATTTGCATTATTACCTTTCATTCGTTAGAAGATCGAATTGCGAAGCAGACGTTACAAGAACTGGCAAAGGGCTGCATCTGTCCGCCAAGATTGCCAATCTGTGTTTGCAATCATAAACCGGAGATTAAAATCATTGGAAAACCTATTGTTGCAACGCTTGAGGAGCTGGATCAAAATTCTCGCGCCAAGAGTGCTAAGTTAAGAACTGCTGAAAAAAAAGATATATGAGAGCATTTAATGGGAGGAAGGGCACATGTTAGCAAAGCGAAAAGAAGAATTTGAGCTTTACCAGGAAGTACCTGCTGTTAAATCGGTCGAGATACCGCAGCCTAAATTAAATACAACCCTTCGCGCGAAATGTTTTATTTTGGTAGTTTTACTTTCAATTATGGCTATGTTTACGATCATTCGCAGTGCGGAAAATGTGAGTAGAGGTTACGAATTAGTATCAATAAAGGCACAGGCCGATAAACTGGAACGTTCCAATGAGCAGCTTAAACTTGATATAGCCTATATGAAATCACCGCAGCGGATTAAACAGATTGCCACGCAGGATTTGGGGATGGTGGTTCCCAAGGAAGTGTATTTTGCTTCACAAAAGACACAATAAAGCTTGCGCCTTTATCAAATCTATTCTTAGACTAATGAAAAACCTCAATACAGCAGCCGATTTTGGCTGCTGTATTGAGGTTTATTGAAATTTTTCATAGCTAACAGGCTGTTTTTAATAAAATAAATTAGATTTTTGAATTTTGACTATAAAAAAATGTCTATACGGTTTATAATATAATACGGTTTCATATTATATATATCAAATTATTCTACTTCAATAGAGATTAGAGGAGAATTTTAGATGAGTAAAACAATAAAAGAATTGGCAGCATTATTGACAGAGGTTAGCGTCGTTGGCGACGAAAATACAAGGATTCAATCCATAGCGCATGATTCGCGTAAGGTGACACAAGATACTTTGTTTGTTTGTATATCAGGAGCCACTGTTGATGGTCATAAATTTATCGCACAGGCAATAGAAAATGGCGCAGTTGCAGTCTTGGTTGAAAAAGATGTTATTGTGCCAAAACATATTACAGTGGTGCGCGTACCAGATGTCAAAGCAGCTATGCACCTTGTGGTACCTTATTTTTATGATTACCCAGCTCGCAAAATGAGATTGGTTGGTATTACAGGAACGAATGGTAAAACAACGACCAGTTATGTATTGCGGGCCATTTTACGTGAAGCTGGCTATAAAGTTGGTTTGATTGGAACCATTCAGATTATGATTGAAGATGAAATTCAGCCAATTCATAACACGACTCCAGATGTCATTGATTTGCAGTGCATTTTAGCCGATATGGCAAAGGCAAAAATGGATTATGTAGTGATGGAGGTTTCATCACATGCATTAGCGCAGGATCGTGTGATTGGCTGTGAGTTTGATACGGCAGTTTTTACAAATTTAACGCAAGATCATCTTGATTATCATAAGACTTTGGAAAATTATGCCAAAGCTAAAGCGAGACTTTTTGATCTTGTTAGTGCTGCTGGACAGACAAAGGGAAATAAGTCGGCAGTTATTAATATTGATGATGCGGCAAGTCTTGTTATGCTTGAACATACTACCTGCCAATGCTTGACCTATGCCATTCATAAAGAAAGTGATTTGAGAGCAAGTGCTATTAATGTTTTGGCAAAAGGGGCTAATTTTACAATTTCAGGTGCCTTTGGTACAATGGATTTAAAATTAAAAATTACTGGAATTTTTAATGTGTATAATGTATTGTCAGCAGTTGGTGCAGCTTTAGCGGAAAAAATAGCACCGCAAATTATTCAGGCGACTTTGGAAAAGTTTACAAGTGTTCCTGGACGTTTTGAGCTAGTCGATGAGGGACAGGATTTTAGTGTGATTGTTGATTATGCACATACGCCAGATGGTTTGGAAAATATTTTGCATACAGCCCGTCAAATTGCTAAAAAACGGATTATTACAGTTTTTGGCTGTGGTGGTGACCGTGATCGTACAAAACGACCAATTATGGGGCGAATTGCGGCCAAGTTATCGGATGTTGTGATTGCAACCTCTGATAATCCACGAACGGAAGATCCGGAATTTATTTTATCGCAAGTGGAAGCGGGCGTTCAAGAAGAATTAGCGGGTAAACCGCATGAAAAAATTATTGATCGAAAAACAGCGATTTTTCGAGCGATAGAAATTGCTCAAGTTGATGATATTGTTATTATTGCGGGTAAAGGACATGAAAATTATCAAATTCTTAAGGACCAAACGATTCATTTTGATGATAAAGAAGTGGCTCGTGCAGCAATTAGGGGGAAACAATAATGGCAAGCTTTACCCTTTCTGAAGTTCAGGCAGCTTTTTCGGCAGTTGTACTTCAAACAAAGCAAAACAAATTTTGTGATATTGTTACAGATACCCGATTCGTGAAGAAGGGTGTACTTTTTGTTGCATTGATTGGAGAAAAATTCGATGGACATGATTTTTTGCAAGCAGCTATTGAACAAGGTGCAGCCGGGGTTCTTGTCAGTCGTACATATTCAGAGGATCAACTGCATGATTTACCAGTTACGGTCATATATGCGGATGATACTTTAAAAGCATATCAGCTTTTGGCGAAAGCCTATCGGCGACGTTTTTCGATTCCGGTCATTGCGATTACTGGATCAAATGGAAAAACAACGACGAAAGATTTTACAGCAGCGGTACTTTCGGCTAAATTCAAGGTGCTGAAAACAGAAGCAAATTTTAATAATGAAATCGGTTTGCCTAAAACACTGCTGCAATTACAGGCAACGCACCAAGTCGCCGTTGTGGAAATGGGAATGCGCGGATTTGGGCAAATTGCGAAACTAGCTGAGATTGCACGACCGACCATTGGAATTGTGACAAATGTTGGTGAGACTCACATGGAAATTTTGGGATCACTTGCTAATATTGCAAAAGCAAAAGCGGAACTTGTTGAACATTTGGATGAAGCTTCTGTGGCCATTTTAAATGCTGATAATTCTTTTGTAGCAGCCATGCAGAGCAAGGTGAAAGGTAAATGTGTTACATTTGGGATAGAAAAGCCAAGTGACCTACGGGCTGGACATATAAAAACCGTGCATAAAAATTGTACGGAGTTTGACTGTACGTTTAAAGGAAAAACGTATTCGTTTGTTTTGCCAATAGTAGGCCGTCATAATGTTTATAATGTACTGGCAGCACTTGCTGTAGGGTTTACACTGGGGCTTTCTGCAATTGAAATGCAAAAAGGTTTGGCTGGTTTTACCCTGACGAAGATGCGTTTTGAAATCCAGCAGGTCGGTTTGTATCAGGTAATTAATGATGCTTATAACGCAAGTCCAATGTCGATGAAAGCTGCACTTGAAACCCTGGCTGAAGTTGCCTCAGCCCGTAAAATTGCTGTGTTGGGTGATATGCTCGAACTTGGCAGCGTCTCAGTGGAGGCTCATAAAAATATAGGAAAATTGGTTGCTGACCAGAAAATTGATGCATTGATAACATTTGGTGATATGGCAGCTCATATTGCGCAGGAAGCACGAACAGCTGGGGTTAAATTGGTATATACTTGTAACTCTCATGCTGAAGCAGGCAAGGTTTTAAACGAAATCTTACAGCCGGATGATACGATCTTATTTAAGGGGTCGCGGGGCATGCAGATGGAAAAAATCATTGATTTGATTTAATATTTGGGAGGAATCAGTTTTATTATGTCAGTTTTATTTTATCCGACACTGGTGGCACTATTGATTGTTTTAATCAGCGGTCCTGTGCTTATTCCAATATTACATAAAATGAAATTTGGTCAGAGTATTCGTCAAGAAGGACCAAAGAGTCATCAAGCGAAAACAGGAACACCAACAATGGGCGGACTTATGATTATGATTGCTATTGTAATTTCAACGTGTTTCTTTGCTAAACTAAATATGGAGGTTTGTTTAGCCCTTTTTGTTATGTTAGGTCATTGCTTTATTGGATTTTTAGATGATTATATAAAAGTTGTTTTAAAACGAAATTTAGGTTTAAAGGCAAAACAGAAACTTTTTGGGCAGATTGTTATGGCGTTGATTGTTACGTACGTTGGGGTAAATTATATGGGGATGAAAACAGATCTATGGATTCCGTTTAGCGGTATAACGTTTGATTTGGGCATCTTGTATTATTTTTTAGTGTTTTTTGTCCTCGTGGGGACAACAAATGCGGTCAATTTGACCGATGGGCTGGATGGTCTGGCAGCTGGAACAATGACCATTGCTATTTTGGCTTATGCACTTATTTGTTTACGTTTTGGGAAAACCGATCTTGCTATTTTTTGTTTGGCTGTAGCGGGGGCAACGATAGGCTTTTTGTGGTTTAATGTGCATCCGGCAAAAGTTTTCATGGGAGACACCGGTTCATTGGCACTTGGAGGTGCGTTAGCTGCGGTCGCAATTTTGACTAAGACCGAAATTTTATTAGCGATTGTTGGTTTTGTTTTTGTCATTGAAGCGTTGTCCGTTATCATACAGGTTATTTCTTTTAAAACAAGAGGCAAACGTGTTTTTTTAATGAGTCCAATTCATCATCATTTTGAATTGAAAGGCTGGTCTGAAACAAAGGTTGTCGGAGTTTTTTGGCTGGTTGGTTTGATTTGCAGCGTGGCAGCTTTACTGATATTGAAGGTAAGTTAATCTGGAGGAATAGAAAAGATGGATTTTGTAGACAAACAAGTTGTTGTTTTAGGTGCTGGAATCAGCGGCTTTGCCGTTGCAAAACTGGCTTGTAAATTGGGAGCCCGTGTTATTTTAAGTGATACAAAAACAGAAGATAAGATTAAGCTTGATTTACATGAGTTGCGCGCTTGTGGCGTTACGGTTGTGCTTGGACCGCAGCAAGATAGTTTGCTGGCTGGTCTTGATTATTTGATTCTTTCGCCGGGGGTTCCTATGGCGATTCCACTTGTGGCAAAGGCGAAGCTGCTTGGCATTGAAATTATGAGTGAAGTTGAAGTTGCTTATCGTTTAGCACAGGTACCAATTTATGCGATTACGGGAACGAATGGAAAAACGACCACGACCACACTTTTGGGTGAACTTTTGAAGACGTTGCAACAAAATGTGGGTATCGGTGGCAATATTGGTGAACCACTTTGTGACGAAGTGATGCGTGTAGGCTCAACAGGTTGTGTTGCGGCTGAAATATCAAGTTATCAACTCGAAGGTGTTCGTGAATTTAAACCGCATATTGCTGCTGTTTTAAATGTGACACCGGATCATATTGCGCGGCATGGATCGGTGGATGCTTATCAAAAAATGAAGGAACGGATTTTTCAGAAGCAAACCAAAGAGGATTATCTTGTACTTAATTATGATGATGCCAGGACACGTTCAATGGCAGCACGTGCTAGCGGAAAAGTGCTGTTTTTTAGTCGTCTGGAGACATTAAAAGAAGGTGCTTTTATCCAAGATGATTCTTTTGTGATTCTTTGGGACAAACAAATATATCGTATTTGTGCCGTCAAAGATATGCAGATCAAAGGCGGGCATAATGTTGAAAATGCATTGGCAGCAATTTCCATCGCATTTTTGGCTGGGGTTGATACGCTTGAAATGGTGGCAGTTTTAAAAAAATTTGCCGGCGTTGAACATAGAATTGAACCAGTACGGACGATCGGGAAAGTACCCTATTATAATGATTCGAAGGCGACCAATCCGGAATCAGCAATCAAGGCACTCGAAACGTTTGACGGACATATAATTTTGGTTGCTGGCGGGCATGATAAAAACACAGATTTGACAGATTTTATGAAACTGGTTTGTGAAAAAGTGGATCAGCTTATTTTAATCGGTGCGGCAGCAGCTCGGTTTAAAGAGGCTGCCATTAAAAATGGATTTTCAGCAGCGAATATTCATGAAGCGGGCTATTCGATGGAAGCTGCTATACGTTTAGCATATCAGATGGCACAGTATCCTCAAGTTGTTTTATTGTCCCCAGCGTGTGCAAGCTTTGACATGTTTGATGGATATGAAGAACGTGGTCGTGCCTTTAAAAAGTTAATACAACAGTTGAAATAGAATTTTGTAGTTTATAAGCAAGGAGCGCTTGATTGTGAAAATCATTATATCAGGTGGAGGGACGGGTGGACATATTTACCCGGCTATCACATTGATCAGGACCATCCAAAACCAAGTGAAAAATCTAGAAATTCTTTATGTTGGTACAAAAATTGGTTTGGAAGCAGATATCATTCCAAAAGAAGGATTACCATTTCAAACGGTTGATATCCGTGGGTTGGAACGGAAGCTATCGCTTAAAATGACGAAAACAATTGGTAAAGCGATTCATGGTGTTTGGCAGGCTAGACGAATTGTAAAACAATTTAAACCAGATGTTGTAATCGGCACCGGCGGTTTCGTCTGCGGACCTATTTTACTGGCGGCAAGTTTAATGGGGATTCCTACTTTAATTCAAGAACAAAATGTAATTCCGGGGATCACGAATAAGCTTTTGGCAAAATTTGTTACGAAAATTGCCGTGGGCTATCAGGACGCGGTGCAGTATTTCCCAAAAGAAAAAGTTGTGTTTACTGGTAATCCAATTCGAGCAGAAGTTTTATCAATGAATCGTCAGGCTGGTTTAGCAGAGTTTGGTTTTGATACGAATAAAAAGACAATATTAATTTCGGGCGGCAGTCGTGGGGCACGCAGTATGAACCGAGCCATGATTGATGTGCATAAACATTTTGCCTGTAGTCAAAACATACAATTATTGCATGTTACGGGGAAAAATGAGTATAATGATATAGTTGCCAGCGTGCAGGAACAGGGTCTTGATTTACAACAAAGCAGGAATATCCTGATTAAGCCATATTTATATGATATGCCCAAGGCACTGGCACTTGCTGATTTAGCAATATTTCGAGCTGGTGCAACAGGTATTGCTGAATTAACGGCGAAAGGCATACCATCTATTTTGATTCCATATCCATATGCAGCGGAAAATCATCAAGAATTTAATGCTTTAGCATTGGTAAAACGTGGTGCGGCAGTTATGATTCGCGATAAAGATCTTACATCGGCCGGATTGATTGAAGCGATAGAATCAATCATAAGTGAGCCGGTTAAACTTTTAAAAATGGCAACAGCGAGTCGGGAAATGGGTCGACCAGAAGCAGCCGAAGAAATTGCGAAAATCGTAATTTTGCTGGCTGATCAGGGACTAAAAAAATTATGCAATGATGACATATAAATAAAGGGGGAGAGTATCGTTGCTAAAACATATGAATAAAATTCACTTTGTTGGCATTGGCGGTGCCGGGATGAGTGCAATAGCAAAAATTTTAGTGGAAAAAGGTTATAGTGTTTCCGGGTCCGATTTACATGGATCAGAATTGGTTGAAAAATTAAAAGCGCAAGGGGCAAAAATAGTTCAAGGCCATAATAAAGAGAATGTTATTGGCGTTGATGCGATCGTTGTTTCAACGGCTATTGCCAATGATAATCCAGAAGTTGTGGCAGCAAGAGAAAATAATATTACGATATTTCATCGTTCTGATATTGTGGCAATGCTGATGAATCAGGAAAAAGGGATTGCTGTAGCAGGTGCTCACGGGAAAACAACGACAACATCTATGCTGGGTGTGACTCTTGATCATGCAGGGATTCAGCCGACAATTATAATTGGCGGTGAAGTTGATTATTTAGGCAGTAATGCTAAGCTTGGCAATGGTGCGTATCTAGTGGCTGAAGCGGATGAAAGTGATGGCTCTTTCTTGAAACTCTTACCACATATTGCTGTAGTTACCAATATTGAAGATGATCATATGGATTATTATGGTTCAATGGAAAATATATTAAAGACGTTTAAACAATTTATTTGCAATTTGTCCCAAAAAGATGGCTTGGCAGTGCTGTGCTTTGAAAATGAGAATATAAGAAATATAGCTCCAACGCTTGACCGCCATTATTTGTCGTATGCTATTGATTATAAAGCCGATTATCAGGCGGCAAATATTCATATTGATGGTGCGGGAACGTCCTTTGATGTTATGCACAATGGTGTGAATTTAGGCAGGATTGCTTTACGTGTACCTGGGCGGCATAATGTACTTAATGCACTCGCGGCAACGGTTGTAGGTATTCAGCTTGGTTTGAGCGTTGAACAAATGGCAGCTGGATTTGTCCATTTTAATGGGGCGAAACGTCGTTTTCAAACCAAAGGACGTTTTGATGGTATTTGGATTGTCGATGATTATGCACATCACCCTACAGAAATTCGCACGACACTTATTGCAGCGAAACAGACCAAACCAAATCGTGTGATCTGTGCATTTCAACCGCATCGGTATACCAGAACAAAGCTTCTACTCAATGACTATGGATCGTGCTTTAAAGAAGCCGATATTTTAGTTTTAACGGATATTTATTCTGCGGGTGAAGCACCGATTGCTGGTATTAATGGAGAAACCATAAAAAACGAAGTAGAAAAGCAAACTGGTAAAGAGGTAATTTACATTCCTAAGCGTAGAGATATAGCTTTTTATCTGCGAAGCATTGCCAAATCTGGCGACCTTATACTTAGTATGGGCGCTGGCGATATTTACCGTACGGGCGAAGAATTAGTAGACCTTTTAAACGAAAAATAATTGTGATATATATGGCATTAAAAATTTTACATGGTAATCGTCGGGAACGGGGGTATAGGGCTCCGTGGCGTGCGTAGGAAGCAAGCGATGCCCCCACCCCTCTGACAAAGTGATAAACTGGATGTAATTTTTTTAATGCGTTCTATATAGACCGTAAACAGGGGGATTTTTAACGTGAAGGATAAGAAGATTGTTGTCTTGATGGGTGGACCTTCAGCCGAAGCAGAAGTTTCATTAAATACAGGCAAGGCAATTTTAGCAGCACTCAAAGAAAAAGGGTATAATGCTGAGGGGTTGGAACTTGACCCGCATCATCTGGTTGAACAATTGCGGGAACGTCATTGTGATATTGTATTTAATGCGGTGCATGGTAAATTTGGTGAAGATGGTGTGCTCCAGGGTGTACTGGACATGATCGGGATACCCTATACGGGGTCGGGTGTTTTAGCCTCTGCGGTAACGATGGATAAAGTTGTTTCAAAAAATATTTTTATGGCACGGGGTATCTCAACACCTCGTTCAAAGTCATATCTCAAAGAAGACCAGCAGCGTGACCTGGTTAAGGAAATCATGCAAGAGTTTTCGCTGCCGGTTGTTGTGAAATCAGCGGCTCAAGGGTCCAGTATTGGCGTTAGCATTGTTGAAAAACAAGCAAACTTGCAACAAGCGCTAGTTACAGCTTTTGAATACAGTCATGACGTTCTAATTGAAGAATTTATTAAAGGTCGTGAACTGACTGTAGCTGTATGGGGAAATTCTGCCGATAAAACAGCCTTGCCGATTATTGAAATCGTACCACATTCGGGTACCTATGATTATCAGTCAAAATATACGAAAGGCGCAACCGAATATATAGTGCCAGCAAACCTTGATGCAGCGATTACAAAATCCGTTCAGGAGCTGGCTGTCCGCACATTTACGGCGGCAGGGTGTTCAGGTATCGCTCGCGTTGATTTGATGCTTGATAAAGACAACATACCCTATGTGCTGGAGGTAAACTCAGTTCCAGGAATGACTGCTACCTCGTTGGTGCCTAAAGCCGCGCAAGCTTTGGGGATTGAATTCCCTGCTTTGTGTGAAAAACTCCTTGCTATGGTAAATTTGGATTAGAAAAAAAAATAAAAATCAGGCGGTAAGAGTACTGCCTGGTTTTTATTTTTAATATACGGGACAAAAGTCGCTTTCTTATTGGTATTCATATGATATATAATAAATCTATTCACTTTAATATATTATGTGGGAGTGTTGTCGTTAAAATGAGGTGGAATTAAATGGATGAGATGGATCATGAAGTGAGAAAAAAAACAATTTCAAAACAATTCTTCCTGCTCGTATTTATTTTGCTTATTTTTTTTATTGGCATGATCAGTTTGCTTTGTTCACCAGTTTTTAGTGTCAGTCGTGTACAAGTAAGTGGAAACACATATATGTCGCAAGATGAAGTGATACGGATTGCTGGACTGCCGGATCGAGTTAATATTTTTCGTCTGACAACCAGGGAAATTCAAACGAAACTTTGCAAGGATTTGCGTATTGAACAAGCAGTCGTTCAAAGAAGTTTTCCTAGTACAATTAAAATTCAAATTATAGAGCGCAAACCAATTGCATCTGTGGCCTGTGAATATGGTTTTCTCGAAATTGATAAAAAGGGTATGGTCCTTGCTGTTCATAAAACCATAACAGATATGCAGGTTCCGATTATAACAGGCGTTGTGCTGCACAATTTATATATTGGTGACAGTGTACTGGATGCGACGTGTCTGAAAGTACTAGAGTATTTAGCACAGCTTGATGAAACTTCAGTAAATCAAATATCAGAAGTTCATATAGCAGCACCAGACCAGATTGCGGCCTATACAAGGAATTCAGTCCAAATTCGTCTGGGCAGTACAGATCGATTATCAGAAAAGGCAAAAGCAACGCAGGATTTTATTCAAAACATGCAAACCATGAAACAGTCTATTGAATATATTGATTTTAATTTTACAGCACCTTTTATTAAATTTAAAAATAGATAGGAAGAGGGTCTACGAATGTTATCAATCAGACAAGGCCAAGTGTCCATTGCACTTGTCTGCATGGTATTGGGGTTTATGCTGGCGGTACAGTTTCGCACAACACAAGACAGCAAATCTTCGGTTTCTTATCAGCGTGTTGAGGAATTGTCGCAGCGCCTGCTGCAGACTGAAAAAGAAAGAGATGGTCTGCTGGATGAGGTGAATCGTTTAAAAACGACTTCAGGTCAGGAGGCCCAATCGCAAGAACTTGCTGATTTAAAAATGGGAGCCGGTGTGGTTCCGGTAGAAGGACAGGGTATTACTATTACAATTGATGATAGTAAAACAAAGTCCAAAGCAGGCGAAAATCCAAATTTATATTTGATTCATGATGATGATTTATTAAAGGTTATCAATGAACTCAAGGCCGCGGGTGCGGAAGCAATTTCGATTAATGAACAGCGTCTTATCGCGACATCTGAAATTCGTTGTGCTGGTCCGACGCTTTCCGTGAATAATATACGGTCTGCTCCACCTTATGAAATTAAAGCCATTGGCGATGCAAAAAATTTGGAAAATGCATTAAAAATGCGAGGTGGTGTAGTGGAAACACTACAAGTTTGGGGTATACAGATTAATGTAAAACCAGATGCAAATGTTCATGTACCAGCCTATAAAAGTACCTTTCATTTTCAGTTTATGAAAGCGGCTGCAGAGGATGGTGAAAAACAATGATTTTACCTATAGCAGCGCTTATCGTTGGAATATTGATCGGTACATTTTCTCCAATTAGTATTCCCCAAGAGTATGCGAAATTATTTTCTGTTGCATTACTCGCATCCCTTGATTCTGTCTTTGGCGGGCTTAGGGCAGCAGCGGAAGAAAAATTTGATAATACAGTTTTTATTTCCGGATTTTTTACGAATGCACTCTTAGCAGCAGTTTTGGTTTACATTGGTGATCGATTGGGTATTGATTTATACTATGTCGCATTATTAGCATTTGGTCTTAGGATCTTTCAGAATCTTGCGATCATCAGACGATATTTTTTGACGAAATAATCCTTAATTTCATACTGTTTGCTAAATATAGCTGATATCTATAAAAATATTTCAGAAAAAAATGTACAGCAGTGGTTTTGATATGATATTATAAATGGTAGATTATTTTAACTGTGAAAAAAATATGTGTGAAACCAATAAAAGGATTTTTTGGGGAAAATTAAAATATTGAATTTAGAATGAAGAATGTCATGGAGGTTGCGTATAGTGCTTGAATTAGATATGGATCTTGATCAGTTTGCGAAAATAAAAGTTATTGGTGTTGGCGGCGGAGGCAACAACGCGGTTAATCGAATGATTTCATCTGGCCTGCAAGGCGTGGAATTTATTTCGGTTAATACAGATGCCCAAGCCTTGATTCATGCAATGGCGCCGAAACGAATCCAAATCGGAGAAAAATTAACGCGAGGGTTAGGCGCAGGTGCTAAACCAGAAATTGGTGAACAGGCAGCACAGGAAAGTCGTGAAGAAATTTTGGAAGCATTAAAAGGTGCTGATATGATTTTTGTCACGGCAGGAATGGGCGGCGGCACGGGAACTGGCGCGGCTCCAGTTGTTGCTGAATGTGCACGGGAAATTGGTGCACTTACAGTGGGGGTTGTAACGAAACCATTTACATTTGAAGGGAAAAAACGCCTAAAGCAAGCCGAATTGGGTATTGCTAAATTGAAAGAAAAAGTTGATACGCTTATAACGATACCAAATGATCGTTTACTGCAAGTCGTTGACAAAAAAACTTCAGTAATGGACGCGTTTCGCATCGCGGATGATGTGCTTCGCCAAGGGGTACAGGGAATTTCAGATTTAATTGCTGTTCCGGGGCTTATTAATTTGGATTTTGCGGATGTTAAATCAATTATGAGCGATACCGGTTCTGCTCTTATGGGAATTGGTATTGGTACTGGTGATAATGCAGCGGTAACGGCAGCTCAGGCTGCGATTAATAGCCCACTTCTAGAAACTTCGATTCAAGGAGCACGTGGTGTTTTACTTAACATTACGGGTGGTGCAAACCTCAGCTTATTTGAAGTCAATGAAGCTTCAGAGATTATTTCTGCAGCTGCTGATGAAGATGCGAATATAATTTTTGGATCCGTTATTGATGAAACGTTGCAGGATGAAGTACGTGTTACGGTTATTGCAACTGGTTTTGATGATCATACTGTAACAGTTGATGTTGCGGGTAAAAAGGTAGACGTAAATACAGATACGCATAAAATTGATGTCTTTAAAGTAAATAATATAGATATTCCAACATGGATGAGAAAAAGCAATAATTAAGTGTAATAGAGAAGTACAGTACAGGTGACCGTTTATTCTTTAAGCGGTTATCTGTACTTTTTTTGAATAAAGGTTGTTAAAAAGGCAAATAATGATTATAATAATAATATGTGGCGAATTAAACAAAAAAAAATAGAATGACTTTTTGTTTTTTTTATTTTTATGTGGAGGTTTGCAATGCAACGGTATACGCCTTTGTTTTTAATAGCATTTGTATTTTCACTTGTGTTGCTGGCTGGCAATACGTATTTGACCGGATATGCTGACCAGACAGGAGCTAAGACAAATAAGAGCATCACAGTTTATACAACTTTACCAGTCGAACATGTAGCAATTTTGGCAGAAGCCTATGAAAAATCCCATCATGTCAAAGTTAATTTTGTTCCACTAACGAAAGAAGATTTATTGTCGCGTATAAAAACGGAATCAACTGTTCCAACTGGTAAGACAGATTTGGTTTTGGCAGATAAAGAAACTTTACTGCAAAGTGCAGCAACTCATGTGTTTAGTCCATATGAATCAGAACAGACCGATATTATTTCTGATAAATTTAAAGATCAAAATGGAGATTGGGTTGGAGTTTGGTATGATCCAATCATTTTTTGTGCGAATAAAGATTATTTGCTGACATTACCAGTTATACCGAATACTTGGGATGCTTTAGTAGCTTTGCCGAATGTTCGTATTGGTATTACCGATTTTTTTGCCGCAGATGCATCAGCTAACTTATTGTTTACGTTAATTGCGGAATATGATGAAAATAAAGTATTTACATTTTTAAATAAACTGCATCCGAAAGTGGTACAGTATTCAAAATATCTATCGACACCAGTTCGTATGGCTGGCATGGGCGAGGTAGATATATCGATTGCAGTACAGAGTGAAACGATTCGTTATATGAACGAAGGTTTTCCTCTTACTATTATTTACCCAACGGATGGAACGGCTTATAAGCTTACGGGCGTAGGTATCTTGAAAAATGCACCACAAAAGGCAGCAGCTGAGCAATTTATGAAGTGGCTCACCGAAGATGATGTACAATTTGTTTTGCAACAAAATAAATTCTTTTTTGTACCAACGAATCAGTCGACGGTCGCTTATAAATTATTTAACGGTAAAAATTTGACTTTATTTGATAATTATTCAGATCTGACCCTGCAACAAAAACAAGCTGTAATGGATCGCTGGGTAAAGAATATACGCTTAAAGTAAACAGTAAATGTAGTTCAGAGTAAGATGATTTTTATCTGAACGTGATTGTTTATATTTGGAGGAATTAAATGTTAAAAGCAGGGTTTATTAGTTTGGGTTGTGCCAAAAATTTAGTAGATACAGAAGTTATGCTGGGGATTTTAGCAGAAAATGCTATAGAATTGACTACAGATCCCAGTACAGCTGACATTTTGATTGTTAATACCTGTAGTTTTATTAAATCGGCCAAAGAAGAATCTATTACGACAATTTTAAATATGGCTGAATATAAAACTGCAGGACAATGTAAGACACTTATTATTGCCGGATGTCTTGGTCAGCGTTATAAACAAGAACTTTTAGATGAAATGCCAGAAGCTGACGCGATTATTGGTACAGGGGCATGGCATCGGATTATGGAAGCGGTGAATGAAACGCTGAAAGGCAATCGTGTCGTAATTGCTGGGAAAGCGGATACCATTTATGATGATAAAATGCCACGAATTCGGACAACTCCCGATTATAGTGCTTATATCAAGATAGCTGAAGGGTGCGATAATCGTTGTACGTATTGCGTGATTCCTATGGTCCGGGGCAATTACCGCAGCCGGACGATTGAAGATATTACAGCAGAAGTGAAGCGCTTGGCGGCACGAGGTGTCAAAGAAGTAAATCTTATTGCGCAGGATACAACAAACTATGGTCACGATATTTATGGAAAATCAAGACTTACTGATCTTTTGCGAGAATTGGTTAAAATTGAGGAATTGAAATGGGTTCGTATTTTATATTGTTATCCCAAATACTTTACCGATGAACTTATTGAACTTATGGCTAATGAGCCTAAAATCTGTAAGTATGTAGACTTGCCACTCCAACATGCGGATAATGAAGTTTTACGGCGCATGAACCGTCGTGACACAAAAGAAAGTGTTGAGGAACTTTTGCAAAAAATCCATGCACGCATTCCAAATGTTACCGTACGGTCTTCTTTTATCGTTGGGTTCCCGGGAGAAACGCAAGAACAGTATCAGAATTTGCGTGATTTTGTTGAAGCACAGCGCTTTGACAAAGTCGGGGTATTTACGTATTCAAGAGAAGAAGATACGCCGGCATTTTCTATGGAAAATCAAGTTACCGAAGAAGTTATGCAGGAACGCTATCACGATTTAATGAGTTTGCAATGTAAAATTTCCGAAGAAGTCAATTTACAATTGGAAGGCAGTACTTTTGAAGTTTTAATTGAAGGCCGTGATTTAGAGCAAAAATCTGTTTCTTATGGTCGTTCTTATCGTGAAGCACCTGAAGTTGATGGACAGATTTATGTTGAAAATGATCTGGATAGTCAGCCAGGGGATTTTATTAAAGTTAAGATTGTCCAAGGGTTTACGTATGATGTGTTAGGTGAAAAAATACAGAACTAAGTATATTTTATAAAAACCCATTCACAGACGGTTTCTTAGCTGAATTTAGTCGTGAAGTTAAGGTTTTAGCAAAGGGGTCACGGGAGTATGATTGTTGAAATTGTAACAACAGGCACTGAACTTTTATTAGGGCAAATTATCAATACGAATTCAGCTTATATGGCTGAGGGTTTAAATAATATTGGTTTTGATGTTTTATACCAGTCGACGGTTGGAGATAACCGTGTGCGAATGGAAAATGTATTGGCACACGCACTTACGCGTGCTGATATTGTCATTACGTCAGGTGGCTTGGGACCGACACAGGGAGATATTACCAAAGAGGTTACGGCAAAACTCTTTAACCGCGAATTGAAACTGCATGAAGAGAGTCTTGATCGGATTAAATCTCATTTTAAAAAGATTGATCGGACAATGACGGATAATAATATTCGTCAGGCAATGATTCCCGTTGGTGCGGAGGCTATTACAAATTATGCGGGAACTGCACCAGGGGTCATGCTTGAAAATGAAGGTAAAATAATCATTAATTTACCAGGGCCGCCATCGGAAATGAAAGACATGTTTGATCGTAGTATTAAACCATTTTTGAAAGAAAAATATGGTTATAAATCAGTTATTATTTCACGCATATTGAATACATTTGGCATTGGTGAATCCTCCTTGGAAGAACAGATTAAGGATTTGATTTTAGCTCAGAAAAATCCTACACTGGCACTGCTTGTTAGACCAAGTGGTGTGATTATCCGCATCACCGCTAAAGCTGAGAAGGCTGAAAACGCACGCAATTTGATTGCTGGGATGGAAACGGAAATTCGTCGTAGGATTGGTCAATATATTTATGCGGTTGACGATGAAAATATGGAAGATACCGTTGGAGCAATTTTAAAACAAAAACAGCTTACGATTGGTTGTGCTGAATCTTGCACAGGCGGTTTGCTTACGAGCCGTCTGACGGATGTAGCGGGTAGCTCTGCTTATGTAAAAGGATCTATTATATCATATACAAACGAAGTCAAAAGCGATGAACTTGGCGTGCTGAGGGAGCTTTTGCAGACGAAAGGTGCCGTATGTGAAGATGTGGCGAAAGCCATGGCAGAAGGTATAGCACTAAAAATGCACACAGACATCGGTGTCGGTATTACCGGCATCGCGGGCCCTGATGGCGGTACAGATGAAAAACCGGTGGGACTTGTTTATATAGCTGTTGCCGGTAAAAATGGCACAACAATAGCAAAGAACGTGTTTAGCGGAAAACGTAAAGCCATCAAATATCGAACGACACAAACTGCGCTCGATATGATAAGACATTATATAGAAGAAATGTAACAAAAATCAGGAGGAAATATAATTTGAAAAAAGAAATGACATCATTCGGGGACATCCAATTAAGTAAAAAACTGCTTTTAGCAGTTAGTGATATGGGGTTTGAAGAACCATCACCAATCCAAAGCCAGACGATACCTTTGGTACTCGAAGGTAAAGATGTAATTGGCCAGGCACAGACAGGTACAGGGAAAACAGCTGCATTTGGTATTCCAACGATTGAAAAAATAATTGATGGCAGCCGTCATATACAAGCGCTTGTACTTACACCAACTCGTGAACTTGCAATTCAGATTGCAGAAGAATTCAACAAAATTGGTAAATACAAACGCGTAAAAACTTTGCCAATTTATGGTGGACAGTCGATTGACCGCCAGATTCGCGCTCTTCATGCTGGTGTACAGATTGTTGTTGGAACACCAGGTCGCTTGCTTGATCATCTTCGCCGCAATACGATGAAATTAAGTGAAGTAAGAATTCTTATTCTTGATGAAGCAGATGAAATGCTTGATATGGGTTTTGTTGAAGATATTGAAACAATTATGAAAAATATTACCCACGAAGATCGTCAAACATTACTGTTTTCAGCAACAATGCCAGCACCTATTGCTAAGCTTGCTGGTAAATACATGCGTGATCCACAGAAAATCTCAATTAGCCGTGAAAATCTGACCGTACCATTAATTGATCAGGTCTATTATGAAACAAGAGAAAAATTTGAAGGTTTATGTCGTGTTCTCGATATTGAAGAAACAGGTAAGCTGATTATTTTCTGTCGTACTAAAAAAGGCGTAGATGATCTTGTTGCATCCATGCAGGCTCGTGCTTACATGGCGGGTGGGCTGCATGGTGACTTAAGTCAGGCACAGCGTGATCGTGTTATGAAGAAGTTTAAAGATGGTAAGTTAGAAATCCTTGTAGCGACGGATGTTGCTGCGCGTGGGATTGATATTGATGATATTACACATGTAGTCAATTATGATATTCCGCAGGATCATGAATCCTACGTACATCGTATTGGTCGTACTGGTCGTGCTGGTAAAAAAGGTGTAGCTGTTACATTTATTGAACCACGTGAAT
This sequence comes from Propionispira arboris, assembly GCF_900109225.1. Classification (GTDB taxonomy): domain Bacteria; phylum Bacillota; class Negativicutes; order Selenomonadales; family Selenomonadaceae; genus Propionispira; species Propionispira arboris. The sequence continues at coordinate 89,044 of NZ_FNZK01000012.1, forward strand.
ATCGCCAACTTAAATTAATTGAACGTTTGGCAAAAACTAAAATTGTTCGCAGAGATTTGCCATCTTCGGCGGATATTTTGGAACGTCAACGTGAAATCATTAAAGAACGTTTGATTAAGACCTTGTCAAATAATAAATTTGCTGATTACCATACGATTGTTTCGGATGTAGCAGCAGATGGCAGCTATGATATTGTTGATGTGGCAGCCGCCGCACTCAAATTGTCGGTTGAAGGTTTTAAGGAAAAAGAAGAAGTCGAAAATATCTCAAATACAAATAGCAGTAATAATGTTTCTTCGGCAGCTCGACTTGAAAATACGGGCGGCTCAGCTGGCATGGTTCGTTTGTTTATCAACATTGGACGCAGTCAGAAAATTCGCCCGGAAGATATTGTTCGTGCTTTCGCAACCGAAGCGGATATCCCGGGTAATGTCATCGGTGTTATTAATATTTATGATCGTTTTACCTTTGTTGAAGTACCGGAAGATGTAGCAGAACGCGTACTTGCGGTAATGCATAAAAATACGGTAAAAGGCTATAAAATCAACGTGGAACCAGCTAAAAAAGGTCGTTAAGATCAATAATTTACTATAAGCTGAAACTTAGAGACTGTGTCAAGATGAACAGTCTCTTTTTGCGATAAAAAATTAGAGTTCCTGACGATTGCCATATAAAATATTTAATGCAACTTATATATAATATTTTTTTGGTATTGACTTTTCGAACAAATGTTTTATATAATTTAGTTAGATACAGAAGGGAGCGGGAACGCACATATGGATAAAAAACAGGCTCTGGAAAATGCATTAAAGCAGATTGAAAAAGATTTCGGTAAAGGTTCAATTATGAAACTAGGTGAAGCATCAGCTCATATGAATATAGACGTCATTCCAACGGGGAATTTGCCGTTGGATATTGCTTTGGGAGTTGGTGGTATGCCCAGGGGGCGTATCGTTGAAATATATGGGCCGGAATCTTCAGGGAAAACGACCATTGCTCTGCATGTTATTGCCGAAGCACAAAAACTTGGCGGGATTGCAGCTTTTATAGATGCGGAACACGCTTTAGATCCGGTTTATGCAAAAAAACTGGGTGTTGATATTGACAATTTACTCATTTCGCAGCCAGATAATGGTGAACAGGCACTTGATATTGCCGATGCACTCGTTCGTAGTAATGCGATTGACATTGTGGTTGTCGACTCTGTGGCGGCACTTGTACCAAAAGCAGAAATCGAAGGCGAAATGGGTGATTCTCACGTTGGCTTGCAAGCTCGTCTGATGTCACAGGCAATGCGTAAGCTCACCGGTGTTATCAGCAAGTCCCATACGACGGCTATTTTTATCAATCAGATTCGTGAAAAAATTGGGGTTATGTTTGGTAGCCCGGAAACGACAACGGGTGGCAGAGCCTTGAAGTTTTATTCGACGGTTCGGCTGGATGTGCGCAAAATCGATACACTCAAACAGGGAAATGAAATTGTCGGAAATCGTACCCGTATTAAAGTGGTAAAAAATAAAATTGCGCCACCGTTTAAACAAGCAGAATTTGATATTATGTACGGTGAAGGTGTTTCTAAAGAAGGTTGTATTGTTGATATTGGCACAGATCTTGAAATTATTGAAAAAAGTGGAGCTTGGTATTCTTATGCGGGGACAAGACTTGGACAAGGCCGCGAAAATGTAAAAGATTTTTTAAAACAAAATATGCCATTACGCGATGAAATCGAAGTGAAAATCCGCGAAAAATTAATTTTGAAGGCAGCGCCGGAAGAAGTCGAAAATGCAGATGAACCAGACATTAAATCAGAAAAAAAATAAAAAAACAGCGTTAGTCCAAGCGGTGGATTTACTTTCCAAGCGGGCGCATAGTAAAAAAAATCTAGAGGATAAACTTAAAATTCGCGGTTATGAGAAAACAGAAATTACGTTGGCCATTGCCCGGCTTACGGAACTAGGCTATTTAAATGATGAAGAACTTTGTCAAAGGCAGTTTCAGCGGTATTTAGACGAAAGTAAATACAGTACGAAATATATTTGCTGTAAGCTCTTGCAAAAAGGTTTTTCAAATTCACTTGTGAATTCTTGTAAATCTTTTTCATCCGACGAGCGCGAAGCAGCAGCTGCACTCAAGAATCTCGAACTCAAGTTTAAGAAAACAGTGATGCCGGAGCCGTTTAAATTTATGAAGTACTTATATACAAAAGGTTTTGAAGAAAAAGCGATTCAGCACGCTGTAACCGCTTTTCAAATGATTTGTAAAGAAGATGATGTTGAATAAAAAGGAATATCCAGCGGGTAATGGCATCAAAAATAGATTTGTGACTTATGTTTATAATAAGTCACATTTTTTTTTCTGCGCTAAAGGGTTTTTGCTTTTTATGTCGGTGAAGTACAATTGCCGAAGGTCTAGGATTTTCTTAGCTTGACACCACTTTCAAAAACCTTTAAAATAAAAAATATACAGTTATACCACAATTTTATTATTGTAATTAAACGCTTAAACAGCACATGAGATATTTGTTAAAGGGAGCAATATCTCGAGATGATTCAAGTTATGGGGTTCGCACCCTATTTTGTTGGTACTAACTTAATACAAAAGGGGGTGAAGATTATCGTTGAGATATTATTAGCAGTGATACTTGCGGTAATAATTGGGGCCGGTAGTGGTTATTGGATGCGAAAGAGAACGGCAGAAGCTCAGATCGGATCAGCGGAAGAACAAGCAAAAAAAATCCTGATTGATGCGGAAGAAAAAGGCGAGACCAAAAAGAAAGAAGCTTTAATCGAAGCCAAAGAAGACATCCATAGATTACGACAGGAACTAGATAGAGATACAAAAGAACGACGCAATGAATTACAGCGTCAAGAACGAAGACTCGTACAAAAGGAAGAAAATTTAGATCGTAAGACGGATTCCCTTGAAAAGAAAGAAGAAGTTTTAGGTCAAAAAGAAGAAAAACTTGATGCGAGTCAGGTAGAAATTGCTGAACTTCATGAAAAACAGTTGTCTGAACTTGAACGAATTTCCAGTTTAACTTCAGAAGATGCTCGTACAATGTTACTCGCAAATGCGAAGGAAGAAATTAAGCATGAAACGGCAATTATGATCAAAGATTGTGAACAGCAGGCAAAAGAAGAAGCAGATAAGAGAGCTCGTAATATTATTTCTCTTGCCATTCAGCGTTGCGCGGCGGATCATGTTGCGGAAACAACGGTATCCGTAGTTGCTTTGCCAAATGATGAAATGAAGGGCAGAATTATTGGTCGTGAAGGCCGTAATATTCGAACGTTAGAAACACTTACTGGTATTGATTTGATTATTGATGATACACCAGAAGCTGTAATCTTATCTGGGTTTGATCCAGTACGCCGTGAAGTGGCAAGAATTGCTTTAGAAAAACTGATTACTGATGGACGTATTCATCCGGCACGTATTGAAGAAATGGTAGAAAAAGCAAAACGTGAAGTCGAACAACGGATTAAAGAAGCTGGTGAACAGGCTTCTTTTGATACAGGAGTTCATGGATTGCATCCAGAAATTATTAAACTATTGGGTCGTCTTAAATATAGAACCAGCTATGGTCAAAATGTACTCAAACATTCCATTGAAGTTTGTCATTTAGCTGGTGTCATGGCTGCTGAACTTGGCGTTGATGTCATGTTGGCTAAACGTGGGGGATTACTCCATGATATTGGTAAGGCTGTTGACCATGAAGTAGAAGGCCCTCATGTAACGATTGGTGCCGATTTGGCAAGAAAATACCATGAGTCACCAGAAGTTATCAATGCAATCGCTGCTCATCATGGTGATGAAGAAGCGACGACAGTACAATCCGTACTGGTTGCAGCAGCAGATGCTGTATCAGCGGCGCGTCCTGGTGCTCGTCGTGAAAGTCTGGAATCTTATTTGAAACGTTTGACTCGTTTAGAAGAAATAGCAGAATCATTTGAAGGTGTAGATCGTTCCTTTGCTATTCAAGCTGGTCGTGAAATTCGTATTATGGTAAAACCAGATAAAATCGATGATATTACTTCGGTAGGATTAGTACATGATATTGTGAAGAGAATCGAAAGTGAATTGGAATATCCTGGACAGATTAAAGTAACAGTAATTCGTGAAACACGTGCTGTTGACTATGCAAAATAATTGAATATAAACGACCTTGTATATACAAGGTCGTTTTTTGATAATTAGAAGTAAACGCTAGAGGAGAATCATTTTCTTTTAGCGAATAGAATCAATAGGGAAAGAAATAAGAAATCAAAATTGATTTCTTTGGTATTGGATGGTGAAGTTTTATGGTAAAGAAATTTGAGCAAGAAAAAAAACCTAATATGGATGGCGTAAATTTGCTCGTATCAATTCTTGTTTGTTATCCGGAAATTGGGACAATAAGTATTGAACCGAAAGATGATTCATTAAAGATGACATTTGTACTTGGTAAGGTTCCTGAAACAGGTGAGTTTGAGGCAACTAAAGAGTTTATTTTAAATAGTATTTTAACCTATCACACATTAGAAGGCTTTGAAAATGCAGAAATTCAGATTTCACTTAATCAACAAGATAGTGTAGCCTTTATTAACATTCTTCGAGACATGAATACTATATCAAAAGGTGAAATTGCTCTTATCAGTACACTGATGAAAGAGCATTTTGGCACAATTTTGGTAAGTGATGCCAGTGAGGAAGATGCCGAGGAGGCAGATATGATTCAAGATGAATTTATTGATCATATGATAGGCAGCATGAAGATAAACCACGCCAGTGAAAAGTTGGTTGGTATTCGTGAAGATGGCAGAGTGATGGTATTTAATAAATAGTAATTTTTTTGGGGGCTTAGAATTGAATATTTTAATCGTTGGTGATATTTGTGGTAATCCAGGAAGAAAAGCTGCAAAAAAATATATTCCACAAATGAAAAAAAAATATGCGGTTGATCTAACCATTGTCAATGGTGAAAATTCCGCCGGAGGTAATGGGATTACACAAAATTCACTCGATGAGCTTTACCAGGCCGGTGCTGATGTTATTACGTCTGGTAATCATATTTGGGATAAAAAAGATGTATTACAGTTTATTGACCGTGAACCTTTTTTAATTCGTCCAGCAAACTATCCCGAAGGTGCACCTGGAAAAGGGTATTGTATCTATCCGCTTAAAGCGAAAAATATTGGTGTAATTAATTTATCGGGTCGTGCTTTTATGCCGCCACTTGATTGTCCTTTTCAAAAAATTGATGAGATTCTCAGAGAACTTAAAGGTAAATGTGATACCATTATTTTGGACATGCATGCAGAAACAACATCGGAAAAAATGGCAATGGGTTGGTATTTAGATGGTAAGGTTACCTGTGTAGTGGGCACGCATACCCATATTCAAACGGCAGATGAGCGCATTCTGCCACAAGGAACAGCCTATATTACGGATTTGGGGATGGTTGGACCTTGGAATTCCGTGCTTGGGGTAGAGGCAGAACGTATTTTGTATAAATTTCAAACGGGAATGCCCGTGCGTTTTGAATTAGCAGATGGACCCAATGTTTTTTCTGCAGTACTGCTTACTGTATCGGATGAAAACGGCAATGCGGAAAAGATTGAGCGAATCATGATTCAGGAAAGTGAAACTTTATAATATAGTAAAAATATGCGAGATTGCAGAAATAGAGCAGGATTTTATTTGTTTGACCAGAATACCATTACAATAAGATGATAAGCTTTTTTCGCTTCGTTAAAAGTTGGTCTTTTTCAATTATTGAAGGAGGGTGCTAATTAATCATGGGTGTTTTAAAAGTATCAGCAAAGTCAAATCCAAATTCAGTGGCAGGCGCTTTGGCGGGGGTGCTGCGTGAGGCAGGTACTGCGGAACTGCAAGCTGTTGGCGCAGGTGCACTGAATCAAGCTGTGAAGGCTGTAGCGATAGCAAGAGGCTTTGTCGCACCGCATGGTATTGACTTGATATGCATTCCAGCTTTTACCGACATTTTAATTGAAGGAGAAGAGCGAACTGCGATTAAACTTATTGTAGAACCGAGATAAAGTAGACTTTGAAATAAACAATAAACCCTGTTCATTTTGAGCAGGGTTTATTGTTTGGGCAGCGAATATCATTTTCTGTTTATAGAAATGTATGATATTATAGAACTATATAAGTTGCATTAAATATTCTATATGGCAATCGATGCCCTATATCTCATTCCTGACAGACTAATGGGCTATGTAATTTCTTTAATGCATTGTATATGTACGCTTTGAGGTGAAGCTATATGAAATTGACTTTAGTATCTGGTTTAGTAGATAGTGTGATAGCCGATATACTTTTTATTACCATTTTTGATGGTTCTTTATCAATAAAAGAAAATAAGGCAATTTTGTGTTTAAACCCATTAATACAGCAGCAAATTTTAAATTTTAGGCAAGTGTATCCTCAGTGCGTAAATTATGGTGAATATAATTTGATTCACCTGTTTGGGGAATTTAATGTAAAGGCAGTATTCTTGATTGGGGCTGGTAAATCCGCAGATTGTACACGTGATAGGTTAGGGTCTTTATTTGGCAGTGCTGTAAGGGCTGTGCATAAGTTTATGGTTAAAACAATTTTACTATATGCAAATTTATCGTATACTTTTAATGAAATAACAGCAGCGCAGACTATTGTAGAAGGCATGGTGCTGGGCAGCTATAAGTTTGATATCTATAAAAGTAAAAAAAATGAAAAAATATATCAGATTTTTTTGGCGGGAGTCAAAGCAGAAACCATTGAGGCTATGGAAACAGCCTTGCATCAGACGCAAATCTTAACAGATAGTGTAAATTTGTGCCGCGATTTAATCAATCATCCGGCTTGTTATATAACGCCCGCTTTTATGGCAGAACGAGCACAGAATTTTCGGAAATACAAAAAGTTTGCTGTAGATATTTTTGAAGAAACAGCAATTCAGGAACTTGGGATGAATGCGTTTTTGGCAGTTGCAAAAGGCAGTGATCAATCGCCGCGATTGATTACGATTCATTATCAGGGTAACCCTGATAGTAAAGATCTGTTAGCCTATGTTGGCAAAGGAATTACGTTTGATAGTGGCGGTATCTCTTTAAAATCAAGTATTAATATGAGCGATATGAAAATGGACATGGCTGGTGGTGCTGCTGTTTTGTATGCGATGCGTGCTATTGGTAAATTGCAGCCGAAAATCAATATCATTGCTGTACTACCATGTTGTGAAAATATGCCATCAGGACATGCAGTGAGACCAAGTGACGTTGTTAAAAGTCTGGATGGTACAACAATTGAAATTGATAATACGGATGCTGAAGGCAGACTCGTTTTAGCGGATGCCATAAGTTATGCAATTCAATTCGGTGCAACTAAAATTATTGATATTGCAACGCTTACCGGTGCCTGTGTCATTGCCTTAGGGAATACGGCAGCTGGTATAGTTAGTAATAATGATATACTTTGCCAACAAGTCTTATCTGCGGCTAGTGAAACGGGTGAAAAAATGTGGCGAATGCCTATATATGAAGAATATAAAGAGAGTCTGCACAGTGATATTGCTGATATAAAAAATACTGGAGGCCGAGCGGCTGGAATGATGAAAGCAGGGAGTTTTATTCAGCATTTTGTGAAAGAGCTGCCTTGGGTTCATTTAGATATTGCTGGCGTAGCCTATCTTAAGCAAATACGTGGGATCAACCCGAAAGGTGCCACTGGGTTTGGTGTTAAAACACTCGTCCAGCTGGCAATGGTAGAACAAATATGAGTAGCGATTTACATATGCATACAACCTTTTCCGATGGTGGATTAACGCCAGAAAAGCTTGTTTTGGCAGCAAAACAAGCAGGGCTTCATTATATGGCGATTACAGATCATGATACGGTTAGTGGTATTCGCAATTTGTATGAAAATGGTTTGTATCCTGCTAAAGGAATTGAACTTATACCTGGTATCGAATTTAGTGTACAGGACCCGGAACATGAAGTGCATATTTTAGGCTATAATATAGATATCTTTAACTTGCAGTTACAAGAAAAATTAGATGAAGTGGTTGAACATCGTTGGATTCGATTCTCGCAAATTATTGAAAAATTACAAGATTTGGGATATCCGATTTCTGAAACAGATGTACTGACTATTGCTGGTGCAACAAAATCAATTGGGCGAGCCCATATTGCACGTGCTCTGGTAAAAAAAGGCTGTTTTAAAACGATGGGGGATGCTTTTGAAAAAGTCTTATATAAAAATGGACCGGTACATGTACCTCATTATAGATTGTCCTCAATTGATGTAATTCAGTTAATCCATGATGCCGGTGGTCTGGTTGTTTTAGCACATCCGAAGCTTATTCATGATGATGCCGTGATTGAACGGCTTATTAAAGAAGGTATAGATGGTCTTGAAGTATTTTATCCACAGCATAATGCCATTGAAACGCAGCTGTATAAAAATTTAGCGGAAAAATATCATTTATTTATGACTGGCGGATCGGATTTTCATGCAATTGAAACCAGATACCCACAAAAAATAGGTCAGTTTACCATAGAAGATTCTTATGCAGAAGAATTATATGCGAGAAAAAAGGAAGAAGTTTTGTAATAAAGAATGACCCTGGAAAAGCGATTTACAAACAGCAGTTTCGTCAATCGAAAGAAGCAAGAAAAAAGTATTGGAGAGATTAAAAGTGGATGTTATTGCGCTCGTAGGGCCAAGTGGCACGGGAAAAAGCCATCGTGCATTAATTGTAGCACACGAACATAAGGCAGATGCTATCATTGATGATGGTTTATTGATTAAAGATGGGAAAATTATGGCGGGTCATTCGGCAAAAAGAGAAAGTAGTAAGATAATGGCCGTTCGTCGGGCTATTTTTTCTCTACCAGGTCATGCCGAGGAAGTTAGGAATGTTATTCAGGAAGTACGACCGCAGCGAATTCTTATTTTGGGGACTTCAGAAAATATGATCCATAAAATTGCTGAAATTTTAAAATTGCCATCAATTAGCACGATTATTCATATTGAAGATATTGCAACGAAGGAAGATATGGAAAAAGCTTATACTTGCCGGATCAAAGAAGGTAAACATATTATACCAGTACCGACGATTGAACTAAAACCACATTTTTCTGGTTACTTAATTGATCCGTTGCAGTCTTTCTTTAAAAAATCGCGAAGAAATCGTCGTCGTCTCGGTGAGAAATCGATCGTTCGTCCGGTGTTTAGTTATTATGGAAAACTTATTATCGATGATTCGGCTATTGCGGCTATCGTAAATCAGGTTGCTGTGGCCGATGAGAAAGCAATTACAAAAACATCAAAAATAAAAGTGAAGCATATTTTGCACGATGACGAAGATCAGGGTATTGAAATTTCTTGTGAAGTGTCTGTGAAATATGGACAAGAAATTCCCGCATTGATTCGAATGGTGCAAAATAAAATTAAAGAAGCAATTGAATTTATGACTGGTATGATTGTCCATAAAGTCAATATAACGGTACAAACCTTGAGAGTTGGAATATAAAAGCAGCCCGGCGGGGCTGCTTTTTTTGAAATAAATAATCATATTCAGAGATCTTGAATCATGATATAATTTGTAAAATGATAAAAAATGAGGTTGAGTGAAGAATGCATCAATCAAAATATAAAATGATCATGTTTGTTCTTTTTTTAGCAGTTAGTTTATTGATTGGCTGGCTGAATCAAAAAACTTTATCGATGTTGTTACAATTTCTTTTACAAGGGGATATCGAAGCTATCCTTAGCTATATCCGTTCTTTTGGACAATATGCAGCAGTCATATGTTTTTTTATTATTGTTGCAATTAACGTGGTGGCCGTTTTACCAAATATTTTTGTTTTAGCAGCTGCCGGCATTATTTTTGGCATTTGGGAGGGTACACTGATTGCCTGGATAGCTGAATCCGTTGGCGTCATTATCAGTTTTGTCTTGATGCGTTATTTTTTTCGTGATTATGCCCATGTGGTAATTGAAAAAAGCAATGCTTTGCAAAAAGTAAATGATTTTAGTGGTAAAAATGGTTTTACAATCATGTTGATTGCTCGTAGTATTCCATTTGTCCCCTCTGGACTTATAACAGCGTTGGGAGCAATCAGTGATATTCGTTTAAAAGATTATATATTAGCTACTTTTATTGGTAAGTTTCCATCGGCATTGATTGAAGTGACGATGGGACATGATCTTGCATCGTATCGGGAAAATGAAACAAGATTGATTTTACTGATTGTCCTTTCAGCGGCAGCTTATTTTGGATATGTATGGTATAAAAAACGTACAGCTTAAATGTTGTTGTATAATTGGATTGATTAAGAGACCACTGTAGTTTGTTGATACTTTAAAAATGAGCTTTATAATTATTAAATGATGGGAGATTGAAATTATGCAGATTAAGACGATTCTTGTATTATTGCCAATCAAAGAAGAACAAAAACATTTACTGGAACAGGAAGCACTGGCAGCTCACTATGTCTATACTGGAGCAGACGCTTTGGATGTAGAAACTTTGCAAACGGCAGATATAATAATAGGGAACCCGCCGCCTGAAATGCTTCGTGATGCACCAAAACTCAAATGGATACAGCTGAACTCTGCTGGTAGTGATGTCTATATGAAAAATGGAGTACTAAAAGATGATGTATTGCTGACAAATGCTACGGGGGCATATGGTTTGGCTATTTCGGAGCATATGGTAGGCATGCTGTTGCAACTCCTTAAAAAACTTCATATTTATAGAAACAATCAAAAGCATCATCTTTGGCAAGATGAAGGTGAAGTCAAATCAATTTATCATTCTAAAGTTTTAATTATTGGGCTTGGTAATATTGGGGGTGAATTTGCCAAAAGACTCAAAGCGTTTGGTGCCTATACAATTGGTGTAAAGCGAACCCTTACAGCAAAACCTGATTTTATTGATGAATTATATGTACAGGATAAAATCGATGAACTCTTGCCTCTGGCAGATATTGTAGCCATTACAATCCCTAGTACAAAAGAGACCTATAAGATGTTTTCGCTGGAACGATTAAATCGGATGAAAAGGGGTGCAGTGCTTCTTAATGTAGGGCGAGGTAATGTAGTCGATACGGAGGCTTTGTGTGATGCAGTTGAAAGTGGGTACCTATCCGGTGCCGGATTGGATGTTACAGACCCAGAACCGTTGCCTGCCAATCATAGATTGTGGGATATAGAAAATATAATTCTTACACCGCATATCTCAGGGGGTTATCATATTCCAGAAACACTGGAAGCTATTATCGATATTAGTGCGGGAAATTTAAAACGTTTTATGGCAGGTGAAAAATTAGTCAATTTGGTTAATTTTAAATAGAGTGGAATAGTATAGTTTAGTCATTATGAAAGAAAAGGATCGATAGCGGATATTCCTTTCCGGGGGATATAATGCATTGATCCTTTTCTTTTATTTGTTCGATAAATTTATGGTAAACCGTACCGAAGCTGAAAGCATAGAAGGCATTTAAAGGGTTTTAGCGTATTTATATAACTATAATATCTCCATTCTGAAATTAGAATTATTACCCAATTCATTTAGACAGGGAGATGTCTGCTTATTCTTATAAAGAATAATAATTCAAAATATTTAGACTGCATATTGTACGAATATGTGTTTTTTGTGTTAAGTGAGTGCAATATGTATTGTCCAATAAAGTTGGTAGAGAGAATTATAAAAATTTTTTATTTTTTGATTGGGGTGTGTAAATGATACGAATTTTAAGAAAAATGATTGATACAGAAGATAAAAAGAATCCTTTTACGGATGAAAAATTAGCTCAAATGATGTCTTTGTCCAGAGTAAAGGTAGTTCATTTAAGGTTAATGGCGGGTATTCCTAATTCACGGGAAAGAAGGAAGAATATAATTCTGTCAGAATGTGCAAAGATAATTTTATCAAATGATAAGTCTAAAATTTCTGACAGGCAATTTACTGGTCTTTTGAATCAGCATGGATATAATATTTCACGTTATACAGCAGTGGAATTAAGAAAGCAAATTGAGTTAGAGGTTGCTCAAGGAAAATGGAAAGAAATGGTGCCTATGAATTCTGAATTAGATCCAATTGAGAGTATAGAATCTAAACAAGTTAGTAAGCAAGCGGTGGCTAAAGATATTGCATTTAGTAATATTATTGGCTATAAAAAAGGCATAAAAACACAGATTAATCAAGCCAAAGCTGCAATTTTATATCCACCGCATGGGTTAAATACTTTATTAACGGGTCCGTCAGGGGTAGGAAAATCATATTTAGCTGAAAATATGTATAGATTTGCTATTAAAGAGGGGATATTAGAAGATAAGGCACCGTTTGTTGTATTTAATTGTGCCGATTATGCAGATAATCCACAGCTTCTTTTGGCGCAATTATTTGGTTATGTTAAAGGAGCGTTTAGTGGAGCGGTTACATCAAAAACAGGGTTAGTAGAAAAAGCAAATCAAGGGATTTTGTTTTTGGATGAAGTACATAGATTACCGAGTGAAGGGCAAGAAATTTTATTTTCAATTTTAGATAAGGGTGAATTTAGACGCTTGGGTGAGACTTGTGCTACTAAAATTACAATCAGAATTATCGCGGCCACAACAGAAAATCTAGAATCAACACTTTTACTTACCTTTCGTCGGCGTATACCGATGGTGATAGATATTCCTTCATTATCAGAACGTCCAATAAGTGAGCGGTTTTCTATTATAAAAAAATTTTTCAAACAAGAAGCTTTGCAAATACAACGTACGATAAAAGTTGATTCTGCGGTTATGAAATTTTTACTGATATACGAATGTAGGGGTAATATAGGTCAGCTGCTTAGTGATATACGTGTTGCTTGTGCAAATGGCTTTTTAAGTTGTATATCTGCTGGTACAGATGGAATTCTGATTTCTCCCGATACTTTATTAAATTATCATAGAGTGGATTTATTACAAAAGAATAGAACATATGGAGAACTTACCCAATATGCAAGCAGCGATATTGTGTTTGATATGAATCCATTAAATGAAACAATAGAAGAAAATATGGAAATTTCATTCGAAAAAATTTATACCATTATTGAGAAGAGTTTTTTAGAGTTACGAAACAGTAAAATTGCAGAAAAAGAGGTAAATAGGATTGTTCAAAATCGTCTCAATTTAGAAATAAAAAAATATTTAGAGGGTAAAGAAAATTTAAATACAGCTATGTTAGAGCTGGAATCAATTATAGATTCGCATATGATTCAAGCTGTCAAGCAAGCTGTATGTATTGCAAAGCGTTATATTCCGCTGCTAGAAGATCGTATTTACTATTTTGTGTCGATTCATTTAAGTACACTTTGTGATCATATTAAAAGTGGTATTTATAAAACGGCGGCAGTGGATCTTATTAATATTAAAGAAAATTATAAAAAGGAGTACGCTGTTGCTAAATTAATGATGCTTGAAATTGAAAATGAATTAAAATTGACATTTCCTAAAGAAGAAGTTGCAATGCTGACGATGTATTTAAAAACATTTTCACAAGGAAATATAGACTCGACGGGAAAAGTAAAAGTTTTAGTTTTAACGCATGGACGCGTGGCAAGTGGAATGGCAGAGGTGGTAAATCATCTTTTAAATGTAAATGATGTTGTTGGTATAGAAATGGGGTTGGATGAACATCCAGATAATGTGTTAGAAAGAACTATAAAAATTATTAAAGAAATTGATGAGGGGAAAGGCTGTCTTTTATTAGTGGATATGGGGTCTTTGACAAAGTTTGGGGAGGTTATTACAAAGCAGACAGGTATACAAACCTGTAGCATTGGGCGGGTAGACACTGTAATGGTATTAGAGGCTGTGAGAAGAGCTGCATTGATGGATATGAAATTAGAAACTATCGTTGAAGCTTTATCACTTGATCCATATTATATAAATAAAATAGGTAGTGCTGGCAGTATTGATAAGACCAAACAGAAGGCAATTATTTTATCGTGCATTACCGGTGAAGGTAATGCAAAAAAAATGAAAGATTATATACAAGATGCGGTTGCTGGCATTGAAGAAACTGTAGAACTTTTTACAGTTGGGGTTTTGCAGGCAGAAAAAATGGCGGAAAGTATAGAAGCAATTATGCAGCAGTATCATGTCATTGCTGTTGTTGGAACGATGAATCCATTCATTAAAGCGGTACCATTTATTTCTGTAGAAAAAGTTTTGAGTGGTGAGGGAATTTATCAAATAAAATCAGCGATTGGAAGAAACGCACAGCAACGAGTAGTTTTTACCGATGTAATTCATGAGGAATTGATAGTTTGTAAATTGGACTTAGCAGATAAGATACAAGTCATAGATTATATGTCGCAGATGCTTGAAAATTATGGAGCTGTAATGAAGGAGTTCGTTTTAAGTGCCTATAAAAGAGAAAGTATTGGAGCCACCTATCTTAATGGTGGGATTGGTATCCCGCATGGTGATGGTTCTTATGTTACAAAATCTGCCATGGCTGTGGCTAGTCTAGTTCAGCCAATTACTTGGGAAAATGATTTTATGGTAGATTTAGTTTTTTTATTTGCATTGACAGAAAATGATCAACAGTATATAAATTATTTTTATCAAATTATATCGAATAAAGAAGCCGTTTTAGGCTTAAAATCAGCAAAATCCATTCAGGGAATGCAGCAGATATTGAGTGGAAAACAATTTTAACCATTTATTGGCATGTGGCTTGCATAATAGATAAGTATGAATCAAAAGACGATTCGTACTTATTTTTTTGGAGGTCATCAGATGAAAAAAAAACTAGCAGAATTTTCTCCTGTAACGGCTATTCTTAGAGGTTATGATTATGAGCAAGTGAAAACGGTAGTGGAAGTTTTGCTGGATAGTCAGGTTCGTGCCGTGGAAATCACGCTGAATCGAGAAGATTCAATGCAGATTATTCGTAAAATTGTTGAAGCATATGGAGATTCTATTGCTGTTGGGGCGGGAACTGTTCTAAAGAAACAAGATCTTGAACAGGTAATTGAGATTGGTGCTGATTTTGTTTTATCACCGATTATGTTTTCTCCGGCAATGCTGGATTTATGTAAGCAGCATGCGGTAATAAGTATTCCAGGAGCATATTCACCTACCGAGATCTATCAATCATTTCACGATGGGGCGGATATTGTGAAAGTTTTTCCGGCAAGGGGATTAGGGACAAAATATTTTCAAGATATTGCAGCGCCGTTTGGTGAACTACCACTCATGGCAGTGGGAGGCGTTAATGCAGAGAATGTTGCACAATATAGAAAGGCTGGAGCAAAATATGTCGGGATTGCATCTGGGATTTTTCAGCCACAAGATATTAAAAGACAAGATAAAGTTGGTCTGAAAAAATCATTATCATATTTTGAAAGTCGTGTCAAAGGGGATTGAAAAATGGATGATGGGTTATGTTTTAATGAAAAATTAATTTTCAAATTATCAGATGAAATTGATTCTAAGGAAATTGCTTTGAGCTTTTTGGCAGAGCAATTATATGCCAAACAATATGTAACGGAAGGTTATAAAAAAGGTATATTAGAGCGAGAAAAAATATATCCGACAGGATTGTTTACGGGTGGTATTAATATTGCCGTGCCACATACAGATTGTATCCATGTTCGATGCGATGCATTTGCTATGGGGGTTTTATCGAAACCGCTTACCTTTTACGCGATGGACGATCCGGAACGAGAAATTGATGTAAACATAATTTTTATGCTTGCCTTAAGTCAGCCACATGGACAAATTGCAATGCTGCAGAAGGTTTTAGCTTTGGTCAAGGAACAAGAACAATTGAAGAAAATGATCAATTGTAAAGATGTAAAAACTATTTATGATATCTGTTTAAAATATTTAATTAGAGGAGACGAGTAATATGAAAAGAGTTTTAGTTGCGTGTGGAAATGGAATTGCTACATCAACAGTAGTGGCACAAAAGGTTCGCGAAGCTTGTGAAGAGAAAGGGCTTTCTATTTTAGTAAGTCAGTGTAAACTTTTGGAACTTAGTGGGAAAGCAAATGATTTTGATTTGGTTATAACGACTGGGAAATTTACTGGAGATGGTGTCACTGTTCCTATAATAGGTGCAATTTCATTATTAACTGGTGTTGGTGAAGACGAAACCATTGAAAAAATAATTCAGATACTGCAATAGGAGGTAGGAAAATGGATTTAGTTTATAGTGCATTTAATACATTATTATTAGCCGGTCCGATTGTACTTTTACCAATAATCATTACTGTTGTGGGGCTTTTGTTTAGAGTAAAGGTACTCAAGGCATTTCGATCAGGTTTAATTATTGCCATTGGTTTTGCGGGAATTAAATTAGTTGTTAATTTACTTTCGGATAATTTAGGTCCTGCTGCGAAGGCGATGGTAACTAATTTTGGTATCAAATTGGATATTTTGGACGTTGGTTGGGGCGCAATTGCGGCGGTTACCTGGTCATCCCCAATTATTCCATTGCTGATTTTTGGTATTTTGTTGACGAATGTTTTGATGCTTGTGTTGAAGCTGACGGACACGTTAGATGTTGATATCTGGAATTATCATCATATGGCTATTGTTGGAATTATGGCGTATTTTGCTACGAATAATGTATTTATCGGGTTAGGGGCATCTGTTGTTATGGCGATTATTTCTTTTAAATTAGCCGACTGGACAGCCCCGGCAGTTGAAAAGTATTTTGGTATTCCCGGAGTTTCATTGCCGACTATGTCCGCCTTATCATCTGTTATTATAGCGGCGCCACTAAATAAAATTATTGATCAAATTCCTGTAATTAATAAAATTGATTTTTCGGCAAAAGATGCGCAAAAATATTTAGGCTTTTTTGGAGAACCAATTTTTATGGGGTTGATTTTAGGATGTGGTATTGGGGTGTTAGCCGAATATAAGATCACGGCAATCTTTGCGTTGGGAGTTAATATGGCAGCTGTAATGATTTTGATTCCTAAAATGACAGCATTATTTATGGAAGGGTTAATTCCAATTTCTGAAGCTGCTAAAAAATTAACCAAAGAAAAATTTAAGGGGAGAAAATTCTTAATTGGTCTTGATGCAGCGGTGGTTGTAGGGGATTCAACGGTTATTACAGCAGGGTTAATCATTATTCCATTAACGATTTTGATGGCAACGATTATTCCAGGTAATCGAGTTTTGCCATTTGCTGATTTAGCGGTTATACCTTTTAGGATAGCGTTGATTGTGGCATTGTGTAATGGAAATTTATTTAGAAGTATTTTAATTGGACTGGTTTGTATGGTGTTGATTTTATTGGCGGGGACGGCTACTTCCCCAGTGCTAACTGGATTAGCAACTTCTGTGGGGATTGATATTTCAGCAAGTGGCGGGATTTCATCGTTTGCTGCAACGAGTTTAACTGTCAGTTATTTGGTATTTACAGCATTTACAAGTAATTTAATGTTGAGCCTGCCATTATTAGGTGCTGGCATTATTGGTACATGGATATATATTGATAAATTTAAAGGTAATAAAACGAGTGAAGAAAAAATTGAAGATCTATAAAAATGTAAATTTTATCGAAATACGCTAGGGTAAGAAAAGGAGTGTAAAATTTTTGAAAATTTCAGCAATTAAAATATATAGGGTTAAGCCAAGATGGATTTTTATTAAAATTACCACAGACGAAGGGATCGAAGGCTGGGGAGAAATGATTTCTGGAACCAAAACAGAAACTGTGGTGGCTGGTGCAACTGAAATGGGCGAGTATCTTATCGGGCGTAATCCTTTCGATATTGAATCATTATGGCAGGAGCTTTATAAATCATTTTTTCGTGGTGGTCCAATCAATTCTACGATTGTATCTGGCATTGAAACTGCATTATGGGATATTAAAGGAAAGTTTTGTAATTTGCCAATTTATGAACTTTTGGGCGGCAAAGCGCGTGATAAGATTATGGTCTATTCATGGATTGGTGGTGACAGACCGGATGATGTAGTCAAAGAAGCGATAGATCGTAAAAACAGAGGCTTTAAGGCAGTGAAAATGAATGCAACAGAAGAACTGCATTATATTGATTCTTATGAAAAAGTACAAGCGGTTGTCGATCGAGTTGCTTCGATTCGAGATACTATGGGTATTGATTTTGGTATTGCAGTCGATTTTCATGGGCGAGTACATAAACCTATGGCAAAAGTTTTGGCAAGAGCCTTAGATCCTTATAAACTGATGTTTATGGAAGAAGTGGTTTTGCCGGAAAATGAAGAAGCATTTAAAGAGATTGCTAAATATACAGCCACACCTTTGGCTACCGGTGAGAGATTGTGTACGAGATGGGAATATAAAAATTTATTTAAAGAGGGGATTATTGATATTATTCAGCCCGATGTTGCCTTGGCAGGCGGTATTTTAGAAACGAGAAAAATTATTGCTATGGCAGAAGCTTTCGATATGGCAGCAGCACCGCATGCTCCGTATGGACCGATTGCGTTGGCGGCAACCTTACAAATTGATGCATGTTCACCAAATGTATTTATCCAAGAACAAAGTTTGGGGATTCATTATAATAAAGGTTTTGATTTATTGGATTTCATAGAAAATAAAGAAATTTTTCAGTATAAAAATGGATTTGTTAATTTACCAAATAAACCTGGTTTGGGTTTAGAAATCAATGAAGATTTGGTTCAGAAAGTTTCAGAAGAAGGTCTGGTTTGGACGAATCCAAAATGGAAAAATTATGATGGAACGCATGCGGAATGGTAAGTTTTCAATAATTTAAAGAGGAATATTTAAAACGTTTTAGGGCAGACGCATAAAAGGATCGATATATAATATCCCGTTCACGGGCATAGTTTATATCGGTCCTTTTTGATTTCTTAAAATAAAGAAATCATATAATGGTTAT
This sequence comes from Propionispira arboris, assembly GCF_900109225.1. Taxonomy (GTDB): domain Bacteria; phylum Bacillota; class Negativicutes; order Selenomonadales; family Selenomonadaceae; genus Propionispira; species Propionispira arboris. Next base: position 107,913 of record NZ_FNZK01000012.1, read on the forward strand.
CCTGTCTGGAGAAACAGCTAAAGAAAATTTTTGTGCGAATATTCTTATAAATAACAAGAAATTATAGTATTTTTCGTGAAAAGAAAGTAAAATAGCAAAATCTCAAAGATAGATGAAGTTTATTATCGCTATAATGAGTACAAGAAGCCACTAATATACCTATAATATTATCTTTATAATGATTAATCATATCAAAATATATTCTTGATATGATCATTATGTACTGGTGATGCGGATTGGTAATAGATAGGGTACTTTTCTAAGGATTTAAATAAAAATAATTATATTGTAATCTGAACCCCTTTGCAGTGAATCGTAATCGTGTTGTTATGTGAGTAACGAAATTATTTGATCACGATGTATGACTCATATCAATTATGTGAGAGTCTCGTTATGATCTCTTGGGTGTTCAGGTTTTAAAATATAAAAATAAAAGCAAAGGAGTTAAAAAAATGTATAAATGGAAGCAAAAGACAGTCTTGTTTACCATGATTTTGAGTTTTATAACCAGCTGTAGTATTGTTTTTGCCGCTGAACCGCCGGTAGGTGTTTCAATCTTAAAATATGACCGACCAGCAGGCACGAATGATTTACCTCGGAATTTTCGAACAGCTCAAAGTGAATTTAAAAAGACGAGTAAGGATCAAACCATGCCTTCGCGCGAAGGGTTAGAAAATTTGCGGCTTTCTGGTAGCAGCTATTTTTCTAAAAACGAATTTCGAGAAATGTTAAAGCAACTGCCGAAACATGATTTGGTGATTTTGGATTTGCGAGCGGAATCACATGGCTATATTAATGACAATGGTGTGAGTTGGTACACTGCTTATAAAGCCGCCAATCGTGATATGAGTGCTAAGCAGATTGATGCAGTAGAAATGGAAGCACTGAATGCAGTATTACATAAAGTCGTTCCAGTTGCCGTCCTCAGTAAGGATAAATCGATTGATTCGGAGGATGCTTTATATGTAGAACAGGTCATGACAGAAAAAGAATTTGTTGAATCGCAAGGTGTGAGATATTATCGCATCCCTGTTGCTGACTATGATGCACCTAGTGATGCAAATATTGATCAGTTTTTAAAGTTTTATAAGAAACTGGCTGGCAATACATGGATACACACACATTGTGAAGCTGGTGAAGGGAGAACCACTACCTTTATGAGTATGATTGACATGCTGCATAATGCTGAAAACCTTAGCTATGATGAAATTATGACCCGTCAAGTGCTGCTGGGAGGTCAGGACCTTCGGTCAGCAACATCAAAAGATTCGGTAAAAAAGGAAGGTTATCTTAGACGAGCGTTGTTCACCAAGCATTTTTATGATTATGTAAAAGTGAATCCGGATTTGGGAAAACACTGGAGTCAATGGGCTAAAGAACAGGGATACTGATCTATCAGCGGATAAACAAAAATACAAAACCAATGAATGAAGACGTTCTTTTGCAATAAAAAATAATTATTAAAATAAAAATTCATTTGTGACAACAGTATTTTGAATAAAAAATCAATTTTTGAGGGAGTGGTATGGGTGTATACGAAGACTAGTAAAAAAGGAATCTTGTCAATTCTACTGGCTTTTATTCTCTTGTTGCAGATGACAGCAGCAGTTTTAGCCAAAGATGGTAGTAATAGTGCTGAAAAAACGCCTAAATTGGCAGTTAAAATTGATCGGAATGATATAGATCAATTGCCGAGGAATTTCAGAATGTCTACGGATGAATTCAAAAGTTATCCTAAAAATGGAGTAATGCCATCGAGAAAGGGTCTTGATACATTAGGAAACTCAGCAAGCAGTGCTTTTTCAGAAACTGAGTTTGTTAATGTTTTAAAACAATTACCGACAGTGCCTGATAAGGTCTATGTAATTGATCTGCGTGGCGAGTCTCATGGCTATTTAAATGGTACCTGCGTGAGCTGGTTCGCTCCACCGAGTAATTGGGGTAATGATGGTCGGACACTTGAACAAGTAAAAGCTATAGAGCAGGAACAATTGCAGAAGCTGTTTAAAGCTTCTCCAGTAAAAGTCTATAATTTTGATGACAATAAAAATGTTTTACTGGATCAGATTGAATTTTCCATAAATCGCGTGCGAACAGAAGAAGAAATGGTCAAAGAACATGGTGCCCATTACTTTAGGTTAGCGTTATCTGATCATTTTCGTCCCGATGATAGTGATGTGGATACATTCCTTGCTTTCTATAAAACATTACCGAAAGATGCCTGGCTTCATTATCATTGCTTTGCAGGAATGGGAAGAACGACAATATTCGCTGTCATGGCAGACATATTGAAAAATGCTCATGATGTAAGTTTTAAAGCTATTGTGGATCGTCAAGGCATTTTAGGCAATACAAACTTAAGCAATATCCCTGACAATAAGAAGAACTGGGGGCGCAAAGGGTATATTGAACGTTATCAGTTCGTGAAACATTTCTATGACTATGTAAAAGACAGCCCGCGTGATTTGCCGAAAACTTGGAGTCAGTGGGCAAAAGAACATGACTATGAAACTTATACGCCAGACTATGAAGGTTATGTATGGCGTGTTGATACGAAGAACGTTGACCAATTACCGCGGAATTATCGAAGCTCAAATGATGTTTTTAAAGTACCAAAAAAAGTCAATAAAGAAGCTGATTTAACCTATATTCCGTCACGGAAGGGATTGGATTCCTTGTATATTTCTGGCAGTGCCCAGTGTTCACAGCTAGAATTTAATCAGCTGATGACGAACCTTAAGACAATGGCTAAGGGACCAATCTACATCGTCGATTTGAGACAAGAATCACATGGATTACTCAATGGTAATGGTGTTAGCTGGTATGGCGATCGTGATTGGAGCAATATAAATAAGACGTATGACCAGATAATTGCCGATGAAAAAATACGATTGAAAGCTACGTTAAATAAAAAGACTGTTTTGTCGGTACTTGATGATGATAAAAAAGCAGCAGATCCACAGTTGGAAAAAATCACAAGTGCATTGACGGAAGAAGAAATGGTTAGAAATGGCGGAGCAAATTATTTTAGGATTACAGCAACAGATCATATTTGGCCGAGTCCGGAAAATATTGACCGCTTTATGAATTTTGTGAAGACTTTGCCGCAAAATTCATGGCTGCATTTTCATTGTCAGGCCGGTGAGGGGCGTACAACCGCATATATGGTTATGTATGATATGATGAAAAACCCAGATGCAAGCTTGAAAGATATTGTATATCGTCAATATTTGCTTGGTGGTCAATATACGATGTTCACTGGAAGTGGCAAAAATAGTTGGAAAAATGATTATTATGCTGAAAAAGCCAGAATCATTCCACGATTTTATCAGTATGTGCAAGAAAATGCGGCTAATGGTTTTAAGATTCTATGGTCGCAATGGATAAAAGAAAATAAACCTGCTAATACGGAGTCTGCTATACAGTAATGCTTGGCAGCAGCTATATCAAAAAATTTTAGCAAAAATGGGGCGTGTGAAAATGAACAGAAAATTATTGACAACATTGGTGCTGGGAGCACTTATTTTGACGAACGGAGTGACTACAACTTATGCTGCAGGGTTACAGCTGCCTGGTGATGGAAAGCTTGGAAAATTGGGCGATGAGGTTACGGATGTTGATGGAGGCAAAACGAAGGCTAAACAGGAGCTGAAAAAAGAAAAAGATGTGTCTGTTAAAATAGCAACAAAGACAGAAGTGAAGAACGATGCGGCTTCATCTACCAAAATCAAGCATGAGGGGAAATTATATGTAGACGGTAAAATTGATGATATGTGGACTGCAGAAGTCGGGCTGAATATTGAAACGAAGACTGATAATGGAAAACAAAGTGAAACGGAAAAGTGGGAAATGGAAAATGTCTGGTTGGAATATCAAAAGTCACCAGAATTTTCTTTTAAGTTTGGACGTCAAACCTATCATTTGGCGAAAGGGCTATATATGGATCAGGATGGCGTCTTTGGCGGCAAGGCAATTTATAAGCTTGATAAAAATAATACAGCAGAAGTTTTTCTTGGTCGGGATGATCAGGATAGAGATGGAGTTGGCATCAAATTAAAAAATGGTAAGGTTACGGCTACGCCGGCAAGCAATACTACATTGTTAGAGGTGTTAAATTTTGCTCATAAACTCAAGCATGGCTCAATTGGTACATATATAGCAAAACAGGATCGACAGGATCAATATGGTGGTGGTACAGATAAGTTCTTAGGGCTATATGGTAATTATCGTGTAGTGCCAAATACGGATTTCAATTTTGAATATCTGAAAAACAATGAGACCGACACAAACGGGTATGTTGCTGAATTGAAGTTTGGAAAGTTGAAAAAGGTCGGGGATTATACGTTTGCCGTAGACTATATGGACGTCGATAAAGAGCTGATGAATACGAATAATTATACAGACTATGATAGTCAGATCAGCGACCCGGCATTGGGCTTCAAAGGACCAGGAGTTACTGTAGTAAATAAATTGTCCAAACATTCGCAGCTACAATTGCAGAGATGGTGGGGTCGCGATAAAGCAGATCAGACATCCATTCCGGTTACAAAATTGATATTGTATGTGAAGTTTTAAAAATGTCTAAGTGTAGAACTGCGTGCGGAAATCATTTGATGAGAAACATAGCATGATCGTCAGTACTATATTTTATAGGCATATGAAATAGCTTACATAAAAAGTAAGTTGAATAAGATGGCTGTATAGGAAATTGATAGATTTTCTGTACAGCCATTTAGCCTTGTGCGGGAAAATAACATAGTTTTTTCAAGGGGGAAGTAATATTATGGCAGGCAATTTAAGGTTAAGAACAAAACTGCTCGTGCTGCTGCTCATTCCAATAATCTTTATTTTAGGTAGTGTGAGCATGTATTCATACTATGGTGCACGGAATTTATTAAATGATCAGATTAGACAGACGGCGCTTTATATTGTAAACAGCAATAGTGTAAAAATGTATTCATATTTAAAGGAAAAAGAAGCTTTGGTATCTATGACAGCTGATTTTTTAGGAGGTAAAGAGATAAGTAAAGCGGATGAAATTGATTTTTTAAAGCATGTAAAGACTTCTTGTCCGGGGATACAGTCTGCATATACTGGTTATGCAAACTTAACAGCGGCAGATTCTCAAGGGGTTACCGAGCAAGAAAAACCTGTTGGCTATGATCCGCGAACTCGTGACTGGTATAAAAGTGCAGTGGCGTCGGATACTGCTGCTTATACGCCGATTTATGAGGCTTCAGATAAAAGCCTTTCTGCCGGAGTCGTGAAGAAAATTATGCGAAATGGCCAAGTAGCTGGAGTTGCCGGAATTACTTTGGATATAAATCCTATTCGTAAGTTAGCACAAGAATTTAAACTGGCGGAAACAGGTTATGCAGCGATACTTGACGCGAAGGGGAATTTTGTATATCATCCTGAATTTCGTCTTACCGATAATATAGACGAAGTTGAAGACGGTGTTCTGGCAAAATATAGCCAGACTTTTATGAATGGTGAAAATTCTGTACAAACGGCGAATATAAATGGCAAGGAAATTATGATGGCAGCTTCTCCAATCGGAAGCACGGGCTGGACTTTTATGACATTTGTACCGCAGGAAGAAATGTTAGAAAAGGTAACAGTGTTGGGCAAGAATTTTTTGGTGGCTGGCATTGCAGGACTTTTTTTATTAACTGGAATAATTATAGGCATTACCATGAAAATTACAGCCAGAATTAAGATGGTAGAAATTATGGCTGAACAAGTAGCAAATGGAGATTTGTCTATCGGACAGGTTAGGACCAATATACGATTTGGTGACGAGATTGATAATTTAATCAGTAATTTTGTTAGGATGAAACGAAATTTGGGTGAACTTATTCAGCGAGTATATCATTCAGCTGAGCAGGTAGTGGAATCTAGTGAACAGGTCAAGCTTAATTCGAGCCAATCGGCGGCGGCTTCTGCGAATGTTGCTGAATCGATAACATTAATTAGCCAAGGTTTAGAAAATCAGGCAAGTTCATTAAATAACATTGTTGCTGTTGTGAGTGGTATCGCAAAAAATATTGAAGGCACTGCTGCTAATGCTTTGGACATTAGGAATGTTGCAGAAAAAGCAACAAAGACAAGCAATACGGGACAAAGGTTAATTGATCAAGCTGTTGAGCAGATGGATAATATGGTTCAGACAGCCAGGCTCGCACAAGAAACTTCTGGTAAACTGGAACAAAGTTCTATGGAGATTGTACAAATTGTAGAATTGATTTCCAATATTGCTGGTCAGACCAATCTTTTGGCACTTAATGCGGCAATTGAAGCTGCCCGAGCAGGTGAGCAAGGACGTGGCTTTTCTGTTGTTGCTGATGAGGTGAGAAAGCTTGCGGAACAATCTGATTTGGCGGCAAAAAAAATTGCTATATTGATTCAAGAACATAATCAGGGAATAAACAATGTTGTTAGTTCTATTGAATTGTCGATTGATAATGTTGATCAAGGGGTTCAAATTGTGAATTTGGCAGGCGCTGAATTTAAAAGAATTACATCCTTAATAACAGTTGTAAGCGAACAGGTGAGAAGTATTTCTAGTCTGATGCAGCCTTTATCAGCTGGAAGTAAAGCAATTGTTGTTTCGATAGGTGAGGCCAATCAACAGAGTCATAATTCGATGGGAGCTGTACAAACTGTATCGGCAGCCGCAGAACAGCAATCGGCTGCTTTGGAAGAAATTTCGAAAACTTGCATGAATTTAGCAGATCTGTCTGAAGAACTTAAGGAACAAGTGAGGAAATTCAAAATTTAAAATTATTTATTGATAAATAGGATCTTTATAATGATGGGCAATAGATATAATTAAAATATGATAAAACTAAACATTAGACTATATTAATAAAGTACGGGGAAAATTGTTTTTTACGACAGTGAAGAATAATACAGAAAATACGAATGGAAAAACCGTATATCTCGCGACATATGGGTGTCAGATGTTTACGGTGTTAAGAACGTATTAATGAAAAAATAAGCTCATTTTAGTCAATTTGCTGTCAGCTTGATTTTGCAATTTCTTTAATTTGTGGTGCATTATCTGTCCATGAACCAGCCTGCCAAAATCCCGTTGCACAACCATCATCAATTATAATGAATGCCTTTCTTTAATAATCATTAATAAATTAGTTATACTATTATATAACTAATTTATTATAAGTCAAATGATTATTTGACAATGATTCTTCTTTGCGGTACAATAGATATATAAAATTTTATCATGCATCGGACCATTTACAGCAAAATACTGAATCCCTACGAATATGGGCGGTAGATCTTTTACAGACACGCTTCATAAACGTAGGGTTTTTTTCTTATCCTAATCAAAAATAAAATAATATGTCTTGGTCTGTAGCCCTGCTTATCCTATTTAATAGTATGTGTATTACCAATCAGTTCATTCGTACAGAGCCAATACATTGAAAATAAAAGGACGGAAAAGGAGACGAAATAAAAATGAAATCAGGCCGTGCCTGCTAATTTAACTACAGAACAATTTTCTGGACACAGTTTCACTTTTCTAAATTTACCTGCTGATCAACAAAGTGTCGGCTATAAAATTTTCACACCAGCACAGGCAGAACAAGGAGATCAATCTTCGCCAATTAATTTTTCTGAACATTTTGCCAAAGAAGCTACTGTGAGTAAAGTGATCCCAGACCCGGCTACAAAAGAATATTTAGTATATCTAACAGTAAATGATACGGGGGAAGAATTGGCGGAACACACCAGACACGGCCAGTTAAGCAGCCTGGTATTAACATCTGATTTAATAAATGCCAAAGAACAGTTCATGGGTAAAACAATTTATCCTAAAACGCGAAATTTGTCAGGCAGCGATGATGTAACAACACCTATTTTAATCGGTAGTGCTGTTACTGTAGTTGATGTAGTGGCTAGTTCACAAGCACGAAAACCAATTTCATTGGTTGTCTCTGTAAATGGGAAAAACGCTATTCTACCGATAGCTTATAGCTGGACTAACATACCATCAACTGACTGGTCAAGTGCACCAGCTTGGCAAGAAGATTTATTTCTTCAAGACCCAAGAACTACATTAGGATGGTCATCAGACACATGGGAAAATATTGAAAAGGCCAGCGTGGTCGAAAATATGACAAAAGATCAGGTACTGCTCAGTTGGGGGAAACCAAATCGGACTGAAAGTAATTCAACTGCTTGGATTTACGGTTCCAAAAAGTTAAATTTCTCTGGCAGTGTAGTATCATCTATTGAAACGATCACCGAAACAGCTCCGATTGAAACAATCAACTAAATTTTGTTGGCTGTTTCTCACTATCCCAAATTGTCTAATAAAAAAATAAAATGAGGCTGTTGCAAAGCTTTTTTCAATGCTGACGGCAACCTTGTTTTTTGATTAATTTTATAGTACACACACGTTACAACATAGGAAAAACAGGGAGAGAATAACGGTCTTCGTCGAAAAAAAGGAGGAAGAACAATGAGTACAATTATGATGAAAGATGGCACACAGATTTATTATAAGGACTGGGGTACAGGTCAACCTTTGGTGTTTAGCCATGGGTGGCCCCTTAATTCAGATAGCTGGGAGGCTCAGATGGTGTTTTTTGCTTCAAAAGGCTATCGTTGTATTGCCCATGACCGCCGTGGACATGGACGTTCAAGCCAGCCTTGGGATGGCAATGAAATGAACACGTATGCCGATGACTTATCGGCACTAATCGAAAATCTCGACCTAAACAACGTTATTCTAATTGGCTTCTCCGCGGGCGGTGGCGAAATTGCTCGTTATATAGGTCGTCAAGGTACCAAGCGAGTGGAGAAGGTGGCTCTTATTTCCGCTGTTCCCCCATTAATGCTGAAAACAGCGAAAAACCCCGGTGGTTTGCCGATTGATGCGTTCGACGAGATTCGCCAGGGATCTATTGCGGATCGTTCGCAGTTTTATAAAGATCTTGCGGCTGGACCCTTTTTCGGAGCCAATAGACCCGGTGCCAAAGTCTCACAGGGAATGATGGACTCATTTTGGCTCCAGGGGATGCAAGCCGGTCACAAGAATACTTTAGACTGTATCAAGGCTTTTTCTGAGACGGATTTTACCGAAGATCTTAAGGAATTCGATATTCCAACGCTGATTGTTCATGGTAATGACGACCAAATCGTACCAATCGGCGCGGCAGCTCTTCACTCATCGCAGTTGATTAAAAATGCAACCTTGAAAATCTATGAAGGTGCACCCCACGGTATCGTATACACCCATAAAGACCAGCTCAACGCTGATTTGCTGGAATTTATTAAAAAATGAGGACAACTTTTATTGATGTGTATGATTTTTTGTCAGGTTATTTGCCTTTAGTACCTGGCCTCTACAGGTAAAATGGCAGCATAATCTGTTTTTCCCTATTGTTTTTTTTATAAAAAAGAGGAGTGATGAACATGAATGAAGATATTCTAAAAGGAAAATGGATGGAAATTAAGGGGAGTGTAAAAGAACAGTGGGGCAAGCTTACTGACGATGATCTTGTTGAGGTGGAAGGAATAAAAGAAAAACTAGAAGGTCTATTGCAGGTTAAATATGGTTATTCTAAAGACAAAGCGCAACAGGAATGTAGTAAGTTTATCAATAATTATAAAAAGAATAATCCCTGAATTAGAAAATAAGAATCTAATGAAAATGGATACGACAGTGTGGAAATATTCTGCACTGTAAATACAAATACGAAGGGAGAAAATTATGTTAAATACAATCCTCCTTATCTTAGTCGTGATGTGGCTGTTCGGTATGGTTACTTCATATACAATGGGTGGTCTAATCCATATTTTACTTGTAATTGCCATCGTGGTGTTTCTGGTTAACTTCATTACAGGAAGACGCTCATTATAAGATAAGTGCTTTAAGCTCGAAATTCAAAAACAAACAAGTATATTTTATAGATGAAGTTTTTCTTTTTTAGGAGAACAGGTCTTAAACAATCGAAAAATGATTCTATAATACATGTTGGGGTAAGCAAAAAAACAAATTGCTTATTCTAACATATTTTTTTGCATAAAAATGATAATAATATTTTTCTTAAAGATGTTTTTACAATTAAAATATGATAAAATTAAATATTAGACTATATCAATAAAGTACGGGGGAAATTGTTTTTTATGACAGTGAACAATAATACAGAAAATACGAATAAAAAAACCGTATATCTCGCGACATACGGGTGTCAGATGAATACCAGTGATTCTGAACGTATGGAAGGCCAATTGAAGACGATGGGTTATAGCAAAACCGACAATATGGAAATAGCAGATTTGATTATACTTAATACATGCTGCGTGCGAGAGAGCGCTGAAAATAAAATTCATGGAAAAATCGGTGAGATTAAACGTCTTAAGCTGGAAAATCCTAATTTAATTTTTGGTATTACCGGTTGTATGGCGCAAAAAGACGGGGATGCTTTATTTATTAAAGCACCGCATATTGATTTTGTTTTAGGAACGAATAAGGTGCATGAACTTCTTAATGTAATTAAAGAAGTCCATGCATCGAATGGACATGTCGTGGAATTATCGACAGGAGATTCAGATATACCACGGAATATACCAACGCAGCGGAACGGATCAATTTCTGCTTGGGTGCCGATTATGTATGGCTGCAATAATTTTTGTACATACTGTATTGTTCCATATGTTCGTGGACGGGAACGTAGTCGTGCTTTAGATGATGTTGTAGGCGAAGTAAAAGACGTTATAGCAAAAGGTTTCAAAGAAGTGACTTTGCTTGGACAAAATGTTAATTCGTATGGTAAAGATCAGAAGGGGCCGGATTTTGCCGATCTATTGAAGGCAGTCGATGAAGTAAAAGGGATTGAACGGGTTCGTTATATGACTTCACATCCTCGTGATTTAAGTGATAAAGCGATTGCCGTAATAAAAAATAGTACACATATCTGTGAACAATTCCATTTGCCAATTCAATATGGCAGCAATAAACTCTTAAAAGCGATGAATCGTGGTTATACGATTGAATATTATCGTGATCTTGTGAAGAAAATTCGTGATGCTGTGCCTCTGGCAAGTATTACGACGGATCTGATTGTTGGTTTTCCGGGTGAAACGGAAGAAGATTTTCAACAGATGCTCGATTTCTTAAAAGAAATTCGCTATGATATGGCCTATACGTTCCTTTATTCGAAACGATCTGGAACGCCAGCAGCGACGATGGAAAATCAAGTACCACAGGATGTCAAAAAGAAACGCCTGCAAATGCTAATGGATGTGCAAAACCAAATTAGTCTCGAGATCAATCAACAGCTAGATGGTAAGATCCTTGAAGTTATGGTTGAAGGTCCAAGTCGTACGGAAGAAAATGTTCTATCGGGTAGGACGCGAACGAATAAAATTGTGCTTTGGAATAAGCAAGGTACGGAAAATATAGGAGATTTTGTGCGAGTGAAAGTGACCCATGCACAAACCTGGATTTTGAAAGGGGAACTCATAGCTGATTAGGTATGAGTTTAGTATAGATAACGTTAGGCTGAGGCTGTTTACAGAAAAATTGTCCTCAGAACTTAAACAGGAGGCATTTTATGGCGACTTTAACACCAATGATGCAGCAGTATCGCGAAACAAAAAGTCGTCACCCTAATGAAATTTTATTTTTTAGGTTAGGCGATTTTTATGAAATGTTTTTTGAAGATGCGAAACTTGCATCACGAGAATTAGAGATAACATTAACTGGCCGTGATGCCGGGATGGCAGAACGCATTCCAATGTGCGGAATTCCGTATCATGCGGCTGAAACGTATATTACAAAGCTGATTAACAAGGGTTATAAAGTGGCTATCTGTGAACAGATTGGTGATCCAAAAGCCAAAGGCCTTGTTAAACGGGATGTAGTTAAAATTATTACACCAGGAACCGTTTTGTCCGAATCTGTGCTTACCGATTCGAAAAATAATTATATTGCATTGCTTTATGAAAAAGAGGAACAGATTGCCCTAGCTGGGGCGGATATATCAACTGGTGAATGTTTTTATGGGCTTTATCAAGGTCCTGACCGTAAACAAATGCTCTTTGATGAACTTTATCGTTTGATGATGCCAGAAATTATTATTGTTGGGGCATTTTCGTATCAGGCTGAATTGAAAGAATTTGTTGATTTGCGGCTTACCAGTTGTACATTTACGATACTTGATCAAGCAACCAAAGCTGTGGAAGATCTCATTGTACAGCATTTCGACAGCCATAATCGACCAATCATCGATATAGCAAAAGCAGCGGTAGCAACCTTGCTTGCTTATTTGCATGATACGGTGAAAACAGATTTGACGCATTTAAACAAATTAAGTTATTTAGATGCCTCAGAAAATTTGGTAGTGGATACCTATACGCTGCGTAATCTGGAAATTACCCGTAATCTGCGCGATGGCGGAAAGAAAGATACACTGCTGGCTGTCCTTGATTTTACCCAGACGGCTATGGGCAGTCGTCTGCTAAAAAAATGGCTGGAATACCCATTGCTTAATATTGTAAAAATAAATGATCGACTTGATGCTGTGACCGAATTGCTCGAAGGCTTTGCGATGCGGAATACACTGACGGAGCGCCTGCGTGATATTTATGACTTTGAGCGTTTGCTTACCAGAATTGAAGTCGGAACAGCAAATGCCAGGGATTTGATTTCGCTAAAGGTTTCGCTGGCATCTTTGCCAGGAATTAAAAATGAACTGGAAACTGCCAAGTCAAAACTGCTAAATGCTTGTTATAATTCGATTGAGTTATATGATGAAGTTGTGGATTTGCTGACACGGGCAATTGTTGATGAACCAGGGATTTCTCTACGTGATGGCGGTCTGATTAAGGATGGCTATAATGCAGAACTCGATGAATACCGATTGATTTCGCGGGATAGTAAAAAACTTTTACAGGATATGGAAGAACGTGAAAAAGAAACGACAGGAATCAAATCCCTAAAAATCGGTTACAATAAGGTTTTTGGTTACTATATCGAAGTTCGTCATAGTGGCACGGATTCGGTACCAGCGCATTTTATTCGCAAACAGACGTTAGCAAATGCAGAGCGTTATATTACACCGGAGCTGAAAGAGTTTGAAACAAAAATTTTAGGTGCTCAGGAAAAAATCGTGAATATTGAATATCAACTCTTCACGGTTGTTCGTGAACAGATCAAAGCAAAACTCAGCAGTATTCAACAAACGGCACATCGAATTGCTATTGTTGATACGCTAGTAAGCCTTGCTGAGGCTGCCAGCCAATATAATTATACGCGCCCGAATTTGACGAACAATGGAGAAATTGTTATTAAAGATGGTCGTCATCCCTTGGTAGAGCGTATTTTGACACGGGATTTATTTGTGCCAAATGATACAAATTTGAATCATCATGATAGCGAAATTATCGTGATTACTGGACCGAATATGGCTGGTAAATCAACGTATATGCGTCAAACAGCACTCTTAACGCTTATGGCACAAATGGGAAGCTTCCTGCCAGCGCGGGAGGCCTATATTTCACCAGTGGATCGTATCTTTACGCGGATCGGGGCCAGTGATGATCTCGTAAGCGGCCAGAGTACATTTATGGTTGAAATGAATGAGGTAGCACAAATATTAAAATATGCGACAAAAAACAGCCTGGTGATTCTCGATGAAATTGGTCGCGGTACGAGTACATTTGATGGTATGAGCATTGCCCGGGCTGTGATTGAACATATGCGTGATAAGATTGGGGCAAAAACATTATTTGCGACACATTATCATGAACTTACTGATTTAGAAGAATCAGATAATCGCATTAAAAATTACTGTGTTGCTGTGAAAGAACGTGGCAGCCAAGTTGTATTTTTGCGTCGTATTGTGGCAGGCAGTGCCGATAAGTCTTATGGTATCCATGTGGCAAAACTCGCGGGACTACCGAAAAATGTAACGGAGGGGCGAAAAAGATTCTTGAAGAATTGGAATCGCAGCATACAGCAGAGCAGTTACAGATCAAACCATTGCAAGATGATGCTATCGTAACAGAGCAGGCTTTGACTAATGAAGGTCCAATGGATTCACTTTTTTCTTCATCGCTTAGTGCCGATATATTAGCCCTGGATATTATGACAATGACACCTTTGGAGGCAATGAATGAGCTATATAAATTGCAAAAACAGGCAAAAGGTGAGGCTGGTAAAAAATGAGTATCATACATGTTTTAGATGAAAGCACCATTAATAAAATTGCTGCAGGGGAAGTTGTCGAGCGCCCGGCATCGGTTGTTAAGGAATTAGTCGAAAACTCGATTGATGCCGGCAGCAATAAAGTGGAAGTTGAAATTATGGCTGGTGGTACAAGCTTTATGCGCGTTACGGATAATGGGCGCGGTATGAGTACGGAAGATGCCAAGTTAGCTATTTTACGTCATGCAACAAGCAAAATTCAGGAAGTAAGTGATTTGAACACCATTAATACACTGGGGTTTCGCGGTGAAGCCTTGCCGACCATTGCATCCGTTTCGCGCTTTTCGTTAATGACACGGCAACGGGACAGTGAATTTGGCACATTGGTGGAAATCAAGGGTGGTAAAGTAGAGGACTTGCGTGAAGCTGGCTGCAATATTGGAACCACCATTAAAGTAGAAGATTTATTTTTTAATACACCTGCTCGCAAAAAATTCATGAAGACGCCAGTGACAGAAGGCTCAAAAATTAATGATTTCATCATAAAACTGGCATTGTCTAATCCAGAAATTTCCTTTAAATTTATTAATAATAATAAATTGGTTTTGTCTACACCGGGTAATGGGTCACAATATGATGTGATTCAAAGTATTTACGGCGCTAAAGTCAGCGAGGAACTTTTGGGTGTGGAATTTGAAGATATAGATATTAAAATTACTGGCTTTTTGACAAAACCGTCGATGATTCGCAGCAGCCGGACTTGGCAGACCTTTATTGTTAATGGGCGTATCATATCTAGTCGATCCATTGGAAAAGCAATTGACAATGCATATCATTCACTTTTGCCGAAATCAGGTTATCCTTTAGCCGTACTTAAAATTGAAGTGCCGCAAAATACGATTGATGTCAACGTGCATCCGCAGAAAAGTGAAATGAAATTTGAAGATGAAGGACGTATCTTTAAAGCAGTTTACAAGTCTGTACTTGATGCGATCCGTCCGGCTGGACAGTCTTTAGACTTTGTTGCTGCACCTGTGGCGAACCCCGAACGGCACTATACGATAGAACCTATGCATTTTGCTGTTCCACATCAAACGGCTGTTACAGCCTATAATCCTCTGGTACCGCCATCGCCAATCGTACGAGAAAATACGGTGAGTTTTTCGCAGGCGCAAGCAATTTTAAATGCATCGCTGCCTAAGTCAGAAGACTTGTCACAGGATAATCGGCAAGGTGAGTCTTTGTCGGTTTCTGCAAAAATGCCAGAAATAATGGAAAGTGCAGGACATGCGGCAACGGATTTACCGCAAATCATTTATGAAGGAACCCTTACGCCCATGGGGCAGGTGGATAACTGCTATATTGTAGCGCAAGATCCGAAGGGTCTCTATATTGTTGACCAGCATGCAGCACATGAACGCATTCTTTATGATCGTTTTGCCGCACTGGCGGATAAGATTCCATCACAGCAATTATTAGTTCATCTTTTACTTGATTTTGATGACAAAGAATGTACATTGATTTTGGATAACCAAGAGCTCTTTCAAAGTTTAGGGTTTGATATGGATGCGAGTGGACCTGAGCAGATGCGTTTAAAAGAAATTCCTTCTGATATACCAGTTGGTGAGGCGGAGGCCATCATTCGTGAAATTTTAGAATCACTGCAAAATATGCATAACCTGACAGCACAGGAAATTCGCCATGCTTGTCTGGCTACAACAGCTTGTCGGGCGGCTATTAAAGCCGGTGATACACTAAATATAAGGCAAATGCAAATTATATTGGATGAACTTACCAATACAACCCTTCCCTATACGTGTCCACATGGCAGACCGACGATTATTAAGTTTGGTGCTGCTGAACTTGCCAAAATGTTTAAAAGGACATAGTCGATGCAGTCGATACAATGTATTGTGACGACAGGTCACAAATATAATGCAATGGTAGTGCAAACTGCAAAACAAAAAGCAGCCGAATTGAATCTTTTATTTATTGCCCGGGAAAATTTATCAATTGAGAGTATTCAAACGACTTACCAGACCCCGTTTGTTTTAGTTGTTAAGAAAACAGGGCTTGTTTTAGCTACGCCGGAAGGTGACTTTTTTTTCCATCCGAATATGGCCCAGCTTCGATTGAAAAATTTGCTCAAGGGGCAGAAGGATAATATGATTGAGGCTATGCAGTTGAAAGCCGGAATGGAAGTTCTTGACTGCACATTGGGGATGGCTTCCGATGCAATTATCGCAAGCTTTGTTGTTGGAGTAAGGGGGCGAGTTGTTGGTCTTGAAGCCAAGGTACTTATGGCGGCAGTTGTTCAGGATGGTCTGAAAAATTTTTCAACGCTAGAACCACTCGGTTTACAGGCGGCTATGAAACGGATTGAGGTCATCCAGCAAGAATATGGAAACTATTTAAAATTGCTGCCAGATAAAAGTTTTGATGTTGTTTACTTTGATCCGATGTTTCGTCATCCCCTTAAAGAAAGTTTGCATCTATTGCCTTTACGTGCCCTTGCTGATCATCGTGCTGTTACGATAGAGGCAATCAACGAAGCCAGGCGAGTGGCAAGACAATGTGTGGTCGTGAAAGAAAATAGTCGAAGTCTTGAATTTGTGCGTTTGGGCGCAAACAGGGTTGTTGGCGGGAAATACAGCCATGTTCATTATGGTATCATTGACATAAAACCAAATTCGTAATTTGGAAAACTAAAAAACGGACGAAACAAGCATTTCAGGCTTGTTTCGTCCGTTTTTATGTATGTTTTATAATAAAAAGCCTGCACTGGTGGCAGCCAATGCAGGTAAGGATTGAGAAATATTTATTACATATATTATACCATGTGTATGTGAGGGGACGCAATGGGAATTTTTCGTTCCTGTTATAAAATTTTAAACAAAAAAAGATCGTATAGAAAGGCATCTATACGATCAAGAGTGTAGAAACAATCAATTAGTCAACTGCACGATGACTTAATTCATATTATAACTCAATTATATGGAAAAAAGAAGAAGAATTAAAAAATAATCAGTGTATAAGTTCTTTACACGCAAATTATATTTAAAATTTGCGTGTAAAGAATTCATTATCACTCATGAGGCTTTCGAGTGTTGTAAAATTGAGGCGGTATAACAACTCTAATACATAAGGATTATCCAGAGGTGTTTCATAGATAGCTTTATCTCCATATTGATTTACTTTGTCGCGTGCTTTATCTGGCTCAAGTAATGATTTTGGTCCCCCCACACAACCGCCTATGCAGCCCATACCTTCAAAAAAGTTTGCTTGTGTTTTTCCTTCAATTAAATCCGTAATCATTTTCTTACAATCTGGGACACCGTCAGCTTGCTGGGAACGTATTGCAATATGGCGGTTTGGACTAAGCCGAGCTAATGTTGATTTTACGGCTTCACTAACACCGCCAGTTCGAGCATAAATTCGACCAGCTTTTGAAGAAAACTCTTTTACATTATCTTCCATTTGCGTGAGATTTACATGTAAGAGTTTAAATAACTCTTTTGTTTCTTGAAATGTTAATACATAATCAACAGCCCCGGCAATATCTTTTTCTCGTGCTTCCGCTTTTTTTGCCATACACGGACCGACAAAAACAGTAAGTGCATCTGGATGCAGTATCTTGACGGTTCGCCCGGCTGCAATCATGGGAGATACAGTTGCTGGCACATGCGGCATTAAATCGGTATATAATTTTTTGATCATAGCAATCCACATAGGGCAGCAGCAGCTTGTCAACTGATAATCATTGTTTGAATGGATATTATGGTCAAATTCCAAGGCTTCGCGTAGTGTAAGAATATCAGCAAAAACAGCAACTTCGAGCAGTCCGTTGAAGCCGATTTTCTTAAAAGCGGTACGGATCATTCCAGGTGATACCTGGTCACTAAATTGTCCTAAAAAGGCTGGTGCAATCAAAATAAAAGCACGTTTTCCTTTATGGCTGGCTAAAGCATTTAAAACAGCCAAGGTGTCTTTGGTGATTGTGGTGCCCGATAAAGGTATTCCTGCTGGTGTAAGGATATCACTCAATTCCCAGGTTATAGGATATTCCTTTGGTTCAAACAGACAATTTAATTGACTTGGATCATACGTAAAATCTTCTTTCCCCGTAGATTCTTTTAATGCTTTTTGATACAGCTCCTTAATTGTAAGCATGGTTTTTTCTCCATTTCTATAAAAATCTTTTAGGGACTATTTTGTTTTTTGTTTAACGATGAGGTACAATGCGGACAACGTGTCGCCAAATCATGAATTTCTGAAAAGCAATAAGGACACTTTCGAGTATTCGGCAGCGGTTCTTCTTTTTTGGCTGCAAAACGATTAATTTGTTTAATCATAATAAAAATAGCAAATGAAACAATTAAAAAATCAATAATTGTATTTAGAAACAAGCCATAGGCAATCACTGGCACGTTAGCTGCTTGTGCTTCGGCGATGGTTTGTACTTTTTCCCCAGAAAGGTTGATGAATAAATTTGAAAAATCGACTTTACCGACCAATAAACCAAGTGGCGGCATCAAAATATTTGAGACAAATGAAGAGACAATTTTATTAAAAGCGGCACCGATAATAATCCCGATTGCCATATCTAAAACGTTGCCACGCATGATAAATTTCTTAAATTCATCGATAAACATAGAGATAGAACCACTCCTTATACGATAACATTTCATATATGTTAATACGGTTCATCATTTTTTGATGAGACTTTCTTTAATATTTCTCTAAAGTGTAGATAATATCCTGCTGTTAAAATATAAAGACACTGTAAAACCTCTTAATATGAGGACGTCAGATATCTAAATAGAAATGCTTGATACGAATCTTGTGTTTTGATTGAATAATGACGAGACAGGGAGTATAATTAAAAATGATTTGTTTTTTTTACTGAATTTGCAAAGTTACGTTACTGTTTAGCGCATAGGTTTTATAGGAGGAGTTTTTTTATGGTGTATGATGTGAACCACATCTTACGACGATTAGGTATTACTTTAGAAGTTTTTAAAATAGCATTAGCGGCAGGTTTATCCTGGTTTGTTGCTTCCAGTGTAACAGAAAATCCATACCCGATTTTTGCACCTTTAGCGGCGATTTTAACAACGCAGGTGACAATCGCTGATTCCGTAGAAAAAGGTGTATATCGGATATTAGGTGTTATTGTTGGTGTAACGATTGGTGGTTCATTCAGTTCTTTTTTTATTGTCAATGCGTGGAGCATTTTTTGCATTATAGGGTTGGGAATTGCCGTGGGCAGAGTTTTTCATTTGCATCCACAGATTATTTCGCAGATTGGTGTAAGCACTCTTTTGGTACTCGAGTATGGGCATAGTCAGGGCTATATGATTGGGCGCATTGAAGAAACCATCATTGGTGCTATGGTTGCTGTTTTCTTGAATATTATTTTGAGCCCAGCGGAGTCATCCAGTTTTTTAGCTAAAAAAGCAGTTATGCAATCTATATTGTGCTTAACTAGTAATTTAGAACGTTTGTGGAAGGCTGAAACAAAAGAAGATTTAGCTGCTGGATTATATGAGGCCCGGAATGCAGTTCAGCAAATTCGTAAAGAACATTTTATGATTATTCAAGTTACGCAAAGTTTTCGTTATACGCCGTTTCGTCGGCAAGAACGTGACAAAATGGTTGACTTTTCTTTTGTCATGAATCGGCTTGAACATATCAGCCTTCAAGTGAGAGGGATTTCCCGGAGCTTGCTTGATTTAGCCGAATTGGATATCGAATGGAAGCAGTTTCAGCAAGTCGTCCATGATGTCCAGCTTTGTTTAACTGTTTTTGCCCGGACGATTGATGGTGAAAATAAAGCTTTGTTAAATGATGCACTGCTGATGGCAGTGAGAGAAACAAGGGTTAATTTTTCGGGATACTTCCTGTCAATTCAAAATGCAACACAGTTTCCTATCCCGGAAATTGGGGCTATCTTTTCGGATTTAGGGCGTATTTTAGATGAAATTGAAGACAAATTTCCGGATTTGAATAAAAAAGATGTCCTGTTTCGTAATCAACTTTTGAAAATTGGCGGTAATGATCCTACGTAGTCTTTGTGATAAATCTGAATTGTTATCATACTAATTATAAAAAATATAGGAAATATTACTTATTGGATCTAAATAAATATGATTTGGCTTATCCTGTATTTTAAATACGTTTATGTATTTAATGGATATTTAAAATATTCTAGATATGGTTATAAAAAGAGCTCACAGGATGAGCTCTTTTTATTTTTGTTAAATATATATTTTTTTTTAATTTCAGAAAAGTTTTATCAAAAAAACCAGACTAAAGGTTCATTTATTCTTAAAAAAGCAAAGAATACTAAAAAAGACTTTACTTTTTTTGAAATTATTGTAATATATAAGTTGAATTAAGTAATATTAATTGAACTAAAAAACAATAATTGCATTAAATAATATTAATATATATATACTTCAGATGATCATATATTTCTAAGATTGTTTGGATAAATAATAAATCAAACTAAATAAAGAAGGGTAATACAAATGAAAAAAATTCTAGAAAACAAACAAATTGTGGGATTGCTGTTTTTTATAGGGTTTTTATTTCTTTTTACAACAATTGGTTATGCAGCACAACCAAAATCAGTTGGTGTTCTTACCTTTAAAAACCTTTCGGGACAACGTGGACTGGAACAGCTCATAACGGATTCTCTCGTAGCAGAATTATCGAAAAATTCCAAGCTAAATGTCATTGACCGTGATGATTTAACGGCAATTCTCAATGAACAAGGCCTTAGTCGTATGGGGCTTCTAGCAAAGGACAATGCGGCACAGCTAGGCCGGATCAGTGGAATCAATTATATCGTAACAGGTAGTATTTCTGATTCGCATATTACAGATCAGTCGAATGTTGCAGCAGATAAAGCAAAAATCAATATAATTGTATTTTGGAAAATCCTTGATACGACTTCGGGGAGTGTTGTCTTTGCTGATACGACAAACGGAATTGTCAATAAAGTACGTGGTAAAGATAAGAAAGGTAAAAAAATCTGGAAAGTAGAGTTTAGCGAATATACGAAAACGGCGAAAGCTGTGTCCCAAAAAATTAGTGATATTTTAGATAAGAATCTAAATGAATCGCCAATTCCGGTACATATAGCAAGCATTGACGGTAATATTGTATATATTGATGCTGGATCAAATAAGCAGGTTGTACCTGGACAGGTTTTTACGGTATATAAAGATGGTAAAGCAGTTTGTAATCCTAAGACAGGAGAGGTCTTAGGTGTACAACATAAGCTGGTCTGTCAGATTACAATAACCAGTGTAGAAAACAAAATGTCCATAGGTACAGTTACTAGCGGGGATATAGGGAATTTAAAAATTGGTGATAGTGCAGCTAGTCAATAGGGATTTAGCATTGCATTAGATAAAGGAATTTTATGTACAAGGAGGTGTAGATTAGAAAAAGGCTGGTGCAAAAATGATAATATGGCTCCATGGTAAAAAAATTTACTGCATTTTATGTACAATTTTTTTCTTAGCGCTGCATGCACAGGTATATGCATTAGAGTATATTGCAGAAGGAACTGGACCAACCCGTAAAGCAGCAATACAAGATTCTTTTCGCAATGCATTAGAAAATGTTGCGGGTATGACAATTGACAGCAGTACACATGTTAATAATACCAGAGTGACACATGACCAGATTTATACGCATTCCAATGGTTTTATAAGAAGTTATCAAGTATTGCAAACGCTCAATGATGGTGATCAATATATGGTGAAAACAAAAGTAGTCATTGACATGGAACCTAATGCAAAACTTATGTCCGGATTTGACAAAGTCAAAGCAATTCATGTTGGCATCAATGATCCTCGGATTGGGATTGTTGTATTGAATCAAAATAATGCGATGAAGGTCTCTGATGTAGCCGTGGAAACGGCAATTGCTTCCGTACTAAATCAATCAGGTTTTTCTCATATTATTAATATGAATCAATTAAACCCAACGAAAACTAAACGCTTTAAAATTGCTGCAGCGAAGAGTGATTTTAATACCATTGGTCTTTTGGGAACGCAGGAACAACTAGACTATATCGTAACTGGAAGTATAAGGGCAAATGATATTGATATTAAGTTTGATACACAAGTGCCAATGAAGGCGAATGATGCTACACTTACTATTAATACGACAAAGTGTGATACAGGTGAAGCAATCCAATTTGGCACATATCAGGAAACCAATATTGATATCACACAAAAAATAGCTGCTGATAATGCGAAATATAAAACTGGAGAGAAAGCAGGGCATGATATCGCCAACAAACTATTAAATTATGCAGCGAGTACTTCGAAAAATTATACGATATATGTTCATAATATAAAAGATCAAAATAGTCTTTCATTGTTAAAAGATTATTTGACCGATATATCTGGTGTACAGGATGTTTACATTAGAGAATTTAGAAATAATGCAGCTGTTATTGATCTTAGTTTTACAGGGGATAATCAAACACTCGCATCCTATGTAACAGAAGATACAGAGCAGCCATCACAAATTATGAAAATAACCAATAGTACAATTGATTTAAATATGCAATAATAATTTTATTTTAAAGGATGCGATTTTTTATGAAAAAGCTATATATACTTTTGTTTTCATTGATTTTATCGACTACGTGTTTCGCTTCGGATATTAATTGGAACAGTAATACAATTACAGCAATTGGAATCGGTTCAGCACCCGCTTCCGTTACTGCAGGACAAGGCGATGCACTTGCGCGGCGTGCGGCAATCGTAGATGCGTACCGTAATTTAGCGGGGATTGTCTATGGGGTAGAGCTCGAGAATCATACGACAGTTCAACAATTAGCAGTAAAAAAAGATACGATTAAAACGGCAATATCTGGTGCTATTAACAATGCTCGAATTACAGATGAAGAGCAGCTTGATAACGGTAATTACCAGGTTACACTTTGTATGCCAATTTTTGGTCAGAGAAACAGTTTAGCATCTGCCCTTTGGCAAGATAAGGTTGCTATGCCAGATTTTGCAAGTCAAAGTGATCCGGTTGCTCCAACGACCACTGTGCCTGCAGTTACGGAAACTCCTGTTGTGCCAGCAGCAGGAGTTACTCCCGCAGCAACAGCACCAACGGTAATGCCAGCTGGTGCTATTACGGGTGTTGTGATTGATTGCCGGGGCCTTGGACTGGAACGGGCAATGGCACCAAATATTCTTGATAATTCTGGTAGAACAATTTATAATTCTAAAAACGTAGACGATAGTGCTATTATCAAGAATGGTTTGGCTAGTTATTCTAAGTCGGATTCTCCATCTAATATTGATTATGCCGGAGCTAATCCTTTAATTGTGAAAGCAGTTTCTTTAATGGATTTCAATAGGAACCCTGTTGTTTCTAAAGAGGACGGCGATAAAATATTAGCGGCAAACCAAAACTATGCTTTCTTGAAAAAATGTGCAGTTGTCTTTATTGAATAACTTCACACTAAGCGTGTATTAACAAGATACAAGAAAAGCTATTGGCAATGCCAATAGCTTGAACTTGTTTTATTTCTTCAGATCTAAAATGATTTTCCTCAATGATTTTAGAAAAAAAGATATTATTTGATTTGATTGGCTGGGGCAAGTACATAAGTTGGGCGAACGTAAATGAAACCAAGTCGTTCTAACATTCCGGTAATTCCCCGAATAGAATAGGTATAGTCGTATTTTCGTTTGATATATTCAGCAATCAAGTTGGCTGTCCATGGTAAATTTGTTACAAGACCAACATCAGATGGCATATTGTTTAAAATGACTTGCTTTAGTTCGTTGAGTTGTTGTGGCGTTAGTCTGGAGGGCCGTCCTGGAATTGATTTATCGGGAATCACGGCAAGACCACCTTTTTTATAAGCTCTGTGAATATTACAAACGGTGATATCGGTAAGTCCAATGAGGCTGGAAACCTCTTTGCAGGTTTTGCCCGAAAGAAACAAATAAAGGGCTTGGTATCTTTTATAAACTCGCGGCATTTCTTCTTTTTCCATAGCGAATTTAATAGTCGCTAATTCTTCAGGGGTTGCTCTTATTTTCATGGTCTTGTCATCCTTGTCTAATAAATTAACGCATCCTTGGTTAACTTAAATTATTACATTCATTATTTATATCGGCAAATTACACTAAAAACTTAACTTAAATTCTGCATTTTGTGGATACAGTAAAATGATCCTGGTGGAAAATTATCGGAGAATGAATAGAAAATCTGCATAACAGTATAAAAAATTTAAATTCTTATCAATGAAAAGAGCTGAGTACAATAAATAGTGTTTGAGATCGTATTTATTGTGAATACAGCTTTAAAAGTTTAGCAAAACATCAACTAAATGCTAGCCTGATAAAAGGTACTGTGGAGGGCACATATGAATTATACAACAAAATCCATCATAAATCATAGATCTATTTGGAATTATTTAAAAAAAGAAGTACCCGTGGAAATGGTTGACTCCATTATTGAAGCTGCAATGGCAATGCCGACACCCCGAGCTGGTCAGGAGCTATCCGTCCTTGTTATTAAAGATGATGCAATGAAGTTGTTTTTGGCATCTTTGTCTGGTGATAATAACTGGCTGGCGCAGGCACCTTTGTTTTTGATGTTTGTGGTTGATGTATCTAAATCTGCGAATCTTAGCATTAAAGAAGATATGGCTGAAATCAGAAATGAGGATTTAACACAAATAATGCATGGAACTTTTGAATGCGGTATGGCAATGGGCGCAGCTGTTGTGGCAGCGGAATCAATGGGGCTTGGTGTAGTGCCGATGGAATCTCTTATTATGCATCCTGAGGCCGCTAAGTTACTTAATTTAGCAAAGTTTACATTTCTCGGTGCTGGACTTGTCGTAGGCTATCCTGCTGGTCAAACAAAACAAAAGCCAAGAGTTCCTCTTAATGCATTTATACAAAATGAAACATATCAGATGAATGCTGTGGAATAAAAACTGTGATTTTACAAAAACTATAATAACAGTCTCCAAAAGAGCCGTAATATCGGCTCTTTTATTTATGATAAAACCAATTTTTTTTATAGAAAACAATAAACAAAAGTTCAGCTTAATATTTACAAATGTTCAAAAAAGGGTTCTATAATAAATGTTGGGGTAAGCAAAAAACAAATTGCTTATTCCAACATATTTTTTTGCATAAAAATAGAGCATAAAGTGAATAACTCATTTACAATTAAAGTTACCACAACACTAACCGAAAGGGGTTATCACTTATGCTCAATATTCAGTTTACTACACTTTTCTTAGACTTGGAAGACCTTTCTATTATAAATGTTACAGAAAATTCACTGACGGTTCAATTGCCACGTAAACTCCATATATGCCCATCCTGTGGGCAGCAGACGCAAAAAGTTCATGATTATCGCCTTCAAAAAATAAAACATCTTCCTTTATTACATAAAACTTATGATTTATTCCTGCGCAAACGACGCTATGTCTGTCCGCATTGCTCAAAACGTTTTTTTGAAGACAATCCTTTTCTTTTGAAATATCAACGAATGACGACGTTGCTAAAACAATTTATTATTTCTCAATTTGCACAAGTAAAGTCTGCTTCTGCGATTGCTAAAGACACCAACGTTTCTGTTACGACAGCATTACGTCTTTTCGATCATGTCGACTATCCAAAACCACAGCTGCCAGAAGTATTGTCTATTGATGAATTCAAAGGAAACGCAGATGGAGAGGAATTTCAATGCTTGCTTGTAAATCCGAAGGATAAAAGACCCTTAGACATATTAGAAAACAGAAAAACGGATGACCTGTGCAAATATTTTGCGTCTTTTCCCATAGAGCAGCGAGCCCATGTAAAATATGTAGTTATGGATTTAAGCAGTTTATTTCGCTCTGTAATTAAAAGTAGTTTCCCGAATGCTAAGATTATTGCTGATAAATTCCATACATGCAGGCTTGCGAATTGGGCATTAGAAAGTGTTCGCAAAGAAGTCCAAAAAGAGTTTTCGGACTACCGTCGGAAATATTTTAAAAAGAGCCGGTTCCTCTTATTGAAGAGGCATAAAAATTTAAAACGAGATGAAGATAAAGAACAATTGGCCAATATGCTGGCTGTATCTGAAAAATTAAGTCAGGCCTATCGTTTAAAAGAATTATTTTATGAAGTAATGGACAGCACGGATAGTGTAGAATATGTAAAACGATTTAAACAGTGGCAAGAAAACGTTATGAGATATGATATAAAACAATTCAACAAATTAATGAAGACAGTGATCGAATGGAAAAATGAAATTATTGCAGCAATTTCAACGGGTTATAGCAATGGATATATAGAAGGATGTAACAATCGAACAAAGGTACTCAAACGGACTTGTTATGGCATACAAAAATTTAAACGAATGAGAAATCGGATACTTTATATGGCTGCATAAAAATAGAAAATAGCGAGGAGAAATCCCCTCGCTAAAAATTCACTTTATGTTTTTACCCCAACACTTGACAAAGAACC
>NZ_FNZK01000026.1 GCF_900109225.1 Propionispira arboris
CATAAATCCGAATAAGATTGTTTTCAACATGCTGGTCGGGTTATACCTGATACGTCCAGCAAAGTGAGCTGGAACATTTTTCAGGTATTTCTCCAAGTCGATTTCCTCCATAAATCGGTCAAAAACCAGCACGGGATCACAGATATTCAGATAATCTGAAATAAACAGTGGCAAAACTGCCTGTTTTGTTTTAAAATAATGTATGTTTGAATTTTTCATGTGCTATGTAAAATTTTAACACAAAAAGAGGATCAGCGGCTCTTTCGAGCTAGTGATCCTCTTTTGTTTTTATAGGGGCATTATTTCACAGCCCCTTTTTTGCTGTTTTTCGTTATCACTACAATGTGTTTTATTGCATCAGTTTTATTATTGCTGTTTATGAGCTTCCGTAAGGATGTTTTTAATGTTTTGATATTGCGTATTTGTTACTTGTACGGTGGGAGCTTTTGTATAGGTAGACATTTCAAGTCCTTTTGCTTTCACAGCGGCTTTGATTCCTGTGATAAATAAATCAGTTATATCGTAGAGTTTCATAAGGGTCGATACTTTCTGAGCACATATTTGAGTTGTAATAAAATCTTTATTTTCATAAGCTGTATGCAAGGTGGTGAATAATAACGGATCAACATTTGTTAATCCGCATAAAACTCCATCACCACCTGATATTCGGTTCACCAAATAGTATTCGTCGAATCCAGACAAAATTGAAAAATCAGGACGGTCGGGTTTTATTTTTTGAATTAATTTTCTGGTGTGGCTTATAGTATCAACCGTATCTTTAATGCCTACAATATTTGGATATTTCATGGCTAATTTGTATACTAAATCGGGTGTTAAATCATTGCCTGTTCTGGCAGGAAAGTTGTATAACACAATAGGTATGTCGACTTTTTCGGCAATTGTACCAAAATAAATTTCAGCAGCCGTATCTGTCGGTCCAAAATAATACGGCGATACAGCAACGGCGGCATCTGCACCAGAAGTTTTAGCGTACTGGGTCAGCTCAATTACCTCTTCCATTATGGTTCCACCGACGCCAATCATAACGGATACTCGTTTATTCACTGCTTTTATGGCAAAATCAATCATTTGTTTTTTTTCGTTCAGGGAAAAAGCAAAAAATTCGCCGAGACTGCCGAAAAACAAAATTCCATTGATGCCATTTTTAATTAAGTTATTGATATGTTTTTCCATAGCTGGAAAATTGAATGTCCCATCCTCGTGCAAAATCGTAATACTTGGTGTATAAATACCTTTAAACATAGCTAGTCCTCCTTAAATTTTGTATGTGTATTAAACAAATAAGCTCAATAGTAAAATAAATAGCAAACCAGATACGGATACAATTGTTGATAGCAACGTCCAGGTGGCGAATGTTTCTTTTAGACTTAGACCGAAATATTCTTTTACCATCCAAAATCCGGCATCGTTTACATGCGAAGCTATTGCACTGCCAGCACCCGTGGCTAGTGTTACTAATGCCAAGTTGACATGGGAAGCGGCTAGCATGGGAATAACTAAGCCGGCGGTAGAAAGAGCAGCTACTGTTGCTGAACCTAACGATACACGCAAAATTGCGGCAACAATCCAGGCAAGCAGAATGGGTGACATGGAGCTTCCTTGAAATAATAGAGCGATATAATCACCAACGCCGCCCGCAATAAGAACTTGTTTGAAAGCCCCGCCACCACCGATAATTAAAAGCATCATTCCGATGGAAGCGATTGATGATGAACAAGCCGACATTACTTCTTTTATAGGAATATTCCTGCGAATTCCCATTGTGTAAAATGCAAGGAGTAAAGATATAAGCATAGCAGTGGAAGGGTTTCCGATAAGATTTACAACTTTAAAAAAGAAACTATCGGGCATTCCTGCTGTGTTTTTTATGATTGAAAGTATCGTTGCGAGTAACATTAAAATGACAGGGAATGTTGCCGTTAACAAACTGATGCCAAAGGCAGGTGTTTCTTCTAACTTTAAAACTTTTTGTTCACCCAATGACGAAATATTACCGTCTTTCGTAAAAGCATTTGGTACAATTTTTTTTGCGAATTTTGTAAATACTGGACCTGCTAAAATCACGGATGGTATGGCAACAATAATACCATATAATAAAACAGTTCCAATATCTGCACCATATTCGCCGGCAATGACAGTCGGTCCTGGGTGCGGTGGCAGGAATGCATGCGTTGCTAATAAAGCAGCAAGCATTGGAATACCTAAATATAATGGTGAAACTTTTAATTCTTTTTCAATCGAAAAAACGATAGGGATTAATAAAACTAAACCTACTTCAAAGAACATTGCGACACCAACAATAAATGAGGAAACTACAACAGCCCATTGAATTCGTTTTTCACCAAATTTATGAATTAAAGTCAGGGCAATTCGTTTTGCTCCGCCCGAGTCAGCAATTAATTTGCCTAACATAGCGCCTAGCCCAAATATTAAAGCAATATGACCGAGTGTTCCGCCAATCCCGGATTCAATTGTCAAAACTGTTTTTTCCATTGGTACACCTAAGGCCAAAGAGGCAATAAAAGAGATAATCAAAAGAGAAACAAAGGTATTCATTTTAAAGACAGAGATTAATACGATTAAGAGTACTACACCCAGTGCTACAATAAATAATGGCATAATAATCCTCCTGTTATGGCATATTTTTATTTTTTATCAGCTAATGCTTTTGATCCGGCCGCAAGGACTTCAATGATTTTATCTACATCATAAATACTACCCCGCCAGGTACCGCCACTTACCGATTGAAGAGCTGCCCATAATCTTGTGTCATCGGGAAGATCAGGGTCGGGTTGCAGCCCGGCGTGGATTTTACGTGCGGCTAAAACATCGGCTGCAGCTTCATAAGAAAGAGGATTATTCTCCGTTCCGATAAAATTAATGGAACCTTCAAGCCGTTGGGTATCAATGATAATTTCAATAATGTCGTTATTTTGTAATTTTCCAATTGGACCACCGACCAATGCTTCCGGACCGACATGACCAAAACAGGCTCCTGTTGAAACACCAGAAAAACGTGCATCGGTAATGAGGGAAACATGTTTGCCAAAAGATAATTTTTTTAGTGCAGAGGTTAATTGATACGTTTCTTCCATTCCGGTTCCCATCGGACCTACACCACTGACAATCATAATATCTCCTGCTTGAATTTGTCCCCCGGTTTTAATCGCTTGAATTGCATTCTTTTCAGATGTGAAAACTTTGGCTTTGCCTGTATGCCGGAATACCCCGTCCGTATCAATAACGGATGGATCAATCGCGGTTGATTTTACGACAGAACCTTCGGGCGCAATATTGCCTATGGGGAATGTAACAGTTGAGGTTAGCCCTCTTACTTTTGCTTGGCTGGGACTCATAATAACTTCATCAGCAGCAATATGATCAATGTCAAACAGGCGCTTTTTGCACTGGGCGCGTCTTGTGGATTTTTCCCACCAATCAAGATTTACGCCAAGGGTTTCGCCCGTAACCGTCAGAACATCCTCATGCAAAAGACCGAGCTTTCTTAAATGAAGCATAACTTCTGGAACACCTCCGGCTAAAAATACGGAGACTGTAGGATGATTAACTGGACCAATTGGCATAACACTCACTAAACGAGGGACTTTTTTATTAATTTTTGCCCAATCAGTGACGGTTGGAATTTTGCAGTTTGCCGCATGGGCAATGGCCGGAAGATGAAGCAGCAAATTTGTTGATCCGCCAAAAGCTGCATGAATCACCATAGCATTTTCGATTGCTTTATCGGTGAGAATGTCTTTTGTTGTTATTTTCTGGTGTGCCATTTCTAAAGAAGCTCGGGCCGATTGTTTGGCGAGTTCTTCCCATATTGGCTGACCAGAAGGTGCTAATGCAGAGTGGGTTAATGCCAGTCCTAAGGCTTCGGCAATGACTTGAGAGGTTCCGGCTGTCCCCAAAAATTGACAGCCTCCACCGGCAGAAGCACAAGCTTTACAGCCTAGACGGGATGCATCTTCCAGAGATATTTCATTATTTGAAAATCTGGCGCCAATTGTTTGGATGGTGCCGGCATCTTCGCCTTCATTTGGCTGTAAAGTGGAACCGCCAGGCACAATAATTGTTGGTAGATCATGCATAGCTGCCAGTGCCATCATCATAGCGGGCAGACCTTTGTCGCATGCTGCTACCCCAATTACGGCTTGCCGTGTTGGCAAGGACCGAATTAAACGGCGAAATACAATTGCCGCATCATTGCGATAAGGCAGGGAATCAAACATTCCAGTTGTACCTTGGCTGCGACCGTCACATGGATCTGTCACATAGGCAGCATGAGGTACACCACCGGACTTTTTTATTTCTGCGGCCGCCGCGCGCATTTGCAAACCTAATTCAAAGTGACCAGTATGTAAACCTACCGCAATAGGTGTACCATCATTGTCGCGAATTCCACCTTGTGTGCTCAGCAGTAGAATATCGTCACCGAGAAGCTTATCTGGATTCCAGCCCATTCCTGCATTTAAAGTCATACCAAATATATTCCCACTTGGTGAATTTTTTAATAATGATGGGGTTAATGGTAGTGAACCACGTGGACCGTTTGCATGAGTCGGAATATCATATAAAGTTGCAGATTCTTCTCCGTAAATTGTTTTCATTGACATAATAATTCCTCCAATTCAATCGTTATTTGAAAATATGAATACTCATATTATTCGTATATACAAATCTTATTTGTTTATACGAAATATTAATTAAATATTACTATATTCTAGCGAAATGTCAAGAGAATTCTGATTAATTCATAAATTCTGATTAACAATTTAGTTTTGAACAAAAATATATAGAGAAGTGTTTTTCTGTGTTACAATAAAATTAATTGCGATTTAGTTTATATAAGAAATATATCGATAAATGTATCTATTGCTTAGCCTTATTTTTAAGGTATACAAGTAAATAAATGGAGGTCCATATGGCACATAAACCTACGGAGAGAGTATTAGATATTTTAAAGTTTTTATCAGTTACACCAAAAGGGTTAACATTGACGGAACTTTCGGAAGCAAGTGCTGTGCCGAAAAGTACACTATACCCTATTATGCAAACGATGTTAATTCGTAAGTTTGTTTCGCTTGAAAAAAGTTCGCTAAAATATAAAATTGGTATTGCGGCTTTTTCGGTAGGGCTGTCTTATTCAAAAAATAAATATATATTAGATTTTATAAAAAAAATCATGGTGAATATTGTTTCTCAAATCAATGAAACTTGCCAAATGGGTATATTAGATGAAAATAATGTAGTCTATATATTACGTGAAGACCCAGTAAAAGAAAGTGGATTTCGGTTGGTTTCACATATTGGAACGCGAATACCGGCTTATTGTACTGCACTTGGAAAGGCTTTATTGAGCGAATATGAAATTGAAAAAATAAAAGAGCTTTATCCAGATGGATTAAAAGCCGTTACGAAAAAGACAGTAACCGATTTTGTTGTGTTAGAAGATCAACTAAAAACCATTCGTAAAACGCATATAGCAAAAGAGTTTGAAGAAGTGACGGAATTTTTATGCTGCTTTGCCGTTCCTTTGATTTCAAGCGGAAAAACGTTTGCGGCGATTAGCATAAGTATTCCGAGCTTTAGAGCGAATGAAGAAAAAATAAATTTGGCGACTACATTATTATTACAAGCAAAAGAACAAATTGAGGCAACGAGTTTAAATATTGATGCGGACTCTGTTAATAACTTTAGGCTAAATGATTAGGTGGCATTATAGTATTATTATTGATATAGGTTTATGCTGCTAACTAATTATTAAGATTTGGTGATGTTTTTATCGTTAATGCAGTAATTGGGGTTAAAAAGTAACCTGAACGCTTTCTATACCAATCAAAAAAGCTTTGCAAAATTTTGCAAAGCTTTTTTGATTGGTATTTTTTTAGCAGCGGGCTATTTTATATTTTGGTCAGGTGAACAATTAATTATGCATGAACTTCTATTAATTTTATAATATAACAGACTTCATCATCATTAATTTGTATATCATAGCTTTTTTCCAGCGAAGTTATAGCAGTACGTATGGTTGAAAAAATGACAAGATGGTCTTGCTTGAACTGACGAATATTTTCAAAATAAATGGCATCTCTGTGAATACAACGATCGAGCATACAACCAAGATGAACAGTGAAATCCAACAGTTGTTCATCATTTTTTGAGGAATACTGTATGTCATTGATGAAGGTCTTTATGTGTTTGATTGCAACTTTGGGGTTGATATACTTTACATATTTTTCTAACAGCAAGCACGCTTTATCATAGATATCGTTGCTTTTTAATATGGTTAAATTTTCTTGCGGTGATGCTGGTAAACTTGTATTTAGTAAGGCCCAAAACTTTTTCCGACCAGATTCTTCCATAAGTTGACCGATTGGGAAATAAGGAATATCAAGTTCTGGATCGATATTGCCAATAGCAGCAATGAAATTATGTGTTGCTTGTAGTTTGGAATATTCTTTTTTGACATCAAGATAATTTGTGACGATGATATCAAAAATTTGACGATACTTTTTTTGCAGGGTAGTTTCCAGAATATCTTTTACCATTTTACTGGCTCCTTCACCGGTTATGCAAACCGAAAGGATAGCAAGTCTCCGATTGGCGGTAACAGGCAGAAACTTATTGCTTAGAATAGAGTTGTAAATGGTATCTAATTCATCTGTTTTGTATAATACTTTGCGTAATAATTCAAGCGCTAAGGGGGTGGAAATTGATTCTATCACGCTGACTTGTATCCCCGTTTCTTCTGTAAGACGTTTGCCAAAATCAACAAGTGATCCCATATCAACCAACAGAAGCAGGCCTCTGCCACGATGGACAGAAATGGCAACACTGCGAAATTTTTTGTAGGTTTCGTCAATAGCAGTTGACAACGGCATATCGATAGCTTTTAACCAAGCTGTATTCAATAATGTATTGGCAACGGCAGCAATACTTGAGGCAGTTGAGTTACCGTGACAGATGATAACAATGCCAATATAGTTATTGATTACTGCGTCAAGTTTGTTTTGGGATAAGAGTAAGGCTAAAAAGCCTTGTTCAGAAAGTGGAATCGAAGTATGAAAAATTTTTTCGAGCTTTTTTATGATGGCTTGAGATACCTGAAATTCCTTGAGATGTTCGACTTGGATTTTGGATAATTGTGGTGTTGGCATAATTGGGTTGGTATTCAATCGCTTTAATAAGGCATGAATGTGAAAACAAAGGCCGAAGATAAATTTATCTTTAAACTTTGTCGCTAGCTGATGTTCAGCAAATTCGACAAGTTTGACGGTAGTATCAACAATTTCTTTCGGAATAACTTTATAGAGAGTCTGTATGTTGGATTGAGTAGTGTGGATGTTTTTTAAAATGCAGCTAAAATATTCGTCGACATCTTTTTTTAATACTTCGTGAATCGTATCATTATTAAGTCCTTGGCGACGTAAATCTGTTAGTTTAGTTGACATCTGATCATAAATATCATTGTTAAGCAGCTCAAAAGGATAATCATTTTTTTCTTTGTCAGGAGAAATCACGATGTTTTCCGAGAACATGCTAAGATAATGTTTTGTTTCGCTGTCTAATTTTTCTAAATGGAACATACCTTCTTTGATATCCTTGTTTAGTAAAGAAAAATCGATATAGATTGTTTGGTTATCCTGTAGATATTGCAGAAAAGCATTCGCGCAAAGCAACTTAATTTCGGAGCGCAACTGTCCGATATTGCCAGTCTTGAAAGTGTAAATAGCGAGAGCTTTCAAAACTTCCGGTGCTAGAGTTATCGAGCGGTTTAAGTTTATGGATTCATACTTAAAAAAATGATCAACAATTTCAATGCGTTCAAAGATCGGTTTCTGATTAAATGTCGGAAGATTTATTGTAACGGGGATGCGACGTTTGAACGTTGTTAGCAAGCTGTCATTTGGATTTTCGGTTGTAGCGGCAATAATTAAAAGATTCGCTTTGCGCCTGGAAGAACTTTCTCCCAAACGATTGTATTCACCCTTATCCATTAGATAAAATAACATTTCTTGACCATCCGGCGGTAAGCGATGAATTTCGTCGAGAAAGAGGATGCCGCCATTTGCCTTTTCCACTAGGCCGACCTTATCTTGACTGGCTCCTGTAAAAGCGTTTTTGGTATGGCCAAATAGTTGGGAGAGCAACAGTTGTGGATTATTAAAATAGTCAGCACAGTTGAACGTGACAAACGGGAATTCGTCGGATTTTTTTTTATGCACATGTAGACCATAGGCATGCATGGCGGCAGCAAAAGTTGTTTTACCAACACCACTAGCTCCAAGAAGTAACGTATGTAAACCATCTGGTGGATAAACGATGGCAGCCTTTGCTTGGCTGATTTGATTGGCTAAGCTTCCATTGCTGCCTAAAAGATGACTGAAAGGGTCATCTTTGGAAGAGCTTGCTTGCAAGATAGCAGTGAGTTCATTTAATGTATAGGTTTCTTTGCTTTCAGAGGAATGATCTTGAAAAAACTTTTGAAAATTTTTCTTGGCGATGAATGTAACGGGGCGGCTGTTGATTTTGATGAGCTGTCCTTTTTTGTGCAGCTGGTTCAATATAGTGCTGGCATTGTTACGGACGATACCGAGTGCTTGCTGAATATCTTCGGCTTGAATTCCCAGTGGCTTGCGATCTTGTAAAGATTGAAACAGTGTTGTATAAGAACAATTTTTTTCGATAAAATCGAGAACTAAGTCAGAACTTTTCATAAAACAGGCTCCTTATAATAAAATCTTGTAGCGTTTCTTCTAATTTAATATAGAATACAGAAGATTTCAAATTTTATTTCAGATTAGTGCATAATCTCTACAGAAATTGCTGAAAACTATTTTATAAAAGTTATGCAATTTTGAAATAAAATAATTTAGTGCATAAAAACAGAAAATTCTAATAAATTATATGAGATAAAAGTGTATGCACTAGATTGGCATGGAATTTGCAATTATATTAAGTGTTACAGGAGGTTTATTTAAAAGTTTTATAAAAAAAGGAGGTTTTAGATGATGGCATCACTTTTACATGAAGAGCTTGTTTTGCTGAATTATCAAGCAGACAATGCAGAAACACTACTTAAAGAATTAGCTACAATTTTACAGCAGCAGGGATATGTTAAGGATAGCTATATACAAGCTATTCTTGCCAGGGAAAAAGAATTCCCTACTGGGTTGAATACGCCTGGGGTAAAATTGGCGATGCCGCATGCAGCACCAAAGCATGTTTATAAAGAGGCAATATTGGTGGCTAAACTGGCTCAGCCGGTTATGTTTAAAGAAATGGGGAATAGTGGAAAAGATGTGGAGGCAAGTCTTATTTTTATGTTAGCAGTACAAGACCCCAAAAATCATTTGGATGCGCTAAGTAAACTTATGTCTATTTTTTCGCAAAAAGAAAAATTACTGGAGGTGTATAATACTGTCGATAAAAAACGATTAATAGAAAAATTAAATGCAGTTTTAAATTGATGAAAAGGAGTGTACGTAAAATGAAAAGAATTTATGTGGCTTGTGGTTCAGGTGTTGCTACATCACAGACGGTGGCATCCAAAATTAGTAGTATGTGTGAAGATGAAGGATTAGATGTCGCCATTGAAGCAGTAGACATAAAATCGTTGGAAAACATTATTGACCAATGTGATATCTATGTGTCCATTGTTTCTAATGACGCAAATATTTTTGATAAACCGACAGTTAGTGGAATTCCTTTCTTGACAGGTATTGGCATGGATGATGAATGGGAAAAACTAAAGAGTTTTATTGAATTATAAAAAAATAGCCCTCTCGAAAAGAGAGGGATGATCCTAAAATATACCGGATCAAATATAAACACATTTTGATTATAACATATATTTAAAATTTATAGATAAAAAAGTGAGGTGCCTTAAAATTATGGATGCTATATTGAATTATATATTAGGGCTCGGAGCCGCAATCTTTTTACCAGTAATTATGATCATTCTGGGACTATGCATGGGCATGAAGGTTAAAAAAGCTATAACTGCGGGTGTGACATTGGGTATTGCATTTACAGGTATGAACGTAGTTTTAGGCTTTATGTTTGATGCTATTAGTCCAGCAGCGAAAGCATTAGTTGAAATGACGGGGATACAGCTAACCGCAATTGATGTTGGTTGGGCACCAATTGCTTCGATTGCATGGGCTTGGCCTTATGCTGTCTTAATGTTTCCTTTTCAGATTGCAATAAACTTAATTATGCTTGCTTTGAATCGGACAAATTGTTTGAATGTAGATTTATGGAATGTATGGGGAAAAATTTTTATAGCTTCTATGGTAACGTATGTTTCCGGTAGTTTGATTTTTGGTTTTATTGCCGCAGGAATTCAAGTTATACTGGAACTTTTAAATGGAGATTTGATACAAAAACAATTATATCAGTTCACTAAAATACCAGGTGTCACTTGTACCCATCCAATGTTTTTACAGACACCGGTTCTTTGTGCATTTAATCGTATTCTTGATTTTATTCCCGGAATTAATAAAATTAATTTAGATTCTAAAGGGTTAAAAGATAAACTGGGAATTTTTGGGGAAAACAGTATTATGGGGTTGCTTGTTGGTGCACTTATTGCTGGAATCGGCGGGTATGATTTTAAAGGTATTGCGACAACAGCTATTCAGGTTGCTACAGCAATGGTTTTATTCCCGATGGTTGCAAAGTTATTTATGCAGGCGTTGGCACCTATCGCTGATGCTGCCAGTACTTTTATGAAAAACAAATTTAAAGGAAGAGAATTTTATATTGGGTTGGATTGGCCGTTTATAGCTGGACAATCTGAAGTGTGGGTTGCTGCAATTATTATTGTCCCAGTCGAATTATTATTGGCGATTGTCATGAGTCAAATGGGACTTAATAATTTAATTCCTCTGGCTTCCATTATTAATGTGGCGGTTACAGTGCCAGCACTTATTGCAGGAAACGGAAATTTACTTAGAATGATCCTAATTTCGATTATGGCGACACCAATTTATCTATTAGTTGCGACCAGTTTTGCTCCAGTAATGACAAAAATGGCGATAGCAACCAATGCGCTGCAAGTTCAATCTGGACAATTTATCGGCTGGCTTGCATTTGAAGCACCTGAACTTAGATGGGGTTTGGCACATGCATTTAATGGAGAAGTAACCGGAATTGCTGTAATTATAGCTTTAGCATTGGCCTTTGTTTGGTACTTTAAACGTATGATAGTTATTAATAAAACGTTGGATGATAAAAAATAATTTAGGAGGATATTCAGATGTTAGATAAGTTAAAACAAGAAGTTGTAAAGTATGCATTAGAAGCAGATCGTTCAGGATTATGTAAACATAGATCCGGTAATTTTAGTATGCGTGATCCTAAAACTGGATATGTATGTATTACACCAACGGGGGTTGATCGGGCAGAACTGAGTTATCATGATATTGTTGTGATAGATCTGGATGCTAAGGTTATTGAAGCGGAGACAGGTCTTAGACCGACGAGTGAAACGCTTATGCATTTGGCCGCATATAAAATGCGTCAGGATGTAAATGCAGTGGCACATACACATTCTAGATTTGCTACATCTTTTTCCATCCTAAAGAAGCCAATTCCGGCGATTGTTTATGAGGTTGCTAACCTTGGCTGTAAAAATGGCTATATTCCAGTAGCTGACTATGGACGACCAGGAACGCCGGAATTGGCTGAAAGAACGGTGGCTCAGCTAAAAATTTCTGATGTCGTTTTAATGGAAAGTCATGGCGTAATTGCTGTTGATGCGGATATAAAAGAAGCCTTGCTAAAGGCCCATTATGTAGAAGAAATGGCGGAAATTTATTATCGTACACTTACGTTGACCGGTGGGACGGAGCCGCATGTTGTGCCGCTGGAAGAACTGCAGAAATGGGAATACCCAAAAGAAATTCAATTGCTGCCTAAATAAGCATACTATATAGAACGCATTAAAGAAATTACATCCAGTCTATCAGTCTGCCAGAAATGGGGTATAGGGC
The DNA here is from genome assembly GCF_900109225.1 of Propionispira arboris. GTDB lineage: Bacteria > Bacillota > Negativicutes > Selenomonadales > Selenomonadaceae > Propionispira > Propionispira arboris. The sequence goes on from NZ_FNZK01000026.1 coordinate 12,027, forward strand.
ATCGTTTGCTTCCTACGTAACGCCACGGAGCCCTATACCCCATTCCTGACGATTGCCATATAAAATGTTTAATGCCGTATATATAGTATCTTTTATAAAATTGGAGGTATGGGATATGAAAAAACTCATCAATAAAGCGGAAGATTTCGCTCGAGAAACGATAGAGGGGATTGTTTTAGCTCATCCAGAGAGTTTGAAAATGTTGAATGAAAATCATCATTGTGTGGTGCGGGCTGATGAAAAAAAACAAGGAAAGGTGGCCATTGCAACCGGAGGCGGATCGGGTCATCTGCCTTTGTTTTTAGGGTATGTAGGCAAGGGCTTGGCAGATGGGGTCAGCGTGGGAAATGTATTTGCCTCACCGAGTGCGGAGGTAATGCATGATATCGATAAGGCTATTCACGCTGGAGCAGGTGTATTGCATCTTTATGGGAACTATGGTGGTGATATCATGAATTTTGGGATGGCGGCAGACCTTGCGGAAATGGAAGATATTGAAGTTACCGAGGTGCTGGGGTGTGATGATGTAGCTTCTGCACCAAAAGGCAAAGAAAGTAAACGCCGTGGTGTGGCCGGATTGCTATTTGCTTATAAGATTGCTGGTGCGGCTGCCGAAGACATGCTTTCTTTAGCCGAGGTAACACGTGTTGCACAAAAGACGGTTGATAATACACGAACGATGGGAGTTGCCCTTACACCTTGTATTGTTCCCGAAGCCGGCAAAGCTACGTTCAGTATTGGTGAAGATGAAATGGAAATTGGTATGGGAATTCATGGTGAACCAGGGATTAACCGTACGAAGCTAAAGCCAATAGATGAAGTTGTTGCAGAAATAACGAATAAGATTCTCTCTGATTTGTCATTTGAAGATGGCAGTGAAGTGTCTGTGCTGGTCAATGGATTAGGCGGAACTCCTAAAGAAGAACTATATATTGCCTATCGGCAGGTTTATAAGATTTTACAAGGAAAAGGTATTAAAATTTATCGTAAATATATCGGAGAATATGCGACTTCATTGGAAATGGCAGGTATGTCAGTCAGTTTATTGAGGCTTGATGATGAATTGAAAAAATATATAGACAGGCCATGCTATTCACCATTTTTTGAACAATCTCGCTAATGGAGGAAACTGTTATGGAAAAAATAACAAAATCTGGATTAAAAACTATTTTAAAAAATATCATGGATATTATGGAAGAGGAAAAACAATTTCTTATTGAATTGGATGGTTCAATGGGGGATGGCGATTTGGGGCTAACCATGTGTTCTGGTTTTCAGGCGATATATAAGGAAATAGATAATATCGAGGATGAAGATTTAGGTAAGGTAATTATGAAGCTTGGCATGAAAATGAATGCAACAGTTCCATCAACGATGGGGACTTTGCTTTCAACTTGTTTTGTGAAAGCAGCACCAAAAGCTAAAGGGAAGACAGAACTTACTTTGCAGGATTTTGCAGCTATGGGGAAAGCTGGAGTAGATGGCATTATGGTGAGGGGCAAAAGTAAGGTTGGCGACAAAACGATGTTGGATGCCTTGATTCCAGCAGTAGAAGCTTTAGAACTGGCAGTTATTTCTGGTAAGTCAATGAAATCAGGGCAGCAAGATGCTTTAGCAGCGGCTGAAATCGGTGTAGAAAAAACGAAGACAATGCAGTCAGTACATGGACGAGCTGCTTATTATGCGGAAAAATCAATTGGCAGGCAAGATCCGGGGGCTACGGCGGTTATGTTTATTATTAAAGGAATTGTTAGAGGCTGTGAGAAACTGAATAAAAATTACCACATCTAGTGACAATTGTAAAAATGTATTTGAATAAGTGATCGGGGCTATTATGAAATATGTAAAAACCTCCAAATGAATTCTACCAGATTCATTTTGGAGGTTTTTACTGTAGGCAATAATAGATGCAGCTAGGGCGTCGATTGGTTTGTATTATAATACTATTGACAATATATAATGTGACTTGTTATATTGTTTATGGATGTATTCATGAAGTGGCTCTTAAATTTATTTGCTATAGAATAGGAGCAGCATGAAATGAAAAAGACCTTGGTTTTATTAGCTGGATACCCAGGAACGGGAAAATCTTATTTATGTAGTATGATTTTGAAGCTGGAAAAACGTTTTTTTGTTTTATCACCAGATGAAATTAAAGAAAAATTTTGGGATGAATATGGTTTTGATAATGAAACGGAAAAACAAAATGATATTGCGATGAGTTGGCAATATTATTATAAAAAAATGGAAGAATGCATGCAGGATGATATTTCGATCATTTCGGATTATCCTTTTAGTATTAAACAGAAGGCAGCATTGCAGGAACGAATCGAAAAATATGGTTATCAAGTTGTGACAATACGGTTATTAGCTGATTTAGATATCTTGTTTGAGCGACAGAAAAAGAGGGATTTGGATGACCAGCGTCATTTGGGACATATTTTGAGTGCTTATCATAAGGGTGATGTTTTAAAAGATCGTTATAAGGCAGATTCACTGGTTACGCGTGATGAATTTATGAATCGCTGCCGGACACGCGGGTATGATACTTTTTGTTTGGGCTATTTAATTGAGTTGAATGTAAGTGACTTTAGCCAAGTTGATTATTCAGGCGCAATGGAAAAGCTCGCACTGCTTATAAAATAAAATTCTTGTGTAAGCTCAGCGAAATGGTACGGCTGCATGGTGAAAAAATGGACAGATTTTTAATAGATGGTACGCTCTCTTTGGGGAACAGTCGAAATATGGCTGCTTTTTCATAGAGAGCGTTTTGTTTTAGAATTTTATATATAAGGAGATGAATGCTGGTGCGTAAGCATGAAATCATAATTTTTATAGATAGGTTAATCATGGTGCTTAGGCATTATATTTCCGCAAGGGCGGAAATACAATGCCTAGGAAACCTGAAAAAGGAATTGTATAATACAAACATAGCAAGAAGGAGAGACATTATGAATACATCCAGCAAGAGAATATTGAAAATAATTAAAATATTTGATGCAAGTAAAAAATTATTGGATAGTAGTAAATTAGCGCTTTTATTAGGTGTAAGTTCCAGAACAGTACGTAGTGATATGAAAGAAGTCAATTCACTTTTGAAAAATTATGGGGCTGTAATTCAATCTGAAACTGGGTTGGGATATTTATTAAAAATAACGGATGCGAAAAAGTATCAGGAGTTTAAAGGACAACATCTTAATTTCAGAAAAGCGGATTACGTTACGGATCAAATTGTGCCAACCGATCATAATGATCGTATATTTTTTATCATTACAAAACTACTGACCTTCTCGCTTCATCAAAAAATTGTCAATCAGCTGGAACTTGCTGACGAATTGTTTATTAGTTTATCAACACTGAAGTCTTACTGGAAAGATATCAAAAAAAGCCTGGCCAGATTTAATCTGCAGCTTGTTGCGGATCGATCAAATGGCGTAAGAATTGAGGGCGATGAGGCCCAGATTCGTCATTGCATCTCAGAGTATATTTTCAATAAAGATGATTTGGTAGATTTGGAAAATAATAAATTTTATGCCAATGTTTTCTCGATAGAAGAAGTTGAAACGGTAACTGGTATTTTGCTCAAAGTTATTTCAAAGTACAATATTTATTTGACGGATACTGCTTTTAGAGGCTTGATTGTTCATATCGTGATTGTTTTAAAACGGGCTGATATTAAAAATACCCTTGAATATAGTGGCGATGAGATGAAAGAACTTAGTAAGACCCTTGATTTTGTTGTTGCGAATGAAATTACGCAGGAAATAGCAGAAAAAATGTGTGTAGATATTAGCGACGAAGTTTTTTATCTTACCAAGCATTTTATGTCGAGTAAAAAATTCATGAAAGATGGCAGTAATGCTGATAAGGGTGAATATAAGGGCCTTATTGAAAATATCTTGGCGACGATCAAGTGTGATATTGGCATTGATTTTTCGGCAGATGAAGAATTATTATCAGGGCTTACGATTCATTTAGGCGCAGCGGTAAATCGTTTGAAGTTTAATATGAATATTCGAAATGATATTTTAGCGACCGTGAAAAAAAGTTATCCATTAGCTTTTGAAATCGCTATTGCGGCCAGTAAAGTTATGGAAAAAGCAGAAAATCTCAAGACGAATGAAAATGAAATTGGTTTTCTGGCCGTTCATTTTGGTGCAGCTCTCGAAAGAAATAGTTGTAAAGAAAAAACGGCTATTGTGGTTTGTGGAGCCGGAGCGGCAACGGCAATGCTATTAAAAAGTAAGCTGCAGCGCCGCTTTGGCGGATATCTTCAAATCGTAAAGATCTGTCCATCGTATGCCATTACCGAAGAACTGGCTCAAACTGTAAATTATATATTTACAACAGTACCACTTAAAAATATTATTTCGACAAAAGTGATTCAAGTAGATCCAATTCTTACAGAAGAAGATTTGGAGGTTTTGAATCAGGTGATTACAACCGGCAGTGATGGCGGGGATACTATACGATATAATGACTTTTTTAAACGCGATTTATTTTTCTCGAAATTAGCAGCGTATTCAAAATTTGAGGTTTTGGAGAAGCTGACTAATAGAATGATTCGAGAGGGTTATATCGATGAAAAGGTAAAAAAATCTATTTTTGACAGAGAACGTATGGCATCAACAGAGCTGGGGGGGCTTATTGCAATCCCACATGCACTGGAAAATAATATGGAACAGCCATCCATTGCAATTGCAATATTAGAGAATCAAATTGTTTGGAATGCAGAGAAAGTACAAGTTGTTTTTCTGATCAGTATATCGAAAACAAAATATGATATATGGGAACCTGTTTTTAAAAAAATTTATCGTTATTTTGTAATGAACATGGGGGTAAATGATCTTATTCGAGAACCCGATTTTGATGTTCTTATGAAAAATTTATCAATGGCATAAAAAGCATTTCTGACGCAGCCGAAGCGTTAGACAAAATTCCTTTATATTGGAGTGTTAGGTATGATTCGTGATGTGATACAGGATAGTCATATTTTACTAAATATGAGTCCAAAAGATTGGCAAGAAAGCATCCGCTTAGTGGCACAGCCACTACTTAAAGAAAAATATATTACGCAAAATTATATTGAGGCAATGGTTAATGCGGTTAAACAATATGGTGCTTATATCGTTGTCGGCAAAGGCGTGGCACTTGCCCATGCGAGACCTGAAGAAGGTGTTCAAAAGTTAGGGCTTAGTGTGATGACATTAAAAGACCCAATTGCTTTCGGCAATCAGGAAAATGATCCTGTAAAACTGATATTTTGCCTGGCAGCCATTGATTCGAAGGCTCATTTGGATATTATGCGTTCTATCGTTCATATAATTAATGAAAATTGGAAAATAAATGAAATTGTGGCACAAAAAAACTTAATGGATTTTAAAAAGACACTGGAGAAAATTGAAGAAAATAGTAAAAATGACTAACTTGTAAAGAGCACAGCCTTGTTGATGACGATTAGCAAGGCATATGTTGAAAAATCAGTTTAACAATAATTGTTGTAAAATTGTGAAAATATAAGTGAGAGATATATTGGATGCGATTCAGCTGAATATTAAAATAAATAGGAGTGTGTTGAAATGAAAAAGAAAATAAAGATTTTAATGGTTTGCGGGGCAGGTCTGGGGAGTAGTTTTGCTTGTCAGATGAGCGTGGAAGATGTTTTGAATAAGTTAGGGGTGGAAGCTGATTTAGATCATTGTGATATTTCATCAGCAGTGTCAATGCATCCAGATCTTATTCTGACGGCATCTAATTTCAAATCACAGTTTGAAAAATTTACGATAAATCCAGCGGAAACAAACATTATTTATTTGACGAACATTGTTGGTAAAAAAGAAATCGAAGAAAAACTGGTACCTATATTGAAAGAAAAAGGCATTATGTAACAGAAGAAAGAGGGGGTTTTTTCTATGAGTGTTATTAATTTCATAATCAATAATATTTTGACGCAGGCGGGTATTACGTTGGCACTGATTGCATTACTTGGACTCGTATTGCAGAGAAAATCAATCGGGCAAACAATCGCTGGTACATTTAAGACGTTGCTGGGGTTTCAGGTGTTATCCGCAGGTTCAGCGATTATCGTTGCTAGTTTGATCTATTTTGGCAAGATCTTTACACAAGGATTCCATATGCAGGGCATTATTCCTTCCATTGAAGCAATTAATGGACAGGCCATGAATGAACTTGGGTTGGGCAGTCCCATTGCATTTACGTTTTTAGCTATTTTTGTTGTCAATATTATTATTGCTCGTTTCACGAAATGGAAATATGTCTTTTTAACGGGGCAGGCTATTTTATGGATGGCTACAATGTGTACAGCATTTGGTTATTTTGCCGGACTTAGAGGTTTTATGCTGGTTGCTGTTGGTGGGGTTATCGGCGGGATCTTTGCTGTAGCAATGCCTGCAATGGCGCAGCCAATTGTTCGTAAGATTACGGGTAATAATGATATTGCCTTAGGTCATTTTTGCACCATCGGGTATTTATTTGAAGCAGGCGTTGCTAAACTTGTCGGTAACCCTAAACAATCTGTAGAAAAGATTGAACTTCCGAAGGCTTTTGAATTTTTACAAGATACGTATTTGTCCGTTATGGTTATTATGGTTCCTCTTTATCTAATTACCGCTTTTTTTGCTGGTGAGGAATTTTGTCAACCGATTGCAGGAAATACAAATTACTTGGTACATTCATTTTTACAGGCTATTCAATTTGTTGTAGGTGTTTATGTACTACTAGCGGGTGTTCGTTTAATTTTAGGAGAAATCGTTCCGGCTTTTCGCGGCATTGCCATGAAAATTGTTCCAGATGCTATTCCGGCACTGGATTGTCCGGTACTTTTCCCCTTCTCTCCCAATGCGGTTATCGTGGGGTTTGTTACGACAACAATCGGTACGGTCATTGCTATGTTCGTGCTGCCGAGTTTTGGTCTGGCGATGATCTTGCCAGGGATGCTCACGAATTTCTTTGCCGGTGGTACCGCGGGAATTTTCGGTAATGCTGTTGGCGGTAAACGAGGAGCGATTATCGGCGGAATTGCCCATGGGTTCTTTATTACGCTGCTGCCAGCCTTGCTTGTGACAATTTTTAATACATTAGGTTTTGTTAATGCGACGGCAACGGATGTTGATACGATTTCGGCAGCGTTATTGTATGCATGGATTATAATGCCGCTTATGACTTTGCTGTAATGTAATAAGGGGGGACTTAAAAATGTTCTTTTGGAATAACAATAAGAAAAAGCAAGAAGTACCTGTAATCGAAAAAGTTGAAGTGGCAGATATAGAAAAACTGAAAGAAAAAATAGAATGTTTAGAAACCGATTTAACAGCAGCGTTGGGAAAAGACAGAATCGCTTGCCTCAATGCTTTAGGAAGTGCATATATGGAGATACAAGATACAGAGCAAGCGATTCATTACTATGAAATAAGTTTGGAAGAAGATACAGTTTTTGGTAAAGCTTGTACGGATCTTATGAGTCTATACAATATTAAGCGTCGGGAAGCCGCTGTGGCAAAAGATGATGAGCAGCTTCAATTGTATTTAAATAAAATAGATAATTTGATGCAAACTACAAAAACCATTATGCGTAAAGTATGAAGGAATAAGGAGTTAGTCAGGATCTACGAGAGGATGACAGTATATGTACAAGACATTAAAAGAAGTTTTAGAGCAGGCAGAAAAATTTAATTTTACAGTAGGGTCCTTTAATATGCATAACATGGAAATGCTGCCCGCCATGATTATGGCAGCGAAGGAAATGGGATCACCGATTATCATTCAAACGAGTGCTGGAACAGCTAAATATATAGGTTATGGTGTTATTGCCAGTGTATGTAAATACATGGCAGATTATGAAGATGTGGATGTGGTACTGCATCTCGATCATGCAGCAAAATTTGACGATATTCGCACGGCGATTGAAGCCGGGTACAGTTCTGTAATGTTTGACGGGTCAGCCTTGCCGTTCAAAGAAAATATTCTTCGGACAAGAGCGGTTGTTGAATATGCTCATAAACGCGGGGTATCGGTAGAGGCAGAACTCGGAACGATTGGCGGAACAGAAGAAGGTGTTCACGTAAGTGCAGAAAACATGGTTTATACTGATCCGAAAGCTGCCAAGATTTTTGTTGAAGCGACAGGAATTGATGCTTTGGCAGTAGGTGTTGGGACCAACCATGGACAATATAAATCAAAGACAGAACTTAATTTTCCATTGTTAAAAGAAATCAATGAAACCATTGATACTCCATTGGTCATCCATGGCGGAACGGGCGTAAAAGAAGAAGATATCCATCAGTGTACAAATTATGGTGTTCGAAAATTTAATGTAGGAACGGAACTTCTTGTAGGCTGGACGGAAGCGGCTCAAAAAATGTTTGGACAGACAAAGGTTAATGCCTCACTTCGCAATAATATAGTTCCCTGCAATGATGTTGTTAAGGATGTAATCAAAAGAAAGATCGGTATATTTTTAAATCTATAGGAATTCAATATAGACAGTTCTTTGAAATGGTATAAAAATATAAGCCCGGCTTACTTTATCTTAAAAAATAAAGGAGGCTGGGCTTATAATATTTTTATGAAAATGAAAAAGATTGTAGCGAGTTATACGAGTTATGATGAACAAAAGTTTAGTGCGATGGCGTATAATATTTTTTATAGTAGTGAACTATTGGCGCAGGTACCTCGTATAAATATAGAGGATATGTATAATCAGAAAAGCTGAATGATGCAATATAAGTAAACTTTGCGGATTTCTTTAGGAGGTAGTATTATTTCTGATGAAGAACTGGCTGTGCAGCTCCAGGCGGGGAATGAAACAGCTTTGGAAGAATTGGTTTCTCGGTATCATGCAAAGATATTTTCCTATGTATATCGGATGAGTAAAAACCATCATACCAGCAATGATATTACACAGGATGTGTTTATTAAAATGTGCCGGAATATAAAAAAATATAGTACGTGCTATTCGTTTAAAACATGGATTTATACGATTGCTGCTAATACATATAAAGACTATTTAAAAAGTTCCTATGTGCAAAAGACGGTTATGGGGTTGTCTGTTAGGGAGGACACATTGCTGGATGAAAATACCCCGGAGGATTATTTGCAGAAGCAGGATGATCGGGAGATGGTTGCCGAGGCACTGGGCTGCTTGAGTGATGGTTGCCGCGAAGTTATTATCTTGCGATTTTATGAAGAATTAAAACTTGAGGAAATAGCAATGGTGCTTCATATTCCCGTTGGTACAGTAAAATCAAGGCTATTTAATGGACTGCGATCACTTAAAAGCTTATTTAAGGAAGGCGGCGAAGAATTTGGACGAGCATAGAGATATTTTAAAGGAAATCGGAAGAGAAACAGATGAGGAATGGCTGTCAGTATTGGACAAGCTGTCAAGTTATACTGTTGCAAAACCATCAGCATTGATGACAGAAGAGTTAGTAAGGCGTTTGAAGGATGTTGTTTTACAGGAAAAAATCCCTGAAACTATAGAAAATAGCTTTTTCAAAAAGAGTCAGATTGAGACACCGCATCCGACGATAGGACATTTGTTCAAAGCACAGATGCGAATATTAACTTGGAAATTTATTATAGTGACCAGTATTTTGCTTTTTGGGGGTATAGGTTTGACAAAAGGCGATGGTTCCTTGCTTTTTTTGATAAATGGAGCCCCGATATTAGCATCATTAACACTTTTATATGAACATCGGTCAAAATTTTATAAGATGGAAGAAATGGAGGCAGCTTGTCCGTTTTCGCCAGCGTATGTAGCTGCCGCGCGAATTCTTGTGACTTTAATGTATACTGGATTGCTTTGTTTTGTGGCAACAGTGTTAATTGATGCTTCGGCCTTTGCCATGTTTACAGGGAAAAAAATTCTGCTGGGAAATATGATCTTAGCTTGGCTGGTGCCAATGGTGTTTTTTCTGGGAATAACCCTGGTGCTTTCTTTGCGTGCGGGCATTGGTTATGGTTCTTTTGCTACCTATATATTATGGCTGATACAGCTTATGTGTGAACAAAATAAATATTTTAAAGGGTTTGAATATCAATGGCTTCAAGAAATGCCTTTGTTATTTTTATGTATAGGGATCCTAATGATTTTACTGTATATACGTTATTCAAATAGAGTGAAATGTGTATGTTAAAGATAGATGAGGGGATTTTATGCTGGAAATAGAAGCAATTACGAAGTATTTTGCAAAAGAGCTGGTGTTAGATCGTGTCAGCACTTGCCTGCCAAGAGGTCTGCATGTGTTGACAGGGCCGAACGGAGCAGGCAAGACAACACTGCTGCGCATTTTAGCGGGTATACTTCCGATGACGAGTGGACATATAGAATTAAATGGAATTGGGCAGGCTGAAGACAGTCAATTTAGAACTCATATTGGTTATGTGCCACAGTCATTTGGCGTTTATCCAGAAATGACACCTGATAAGTTTTTGCTTTATTTTGCAGATTTAAAAGGTTTTTCTCGATCTGCAGCCAGGATAAGGGTTGCAGAAGTTATGGAACTTGTTAGAATACAATCATTTCGCAAGGAAAAACTCGGTATTTGGACGAAGGGGATGCGACAGAAAATAGGAATTGCCCAAGCTTTACTAAATGATCCGGCACTACTGCTTATGGATGAACCATTATCGGGGTTGGATACTGAGGACCGTTCTTATTTTTACGAACTGTTTTCGTATTTAGCGAAAAAGAGAATTGTTATATTGAGTAGTCATATTGTGACGGAATTGGATCCGTTTGTAGATCGGATTATGTTGCTATACGAGCGGAAACTGCAATTTGACGGAATTGCCAGTGAAATGATTCAACTTGTTAGTGGTAAAGTATGGTCTGCTTCGGTAACGGAGGCTGAATGGAATCGCAAAAAAAACAATTTTCCAGTAAGCCGTTTCAAATTTCATAATGGCATGTATGAGGTGCGTTTGCTTTGTGAAAGCAGACCAGATTTGAAACGAGTCTTTTCAGTGCAGGCAGGGTTAGAAGATGCTTATATCAATTTTATAGCGAAACATGGAGATTTTGGAAAATGATAGAAGTCAAAAATCTAACGAAACAATATAAAGATAAGGTTGTATTACGGGATATTAATTGGACGATCGGCAGTGGGGTATTTGGGCTATTGGGGGAAAATGGTGCGGGGAAAAGTACTTTTTTAAAACTATTAGCAACACTGCTCGAGCCGACAAGTGGGGAAATTATTATCGACGGAAAAGATTTGGGGACAGAAAAAAGTGAAGTTCGCAAACAATTGGGATATTTGCCGCAGGAATTTGATTTTTATTCACGTCTGACTGGTTTTGAGATGCTTGATTATTTTGCGGTGCTCAAAGGTATGCTGCAAAAAGAAATTCGTCATGATCATATTTATCATTTGATGACGACATTTAATTTGTTGAAAGTCAAAGATAAACGAATTTCAAACTATTCGTATGGCATGAAGCAGCGATTGGGGATTATTCAGGCAATGCTTGGCAATCCCAAACTTTTGATTTTGGATGAGCCGACGGTTGGTCTTGATCTGGTTGAGTGCAATAGGATTCACCATATCATCAGTGAATTAGGGAAAAATAGAACCATTATTTACTCAACACATATTTTTGCTGATATAGAAGCATGCTGCACAGATGTATCCATACTACATAAGGGAGACATGGTTTTTCATGATAGTGTGGATAAACTGGCAATGGGATTTTCTAATATAACGGAAGGCTATATAGCAATGCTGAAAACATGGAAAGGAACAGATGTATGAATATCATAATGGCGATTGTTCGGCAGGAGATCTTTTTTGAACTAAAAGGTTTTGGCTATTGGATATTAGTCTTATTGACCAACAGTTTGTTACTTTATTCGTTGTTTGAAGATCAACATATTGTTTTGCGAGCAATAGAGCTCTACTATGTGTTTTTTGTGTTTTGGAATGTTGGAATCATTTCCCGGGATGCGAATAAGGGGACGCTGACATTTTTGCAAGTGTTACCATTGAATGGAGTGCCAGTTCTGAGCGCACGTTTTTTGGCAAGCTTTTTGCTGCTGTTGCTGTTGGGCGTAGAACTTTTTCTTGTTTCTCTATCTGTGCGGGCGTTTGATTTTCCCAATCAAGTATCCTTCGACAATTTGTTTTTTAGTTATTGGGTCAATTATATTATTGTGTGTATAAATTCGATTTCAGTGGTTTTATTTATCGATATGCTTAGTGGAGCTAATCATTTTCGCACGATGGGCTTAACCTTATTGTATTGTATTATTCATGTGGGGGTAGATGGTGATATAACAACAGCACTGCCTTATTGGCTGCCACCCTGTAATTTTGCAGTGAATTTAGCCGTGACGAATGTTCCTTCGCAGGTTACGGGACTTTTTCCGAATGGTAAGCTGCTTGGAGCAATACTTAGCGAACAGCTTGGTTTGGCCGGCGTGCTTTTGGGGGTAAGCTGTTATGTTTATAGCAAGCGCTGTTTTGAACAACGTCGTCGCTATGTTTATGTTGTTTTGGTGCTCATAGCAGCAAGTGCTTTTTTCTGCGGGGCATATAAACTTAGTGCGGAATATGAAAGCCGCGAACAAAGTTACAAAGAAGCCATTGCTGCTACTGAAATTGATGCACAGGATACAAGCTTGGGGGCACAGCTGCTGGAGACGCTTGAATATAAAATGTCCGTTCAGTTGTTAACAGGAGAGCACTCAATGCAGTGTCAAACTCAACTGATTTTGAGTAATGAAACCGGAAGAGCTGTTCGGACAATCCCATTTACGCTTAAAAATTATTATAAGATCGAAAAAATAATCGACAATACAGGAAAGAAACTGATTTGGCGTAGAACCGGTGATTTTCTTGAGGTTGATTTGCCGAGTCCTTTGCCTAGTGGTGAACAGCAATCCATCCAGATTGATTATCACGGAAAGGTTAGAGAATGGTTTACGAACTATGATGCTGAGCCGCGTGGGTTTATCAATTTTATATCGCCGGAAATGACGCTCTTGCGATCAGGAGAGGCTTGGTACCCTATTGTGGGAAAATACAAATTGGCGGATATCCTTGAATGTCCACAATATGTAGGAAAAGTTGAACAGGTATTAAAGAGCCAAAAAGCAGTCCACAGACCAGTTGCTTTTGCTATAAAAGTCAAAACAGATCAACCGATGGAGATTGTTACTGGCTTGCCAATACTTAGTACGGAGAATTTAAAAAATGGACAGGAGGTCGACTTTGCGAGCGATTCGGCACAGGATATTTTTATTCTGGCGGCTCCCTATAAAAAAACTGCTGCCGCAGATTTACCGGTATACTCTGCGGCCTTGCATGCGTTCAGCGCTGCAACAATACAGGAGCAAGTTAGACTGCGGTTGGATTTTTATGAAAAGTGGATTCCGTTAAGTGGTCCTCATTATTTTCCAATCGTGGAAATACCGGACTTTCTATTAAACAATTGGCTGGGACAATCTCCAGAATATAAACGAATCAGCTTGCAAAATTCTATTATGATTGCCGAAAGCTATTTTTATTTATTTCCGCGGGAGGATACGGACGAATTAGAATTGCAAAAACTACATTTTGAAGAATCCGTCCTGTTTCTATGGTGGCCGCGATTTAGCACGACCGATCCAGGCAGCATTGATGCGGGGCTGCTGTCTTATATGTATGTATTATATGAGGAAAATATTTTAGGAAAAGATTATTATGAGTCTGTTCGACAGTCGTGGCTGCAGAGCGAACCAGTAAGCCAAATAGCCAATGCCGGCATTGATCCAGATAGAAAACATGTTGGCGGGGATAATGTTATGGTGAAAGAAGTCTTTTTATTGCTTGATGATATCCGGCGGTCGGATTTAGGAGATGCTGGGGTAAAAGTTTATCTGCAAGAAATACATGCCCGCTCGATATCACTGGAAAATAGAGACTTAAACTGGACAGATGTGTTGCAGGCATTGGATTCTTGTGAAAAGAATCTGCAAATAACAGGTTATTCCGTGGAACAAATTCAAGCGGCTACAGAAGCTTCTCGGCAACGGGCATTGCACATGCAGCAATGGGATGAAAAAGATGGATCAAATCAAAAAAGGGAGCCATCCGTGCAGTTGAATATTCGGTAAGAAAGGCATGAAATTAAAAACAGACAAAACTCTTCGTTAAACCTTGGAGGCATTAATAACACGGGAACTGGTGATGGAAATTGAACCTACAATCAGGCAGCATAAAGAATGAAATATGCTAAGTGTGCTGAAAAATTCTTGGATACATTGATTCTATTTGATTTAATGCATTTTTGTATTTTTTGTGTATACGCTAAATTTTATTATTTTAAATAAAAGCGCACTGATTTTGTTGTTTTACCTGAGCTGGAGTCGTATTATATATTCAAACTTTAAAAGAGCATACCAGATTAGAATAAAGTATAGCCACAATTCCTTGAAAAATAAGAAATTGTGGCTATACTTATATCTTTTGTAATTAAACTATTTACGAATCGGTCGAAGAAGTACTATCTGATTTTATTTTATCGTTTGATATTTCGAGGTGTGGTTGATGAAGTTTGACCGGATTACTCTTCCTGATTTTCATGTTTAATATTTCAATCATGATTGAGAAGCCCATTGCGAAATAGATATATCCTTTTGGAATATGCATATCAAGACCGTCACCAATAAGTGCTACGCCTATTAAAAGTAAAAAACTTAAGGCCAGCATCTTGATAGTTGGGTGCTGTTCCACAAATATACTGATTTTTTCGGAAAACACCATCATAAAAACAACAGCAATGATAACTGCCGCAATCATGATACCCAATTGTTGTGCCATACCTAATGCGGTAATGATTGAGTCAAGCGAAAAAACAACATCCAAAAGCAATATCTGGAAAATCACAGATTTGAAGGTTGCTCCAACGCGATTAGGTGCAGCCATCTCCTCTCCTTCCAGCTTTTCGTGGATTTCCATGGTGCTTTTCCATATCAGAAACAATCCACCAATAATAAGAATCAAATCACGTCCGGAAATTTCATTGCCAACGACAGTAAATAGTGGGATGGTAAGTCCCATTAACCAAGTAAATGAAAAAAGAAGTGCTATGCGTATAAACATTGCCAGCCCCAGCCCGACGCGTCGGGCTTTGGTTTGGAGATGATAGGGGAGTTTACTTGCTTGAATTGAGATGAAAATTACATTATCAATTCCGAGTACAATTTCCAGAGTAGTTAGGGTCACCAATGCTATCCAGGCCTGTGGATCAGTCAACCATTCCATTGCGTCATCTCCTCATATAATAATGAATTATGTGAATCTATCAAACAAAGTTTTCTATTCAGGCAATTGTATATACTTTCTATCTTACTACAAATGTAGTTGATGCGAAATGATGTTTGTAATTTATTTAATATGTAACAAAGAAAAATAATCAGTATGGCAGATGTCCACTGCAATGCTAGCGGAAACAATTATAGCTCGTGGCATGTTCGTAGGGGGACTGATTTTTTACAGGCACCGGGAGTCTGACCAGTTCTTTTTTTAAACAATCGACTGAAATAATATGGATCAGTGTAACCCACGCAATGTGAAACTTCTGCTATTGAATATTGATGCCGGTAAAGTAATTCCTGTGCCCGCTGAATTCGCAAGCTAATAATATATTGATTGGGGCTTATACCTTTAAATTTACGAAATAAATAGGTGAACTGTTTACATCCCAGACCATAATTTTCTGCGATGGCTGGTATGGTCAAGTTTTTTGTATAGTGCAAGTCTATGAATTTTATGGCTTCTTGGATTAAAAGCCGACTTTTTTCATTATCAGTATCTAAGTTTTTCGGTAGAATTTCCACCCA
Organism: Propionispira arboris; assembly: GCF_900109225.1. Taxonomy (GTDB): domain Bacteria; phylum Bacillota; class Negativicutes; order Selenomonadales; family Selenomonadaceae; genus Propionispira; species Propionispira arboris. Next base: position 27,871 of record NZ_FNZK01000026.1, read on the forward strand.
GATATTTGCCAATAATGCCTGCGCCTTTTGGTTGGTAAACTGTCCAGGGATAGAGCATTGCATATAAATTTGTAATAAAAGATCATAAAGATGCGGCGTAAAAGAGATGTCACTTTCATAATGGGAATCGGCATATTGCAGGAGGGGGATGTTGTCTTCACGGTGGTATTGTATGACGATATAGTCCCAATACTCCTGCCCAATGACCTCTTTATCTAGTTGCATGTTTGGTGTAAAATGAAATATTTTCCCCGGCTCCATTTCATATAGAACTTTGTCAAAATGCATGTTTGCTCGTCCACACAAGGGAATGAGCAAACCATACGCTGGGGGTGTTTTGGCTCCAAAATATTTACTACCAGGAGCGACTACATTTCGTTGAACGCGTAAGACGTGGAAAACAGCTTGTCTGTAATAGTTTATAACTTGTTTTATATCGAGTATTTGGCGCATCAGATCATAGACTCCTTCTTGAAACGATAATCATTATCAATTTATCAAAAAATAGAATTGTTGTCAACTAAATGTCGAAAATAAATAAATTTTTATAGCATTGCTTTATTGATTGGGAAAATATGCAGGTGTTTTGAGGAAAAAATCCATTTACATTACCGGTGTATATTGTTAAAATAGCGACATACTAACTGGTGATAATTATTATCATTGAGAGGAGAGATTATATTGAATAGATTGTCAAAACATAAAAAAAAAGTCTTATATGCATTAGTGGGCAGCAGCTTAGTATTGCAAACACCCGCAGTTGTATACGCAGATGAAACGGAGACTGCGGCTGAACCTGTGCAGCAAAGCAACGCCAGCAAAGAAATTAGGCAGGAAAAAGCAGCGGGAAATGAATTTTCCTTTGAGGGAATCACTGTTTTTGCAAAACGTGAAGAAAAGAAAAAAGATGCGGAAGATACATATGTGGGCGGGAAACTTTCAAAAAAAGCTAATGTCGGAATTTTAGGTAGTGCCGATATTTTTTCGATTCCATTTAATATTACGAGCTATACAGCCCAAGAAATTGAATCGAAACAAGCAAGAACGCTTTCGGATATTTTGCTTGACGATTCATCCGTACGATTTACGACATCGAGTGGACATATGAATGAAAACTATACCATTCGTGGATTTGATGTTACAGCAGATGACCTGAGTTTGAATGGTCTATATGGTCTTGCTCCCTCGGGGCATGTGCCGACGGAATTTATCGATCGAGTCGAAGTTTTAAAAGGGCCGAGTGCACTTTTGAATGGTACGCCGCCAGGGGGATCGGTTGGCGGTACAGTAAATATTGTTACGAAAAAAGCCGGGTCAGAGTCTGTTACACGTCTTACGACGGATTATGCATCGGGTTCGCAGATGGGGTTGCATTTGGACCTTGGACGGCGTTTTGGGGAAGCAAAAGAATGGGGAATCCGCCTAAACGCTGCAACGCGCGATGGGCAAACTGGTGTTGACGGGCAAAAGAAAGAGCGGGCTTTTGGCTCAATTAATGTCGATTATCAAGGGCAAAATTGGCGAATGTATCTTGATGCATTTGATAATGAAGAAAAATTCAAAAATGGTTCTTCGATGATGGTGAATTTTAAAAATTCTGTTACAGCAATTCCCGATGCACCGGAGGGGGATGTTAATGCTTTCAAAGGTGCCAATGCAAGTCTCGAAAATAAAGGGGCAATGCTGCGTGGTGAATATGATCTTAGTAAGAATTTGACGGCATATGCTGGTATCGGCTACCTTGAAAATACATATGAAGGTTTTATAAACTCAACGCATGCTAGAGGCGTTGATTCCGAGGGGAATTATACGGGCTATACTACATATATCAATGGATATTCGAATAATGTATCAGCTGAAGCTGGTCTGCGCCAGAGCTTTAAGACAGGGATGGTAAATCATAAAATGGTTATGAGTGCTACGCGCCTGGAGACAGAGAGCGGGTCGGCTTACACCGAAAGCGCACGCTATGCGTCCAATATTTATCATCCGGTTATCCCATTGCTTGTTGCAGTTGCATCGGATGCACCCAAAACGGCAGAAAGTACCTTGAACAGTATTGCTTTTGCGGATACTTTGTCTTTTGGCGGAGATAAATACAATCTGACATTAGGTGTACGCAACCAGACGATTGAAAGTAAAAATTACAATCGTTCCACAGGAGCAAGGACAGCTTCTTACAATAAAAATGCCGTAACCCCGGCGATTGCGTTTGTTTTTAAACCATGGGACAAACCAGTTTCTTTTTATGCAAATTATATCGAGGGTTTAAGCAAAGGTAGTACGGTTACCGATACAGCGGCAGCGAATTATGGTGAGGTATTTGCACCGTTTAAAACAAAACAAGCAGAAGTTGGCGTGAAGTGGGAAAATGGAACATTTGCTAATACGTTGAGCTTTTTCCAAATTAAGAAACCAAGCCTTTTGAAAGACAGTTTGAGCAATACCTATAATGAATCTGGAAAACAGCGAAATCGTGGGATTGAATGGAGTGCTTTTGGCAACCTAAATAACGAAGTGTCCATTTTAGGTGGTATCACCTATATGCGTGGAGTGCAGACTCATACGCAAAGTGGAACCAATGATGGAAAAACAGCGTATGGAGTTCCGGTTTGGCAAGCAAATGTTAGTTTCGAATATGCCGTACCACATGTGCAAGGTTTGAGTTTTGATACACGCCTGGTTTATACAGGATCGCAGTATACAAACAATAATAATACAGCGAAAATTCCTTCCTGGATGCGATTCGATGCCGGGCTGCAGTATAAAACGTCATTGCAGGGAAATCCGACTACGCTGCGCTTTAGCGTGGAAAATCTAACAAATAAAAATTATTGGTCAGGCTTGTTTAGAGAAGATTATTTGACGATAGGCAATGGACGTACATATAAGTTATCGATGTCAATTGATTTGTAAGGTGGCTTTATGCAGATAAAAAAAATAAAGACAGAATGGGTCTGTGTGGAAGAACTTCTCTTTCACACAAGCCCTGTACTTGTGATGCTTATGCGGTTTTTAGCTGCAATAGCAGGTGGTATAAGTTTGACGTATTTTATGGAAAAGATCTTGTCACTTGCCAATTTATTCGGAGCCTTGGAGACGATTTTTCTTTGCGAGTGGCTTGCCCCCATTTTTTATGTATTCGGGTTATGGTATGCATTTTCGGTTGTAAACGTGGCGTTGGTATGGAGAAATTTTTTATTCGTTACGCTCGTCAGTAGATTGATTGTCGGTGGATTTTATTTGTTTCAGTGAAGGAGGTTATCGAGACGATGCGTGATTTTCACACGTGGGGTGGTCTTTTTTTTGGTTGGCTGTTGTTTATCGTATTTTTTACGGGAACATTGTCTGTTTTTGCACCTGAAATTACCTATTGGATGACGCCAGAAGCACGCGTGGCGGCAGCTAATCATGGACAGGCTCTGCAAGCAGCTGAAAAAGCCTTACAGGAAAATGCCTCTGATGCAGATATGTGGTTTGTGATTTTGCCGCAAGGACGGACAAAGTCACTGGAAATTTCCTGGCAAAAGAATGGACAGAAATTTGAGCGGTACGTACATCCCGAAACAGGTGAAACGTTAAACGTTCGCCAAACAAAAGGGGGCGAATTCTTCGCAGAATTTCATTACCAGTTGCACCATGAGCCACTTGGAATCTGGATTGTTAGCATTGCTGGTGGTATGATGATCATGGCGATTTTTTCAGGTATTGCAATTCGAAAAAAAGTGATCTTTGATTTTTTTTCTTTTCGTTGGCGAAAGAATTTTTTTAGTATTCATACAATGAGTGGAGTAATGACGTTGCCGTTTGTCGTGATCATTACTTATACGGGGCTTGTTATGGCGTTTACAGAAGTGATGCCTGTTGCGCTGCATACGTTTTACAAAAACGAAGGTGGATTTTGGACGGAATTTCTACAAAGTGTTGAGCGGCCGAAAAGTCAGGTATGGGCGAAATTATATCCACTAGCAGAACTTTTACCAGTGGCGGAACAAGAACTGGGCGAAGGGCAGTTGGCATTTGTTCAAATCAAACAGCCAAATACAGAAAATGCAGTTATTCATTTTATGCGCCGTGTAGATGATCGGATGCTGGCCATTACAGACCGTGCTAGTTTTGATGGTGTAACAGGGCAATGGCTTATTACAAAAAATACATGGGATACCCAGGCTGTAATTGTTCGGTCGATGGTTGGGCTTCATATTGCAAAGTTTGGCGGCTATCCAATGGCTTGGGGATATTTTTTATTTGGACTGATTAGCAGCGGTATGATTGCTACGGGCTTGGTTTTTTTCACAATAAAGCGCCGATTAGTATATGAAAGAGCAAGCGCTGGAACACAAAATTTTTTCAAAAAAGTTGAGTCTTTTAATATTGCGGTAGTTTGTGGTTGTATCGTAGCTGTCAGTGCCTATTTTTGGGCAAATCGACTATTGCCACTATCACTGAACGGGCGCGAAGATATGGAAGTGGGGATCTTTTTTCTTGCCTGGGGGATCATGATATGTCATGCTTTTCGGCGGTCAGTTAAAGTGGCGTGGGTTGAGCAATTAAAAATTAGTGCCACTTTATTTTTTATATTACCATTTTTTAGTGTCTGGAAAACTTCGGAAAAATTTTGGTACCTACTTTCTACAGGAGAATGGATGAGCATCGCGGTAGAGCTGGTTTTTTTCTTGGCGGCGATTATTTTATGGGCAGCAGCACATAAATTAAATAAACAATGGAAATTGAATCATAAAAATGAGTTTCTTTCCGAATAATAAAGGACGCATGCCTGGGATTTTGCCAGATATGCGTCCATTGCTTCGTGGGGTTTTGATCAAATCAACAAATTGTGCTTTTGTTTTTCCCCGACTTTTTGGAGTTGTACATCGCATTATCACTACGCGTTAGAATGGAATCTACGGTGTCGCCTTTTTTTATTTTTGTTATTCCCCAGCTTAATGTAATGTCTTGAAAGTGATTATTTATTTGGATGTTTGTTAAACTTAGACGGATTTTATTTTCAATTATTTTTGCCTGTTCCGTGTTAAGATCTTCTAATATAATTAAAAACTCTTCTCCACCTAAACGTCCCGCAAAACTGTTTTTTGGTATGGATTCTTTGATTGTTTTGGAAACAGTAATTAAAACCTGATCACCGCTCGTGTGCCCATAGGTGTCATTCACTTTTTTGAAATAGTCAATATCGCCAAACATAATACAGGTGTCATAAATGGTTGGGTCAATTGTCGTGATGAAATAATTTAATTTATCTTGAATAAATTTGCGAGAAAATAAACCTGTTAAATAATCCGTATTTAACATTTGTGAAAATTTTTTATTCACACAGTTCAATTCATAATTTTTTTGTTCTAATTCTCGATTGCAATTCGCTAATTCATTATTTAATTTTGAAATGATGGCGTAGATATGTTCGGCTTTCTTAGAATAATGCACAGAGCAGCCTCCTTAGATAATCTTATCTGGTTATAATACCACTGCTTTTTCATTCGTAGCAGTGTTCTTTTTTAGGTTACACCAGTGATTATTGGCTAGATTTAAAAATTCTTCGGCATTTCTTGCAAGATTGTCAGCTTTTAATTTGATCCAGATATCAGGAGCGTAATTAAATATATTTCCGCCGACAATGACTAATGTACTGGGTGGCGTACGTTTCTTTATAGACTGAATGATCTCAAATGCATTCGCTAGATTATAGGGCATTGAAATACTGAGTCCGATTATATCAGGTTTTAGAAGATCTATTTCTTTTAATAATAAATTTGTTTCCGTATTACTGCCTAAATAATGCACATCCCAACCATCCGATTCTAAGAGATCGGCCGACATTCTCGCACCAATTTCATGATATTCATTAAAAATTGTAGCTAAAATAGCGGTTCCTTTTTTGTGATCACCCAATACATATTGGCTGTATAATGCCGTCATGATATTTATAACGATTGCAGACGCCAAATGCTCTTGAGCAACACTGATTTTTTGCGTTTCCCACAAATAACCAATATCGTATAAGCAAGGCTGAATTACAGTGAGATAAAAATCTTTTAACGTCTCTTTATCATGTACGTGGTTTTCAGTTAAATCTAATGCGGTTGTTTTTTCTCCTGCTAAAATTATTTGTAAAAACTGATCTTTTAGCATAGTGTTACTAGATATTGATTGATTTTTCAATAAATTTATATTTGATTCAGCAATTTTTATAAAATTTTTATGGTTTTTTATGAGTGAATCATATACATTTATCAATTCGGTATTATCATGTTGGGAAATGTTTTTCTGAATCGCATATTTCCAAGCTTTAAATTCACACAGGATCGTATTGTAATTTTTTCCTGTTCTATACCACCAAATAACTAAGTATGTCAGAAGGTTATAATCTGCATATTGAAAAATATTTGACATATAGTTAAAATGTATTTCTTGATATAGATAATTTGTAGTTTGTTTACGGTTTAAATATCGTATAGCATCAGCAAGTAGAAATTGTTTTTTTTCTTTTAACAATAATAAAGAATCTAAAGAAACTGGTTTTAAATGAAATAAAAATTTTTTATACTGGCTTGAAAACATATAAAACATCTCCCCATATTTGATGCTTTATTAAACTTACTTTGATTATTAGACAAATATATCGATTTTCCTTTAAAAATAAATGCTCGAGTATTATTTTGTTGAATGCAGGAGCATTTTGATCAAATTGAAAGAAAAATGGGTATGTGTTATATTTGATAGATGGAGGGATGAAAATGGTATTACTGGTGATTGATGTACAAAAGTTGATCGTAACGGAGAAACTGTACAAATTTGATTTGTTTGTTTCCAATATCAAAAAATTGATATGTGCAGCCAGAAAAAATAAGCTTGAGATAATCTATGTACGCCATGATGATGGTGCAGGCTGTGAGTTGACAAAAGGAACCGATGGATTTGAAATCTACGATGAATTTAAACCATTTTCCCAAGAAAAAATATTTGATAAGTCAGTTAACAGTGCTTTTAGAGATACAGGTTTATTGGATTATTTAAAAAATAAAAATGAAAAAGAAGTAATCGTCGTAGGTCTTCAAACAGACTATTGTATTGATGCAACGGTGAAATGCGGCTTTGAACATGGCTTTAACATAACCATACCAACGTATGCAAATTCAACGGTTGATAATGATTTTATGACTTCGGAACAGAGCTATAAGTATTACAATGAATATATGTGGAACACCAGATATGCTTCTTGTATTTCAATGGATGAAACCCTTAATAAAATGGAAGAATAAATTGATTTTTCGTGAACAAAAAAACTCCCTAATGGATTTGAATGTAGTATAATTCTTACCAATTTGGAAGCTTTTTATTTTTTACGACAGGTATTTTGCTTAACCCGTAGCTGGGCCATAGGTTGATGGTTCATTAGAGGCGAAAAGTTTATGCTTAGAAAACGATAGGATGTTTTCTCATTTGCTTAGGCTATGTCTTTGCAGAATGGAATTTGTTGCAATAAAAGAGCAACTGGAACGTCAGTATAATTAGAAGGTAATCTTATATAAATAGGAAGGTGAATCATTATGGAAATTTATGATTTTGAAGTTCCTACTGCGACGGGCAAGATAAAATCGTTAGCTGAATATCAAGGAAAAGTTTTACTGATCGTTAATACGGCGAGCAACTGTGGTTTTACTCCACAATATAAAGAATTAGAAGAACTATATCAGAAATATAAACAGAGAAATTTTATGGTTTTAGGGTTTCCTTGCAATCAATTTCGCAAGCAAGAACCAGGGACGAATGAAGAAATTCAAAAATTTTGCCAAGTCAATTATGGTGTTACTTTTCCGGTATTTGGAAAAATTGATGTGAAGGGTGAAAATGCTCATGCGTTATTTACGTATTTAACTAAGCAGGCTCCCGGCTGGCTGGGGGATTCGGTCAAATGGAATTTTACAAAATTTCTGGTAGATTCTCAGGGGAAAGTAAGAAATAGGTATGCTCCGATAACGAGTCCACATAAATTTGCAGCCGATATAGAAAAAATATTGGATTAATCGATATGCAGCTATGCTCTGCAGCGTGGCTGGTAACAGTTGTCTTTCAAGGGGGAAATGAACTCTTTCTATAAAGAGACTGCTTTCGTACGAAATGCTTCGATCATTTCACTCGTGAGACTTATTTGCAATAGATCTTCTTGCGGAATATTTTCACGGTCTTTCCAAATCGCAAGAGATAACTTATCTTCTTGAAGCGTTACGTTATCATCACCATCAAGTTCAGCAAAAAAACCTGCAAGTAAAGTATTAGAAAAAGGCCATGGCTGACTTTTATAATATGTAAGGTTTTTTATTTTTAAGCCCACTTCTTCCATCACTTCACGGCGAACCGTTTCTTCGAAACTTTCACCGATTTCGGCAAATCCAGCAATAAGAGCATGACGTGCATGGTTGCGATTCGCATATTTGGTAAGTAATAAACGGTCATCATTATATACACCAACAATGATGGCTGGGAAAATTGTCGGATAAACTTGAAGACCACAATTTTCGCAGTGGAGCATACGCTCTTTGCTGGATTTTTTCATAAGTTTTCCGCAATGACTACAATATCTATGTTGTGTATACCATTGGCTTAATTGATACCCAACAATTCCGGCAAAAGAACGCCAGCATTCAGATTCTGAACGTAATTGTTGGATATTAGCATATGCCCAACCAGAGATATTATTAAGATGGGGATTATTTACAAGGAAATAATTTGTGCTATCAATTGTGAATAAAAATTGAGCATTTTCGATAAGTTTAGGATAGGTCGATGAGAAGTCGGAAAAACGTGGATAGCATAGATGATCGCTGTTTTCGCGGATCAAAATATTGTTTTTTTCGTAAGTTAGAAAAATATCATTGTTGCTGGCTTGTTTGTTTTCAAATTTATTATTGAATACTTTGGGCGCTATATCTTGAATCATAACAATCCTCCATATACTATTTTTTTTCTTGTGTTTTGGAGAAATTAAAGACTTCTTTGGACCAGATTCGTGACCATTCACCAAAGGGCCGCAATAACTCCATCAGCTCTTTGCCTCTGATGGTTAATTGGTACCCATCAAGGGTACGCTCTATAATATCAGCGGCTCTCAATTCTTTGATACGACTGTTTAATATTGAAGGAGAAATGGATTCGCATCTTTCCTGAAGTTCTCTGAATGTGGTCGGACCTTTCTGTAAATTCCAGATGATACCCATAGCCCAATTTCTACCTAAAAAATCAAAAAGTGCCATGATTGGAATTCCAGATTTTGAGCCTCGAACCGGCTTACCGGGACATGGAATCGACATAGTATTCCTCCTCGGATAAATTAAATTTTTGTGAATAGCCAGCATCTTTTATTATAAAAGATGCTGGCTCTAGAATAATTATTGTATTACTTATTTGCTAACTTTTCAACTAATGGTTGTCCGGAAATACCAATACTGTCAGGGTCATATTCTTCAATAAAGACAGTAAAAGAACTTGGTTGTGAATTCGTAACTTCAACTGCAGCGGCAGTTAATTTTTCAATTAATAATTTTTTCGTTTCTGGTTTTGTTTTTTTCATTTGCATTGTAATTACTGGCATAAAAACACATCCTTCGTAAATTTTATTGCATGCATGCTATAGATATTATAGCATGCTATTGTTTTGATAGCAATATTGTTTTTTATTTACTGTAATATATTCCTTGAAAATGCTCTCAACCCTGCTAACATACATATACATTACGATTGATTACTAAGTTTTTGAATGGAATCAATGTTTATGGTTGTATACGCTGTTTGGTTTTATGGTTCTTTCCAACTTTAGTTGAAAGAATCTATTAAGCAATAATAAAAGCTAAACTATCATAGTGAAAATTATAGAAAATCAACTAATGTTGGAAAGAACCGATTTTACGCTTACAATAGTTCCTTTTATACAAATAAGTAAGAATGAAATAAAATTAAAAATCTATAAAATATATTGACATTTATCAGGTACCTTATTATAATGATATTAAGGTACCTGATGATAATGATATAAGGAGAGATTAGTTATGGAAAAAGAAAAAATCACTTTAATGGAGCAGCTTATTATTTTGAGTCGTTTAATGATGTACAGACACCATCACATGAAAGGAAATCATATGCATAGTCCTTATCACGGACAGGGAAGAGTTCTTTCTTTGCTTAAAATAGAACCTAAAATGAGTCAAAAGAAACTTTCTTTTTTACTTGGGATACGGCCTCAATCTATGGGGGAATTATTAGGAAAACTTGAACAAAATGGCGATATTACGAGGACTCAATCAGAAGAGGATCGTCGTTCATTGGATATTGAATTGACAGAAAAGGGAATGGAAGCAGCAACAGCAAATGAAAATTTTCTGAAATGTGACCAAAATACAGAAGAAATTTTTAAGTGTCTTAACGAGGAAGAACAGAAAAATCTAGCAGATTATATGGACAGAATGATTACGCTATTAAAAGATGAAATGCCGGAGGCACAAGATGCTTTACTGAAACATCATCACGATGATGATCATCACGAAAATCACGGGCACCATATGAAAGGTTGCATGCATAACTTGAAAAGATTTTAGTAAGTTATGGTTAAATCATATCAATTTAATTGGCATACAGGGCGAGCTGATTTGATGAGCAGTGGATACTGTTTGTTTGTAAAGGAAAGAATGAAATAATCGAGTGCAGTTGTTTTTTAGCAGTATGTGGGTTGGGAGGGGGCGGCACAAGTGACGGTCAGTGATTTAAAGCAAATTATAAATGGAAAGTATAAAATGACTCGACAACGTGAAATCGTTTTTAATTCGATGAATAATAAACCACATCTTCATTTTACTGTAGAAGATATATTGGATATTGTGCATGAGGCTCATCCGGAAATTGGAGTGGCAACTATATACAGAACATTGCAAATATTTATACAAGTAGGTATTGTCCAAAGACTGGATTTATTGAATAGACGAGCATACTATGAAATATCTGAACAAAAGCATCATCATATGATTTGCCTGTCATGTGGGGCAATTGTTGAAGTAACTGATGAAGCAACTGAGGAGGTGCTGAATATGGTTAAGAGAAAGAAGCAAGTTTTAAATGATTTTCGAGTAGTGGATTGCCAAATATATTTTTATGGTTACTGTAAAAATTGTCAAGCGATAAGGTGATCATGCTAACTACACAGGGAGTTAAGGTTGATATGGGGGAATATGATACGTTCGGCATTCCAGCGACAATCTTAACGAATTATTTGCTCGAAAACGGGATTATTCCGGAAATCAAGGGAGTTCCTTTGGGGAAAAGCAGCTGGAAAGGTTTTGTTGGCTTCGTGGGGCGTTGTACAGTCTTTATGCGTTGCATGCCTGCGGCTTTACAGTAATGATATGTATGGTGCAATGATTACCTTCGCCGGATGGACTTTATATGGATTTGTTTCGAAACGTTTTGATTTAATCTCCTCGTTCACAGATCGACATATTTCAATTAGCTTACCAACCATATGTTTGTATATTTTACAGAAAAAACACTTTCAGATAGCGGTAATGCCGTGCTGAAAGTGTTTTTTTGCTGTTCTATAATTTAGTGAGAAATTGACTGGGGTCAATAAATTCAATATTTGAATTTAAATATAGTAGACGACCCAGATCGTTCATTCGTAGCATGCAAGACAGCAAAGGAAAATGACGAAAACAGTCAGAGAAAAATGATCATGAATATTTAAAGAATATTTAAAAAATTATCTTGACATGGGAATGTTCCCATAACTTAAGATGATGTTATCTTAAGAATATAAATAAGGAGGTAGAAAGGTATGTCAAGGAATGCATTAAAAATAGTTACTATCGGTGGGGGTTCTAGTTATACTCCGGAATTAATAGAAGGTTATATTAAGCGTAGTGATCAATTGCCTATTAAAGAAATTTGGTTAGTTGATATTTTAGAAGGAAAAGAAAAGTTGGAAATAGTTGGAGCCATGGCCAGGAGAATGGTCAAAGCTGCAAATTTGGATTGGGATATTCATTTGACAATAGATAGATGTAAAGCGCTGAAAGATGCTGATTTTGTGTCTACCCAGTTTAGAGTAGGTTTTTTACAATCACGTATAAAAGATGAAAGAATACCTAATTCTTATGGAATGATTGGTCAGGAGACGAATGGTGCTGGTGGTATATTTAAGGCTTTTCGATCGATTCCAGTAATTCTTGATATAGTTAAAGATATGAAGGAATTATGCCCGGATGCTTGGCTAATTAACTTTACGAATCCAAGCGGAATGCTTACAGAAGCTATTGTTTCCTATGGGCATTGGAATAAAGTCATCGGTTTATGTAATGTACCAGTTATGGCAATGATTAGTGAACCAAAATTGATTGAGAAAACGTTAGATGAACTTACGTATAAATTTGCAGGGCTTGATCATTTCCATTGGCATCGCGTTTGGGATAACACTGGTAAAGAAATGACATTGGAAATCATCAGTAAAATGTATGATGGTGAAGATGCTGGTTTACCTAAAAATATTTTTAATGTTCCATTCTTTAGGGAACAATTAACTCAAATGAAAATGATTCCATGCGGTTATCATAGATACTATTACCGTCAGGAAGAAATGCTCAAACATGGCTTGGAAGAGTATGAAAGTGAAAAAGGTACACGTGGGCAGCAGGTTATGAAGATTGAAAAAGAGCTGTTTGAGTTGTATAAAGATCCTAAACTGGATTATAAGCCTAAACAGTTGTCAGAACGAGGCGGCGCACATTATTCTGATGCAGCTTGTGAAGCTATTGCGTCTGTTTATGGGAACAAGAAAACACAAATGGTTGTATCTACTGTAAATAATGGTGCTGTTCCGGATTTGCCTAACGATCAGATAGTGGAAGTTTCTTCACAAATCGGTGCATCTGGTGCTGTTCCAATGGTCTTTGGTCCTTTTTCACCAGCAGAACGAGGCTGGCTGCAAGTGATGAAGAATATGGAGTTGATAATAGTTCAAGCAGCTGTAACGGGTGATTATGGTTTAGCTTTACAAGCGTTTATATTAAATCCGCTTATTCCAAGTGGGCAGAAAGCGAAGGATTTACTAGATGAAATGCTAGTGGCAAATAAAAAATATCTACCACAGTTTTCTGGAAAAATCAAGGAATTGCTAGATGCTGGTGTAAAAGTACATGATCAGGTAGCTGCAAATATCGATAATACAATTTAATTTGTAATTAGATAATTCGTGTATTTATGACAACGGAGAGTGATAATCTAAAAAAGTTGGTATATACACGGGAGGGTGATGATTAATTTATAGTCTTTGGCAATGCAGTATGATAGAGTATGCGAAGGGTTCTATAAATTAATCAACCCTTAAAAAATAATAGAAATATAAAAGTATGTATAAATTTCATTAATTAATATTTGAAAATTTCGATAATTGTTGCAATCATAGCTTTTCGTCATAAAAATTTGAGTTATCGGTTCATATTGTTTTAATTAAGAAACTTTATATTTTGAGTTTTAAGTTTACTTGGAGAAAGAAGGGTTTATTTTGAAACAAGAAAATATATCTAATCTAATTATAGAAAATGTTGGCGGTATTGAAAATGTTGTAAACCTCTATCATTGTATGACTAGATTGAGATTTATTTTAAAAGATCAAAAAAAATTTAATGCGGAAGCATTAAAGAATATACCAGGTGTTATAAATATAGTACAATCTGGAGCAGAGTCACAAATTATTATTGGTGCAGAAGTCGATACGTTTTATAATGATTTATTAAAACAAGGGTTAGAGAATTTTAGTGATTGTTCAAGTAACCAAGAAAAACAAAAATTCAATATTAGAGAGATATTTCAAAAAGGATTGACCGCACTGGCTGGAATTATGGCGCCTATTTTACCTATTTTGATTGCCGGTGGTATGGTAAAAGTTGTGCTTGCATTGCTGGTGCTTTCGGGAATGAGTCGTGATTCGCAAAATTATAAGATACTTTATTTTATTTCGGATGCTACTTTTTATTTTTTACCGTTTTTCATTGCCAATAGTTTTGCAACGAGAATTAAGACCAATAATTATATGGCAATGGTTATAGCAGGGATACTGCTTCATCCTAATTTTATGAGCATGGTTAGTGCGGGTAAAGCAGTTTCTTTCTTTGATTTGCCAGTGCGATTAGTATCCTATAGTGCAACGGTTATTCCTATTATTTTTGCTGTTTGGTTTATGAGCTATGTGGAAAAGGTTGTGGACAAATACACGCCTAAATTAATCAAGACGATGTTTAGACCATTATTAACCCTTTTAATAACAGCCCCTGTGGTTTTAATTGTAATTGGGCCTTTAGGTGGATACTTAGGTGAAGGTCTTTACTATGTTATACAAATACTCAATGAAAATGTTCCTTGGGCTGTACCGATGTTAATGGGAACCTTTTCACCGTTACTGGTAATGGCTGGTATGCATTTATCGATAACACCGTTTGCTATCTTGTCAGTGTCTAGATTTGGCTATGAAACACTTATGGGTCCAGGGATGCTTGGCAGCAATATTGCACAAGGTGGTGCTTCACTAGCAATCGCATTTAAAGAAAAGCGGATAGAAAAACGTGAAGTGGCCATTTCAGCAGGAATTACAGCTTTATCAGGAATAACGGAACCTGCACTTTATGGTGTAACGGTAAAATATAAAAGAGCGTTGCTCTGTGTTATGGTTTCAGGGGGTATTGCGGGTCTTTATGCCGGAATAACCGGTGTTGTAAGATATGCTATTGCTTCAGCAAGCTTTTTGTCTTTGCCAGTTTTTATTGGTGACAATCCTAATAATATAATCAATGCAATTATTACAGCAATGATAGCATTAGTCCTTTCTTTTGTATTGACTTATGTGTTTGTTCCAGTAGAAAGTGTTGCAGAAGAAACAAAAAAAGAAGTAGAAAATGGTAAAGAAGAAGTTAAAAATGTAGTGGCAGGTACATTGATTCCATTGCAAGATGTTAAAGATGAAGCATTTTCATCAGGAACTCTAGGGGGCGGAGCAGCGATAATACCACAGGAAGGAGCGATACATTCTCCTGTTGATGGCGTACTATCAATGGTATACCCTACTGGTCATGCGATTGGGATCACTAGTAAAAGTGGCAAAGAAATATTGATTCATATTGGTATAGATACTGTAAAGCTGGAAGGAGAAGGGTTTAAGTCACATATAAAAACTGGAATGGAAGTCAAAAAAGGTGATTTGTTGATCGAGGTTGATTTAAATCTTCTGAAAGAAAAAGGTTATGATACGACAGTCATTATTGTCATATTGAATCGTGTAATGGATAATCTAATAATCACAAAAAAAGACAGGTTGACGATCCAGGATACATTGTTAGAAATTATTGATTAAAACGAAAATAGTCACAACTGTAAAGTAGTATTTTGTTATTGCAAAGTGTATAACCATAGTTTTAGTACAACGATTAAGTTCAGGAGGAATATTTATGAAGATTACAGATGTAGAAATATTTTGTGCGGACTTTGATAAAACAGCACCAAATGAACCGATTTTTATAAGAATAAATACGGATGAGGGGATCAGCGGTTTTGGTGAAGCAGGTGTAGCTTATGGAAATGCTAAACTAGGAGGTATCGGGCAAGTTCAAGATTTTGCTAAATTGATTATAGGTGAAAATCCTTTCTGTATCGAAAAAATTTGGGATCGTTTATACAGAGATACTTTCTGGGGACAAGGTGGTGGTACACTAATTTTTGCGGCCATGAGTGCAATTGATATTGCTCTTTGGGATATTAAGGGTAAGGCATTAAATGTTCCTGTTTATGAATTGTTAGGTGGGAAAACCCGTGATAAAATAAGAGCATATGCTAGTCAAATTCAGTTTGGTTGGGGGAAGAAGGCGCTTCCTCTCGGCGGTGTAGAAGCGTATGGCTTAGCTGCTCAGAAAGCTGTTGCAGATGGTTATACAGCGATTAAAGTCGATCCATTGCAGCGTGATGAAAATGGTAATAAAAATTACAGAAATGATGGGTTGTTAACGTTTGACAAATTAAAATTGTGTCGTGATAGATTAGTAGCCATAAGAAAAGCTGTTGGAGATAAAGTAGATATTATTTTGGAATTGCATGCCAAGACAGATATTAATGCAGCATTTCAAATTAGCAAGTTGATCGAAGATTTAAATATCTATTATATGGAAGAAGCATGTGGTTCTTTGAATCCACAATTAAGTAAAGAACTGAAAAATAAAGTAAATGTTCCCTTAGCTGCTGGTGAGAGGATTTATTCACGTTATGGATTTAAGCCTTTTTTAGAAAATCGCTCTTTAGATGTAATTCAACCAGATCTTGCTACTTGCGGAGGAATATCTGAGTGTAAAAAAATATGTGATATGGCTAGAATATATGATGTTTTAGTTCAACCGCATGTATGTGGTGGACCTATTTCCTGTGCAGCGGCAATACAAATAGAAGCAGTAATTCCTAATTTTTGCATCCATGAACACCATATAGGTAATTTAAGTGATTTTACAAGAAGCTTGGGTGTTTATGATGATCAGCCTGTTAATGGCTATATTACAGTACCAGACCGACCGGGACTAGGTCAGGAAATTCCTGCTGATATTTTGGCGAAATGCAGCAAAAAAAAGATAGTCTAATATATAATTGATGTAAAAAAAGCAGTACTCCATCTATATAAAAATACATGGAGAACTGCTTTTTTATGCGTGTTTATAAAATATCTTATAGCAAAGATAACAAGCATGGATATTTTTGCTAGCAAGTTTCTCTAAACACCAATTTTGGATTGATTTTCTTGTATGTAAGCTTTGTATTATTTAAGTTATTATGAATATAGTAAAATGCATTGATGGCTTGTTTTTCAAGAAATGTATCTACTGTAGATATATTCAGTAAACGTCCGAACGTGCTATTATCAAAACCAAAGATAGCACAATCTTTAGGTACTTGATAGCCGTTTTCTTTAAGTATAGAAATGAATTCAGTAGCAACATAATCAGAATATATTACAACTGTTTTGGGGGCTTCTTTTCCGGCTGCAATCCATTTATGGGCGGCATCAATGCCAGCATCTTTTTGCTCAGTATAAAATAATATCCAATCATTATTCATGGAATGAGTTTTTTCAAAGGTTTGTATTGCTTCTAAACGAGCTTGGGTATTAGAATTTTTTTCACAATTTAAAATGTGACCGACAAAGCGTGTTCCTTTGGCATAGATATATTCTAAGATTTGCATGTATAGGGGAAAATGATCAATATAGGATGAATAGATCTTATCCGATTTAATTCGACGCCAAGTTGCAATGGGGCCAAACTTTGTATATGGAATGATTTTATCCCAATCATTTATTTTTGCTAACAAAAATAAACCATCTAGAGAGCGCGTGGCCAATAGATTAAGAGCCTTTAATTCATCTTGGGGAGTTCCTGTAAAATATATGTTTACACGATAGTTATATGACTTGGCGGTATTGGCAAAATAATTTATAAAATCTCCGGCCGTAGGATGATAATTATTTACTAAAAAGCCTATGGTATTAGTGCGTTGATACTTCATCTGGCGAGCAATTTGATTTGGGATATAGTTCAATTCGTTTATTGCATCTAAAACACGAGAACGAGTTCCCTCACTGACATAACCATGCTCACTAATAACTCTGGAAACGGTAGATTTAGAAGTCTTTGCTAATTTTGCTATGTCAAATATAGTGGCCAATGAATCATCTTCTTTCTCGAATTTACTAGGGAGCTGATGATGGGATTCAAACCTACGATCTGCTTATTACGAATGATGTAAGGACTATTTGTGATCATTGTAAATTGATAGAAAATCATTGATTTTGATTAGAAGTTTATTGTCATTGGGGGAGTACCGTTTAGGCTTGCTTCCTGAATTTTTGAATAGCTTTGAGCGGATTCTTTCTTTTGTTGATATAATCATAGCATGATATCGAGCTGAAATATAGAGCTTACGTTAAATGAACGGAGACTGTCGGCTGCAAAAAAATGACAGGGAGGCTTGCACCATGAAAACTAATATAAAGAATTTGCGTGTAGTTTATTTTTATTTTTTATTTGTTCTACGAATGGTTGCAATTTATCAACGGTTCCACTTGAAGATACAAAGCGTATGTGGTGTGTTTGATATCTTCACTCCTTACCAACGGGTTGAACAAGTAAATCGAGGCGAACAAATCATAGAGGAAAGGCAGGGCCATTTTGGGTTCCAACGTAAGGCTCAGAAAACGGACTGGGGAAAATGTACTATTTTTCCATATATTAAAAGCATTAAACAAAATTGTGGAGAAAAAGTATAAAAACATATTTTCGTGGAGGTACAGCCGTGATAAAAGTCATTACATATTTGCTTGTCATAGTGATTCTAGGTTTCACAAGACCCGCATTTGCTGCTCCCAAATGGATGACGATGATCGAACTACCGATGCTGACCTATCAGATTGATCAGGAAACGGTTGGAATTACCGGTAAAGATAAGGATGATCGTCAGATGGATGTAGGGATAAAACTGGTGAACAAGAACCAGGGTGGGGCAGACAAACACACCATTACGCGGCTGTTTAAGGGGAATTCCAGCCTGGGGATTGTCCATTACGCCATGAAATCGTTAATGACACCGGAAAAACGGGATGTAGGGTTCAGCATCATAGAAGGAGTCAAATATTCCGATCATCCACTATAATATCAGGAGAAACGATAATGCTTTTGCCGTTGAAAAATAGTGTCACGATGTACTTTATTTCTATAATCATAGCATAATAGTAAGTAAAAATAAGGACTTGGCAAATCGCCAAGTCCTTATTTTTACGCTAAATTACTATGTGTTTTTATATAATGAGATACTTCCGAATTATTTTCTCTATTGTACTATATTTTTCGGATTTCTCATTTTAAATTGATCTATTTATATTCTAGCAGCAATTCGTACTGCTGCAGCCATACCTCCATCACCATAACTCGGAGATTTCATGAACTTCTTCGACGCATCACTAAGATTCGAATTTAAAATTTGTTTTTTCATTTCGCTTTCCCATGCGTATAGTCGAGATATGGAGATTGCTTCCAAATCAAGCATCACATCGACCATATGCTTAGCATATGCATTAGAATGTTTTTCCATCAGATACTTCATTAATTCTAATCTCTTATCCATACTGCGGACATTCGATGATGCCGGTACTGTGCGATAGTCAATCAAAGCTTCTTCTACGATTGCAATACGAGCCTTTGGCGAAGTCTCAAGTAGCCGGAGAAAATAATCCCAATCTTCAAATCCCGTACGCATCGTTTCATCATATCCACCGCATTTTCTCCATGCTTCACAGCGCATGATATGCGTTGCAGGACAGCAATTATGAGAAAGAAACTTTCGAATATCACCACCTGATGGGCATACGATACTTTGGAGTACGCCGAATGTCTTCATCCATGAAGATACAGCGACAATTTCAGAGGATTTCTTAATATGAGGTAATGCTTGTTCCACAAAAGACGGTTCCAGTTTATCATCTCCATCTAGAACCAATGCAAATGTAGTATTTGCGAGTTGGATGCCGGTATTTCTTGCCGCAGAAACGCCAGAATTTTTCTGTCGATGAACCATAATTGGAACTTGGTTTACCATTGATTCTAACCCTCTTATGATGTCCAGCGATTTTTCGTCCGTCGATCCATCATCAACGATGATGATTTTATCCGGCAAGATGGTTTGATTCAATAACGACTTTAAGGCCTCTTGAATCATCTCTCCTTGATTAAAGCTTGTAACTACAGCCGTTAGCTGTGATGCACATCGATTCGTGTTTGAAGAAATTTCCATTTTACCTCCGTTTATGCTGCTTTTGCCTGCCAGCATCCATCGCTTTTTCCATTTGATTTGTTTTTTGAATCCATAATTT
Organism: Propionispira arboris; assembly: GCF_900109225.1. GTDB lineage: Bacteria > Bacillota > Negativicutes > Selenomonadales > Selenomonadaceae > Propionispira > Propionispira arboris. Next base: position 47,822 of record NZ_FNZK01000026.1, read on the forward strand.
TATTATAATACTTAATGCGTATTCTCTCAATCACCTTCCAGCAGTGCACGATTTTGCCTGAATACTGATTGGTTAGGTTTTAAGACGCAAAATAAGGCGCAGAATTTAAATTGGAACAACAAAAAAGCCTCCGAAAACCTCGGAGGCATTGATAACACTGGAGCTGATGATAGGAATTGAACCTACGACCTGCTTATTACGAATGACGTAAGGACTATTTGTGATTATTGTAGATTGATAGGAAATCATTGATTTTACTGGCTTTACGGGGGTCAGGATTGGTGAATGTTGGTTTGAAATGGCAATGGTTTTTAAATGTTAAGGCGCAAATAAGGCGCATTGATTTTGATTAGGCGTCGATTGTTATTGGGGGAGTACCGTTTAGGATTGCTTACTAAGTTTTTGAATGGAATCAATGTTTATGGTTTGAATAGCTTTGAGCTGATCAATGGCCATTTTATTTAAAAGATCAAGTCTTTGCTCTTGGGGGATATTTTCTTTAATAAGTATGGCATTATAGCTTTCCAGGTTAGCGAGAACTAATAGTTGATGAAGTGAAGCACAATCTCTGATGTTACCTTTAGCTTTAGGATACTCGTCTCGCCACTCTTTAGCTGTTTTGCCAAACAAAGCTACATTTAAGACATCGGCTTCGTTGGCATAGGTCATGGACTTTTGTTTCGGTGCTAGTTTTTGGGGAATCAGGTTTTCTTTTATGGCATCCGTATGAATTTTATAATTTAGCTTTGCAATTTCACGGTTTAAGTTCCAACCAAGTGCTAATTTACTGCTTGCATCGCTTTTTATTCGTTGATAGTCTTTTATAATATAGAGCTTAAATTCAGCTGAAACCCATGAGGCAAATTCAAAGGCAATATCACTATGGGCATAGGTTCCGCCGTATCGCCCGGATTTTGAAATCATGCCGATTGCATTAGTAGAGCTGATCCATTTTTGTGGAGATAGAGTAAAAGCGTTTAGACCAGCTCCTTTTCTAAAGGCGTCGAATTCGACCCCTTTAAAATTAGGATTATGGAGTTGTTCCCACAATCCGAGAAATTCTAAGGTATCTTTGGTTCTAAGCCAATTTTTAACAACATCTTTTGGTTCTTCACTTTTATAACGTGCAATATCTGTTAATGAAATGAAATCATTTTGAAAATCTTCCGAGAATATAGAGATTTCTATTCCTTTTGCATGGAGCGTTTCTTTATTTTGTTTAGCCATAAGATCCTCCGTCCGATGTACTTTACTGATATAATCATAGCATAATATTAAGTCGAAATATAGGACTTGGCAAATCGCCAAGTTCTATATTTACGCTAAATTATTTTGTTTTTTAATATATTCGATAACCCCTTGTTTAGGGATTTTCCAGATGCGGTTAGATCGGGAACATTTTAGTTCATCGGATGCTAATAATTTATAAGCAGCGTTTTTACCGATGGAAAGCATTTCACAAAGCTCTTCTACGGTTACTAGATCGTTATATTGTTCAAACATGATTGTTTTACCTCCAGTTTTGTTATATTACTTAAATGTTTATTGAAAAAAGCATTGCATGTATAAGTTGCAATAAACTTATACAACGTAAGAAAAATGAATATATTGCCATATAATCATCTTAAGTCATCATGGTGTTTATATAATCTTGGATTGAAGATTATATAAAATAAACTTTGCTGTATTTTATGGCTCTTATGGCATACAGAAATTTAAACGAATGAGAAATCAGATACTTTATATGGCTGCATAAAAATAGAAAATAGCGAAGGGAAATCCCCTCGCTAAAAACTCACTTTATGTTTTACCACAACACTTGACAAAGAACCGGAATTTATCTTTTTTACCGCCTGGGGCTACTTAATAACGAGTCCTCTAGAAACTTCATAACATGGGGGAGAGGAAAAGCTAGAAGATCTAGAAATTGTTGAGGCGCAGTTTGTTCTATTAATATACAGACTAATAAACGTTGAAAAATTCAGCATGAATTACGAGAATATAGTATAATAAAAAATATCTATGTTTGCTTAGGAAGGACTACCCTTGCGGTCCATGGGTGAACCACCAGCTCAACTCAGCGAAGCAGATAAAGGGGGGATGCCTTATGATATATACAGGCATAAAAAATTTAATAAAAAACATTAAATTTGCAGGAATTACAGTGAATTTTGGTATTCTTGGATTGAACTTCGCTGGGGGTTCTTCCTAAGTAAATATTGAATAGTATAAGAGCTTTTTTTGATTTTATGAAATAAATTTATGGTTAGCGATTATAAATCGCCCTTTGAGATTATATGCGAAGGAAAAATCTCTGTAGGTTGGATCTTCTATGATAATTTATAGAGCTAAAATTTTTTTGTCACTTAACCTTAGCTGAACTATAAAATATATTTTATACATGTCAAGAAAAGTCGTTGGAACATTATAAGTGCTGGATATCGTGAGTAGCTGCAATTTATGATGGGATAGTGAGTGTTCCGAAGGTTGCTGAGGAAAATGTGGAATATAAGTAAAGTTAATTAGATTTATTTGGAAAGATAATAATATATGATATAGCTATCTATTGAAATGGTTGAAAAAAGCAGTTAGTGTTAGCGAGGAGAATTAAAATGCCTAAAACAATGACACAATTTGAGCTACTTATATCGTGCCCGTCTGATGTACAGCAAGAATTACATCTTATAAAAGAAACAGTTGAAACTTTTAATAAAATTTTTGGTTCAGTAAATAATGCTAGGATAGAAGTACTTCATTGGTCATCTGGCGCATATCCTGAATCAGGAGACCATCCTCAAAAAATACTCAATAAGCAAATTGTTTTTTCTTGTGATGCGGCTGTCGCGGTGTTTTGGACAAAATTTGGGACCCCGACGGATGCATATAGTTCGGGTACAGAAGAGGAAATAGAAGAACTTATAAAAAGTGGTAAGCAAGTATTTTTATATTTTAGCGATTGCCCTCTTAAGCCATCTGAAATTGATAATGAACAGTATAAAAAAGTACTAGCTTTTAGGGAAAAATATAAAGATAAAGGACTGTATTGGACATATTCTAATCTGGATGATTTTAAAAAAGATTTTCTTAATCACTTATCTTTGCATTTTTTGAAGATGTTTGGGGAAGGAACTGACTTTAGAGCGAAAAGTAAATTATGTATTAACGGTGTATGTGATAGAATTCCCAAAGATCCACCAACTGCATTTCATACCAATTTTTTAAATTCGCCATATATGATAAACATGAAACAATCTATTATTGATAATATTGAAGAGATAAAAAATATTAGATTGTTTATTAAAATTAACAAGGAAAAGAAAAACGATGCTATAATGATGCCTGAGATATGGCAACAACAGATAAAAGCTATTAACAACATTTTTCCTTCTGAGCCTGCGAAGGTTGACGATTGTAAAGATGCCATTAATATTTTTATTGAACAGAATCACATTGATATACAAAATGATTTTTACTGTTTGGGAAATTTGATGATAATACAAAGTCCTATGGGTGGTGGACTATATGGAATGGAGCCAAGTAAATCAGAAACAGGAAGTGATGAAGAAAAGAAAAAGTATGAACTAATAAGAAACGTGAAACAGAAGATTGACAAGTTTATGCAATTAACTAGATATTTTGTTGAGCTTGATGCTAATGTTTATCTTAATCTTGCGCTCTGTAATATTGGGACGGATTTTGATGAAGATATTGATGTCAAACTATTTATTAATAAAAATCACCTTTGCGTACGTAAGCAACTGCCTATTCCAGAGGACGATATTCTTAATGTGGCAAATGAAATATTTGAACTTGTCTATAAACCGAAAAAGACGGTTGCAATAGATGAATATTATGATTATGATATAAGACCTAAAGGCTTTAGCATTCCACATCTGAATGGATTTGGACCGTCTTATAATGAAATAATTGAAAGTAAAAGAAATGATTTTAACAATAACTGCAAAACTATTTTCTGTTATGAATATTTTGAAGACGATGAGTGTGATATAGTTTGCTATAATCAAAAATATCTTAAACAGAATACCAACAGTTTTTTTCCTTCGTATCTTGTGTTTAAAGATTTTCCAGAACAAATAAGATATAAAATTACTTCTAAAAGATCTCCCAATATTATTGAAGGAGAATTGATTTGCAAATAAACTGACGTGACAATATTAAAATATGCAGGGCAATGAGGACAATTCGTTGTCTTGTTTTTTGTAGTTATTGCAACGTGCAAATAATGCTGCATTTAAGGGTGGAAATATTTGAAAAGTAAAAGCAACTTAATGATATTTGATCAGCATATAAATCGCCATTTTGGGCGTAGCCGTTATTATGTTGTTGATACGGTAGAGAAATATGAAATATTTAAATAGGTTTAAGGCTTAATTAGTTTTTGTCTGATTTTTATAATTGATGATTATTATGAAAGACTCATTGTTGAATGAAATATGAATTTGCAAAAAACTATTGATAGTACCAATTTTTCACCGTTATATATAATTCGATATACATAGATGAATTCTTGATTTACAATCGGGTGTAAGCTGTCAAAGGGGTTAAGAAACATCTTTGGATAACTCGAAATCAATTGTATCGCAAGGTACCGTGGATTCGAATCAAACCCTCGCTGATAGTAGTAATTTCAAGGATTCGCGTGGCTTGCGCGGAGCTTTTTTTATTGCATAAAAATAGAGCAGAAAAGCGCTTTTGACAATATTTTGACAACATCCGATAAAATGGATGTTGTCATTTTAAATTTAAAACTTAAATTTATCGGATAGAAATTAAAAATAGTGTAACAGATGGAACTTTATTTATACTGTGGGACTTGGCAAGAATACAAAGTCCTAATTTTTACACTAAATTACTTTGTGTTTTTATGTATGCAATAATACCCTGTTTGGGAATTTTCCAGACATGGTTATACCGAAAGCACTTTAGCTGTCCAGATGCTAGTAATTTGTAAGCCGCGTTTTTACCGATGGAAAGCATTTCACAAAACTCTAAAAACAGATAAAACGGAGGCTATCGCCAGCGTCAAAAAACGCTTACTGCCCAGAATTTAATCACATACAGGCTGTGTTAGAGAAAGCAAATATAAAACTAGCAAGCGTAATTACCAATATTGATGGTAAAACCGGGTTAAGTATTTTAACTGCAATTATATAATTAAAAGAAGGATATATAAATAAGTATAGAGAATGGCTGAAAAAGATGGTTTTGTATAATTACTAAAAAATATATGATTTGAGAGTAAATAAACACTCAAGGTAAGCAATTTTCAAAATTTTTAATTTAGATGATGCTGATGTAATTCGCCGTTAGCAGTATATTGAGAATTTTATCGTTGTAATAGCGAAAACAGACCTGAACTTTTTAAAAAATAAAAGGTTTAGGTCTGTTATATAGTTTGGATAGAATGTTGCAAGAGTTATATTAATTAAAGAAAAAATGTAAATAATTGATCGAAATACTTTTAGAGTATGGCGGTGTGAAAAGCTTAATGATAAATAACACAGTATATGGTGTATTTTGCAAGTGAAAATTCCTCACTTTTGCAAAAGTTTTTCCTCACCTATATGGGTGGGGAATTTTATCCATCTTGCCGCATAAGCGAATCGCGCATGCGGTTGCTAGGGCCATCGTAAAGCAAGAGATAACTATGGTGTACCAGCCGATCAATTATGGCTGCGGTCATTTGTTCATCATAAAAAATACTCACCCAGCGGCTGAACTCAAGATTGGTTGTCAAAACAACGTTCCTGCGCTCATAGCTGTCGGAAATAACTTGAAACAGCAATTGTGCAGCTTCTCTGTCCAATGGCACATAACCCCATTCATCACAGATT
>NZ_FNZK01000023.1 GCF_900109225.1 Propionispira arboris
TGCATCGTTAATGCTCGTCACTGCCATGAATCCTTGTCCGTGTGGATTTCTTGGGGATTCTGATCATGCTTGTTCCTGTACCGCTAATGAAATAAAAAGATATACAAAAAAAATATCTGGTCCATTGCTAGATCGAATCGATATACATATTCAAGTACCTCGCGTCGAATATAAAGAACTAACAGAAACAAAACCAGCAGAAGCTTCGATTGTTATTCGTAGTCGCGTTGAGGTAGCACGTTGTGTGCAGCTAAATCGCTTCAAAAAAATAAAATTTTCTGTAATGCGCAAATGAGTCACGCGATGCTTAAGCGGCACTGTGCATTGACTCCCGAAGCAGAATCACTTTTAGAGTTGGTTTTTAAAAAGATGAGTCTAAGTGCAAGATCATATGACCGAATTATTAAGGTGTCGCGTACGATTGCTGATTTAGATCATTCTAAACACATCACTGATCGCCATGCAGCGGAAGCTGTTCAGCTTAGGAATAATCTAATACATATATAATAAAACAAACTGATTATTATCGAAAAGGAAAGCATACCACCTTCCGGTGGCAAGGCCTTCAGTAAGCACGCGGCACAGAAAACGACACAGATACCAGATTCAAACGAACAAACCCGATGGTCATATCCTAAGAGCGGATCACCACAACAAGGGCAGATCGATAAATCGTATAAAGGAGATTAAATATTGACACAGATAGAAATTAATTTTTCAGCGGCAGTGATTTTAGGCGGCGTGCTATTGGTTTTCACCTTGGGAAAAAGTCCTTTTTTTCGTATTGATCGAGCAGGGGTAGCTATTATTGGTGCGGTTGCCATGATGGGACTCGGTATTATTTCCTTTGACGATGCAGTAAAAACCGTTGATTATCGAACGATTGTAATTTTATTTTCTATGATGGTGCTTGTAGCAAATTTAAAAATTGCCGGATTTTTTGAATTTATTGGGCAGCACGTTTTAGAGAATGTACATTCGAAGAAACTTTTATTGCTCGTTGTTATTTTGCTTAGCGGTGTTTTGTCAGCATTTGCCATCAATGATATTATCTGCCTACTATTGACACCTGTAATCATTTTTATATGCAATAAAGGAAACTGTGATCCCTTGCCGCATTTAATGGGGTTGGCTTTGGCTTCTAATATTGGCAGTGCTGCTACTTTTTTAGGAAATCCGCAGAATATTTTAATTGGTAGTTTATCAAAATTGACGTTTATGGAATATTTTAAAGTAGCCATTCCTATTGTATGCATCGGACTACTGCTTACCTATCTGTTCCTTGCAATGGCTTATCATAAAAAGTTACAGGGTAAGCTGGATCACAGCTCTTTTCAAGCCCCTTATGTAAATACCTATTTAATAGGGAAAACCATTTTAACCTTATTTTTTGTAATTGGATCCTATATAGCTGGTTATGATATTGTCTTAACAACAAGTTTAGGTGCAGCATTTTTACTGATTACCAGGAAAGTTAAGCCAAATAAAGTTTACACAAGCATAGATTTTAACTTACTGGTTATTTTTATTGGTCTATTTGTCATTGTCGGTGGCGTAAAAGCTAGTGGCTTACTGCTTCAAGTACAAACTTTGCTACCAATGGAACAAATGAATAATCTTGGTTTCTTTGCTTTGGTCAGCGTTGTTTTATCAAATCTCGTCAGCAATGTACCAGCAGTACTTTTATTGCAATATTATATTCCAGTGGATAATGCTGCACAAAAATGGCAGGCTTTGGCCTTGTTTTCTACTTTCGCGGGAAATCTTACAATTTTTGGTTCAATTGCAAATTTAATTGTTGTTGAAATAGCTAAAAAAAATCAAATTATCATTACAGCCAAAGAGTATTTTCGTGTGGGTTTTCCTCTAACAGTAATTTTGACATTTTTATGCTTGCTCTGGTTGAGCTTTCTAGCGAAATAGAAGAGAAAGCCCTACGATGAGCAGCAATTTATTTGATATCGGATAACGACCTCTTAAAGGACAGAAATGTACTTTTCCCGCTAACAATATGAATCGTTAATCAGCCATTTTTCATACCTTTCCCAATTAATCTACAAATTCATGAAAAAGCAAGAGACTGACATCTGAAGATAAATTGGCACCGTTGAATTAGATTTTAGAATTCACCTGAATAATTAAGGATTAATTATTTATAAATCCACAAAAAATAATAACAAAATAGGCACCATTTTTGTAAAATCGTAATTTATAAAAAAACGATCAGAAATTAGGTGCCTACAATGAATTATTGAAATGCTGACAGCGCGAAAGTGAACGAAATAACGTCGCTCTTCCTCATGCCATCGTATCTTTCTTACTCTCTTATTTCTACTTTTTTGCCAATAGCTCTATCAAGTTTTGCTTTATTTATATTGTAATCATATAGTGAATCTATATAATTTGTCTTCGCCTGATCAAGTGCGAGCTCGGCATCCATGACATCTAAATTCGTATCAACTCCTGCGCTATAGCTTTTTTGAGAAATATCTAAATTTACATTTGCCTCTTCGATTGCAACCTGATTCGTTGTAATTCGTTTTTCGGCTTTCCTCATATTTAAACAGGCATCACTAATTTCTAAAGCAATATTGTTTCTTGTCTGTTGCTGTATATTTTGGGCAGAAAAAATCCCTGATTTTGCTGCCTTGATTTTTGCATCTGTATTGCCCGAATCAAAAATATTCTGGTTTACTGTCAGCATGGCAGTCCAGTCTCGATTATCGGTTCCAGCAAAGTCATCATCATCCCAAGCCATAGTTCCCTTTATGCTCACATCCGGACGCTGTGCACTTTTGGCAATATTCATCTGCTTTTCCTGTATTTTTACTGCAATCTCCTGCTGTGCCATTTCAGGGCGATTTTCCAATCCTTCTGCTGTCATTTCATCTATATTTAAATCATATTTTTGGTATTCAAGCACATCCAGCAGCTTGATATCCGTATCCAGCGACAGTCCCATTGTTTTATTCAGACTGCGAATGGACAAATCATAGTCACTTTGTGCCTTGACCAAATTATTTTCCGCATTCGCCATACGTACTTTCGTCTGCACTACATCATGCCATGCCACTACTCCAGCATTATACATTTGCTGTACATTATTTAGATGCTGCTTAAAATTATCTACCATTTGATGTGCTATATCCAAAACGGTTTTCGCTTTTAGTGCCTCATAATATTTCAAGTCAGTTTCAAGTTTAAGCTTTTGTTTTGTTGCATCAATTTCAAGTTCAGATGCATCAAGCGACAGCTTAGACTCATCGATTGTGTTTTCAAGTCGTCCACCAGTATACAGAGGAATACTGGCAGATATTGTATTGCTATAATAGTTATACGGTGAAACAGCTGCCAGTGTGGCTTGCCATGTGTGCGGTGCTGTCGAGCGCATGTCAATATGCTGATAATCGAGCGATATTCCCTTCTTGCTCTTTGCCTCTTTTACCCCCCAGACAGCCTGTTCCTTTTGTGCCTCTACAGCCTGTAAAAACGGATCATTTTTCAGCGCAAGTGCGACACTATTATCTAAGGACAAATTAATTTCTGCCGACACATTTTGACAAAAAGATAATGCAATTAACAGAAAAAATGATTGTTTTTTTAAAAATCGAAACCTCATCTCTTGTAAAACCCCTTCTATTTTATAATTAAAACCGAACACTGTGCATTCGCTGTAACATATTTACTTACACTTCCCTGCCATATTCCAGAAAGGAAATTTAAGCCTCTACTCCCAATGACAATAACATCATAATGATTACGTTGGGCAAAATCTGTAATAGCAATCCCAGGTTCACCAATTTCATAATACGTATGCCTAGGAATATGCTTAGGAATTAATTTTCCTGCATCTTTTAGCATGCTTTTCGCAAATGCCACAGGATTAGAACGGACTTCATGGGGTACTTTATCGCCGTGAATTTGTTTTTGCAACGGAGTTTGCTGCGAAAAAGTCAAGATATATAAAATACTGATTGTTGCCTGAGATAATTCCGCCATATCAACAGCAGCGGCTATAGCCCGACAGGAATTTTCCGAACCGTCTATCGGAACTAATATTTGTTTATACTGTATACAAGACTTTGTATCTGGTTGATCCATAGTTATCATCTCCAACTTGCTTTAGTTTGTTGACCTTCTTTACTTGGTTCCGCTTTATACCATGTTGCATACATAACCGGCAGTACCAATAAGGTCAATATTGTAGCTCCGGCTAAACCGAAAGCAATAGCAACAGCCATAGCTCCCCACATAACGCTTGAAACCAATGGAATCATAGCCAAAATCGCTGCTGTTGCTGTAAGTAAGATTGGTCTGAATCGCATAATTGTAGCATTAATAATTGAATCCCAAAGTGTTTGACCTGCATTAAGCAATTGATCAATCTGGTCAATAAGAATTACCGAATTACGCATGATAATTCCTGCCAACGCTAAAATTCCCAATTGAACAACAAATCCCATTGGTCGTCCTGTTAAAATCAAGCCTATTGACACCCCGATAAGTCCTAATGGTGCAGTTAAAAGTGTTAATACCATCTTGGGAATGCTCTGCAATTGTGTCATCAAAATAAGCATAATTATAATGAACATAGCCGGTATAGGTACAGCGAGATATTTAGATGCCTTAATACTGTTTTCCATTGAACCATCAAAGTCAATACTGTACCCAAACGGCAGATTATCGCGAACATCTTTTAACTCATCATATACCGCTTGTGTGACATCATTTCCCGTTACTCCTGATTTTACTTCTCCCTGTACTATAATCATCGGTTTGAGATCATAGCGATAGATAAGTCCCTCTTCCGCTTCATAGTTTATTTTAGCAATCTGATCGAGCGGAACATATGTACCATTTGCTGTACGGATATTCAGGTTTTTAAGATTTGATGGATCGTTTCGTTCCAAATTTTCAGAACGCAAAAGCATCTTGACCGTCTTATCTGTTTCTCTAAATTCAGCAATAGACGTACCCGAAACATTTGTCTGTAAAGCCCCTTTTATGGTTTGACTTGTAATTCCGAGAGCCCTCGCTTTATCCTGATCAATAGACAGATGAATCACCTTTGATTTTTCATCCCAGTTAAGTGCTGTCTTAGCTATCCCCTGGTTTTTCATCATTACGTTCTGTACATTTTCAGCAATTTCCCGTACTTTATCAACATCATAACCTCTGACCCTGAGCATAACCGGATACTCAGCCGGCGGTCCATTGCTGAGAAGTTTTGTATGGACGCGTATCCCCGGTAGATTGTTCTCTGCATTTTCTTTTATTTTTGCATCCAGTCTGTCTCTGGCTTCCTTGTTTTTAGCAACAATAACAAACTCGGAAAAATTTGTTTTATTAAATACCGGCTCATAGGCCAATACAAAACGCGGTGCTCCTTCACCAACATGATAGGTGTAATAATCAATATCTGCATCACCCTTGAGCGTCTGAGCAAATTGATTTGCTCCCGCTTCGATATTTTTTAAAGAAGCCCCTTCTTGTAATTGCAGCTGTACGATAAGTTCCGGTCGCTTTGTCGCGCCAAAGAATTCCTTTTTTACATGCCCCAGAAGCGCGCATGATCCTATAAAACAAATGAGTGTTACGATAAGCACCTTTTTACGATGCGTTAAAAATAAAATTAGTATTTTTTTGAACTTATTATAAAATCTGCTATCATATACAGACTTTTCAGGTTCACCATCTTTGCTTTCAATGGGTTTTACCTTGATAAATTGATATCCCAATAATGGTGTTACTGTACCGGCAACAATCCATGAGATAAGCAGCGATGCCGTTATAACCTGGAAAATTGACCCTACCGCTTCGGCTGCACTGCCAGGCGAAAAACCAATAGGAATAAACCCTGCACAAGTAACCATGGCACCACATAATCTTGGATAAGCCGTAGATGTATAAGCAAAGCACGTTGCATTAAACCGTGTCCAGCCTTGCTCAAGCTTTACTGATATCATTTCAATTGTAATAATTGCATCATCTACAAGCAGCCCCAGTGCAATAATTAGAGACCCCAGCGAAATATTCTGCAAAGATATGCCGTCTAAATACATAAACCCAAATACCGCAGCAATAACCAGAGGAATACAAAGTGCAACGATGATTCCCGAATGTACTCCCAGGCTCGCAAAACTAACAATTAAAACAATGATGATGGCTTCAGCCAACGAATGAACAAATTCATTAATAGACGAGTCTACAACCTTTGGTTGATTCACTGTCTGATTTAGTGTTAAACCGGCTGGCAGTTCCTTTTTTATCTGGGCAACAGTTTTTTCTAAATTATCCCCCAGCGTCAAAATATTTCCACCAGACTCCATTGCAAGAGCAATACCAATGGTCGGCTCACCATTATAAAACATTTTCGGATCCTGCGGTTCTGCATAACTGCGTGTTATTTTTGCAATATCACCCAACCGAAAAGTTTTGCCATGTGCAGAAATAGGCGTATTACTAATGTCCTCTGCATCCTCGAACATTCCTGTAACTCTCAGGTATAAATCATCTGAATGTGTTTCCAGCATGCCCGCTGGAATCATTGAATTTTGTCCTTGCAATGTCTGCGCAATCAGATTCGGATCAATTCCAAGCTGAGCAAGTTTACTGTTTTCAATTTCAATATAAAATTTTTCAGTCTGAACACCGATAAGCTTAACTTTACGAACACTCGGCGTATCCAGCAGCATGCGTCGAATTTTTTCTGCTTTCTCACGTTTTTCTTCATAACTATAATCATTGCCCGTCAATGTATAAACAACACCGTAAACTTCATCAAAACGATCATTGAAGATTGGTTCCAGCGCGCCCTCTGGTAAAGTTCCCTTCATATCATTGACCATATTACGAGTTTCCAGCCATAGATTACGTATTTGTTCCTTTGGAACGGTATCTTTTACATTTACATAAATTACAGTCTGCCCCGGCATAGAATAACTTTTCAAATAATCCAAACCAGGAAGATCCTGTAACTTCTTTTCAATTTTATCTGTTACCTGTTCTTGCACCTCACCAGCAGTTGCACCTGGCCATGGCACACTGATGACCATTTGTTTGATTGTAAAATCAGGATCTTCCAACCGACCAAGATTTTTATACGAAAATATCCCCACGACAAAGAGCAACACCACAAAGAAATATATATATTGTTTATGGTTTAGAGCCCATTCCGTTAAGTTGAAGCTTTTTTTCATAACGAGTCACCACCGGATTTTACTTTTTGACCTTCTGTCAGCATATGTACACCTTTTGTTACAATGCAGTCACCTTCTTGTAAGCCAGATAAAACTTCAACAGTATCAGATCCATAATTACCAACCTGAATCGGGCACAAGGAAAGTTCATCATCTTTAATTTTCCAAACTGCCGGAGTTTCGCTATTTTGATAAATTGCATCAATAGGAATTTTCATCAAATTACCACCGCTCCGCGGTATACTTACGGTTGCCGTCATGCCAAGTTTCATGTCAGCTGGTGGACTTGGAATACTAATCCGCACTTTAAAGGTCCGTGTGCTTGGATCTGCCATCGGTGCAATTTCTCTGACAAAACCACTTACACTTTCATTGCCTAAAGCCCAAAAATTCACTTTAATATCCGGTGCCTGTCTTAAATCTTCAATACGATTTTCCGGCACATTAATTTCTATTTCACGTTCACCATCTTGTACTAAAGTGACAACAACCTGTCCCGGACTTACCACATGTCCGACTTCGGCGGAAATACTCGATATGACACCTGATTTATCAGATTTCAGCAAACTATAGTCCATCTCATTAACACTCTGCGCGTATTGCGCCTGTGTCTGTCGTACTCTTGACGCACTTACATTATAGGCATTAACATATTTATCATATGTTGCCTGACTGATAACTCCTCCATTAACTAATTCCTGATAACGGCTTAAATCGCTCTGTGCAAGTTCCAACTCCGATTGTGCGGAATCAACCAACGCAGAATTGTTATTTACTGTTTGCACAATATCCTTAGCATCAATCTGCATAAGCACATCACCTGCACTTACTGAACTTCCCAACTGTACATTTCTACTGACAATTTTCCCCTTTACCTGAAACGCCAGTTTACTTTCATAACGTCCTCTCACTTCCCCAGAATATGTATATTTTTGTGTGGCAGCATTTGCAGCAATTGTCATCGTATGTACCACAGTAATTTCTTCCTTGGCTACAGGTACTTCATCTTTTCCTCTCAACAAAAATATCACTGCAAATCCTATAATTACAGTACCTAACAAAACAGCTGCTTTTTTTCTCTTTTTTAAAATATTCAACATCTTCGTTTTACCACTTCCTATAGTTATATATTCCCCTATACTATTCAAAAAAACTTTTATAAATAACCCTAATAATTATTTGACCGCGGTCAAATAATTCGTTGAAAAAAACGCAACTCTAAACAAATTTTTAGAATTACGGTTTCTCTCGCATATTTTTTATTTTATAAATTAAAATGAATGGATCCTTTCTTGCTCTGCAATAGACTTTCGATCATATTTTCTGCCATTTTTAGTCGCATTTGCAACATGTCACCAGGTAATTTTTTATAAAACAGTTCAATAAGAAAACCTAAAATCAATATAAGAAATTCAAGTACTGCTTCTTCCTGTTCAACAAAGAACTCTTTTTTTTCCTTGCCTTCCGCAATAACTTTTTTCCCCATATTCATAAACGAATTTCCACAATAAGAAGTTACTTTTTCCTTAATATACAAATTTTTCTCATCATAAAGAATACTTAAAAGTTCACCATCTTGATAAAAAACTCCATAAATTACTATCTCAAACATGCGTCCAATTTTCTCAGACGGCATAATGCTCTCTGAATCAATCATCTGTTTTATTTCACTTAAAAACAAATCTGAATGACGCTTCAGCAATACTTCTAACAATTCCTCCTTCGATTTAAAATAATAATAAAGCATACCTTTTGCTACACCCATTTCTTTAGCAACACCACTTATTGTAGTTTTACGATAGCCCATATTAATAAAGCATTTTTGTGCAACATCTAAAATTTCATTAATTCGAATTTCAGGGTCTTGTGGTGTTCTTGCCATCCTAATTCACATCCATATACTATATTTTGACCACAGTCAAATTATAGTATATGGATGCCATTTTTGTCAACAATTTTCAGCTTTGGATTCAATTATTGTTTTGAAAAAACAAGTACCTATTACTGCATAGCTTTGCCAAAGCAATAATTCCATATATAAAAATACCTCATAGATACAATATAACGTACACCTAAGTACTTTTCGTTAGAGAATTTCGAGTATACTACTAACAAGATTATATTAATGCTTGAATTTATTAGCGTTAAATCGAACTTAATAATTTACGTGAATACTTCAAGTTTAATATAGACGATAAAAATTTTACAATATATAATATAAATAATGTTGTGTCATTTCAATTTTTTGATTTAAAAAATCACGATTCGTAGAAAGAAGGTCACTATTTGTATGGAATATGTTGATCGTAAAGAACTTTCCGCTAGATTTATTGATTCTTTTCATGCCTTTAATAGTAATTTTTTTCAAAAAATAAACTATCCTATAGCAGCCAATCACTGGATATCGTTATGTATTTTAGATTCTTATGGACCATTGACCGCCACGGCATTAGGCAATCACTTATCTATTTCAAAGCAACAAGTACTTCAAATCATTAATAAATTATGTAAAGATGGTTATATTAGCCGTCAAACAGCTCTTAGTGATCGCCGCTACAAAAATATTACACTGACCGAAAAAGGTCATAAAATTATTATGAACGAAATAAGACTATTAACATTGGTATTTGAAAATAAAATTGATATTTTAACAGATTTAGAGCTCACAAAATTTGACGAAGCAATAAAAACATTTGTACCTTTGTTTGAGAAAATATATATAATTAACAAGGAACCTACGTAGCAAACGAAAGGACTATCAACTAAAAGGGAGGTATCTAAAAATTGGATAATAGCCATTATTTTAAAATTTCAATTGAACGAATCATTAAGTAGTAATAGAATATAATAAGTGTAGTTCTAAAATGTTATTTTTATGGCAAAACGCATTCGCAACTGAATTATTGAACCGGAATCTGATTCAAAATTAACGGAGATTGTAAAAGTCAGTAAACCAAAGCCTTTAAAAGTGTTTTTAGAATACAATACAAGTAAATCAGTACATGACAACGTCTAACTAAATACTTTAATAATACAAATAAATTTTAAATAGTATTACACAAAAATTTTAATTGTGAGAGGAAGCTAATCATTATGAAAAAAATATTTATTAAATTATTTTCTATTTTACTTTGTACTACGATATTATCATTTATATCAAATACCCCACTCTTTGCAGCAGCAGATACTACTCCAACTACGGCAACAGCAGCTTCAACCAAACATGCATATATCCCTGGAAAAACCAGGATTGTACTAGCATTACTTAATACAATAGATTCTAAAACAGCACATACTGGAGACATAATAAATTTTAAAACATTAGATAATGTTAAAATTAATGGTGTTATCGTGATTCCTGCAGGGACAATTGCGAACGGAAAAATAACAAAAGCTGTATCTGCCGGATCTTTTGGTAAAGGTGGCAAACTCGAGTTTTCTGTGACATCTATAAAAACTCTAAATGACATAGACGTCCCATTATTATGTAATGCTTCTTATGTCGGAACGAAACAAATTCAAAGCAGCAGTGGTATAAGTGCTGTCGGAAGTGCGGTACAAAATTTATTTTCAGGTGGCAACAATGTCCAGTGTTTGATGGGAATGAGCATTGACTCAATTGTTACCACAGATACTGATTTAAATATATCTATTTCCGATTTATCGAGTACGATGCAAACATTTAAAGAACATGATGTAAATATCACCCTATAAGTCGCCCCCAGCCCCCTTTTCCACGTCTCCAGTTAAGGACGCAGCACCTATTGCAATAATATAAAATTGAAACGGCTGAGGATATTCAAAATGCACTGAAAAGTTTACTTGATGCTTCTATCAATTGACCGAACTTTCAACTTAATATTTGTCGAAAAATGCCGATATATTATTGGGTATATATAAAATCTAAAGTAATAAAAAGAAGGTGTATGTGTGATGTCAGTATCAATCAGTACCCAAGCAGCAACTCCGGTAGCCAAAGTAGCTCCGGCAGCCCAAACAGCCCCTGTAGCCCAAACGAGTTCGACGGATACGACAAATGTATCAACTACGGTTACTTCGACTGATCCTTCTGTTTTACAAAACCAAATAAATAAACTTTCAAGTGCTGTAACACAATTGCAGCAAAGTGGTGGAAGTTCAAGTCAGATTCAAAAGTTCCAACAAGCAGAGCAAACCGCTAAAAACCAAATCCTAAAACAAAAACATTTAGAGGAAGCAAAAAAAGCAGCTGAACAATCATCCAATATTCAAACAGCAGTTAAGGAAAATGGGGGGCTTGATATTCAAGCTTAATTTTTGAAGGTTGATAACTACAAAATTGGAGTTTCATTCTCGTTAGGATGGCATTCTTGATTTTGTGAAAATTCCATTTGGTGTAAAAGAGTATATGATTTTTTATGGGGCAAAACAGTCACGGGGCTGTTTGCCCTTTATTTACATTATACTGATAAACTGGCCCTCTTGCGAGGCGGTAAAAAAACACGTCATTAACATCTGATACTGGGATGCATCAGGTCGTTTTCGTCTCATAATATTGGCTGGTGTTGCTGACCTGAATGAAACAATATACCCGAAAGAATGTGTCTCAGTGCAAATCGATCCGCTTGCGAGGTAAATTTAGGTCGGTGGTATCCCGCTTTCACCCGTTAAACTCCTCCCCTGGCAGCACACCACAAAAAAGCGAGGTGCCACGCTAATTTCTTAGTGTGACACCTCATTTATCTATTTCAGTAATTAGTTGAACAAAACATTACCAGCAAAACTCATAATTCGTGAGCTGGGCTAAGGGAAACATTTTCGCCGTCTGAACCATTGGTAGCATTACTTTGATTGCTGCCAGTACTCATTACATGAGCTACACTTATTGATGTGTTTTGTTCATCCTTGTTAGTGACTTGCTTACCGTCATTACCACTGCCATAAACAACACTCATATTTACGGTTGCTTGGTCTAAAGCAGATGCATGCACTGCTGTATTACTAAAGCCTAAGCCAAAAACTGCTGCTGCCATAAGACCGCTTACTACTAATTTGTTTAAATTTTTATTCATGATATTTACTCCCTTTATTTCCATAAGTATATGGACTCTTTTTATATTTTAAGTAACTATCGAAAGAAAACATTCTGTAAGTTCTCTGCGATAACTTATATTATATATATTACAGGTAATATATGAAGATGTTGTGAAGAACTTTTGAAGATATTGTGTCTTTTTTATAGAACACGCAGCTCTTCTATCTGTCAAAACCAACATGCCTGATCAAATGAGAAAAAGCGAAACTTGTATGTGCATCACATACGAGTTTCGCTTTTTTATGGACAGTTTCTTATTTATTTTTCATTTGATTGAAATAAGGATTTGCTACCGTTTGATAGGCTTTAGGACGTTCCAAAATTTGCGCGTAAGCCATCGCACTTAAAATCACATTTGTATGAATATCCGTCGATTGCTGATGATGCTTAACGGTTGCTGGTACCTTGGTTTCTTGTTCATACTGAGCATGATCTTTTGCTTTTTGTTCATGTCTATGCTCTAAATAATAAGCATATTTATTTTTTTCAGTCGCTATTGGCGGGCTTTGCACGATTACCTCAGGTTCAATATAAACACCTTCGGTTTCACGTTGTGGTGCGCCTTTTATTGGAGGAATGACAATATCGGGTTCATTTTTCTTTCCGCCAAAATCAACATCAATCCGGCGATTTTTCGGTGCTGATCTCGTTGGTACTGGCGGAACATGTTTTCCTTTTTTCTTATTGCTTTCAATAGCATCGTTAATGACCGCAAACGCCACAAAAGCAATGACAATTAATACCAGTTCCATATTATCTTATTTCACCGGTGGCGGATTTTTAAGCTGTCCATCAGAACCAGCTTGGCTGATTGCTTCACGCATTTGCGTATCCGCATTAATATTTTTCAAATTATAATAATCCATCACACCAAGTTTACCTTCACGCAATGCGGCCGCCATCGCATGAGGAACTTCTGCTTGCGCTTCAACAACTTTTGCTTCCATCTGCTGGGTATAAGCTTTCATTTCCTGTTCGGTTGCCACAGCCATAGCACGACGTTCTTCTGCTTTCGCCTGAGCAATACGTTTATCTGCTTCTGCCTGATCCGTCATCAATTCAGCACCGATATTACGACCTACATCAACGTCAGCAATATCAATGGATAAGATTTCAAATGCCGTTCCGGCATCAAGCCCTTTTCCGAGAACTGTTTTGGAAATGTCATCTGGATTTGCCAAAACATCCGTATGACTATTCGCTGAACCTACTGTCGTTACAATACCTTCACCAACTCTGGCAATAATAGTCGGCTCCCCGGCACCACCAACAAGGCGGTCAATATTCGCACGAACAGTAACTCGCGCTTTAATTTTAAGTTCAATCCCGTTTTTAGCAACTGCCGAAACAATCGGTGTCTCAATCACCTTTGGATTGACACTCATCTGTACAGCCTGCAGCACATCACGACCAGCCAAATCAATGGCTGCCGAACGTGCAAAAGGAAGTGGTATTTCCGCGCGGTGAGCCGCAATCAAGGCATCAATGACCTTATCTACATTCCCACCCGCTAAATAATGCGCTTCCAACTGGTTTACCGATACATCAATACCAGCTTTGTTGGCTTTAATAAGAGGCAAAACTATATTCGATGGTGGTACACGCCGAAGCCGCATCCCCACCAATGTAAAAATGCCAACAGACACATTCGCAGCAAGTGCTGAAATCCATAAGCCCAATGGTACAAAATGCAAGAACAACATAACAAATGCTATGACTACGACTAATAAAAATCCTGATCCTAAGATCACATCCATAAAAATATCCTCCTCTAGTTTACTTCGTCCACATTTTAATTTTCTATTTGTTTTCGAACGACAATGCGACTGCCATTAACCATTATAACCGTCACGGCTTCCCCCCTTTTAATATAGGTCCCCTCCGAAACTACATCAAAAGGGCCTTCATCAATAATGGCCGTTCCAGCCGGGCGAAGCTCTGTTAATGCTACACCGTTTTTACCCAATAAATGCGTATAATCTTTGGCACTCACATAACCAAGCGTCGCCGTTGAAGTATCCGTCAGCAAAACTTTTTTCCATAAACGGCTTGATGGCAGCTTTTTTAAAATTAATGCAAACAGGATGATTGCAATCACTACAGCCATTAAAATAGCATAAATTGCTTCACTCGTACCGCCGAGAGACAACACTAAACTATAGAGCATCGCACCAATACCAATACCCGCAAAAATCCCTGCTCCTGGCGTCAGCATTTCAATGCCAATGCATAAAACCCCACCTAAAAATATTGCTATTTCAAAAAAGCTGACCAGTCCATTTACATATTGACTGCCGAAAAACACAGCCGCGGCAACAATCCCCAGCAAGGTTCCCAGTCCCATACCACCAGTTTTTATTTCAACTAAAACCGCTAAAAACATAATGGCTACCAATAAGATTTGAACTATAGGCAAGCCCATCACTTCAATTTGCATAACATGCCTCCTTCCCGTTCAGCTACTGAACCAATTTGATCTCTATTTACAGTCTATATAGAACTCATTTCACACATATATTTAATTCCACAAATTCCTCATGAATCCCTGCATTTTCGAAAGATAAGCAGCGAAAAAAAACTGACATCGTGTAAAAACGATGTCAGTTTTATGAAAAGCATAGCGACTGCCAGCAATTCTATGAAATTTTACAACGCCCCTTCAACCAAGATGAGGTTCGTTCATTGCATCTGTTTAAAACAGTCTTTATTCTTATAGATTCAATATTTCGCGTACAATGGTATTCACAAGCTTACCATCTGCACGACCTTTAACTTTAGGCATCAAGAGTGCCATTACCTTGCCCATTTCTTTTTGTGATGAAGCACCGCTAGCCGTTACAGCTTCCTTAACAAGGCTGCGAATTTCATCTTCAGAAAGTTGTACAGGCAGATACGACATCAATACTACAATTTCAGCTTCAACTTGCGCAACAAGATCTTCGCGATCTCCTTTTTTGAATTCTTCAATAGAATCTTTACGCATTTTGACTTCTTTACTGATGATATCAATTACTCCATTGTCATCGAGCTCTTTTTTACCATCAATTTCGACTTGCCGAAGTGCAGACCGAACCATACGAATTACAGAAAGACGTTGCTTTCCTTCTTCTTTCGCTTTCATGGCGGTCTTCATGTCTTCAGTCAATTGTTCTTTAAGTGACATTAAAATTCCCCCGAAACGAAAATTAAGCTTTAAATTTGCGTTTGCGCGCAGCTTCGGACTTCTTTTTACGTTTAACACTAGGTTTTTCGTAATGCTCACGTTTTCTAACTTCAGCTAAAGTACCAGCTTTTTGGCAAGTACGTTTAAATCTGCGGAGTGCACTATCGATTGTTTCGTTTTTTCCAACTTTAACTTCTGACATCTATTTCTCCCCCCCTCCACTTGACATGGGAGTGTACTGCTTAACTACACCTAAATATTATACATGAACTAGGGTTTTATTGTCAACTCTTAACCTGGTGGCCATGTCATTGATCTTCCACCTAACAAATGAAAATGGAGATGCGACACCGTCTGTCCGCCATCGACTTTGGTATTGACCACGACACGAAATCCCTTTTCATCCACGCCTAATTCTTTAGCAATCTTCGGAATTACTTCACCCATAATATGGGAAAGCAATTCTTGATCTGAAGCAGCAACATCCAGGAGGTTAGCAATATGCTTTTTTGAGACAACCAGCACATGTATAGGTGCCTGTGGTTCTAAATCCTTAAAAGCAGCAACAGATTCATCTTCATAAACAAACTTGGTTGGTATCTCCTTGTTTGCTATTTTACAAAAAATGCAATCAGTATGCATAATGCACCTCCTTTCGGTAAAAAAATCTTTCCAGATACAAAGATACAGTTTATACTGTATCTTTGTTTACTTCGGCTTTTTTTAGCATATTCCTGCTAAAAAATAAATTTTATCAACAAATTTTCCCCCATAAACCATCACGATATATTTTTTCAATATGAACTTGATAAATTTCGCCACAATCAATTCGGTCATTGACATAAACGCGAATATAATTTCCTGTAAGTCCATCAAAAACCCCATCATGATTTGCTTCAAATAAGACAGAAACATCCGATCCAATAAAACCTTCATGAAAAGCTGCCGCCTTCGCATCTGCCATTTTCTGCATGATATGAACCCGCTGTTTTTTTACAATTTCAGGAACTTGATTCTTCATCGTGGCAGCTGGGGTGCCAGCCCGCTTCGAATAAGGGAAAACATGCATCTTGGCAAAATTCATAGATTTCGCAAATGCCAGCCCCTGTTCAAACATTTCATCTGTTTCACCAGGAAACCCAACAATAATATCCGTTGATATAGCGATCCCCGGTACAGACTCTTCTACATACGTAATAAGCCGTCCAAACTCCTCGGTTGTATAGTGACGGTTCATAGCTTTCAAAATGTCATCCTGTCCTGCTTGCAGCGGTAAATGGAGATGTGGGCTAAAGCGATCATCGGCGCAAATCAAATCAAATAAGTTCTTTGATAATTCAATGGATTCTAACGAACCCAGCCGCAATCTTTTTAAGTTTGGTATTGTTAAAACAAGCCGCGCCGCGTCTACCAGATTGATATCGTCCGACAAATCACGCCCATATGCACCTAAATGAATCCCCGTTAAAACAATTTCTTTAAAACCCGCCTCAACTAATTTTTCTGCTTCGACTTTAATACTGCTTAGTTTTCGTGAGCGCAGTGGTCCGCGCGCATATGGAATAATGCAGTACGAACAAAAATTTGAACAGCCTTCTTGTATTTTTAAAAAAGCCCGTGTACGTCCCGGCATATCAAATAAAGGTATATCTTCAAATTCTGTAGCTTTCATGATATCCGTAACATCCATAATAAGATTATGTTCCTCGGCTGCACGTTCAACCAGATCAACTATTTTGCTGCGTTCTTTCGTACCAATCACAACATTCACACCCTCAATAGCTTGAATCTGTTCTGGAGCAATCTGTGAATAACAGCCAGTTACAGCGATAATAGCTTTGGGGTTAAGCCTTTGGGCGCGACGAATCAGCTGTCGTGATTTTTTCTCGCCCAAATGCGTAACCGAACAAGTATTAATAATATAAAAATCGGCTTGATCCGCAAAAGAAACCGTTTCGTAGTTTCTTTTTTTGAATAAACCTTCCATGACTTCAGTTTCAAATTGATTTACTTTACATCCCAAAGTCGTTAAGGCAACTTTTGGCAAAACTTACAAACTCCTTCCACCTAGATCTCCATTTTCATACATAACGAGGCTCACAGCTACTAATGATGCTGTTTCACTGCGTAAAATACGAGGTCCCATCGTCACAGTACGAACGCCATTTTTCAGACAAAGCTCCACTTCTTCTGGTGTGAAACCACCTTCGGGTCCAATCAAGACAAAAAATCGTCGTGCTGTGTTATGTCTTAAAAAATCACGAATTGGAACATCTGCCCGACCTTCATAGCAAATGAAGGCAACGATATCTGAATCTAAGTTTTCTAATACTTCTTTTAATCTAACAATCGGCTCTACAACCGGTTGTATCGTACGTCCACATTGTTTTGCAGCTTCATCGGCAATTTTCTGCCACTTGGTTCTTCTTGCTATTTGTTTTGCTGCATCATATTTAACTACACAATTCGTACTGATGACTGGCACGATTGAACTTACACCAAGTTCCACAGCTTTTTGAGCAATAAAATCCATTTTATCCGCCTTGGGCAGACATTGTGCCAAAACAACCTCAATGGGTGCTTCCGTATTGGCATTCATTTGTTTAAGACACTTTAGGGTTATCTCCCCATTGGCAAAAGCAATAATTTCAGCTTCAGCAATCGTTTGGGATGAATCCACCACAACCAGCTTCTGGCCAATTTTAGCGCGCAGAACATGCATAATATGATGTCCATCTGTACCACTTATTTTGATTTCATCCGCTAGCAATCCATCAATAAAGACTCGTCTCACACTGTCGTTCCTCCATTGCGAATTACCATAGCAGCCCAGCCGCCCTCTTCGAGCACCCGATCAACCAAAAGTCCATGAGCAATAACAGCTTCCGTAACATCACCAAGACGATCGGCAATAATGCCGCTGGCAATCATGCTGCCGCCTATTTTAAGTTTATTTGGAATATCATCAAGCAAAACAATAATGATATCGGCAATAATATTGGCAATTATAAGATCCGCTTTCCCTTCAATCCCTTTTAAAAGGTCGCCACGGCCAACCGAAATGATTGAATCAGCCTGATTGATTGCCACATTTTCGCTAGCAACAGTGACAGCAACCGGATCAAAGTCTACCGCTGTGACTTCAGTAGCCCCTAGTTTAGCGGCGGCAATTGCTAAAACTCCAGACCCCGTACCAACATCAAATACCTTCATGCCGCCAGTAACGATTTCTTCTAAAATCCGAATGCACATAGACGTAGTTGGATGTGTCCCGGTTCCAAAGGCCATGCCGGGATCAAGCTCGATGACAATGTCATCCGGACTTGCCGTATACTCTTCCCATGATGGTTTAATTACGATGATATCGCCAATTTTTTCCGTATGGAAATACTTTTTCCAATTATTAGCCCAGTCTTCATCTTGAATTTCACTATAAGAAATATCCCCTGTACCTTTATCAATATCATGGCCTGCTAAGGCATCGACTTCTTTTTCAAAAGCACGAAGTTTATCATCCAATTCTTCGTCCATTGGCAAATAGGCTCTAACCGTAACAACTTCGGTATTTGTTGCTTCGGGTATATCCGTATAATCCCATGTTCCTGAATTACGATATGTATTCACCAGTTCAGGATCTTCGATAACGACTCCTGAAGCTCCCAGATCATGAAAGATTTCCGCGATCAATTCCGTTGCCTCATGCGTTGTTCTTATACTAACTTCAGCCCATTTCACTATGCAATCTCTCCCTTAACAGTTATTCCAATATTCACCTGAAATAAGCAAGGCCGAGGATATCCCCGGCTGCTTTTTCACTTTTCTTATTTTATTATATTTCAAAATCGTAGTTTAAACCAGTGCTTTTCTGAACGAATTCTATTTGCGGATGATTTTATTTAAAGAATTTTTTTAAATTATCGGTCCAACTCTTTTGCTCTGGATTGATATTTTCACCGCTGGCTGCACCAAACTCTTTTAAAAGATCTTTTTGTTTGCTGCTTAATTTTTGCGGCGTCAATACTTTGATTTTCACATGCTGATCGCCACGACCAGACCCGCGCAGGAATGGAATGCCCTTGCCTTTTAGACGCAGAACAGAGCCCGACTGAATACCTTCTGGAATCGTCATTTCAACTTTTCCATCCAATGTCGGCACTTCAATTTTATCACCCAACGTTGCCTGAACAAATGATACTGGCACTTCACATAGTACATCTACACCATCGCGTTTGAATAAACGATGCGTTTTGACAAAGATATATACGTATAAATCGCCAGGACCACCACCACGAATGCCAGCTTCTCCACCTGCTGAAACACGAATTCTTGATCCATTGTCTACACCTGCTGGAATTTTAACACTGATTTTGCGTTTAACGCGTTTTGTACCTTTACCACCGCAATCTTTACAAGGAGTTTTAATGATTTTCCCTGTTCCCTCACAGCGATCACAAACGCGCGAGTTGACGATTCTTCCAAATGGCGTATTTTGTGCATACTGTACCTGTCCATTCCCATGACACTGTGGACATTCTTCTTGTTTTGTGCCAGCTGCGGCACCAGAGCCATTACAGGTTTTACATTCTTCGGTACGCGGAATATTGAGTTCCACTTCTTTACCAAAGGCAGCTTCTTCAAAGGCTATTTCCAAGTCATAGCGTAAATCACTGCCGCGTTCTGGTCCAGGTCGACGTGAACCACGACCTCCGCCATTACCACCGAAAAACATGTCAAAGATATCACCAAATCCGCCAGCTTCCGCTCCGCCGCCAAATCCGCCAAATCCACCAGTACCACCGCCGCCTGATCCATCAAATGCTGCATGACCAAACTGATCGTATTGTGCTTTTTTCTGCGGATTGGATAAAATTTCATAGGCTTCATTTATTTCTTTGAACTGTGCTTCCGCTTCTTTTTGATTATCCCGATTCAAATCAGGATGGTATTTCCGGGCCATTTTCTTAAAGGCTTTTTTAATTTCAACGTCTGAGGCACCTTTTTCAACACCTAAGACTTCATAATAATCGCGCTTACTCACTTCGCACCACCTAAACTCCTATATATGTCAAATTAACCGAATAACTCCGACTAATACTCAGCCGGAGTTATTGGATTTTCTATTTACAAATTTTTCTTCAATTGCTTTCTGGCAAACTCTTATTTTTTGTCTTTTTCATCATCAACGACTTTGTATTCTGCATCCACTACATCGTCATCTTTTTTGCCAGCAGCTTGCCCAGCCTCGGGAGCTCCCTGACCTTGTGCTGCACCAGCTTGTTCAGCTGCCTGATATGCTGCTGCACTCATTTCGTAAAGTGGTTTTTGCAGTTCTTCCGTTGCTTTTTTGATTGCTTCAAGATCCGTACCTTTTAAAGCTTCTTTTACAACTTCAGCTGCTGCTTGAATTTTTTCTACTTGTGTTTTATCGGCTTTATCGCCTAAATCTTTAATTGTTTTTTCTGCTTGATATACTAAAGAATCTGCATTGTTCCGAGTTTCAACTTCATCTTTATGCTGTTTATCTTCAGATGCATGTGCTTCGGCTTCTTTAACCATACGATCAATATCTTCCTTGCTCATGCCGTTGTCGGAAGTAATCGTGATTTTTTGTTCTTTGCCTGTACCCAAATCTTTTGCAGATACATGAACAATACCATTGGCATCAATATCGAAAGAAACTTCAATACGAGGCACACCTCTTGGTGCTGGTGGGATATCCGATAATTCAAAACGTCCCAATGTTTTATTGCCAGCTGCCATTTCACGTTCGCCTTGCAATACATGAATATCAACCGAAGGCTGACTATCCGCAGCAGTAGAGAAAACCTGACTTTTTGAAGTAGGAATCGTTGTGTTACGTTCAATAATTTTTGTGCAAACACCACCCAATGTTTCAATCCCCAAAGAAAGCGGTGTTACATCTAATAATAAAACATCTTTTACTTCACCAACAAGAACACCTGCTTGAATAGCAGCACCAATTGCTACACATTCATCAGGATTTACACCACGATGTGGTTCTTTGGCAAGATTTTTCTTGATGGCTTCCTGAACAGCAGGAATACGGCTTGAACCACCAACAAGGATAATTTTATCAATATCACTTGCGCTAAGGCCTGAATCTTGGAGTGCTTTACGGGTAGGTTCCATTGTGGATTCAACAAGACTTGCTGTAAGTTCATCAAATTTTGCTCTAGTAAGCGTAAGATCCAAATGTTTAGGACCATTCGCGTCTGCTGTAATAAACGGCAGATTTATATTGGTCGAAAGTACAGTTGATAATTCCACTTTTGCTTTTTCAGCAGCTTCAATTAGACGCTGTGCCGCCATTTTATCTTTCGAAAGATCCATACTGTTTTCTTTTTTGAATTCTTCAACCATCCAGTTCATAACAAGCTGATCAAAATCATCACCACCAAGGTGATTGTTACCATTTGTAGCTTTTACTTCAAATACACCATCACCAAGTTCCAAAACGGAGACATCAAATGTACCGCCGCCAAGGTCAAATACTAAAATTGTATGCTCTTCGCCTTTATCCATTCCATAAGCAAGCGCTGCTGCTGTTGGTTCATTGATAATACGCAATACTTCCAAACCGGCAATTTTACCCGCATCTTTTGTTGCCTGACGCTGGCTGTCGTTGAAGTAAGCTGGTACTGTAATAACAGCCTGTGTTACTGTTTCACCAAGATACGCTTCAGCATCTGCTTTTAATTTTTGTAAAATCATTGCTGAAATTTCTTGTGGTGAATAATTTTTGCCATCAACCGTTACTTTATAATCTGTACCCATATGACGTTTAATCGACGCAAACGTACGATCTGGATTGGATACAGCCTGACGTTTTGCCAATTGCCCAACTAAACGTTCATCTGTTTTTGAAAAACCAACAACCGATGGTGTAAGACGGCTGCCTTCTGTATTTGTAATAACAGTTGGTTCGCCACCCTCCATTACAGCCACAACTGAATTTGTTGTACCTAAGTCAATACCTATTACTTTTGACATGTAAAATTCCTCCTACTAATACTCATAATTGATTTTGCGATCATTTATTTTTTATTTATCTAAAATTAATTAGCAACTACCTTAACCATACTTGGTCTGATGACACGACCATGAACTGAATAACCTTTTTGCAGTTCTTCAGCAACAATGTCATCTTCTTTATCCGCATCTTCGACACGCATGATAGCCTGATGGAAATTCGGATCGAATTTTTCACCAATTGCTTTGATAGATTCTAATCCATTTTTTTCAAGTGCTGCAAAAAACTGTTTATATATCATAGAAACACCTTCACGAAGCGATGTCTCATCAGCAGTTTCTACGCTGATAGCGCGCTCCAAATTATCTAAAAGCGGCAGCAAATCTTTAATTAAGCCTTGAACTACAAAAGTTGACAACTCTTCTTTTTCTTGACGTGTACGGCGACGAAAATTATCGAAATCAGCCTGCAAACGTTTTACCCGATCTGCATTTTCCAAAACATCTTTTTGTTTTTGCTCTAATTCAGCTTTCAATGTTTCGATTTCACTATTCATTTCCGTAGTCACTTCATCAGCTGTCAATACTTCTTCTTCCTCAACCTGAGATTCCTGTTGGTCTTCTTTCTCGGCCTTATCAATTTCTTTTTTCATCTCATCCATAATTACAGCATCTTTTTTCTTCAGTTCTTCTTTGAGAAACGCCATCTTTAAAACCTCACCTCTTTTTATCAGTCAACTTAATTTACTGTGACTTCTCATTTATATCGTTTCTTTACAAAATGCCCCGTACTTACCAACCAAACTCTTGTAAAACCTGCGATAAATTCTCATTCATAAAATCAAGCAAAGCGATCGTCTTCCCATATTCCATACGAGTTGGCCCCAAAACCGCAATCGTACCTAAAAGCTCTCCATCCAAATGATAAGTTGCGCTAATAATACTGCAATCTTGAATGCCGCTGTATTTATTTTCATGACCAATCGAAACGCTCAATCCATGGTTTGTATTAGAATGTAATATATCACATAAGAGTTGTTCTTCTTCTAGCATCAATAAAATATTTTTGACTTTTTCAACATCACGAAACTCTGGTTGATTCAAAAGCTGCGTTGTACCACCTAAATAAATCCGTTCTTTTTTATCAACCATCAAAGCCTTATCAATCACATCCATCGCCGCATCAAATAAAGATGTATCCATGATATCATCTCTTATTTTACGCAAGGTAGCCGTTGTAATTGAATCCATCGTGTGTCCCATTAAATGTTTATTTATGACAAGGGCCATACGTTGAAAATCTTCAAACGCAGCACCAGATGGCACAAAAATAATTTTATTTTCAATAAACCCGGCATCTGTCATAATAACAACAATCACACGTTTTGCATCAAGCGGTAAAAATTGCAGACACCTAAAAGCCGCTTGTGATAACTGCGGTGCAAGCACCAGTGAAACATTTTTTGTCATTCTTGATATAAGTTTTGCAGTCTCTTGAAAAACTTCTTCAACCCGCTTTACTTTTGCCTTATACCAATTCCTGATCAGCGTAATTTCATTCTCCGTCATCGTCGTGGGAATCAATAAGTCATCGACATAAAAACGATACCCTTTTGACGATGGTATACGACCTGATGATGTATGAAGCTGTTCAATATAGCCGAGTAATTCCAAGTCGGCCATTTCATTGCGAATTGTCGCTGAGCTTACACCCAGATCATATTTGCGGGCAATTGTCCTAGAGCCAATAGGTTCTGCGGTGGAAATGTAATCATTAATAATTGCCTGGAGAATACGTTGTTTGCGTTCGTCAAGCATTTTCCCACCTCCTATTGTTAGCACTCTGAACTAGTGAGTGCTAATGTCTAATAAAAATGTACCACTCTTCCGACTAAATGTCAACATTGTAAATCATTTTTTTATCATGTATCCAAAAGAAATTCGGCAAAAACCTGATTACCATATTTCATTCCCAATGCAGTCAAATAAACAGATCTCGCATCGACTGTCAGCAATTTTTTCTCTTGCAAATTTTTGATGACATTACCATATACTGCAAAAATCGACCGGCCAAATTTTTCTGCAAATTTTCCACAATCAATTCCCCATTTTGTCCGCAAAGCCAAAAAGCAGAATTCTTCCATCAAAACAGTGCTTGTCATTTCCTCTTCCACCTCAGCTGCAACTTTACCACTGTTTACTGCCGCGATATAAGCTTTCACATCATGTGTATTGGCATAACGACGATCATTTATATAAGAATGTGCAGCGGCGCCAAGCCCAAGATAGGGCTGATCCTGCCAATACTTCAAATTATGCCGGCTATAACACTTGGCTTTTGCAAAATTTGAAATTTCATAGCGTTCATATCCGGCATTTGGCAGAGCTGACATAATTCGATCATACATCTGTTCCACAAGCTCTTCCGATGGAAGCTCCAATTGACCTTGCTTTTCTTTTGCGGCAAAAACGGTTCCTTCTTCTACAATTAACCCGTAAATTGAAATATGATCCACACCTAAATCCATCGCTATTTGCATACTTTTTTCGAGCATGGCTAAAGTCTGACCAGGCAGCCCATACATCAAATCAAGATTGATATTCGTAAATCCGGCTGCTTGTGCCAACAAAACAGACTGACTTGCTGCTTGTGCCGTATGAATTCTGCCAATTTTGACAAGTAAATTATCCTCAAAAGTCTGAACACCAAAACTGATACGATTGACACCTGCTGCCCTGAGACTTTCTAGTTGCTGCGGATTGACTGTACCCGGATTTGCTTCGATACTGCATTCCATAGTCTCATTAAAATGAAAAGCCTGCTTTAGCGAGGCGAGAATTTTGCGCAGCAAACCGTCGGACAATGTGGTGGGCGTACCGCCGCCAATATAAATTGTATCAACGACCGCACAAGGCAAAAGAGCGCCTTGCATAAGAATTTCCTTACACAAAGCGTCCGTATAAGCCTCTTTCAAATCTGCTATATTAGCAAAAGACGGGAAGTCACAATAAAAACATTTTTGCAAACAAAATGGTATGTGAACATATAATCCCAGCTTCATAGTCAATCAATCTTCAAAATCGCCATAAAAGCTTCCTGTGGAATTTCTACATTCCCCACAGACTTCATGCGTTTCTTTCCTTCTTTTTGTTTTTCCAATAGCTTGCGTTTACGCGTAATATCCCCGCCATAACATTTTGCCAGCACATCTTTGCGCATTGCTCGTACAGTTTCCCTAGCAATGACCTTGTTGCCGATCGCTGCCTGAATAGGAATTTCAAACATCTGCTGTGGAATAATTGCTTTGAGTTTTTCCGCTAGCTGCCGTCCGCGCTGCGTTGCTCGATCAACATGAACAATCGTTGACAAAGCATCAACAGGTTCGCCATTTAACAGAATATCCAATTTTACTAGTTTTGATGTTTGATAATCTGTAAGTTCATAATCGAGCGAAGCATAACCACGCGTTGACGATTTAAGACGATCAAAGTAATCATAAATAATTTCACTCAAAGGAATATGATATTTGATAAGTACACGATTGACATCCAGATAATCCATATTCTTAAATTCACCACGTTTATCTTGTGAAATTTCCATAACCGCACCAACATAATCATTTGGCACAATAATCGTTGCCTTCACAAATGGTTCTTCAATATGATCAATTTCCGTAAGTGGTGGCAGATTCGCCGGATTATCAATTTTTAGCAAATCACCATTGGTTTTATAAACATGATAAATTACACTCGGCGCTGTCGTAATAAGTTTTAAATTGTATTCTCGTTCAAGCCGTTCTTGAACAACATCCATATGCAAAAGCCCTAAAAATCCGCAGCGATAACCAAAACCAAGCGCCATCGATGTTTCCGGTTCAAATAATAAAGCCGCATCGTTTAATTGAAGTTTGTCGAGTGCATCCTTCAAATTATCATAATCTGAACTATCTACCGGGTATAAACCGCAATACACCATCGGATTGATGCCACGATACCCCGGCAATGCTTTTGCCACTGGATTGTCAGCATATGTTACCGTATCACCAACACGCACATCTTTTACATTTTTAAGACTGCCGGCAACGAAGCCAACCTCGCCGGCACTAAGTTCTCCGACATTGACTGGAGCTGGTCTAAAACAGCCCACATCCGTAACTTCAAAAACCTTATGCGTAGCCATCATCTTCAGCCTCATACCGGGTTTAATGCTGCCATCCATAACACGAATCAAGGCAATTACACCTTTATACGCATCAAAATAAGAATCGAAGATCAAAGCACTAAGCGGTTTGTCCCGATCTCCCGCTGGAGATGGAACTTTCGCTACAACCTGATCCAAAATTGCCTCAATGCCAATCCCTGCTTTTGCACTGGCAAGAACTGCATCGGATGTATCCAGTCCAATGATATCTTCAATTTCTGTTTTCACTTTTTCTGGATCGGCACTTGGCAAATCGATTTTATTAATGACTGGAAGAATTTCCAAATCATGTTCTAATGCCATATACACATTCGCCAAAGTCTGTGCCTCCACGCCTTGCGCTGCATCCACGACGAGCAAAGCCCCTTCGCAAGCAGCCAGGCTGCGTGAAACTTCATAAGTAAAATCAACATGCCCCGGTGTATCAATCAAATTAAGCTGATACATCTGTCCATCTTTGCCTTGATAATCAAGTCGTACAGTCTGTGCTTTAATCGTTATACCCCGTTCGCGTTCAAGATCCATGGTATCAAGAACTTGTGCTTCCATTTGACGTTTTGATAAAGTTCCTGTATATTCAATCAAACGATCCGCAATCGTTGATTTGCCATGATCAATATGAGCGATAATAGAAAAATTACGAATATTTTTAGTCTGCATTTTTTCCTCCTACGAGCTAATTACGAATACTATTTATAAGTATATCATTTTATCTAATCTCCCCGCAAGTAAATAGATAGCTTTTGGTAATTGCTGCGGTGCGTTGTTTTGAATCTAAATCAGCAGTACCCTCTTCTCTTTGGAAAAATAGGTCTTGATTTCCCAACGCCATCATGCTAGAATTGTTAGGTAACAAACCATTAAGGAGGTGAATCACTTGCCAAATATTAAATCATCTATTCGTAGTGTAAAATCTGACGCTGAACGTCGTGCCAGAAACTTTTCTGCTAAATCCGCTGTTAAAACTGCTTCCCGTAAATTAGTCGAAGCTATTGAAGCAGGCAATGCAGATGAAGCTAAGGCCCTCCTTATTACAGCTAGCAAAACGATCGACCAGGCTGCTGCTAACAACGTTTTCCATAAAAACGCTGCTGCTCGCAGAAAGTCACGTTTAGCTCGTAAACTTAACGCTTTAGCGAACTAATTTTACATGATGTGATAAAAAGCCTGTCCTAACGGACAGGCTTTCTTACGTTCACCAAAATTTTTCATAAAAAAGCCATCACTTACTTTTACTAAAATAAAAAGTAAGTGATGGCTTTTTTATATCGGTCACATACATAGCTCAATGACAATTTGATCCAAAAGAGCCACATTCGCTTGACCAGATTTTAATTTATAATCAGCCTCTGCCAAATTCAACAACGCTTTTTTTAAAACAGGCTCCGTAAACTTCAAACTTTTCATACCAACTTTTTCAGCAACAAAAGGAACCAGCCCCAGCGGTGCTGCCAATTGTTTGCCCTTATACCCTTTTGCCTGCAGCGTCTTCGCCTGCCAAAGCTGACGTGTATGACGCGTCAAAAGTGTCAATATCGCCAAAGGGTGAATCCCGCCCGCTAATTGCTCGGATAATAACATGATCGCCTTATTTATATTTTTATCACTAATGGCATCGAGCATCGAAAAAATCGATACTTCCGGAATACTCGATAAAACCTGCAATAAATCTTGCTTCGTAATAAACTGGCGATCGGTATAAAGAACCAGTTTATCCAGTTCCTGATCTAAAAACCCCAAAGAAATTTGATTCATCACTCCTGTGATTTCAAAAAAGTACGTATAGGCCTCACGATCAAACTGTTTATCGATTTCAATGAGTTTTTCCTGAAGCCAGTCTTTGATATTCCAGGCTCTAACAGCCTCTACCTCAGCGGCCAGACCAAACTTGACAATCGTTTTATAAATCTTACGACGTTTATCCGCTTTTTCCGGTGTTTCCAAAATCAAAACGCTGTAAGGCGGCATATTCTCTAACAGATGCATAAATTGCTCTTCCACTGGATTTGCCGATTCCTTTGTCTTTGCTGCTTTTTTCTTTTCCTTAAACAAAGTTGTACCACGAATCAAAATTACATTCTTGTCCGTAAAAAAAGGTGCGGATTCAATGAGATTCATCAATTCATGTAAATCAAGATCGCCATTAAATCGCTGCAAACCATCTCGGTTTCCATCTGGCAATAATTTTTTCAGCAAAGCTTGTTCTATTTTATCGATCAAATATGTTTCTTCACCTGAAATCAAATACACCGATTTCAGATCATTTTTTTTGATTGCTGTCATTGCTTCAGCATAATTCATTTATTTCTACACCTATCTATTCCATTTCGTTAGGAAATGCTGTTTTCTGTATCATATAATATTTTATCGCATTTGTAAAACCAAGCTGCCCCCTAAAACCAACTATTCAACACCCCGAAACGTCCTAACATCCAGCCGTTTGCCATCACTGGAAAAAACAATTGCACCGGCTTCATCCGTTCGCCAAAACCGAATATGATTCTGTGCTAAACGATCTAAAACCACCTGATCGGGATGACCAAACTTATTATCGGCCCCAACGGAAATGACACCGTAAGCTGGTTTAACTGCATCAAAGAAGTCTTGACTTGAAGATGTTTTTGAACCATGATGCCCGACTTTAAGCACAGTACTTTGCATAGCAGCAGACTTAGCTATCATCTGTTTTTCTTCTGCCTCTGTTAAATCTCCCGTAATCAAAAAGCTATGCTGGCCATAACTGATTTTTATAACATTGGAGACTTCATTGCCCGTGCCGCCCTGCACGGCATCCATCGCATGAACGATTTCCAGTTTTACATTATCTAAAAAAATAATTTGTCCTTCATACGCCGGAATCATCGCTCGGCCTCGCTCATTTTCCAGACCCATTTTAAATACCTGCGCATATTCCTGACGATTTTCGCGACCCGTTATAATATGATCGACCGGAATTTTACGCAAAATAGAGCCCGCCCCGCCCGCATGATCGACATGAACATGCGTCAAAATTAAATAATCGAGTTTTGTAACGCCATAATGGCGCAAATAAGGCAAATCGACTCTTGCGCCTATATCAAAATCACTATTTAATATACCGCCGGTATCAATCATAGCGGCTTTTCCGTGTGGTGACACAATAAGAATTGCATCCCCTTGTCCAACGTCAATAAAATGAACATATAGTGGCTGAGTCTTGCTGTATTGCCAAATAAAAAACGCGATGCCCAGAAAAGACAGCAAACAAAGCACCTGTCTATAATGCTGCCAATTCATTCGCTGACACATTTCTTTTACCTTGCCATATTGAACCCAGCCAGACAGACAGAGATAGTAAACGATACCACTTACAAAACCACCGGATGGTAAATAGATACTACCACCGGGAATACGTGCTATGAAGTTCGTGATTTCATAGGCAAAACCAATAGATAAACTGCAAAATGCAAATAGTAAACTTTGCGCTACAGGCAGCACCAAACCAAAAAGACCCGCAGCAAGTCCCAAAACAATCACATATTCTAAAATCGGTACCACCAGCAGATTTGCGAGCAGCGAGCTCACTGACACCGAATTAAAATACCAGGCTAAAAAAGGTAAAACCATAATTTGCGCTGCCATAGTAATAGACAAATTCGCCGCCAACCACTTTGGCAGAAAATCGAGTTTGCATTTTAGAAACGGTGCTAAATATAAAAGTCCGCCAGTCGCCGCAAACGATAATTGAAAGCTAATGTCATAGATGAGCTGTGGTTTTAGCAAAATCATCAAAAAACCTACTAAACTGAGTATCCGTCTGGCATCTGCTTCACGCTCAAATGCCAATGCGGCAAATGTCAATATTCCCATAACAGCAGCACGAACTGCCGGTGAAACACAGCCCGCCAGTACTGTATACGCTAAAATAACCAGTGTAACGAAAACTGCCAATAACGATGATTTTAAGCGTAAAACACGCCCCAACCAAACCAAAGTCCCAGCCAATAAGGTAATATGAGACCCCGATACGGATAAAATATGAATAATACCCGTTGCGGTAAAAGAATCTAAAAGTTCTGGTTTGATTCCATCATAGCCACCAAACAGCATTGCAAATAGAACGGCTGCATCTGCCTCGGACATTACATTTTTCATAGCTGCACGTAAATGATTGCGCAATTCATCCGCTTTACGCAAAAAAGGATGTACATTTGCTTCGGTAATTTTGACATCGCTTTTTCCTAAATTCAAACGAGCTGTAATGCCCTGTCGCCGGGCTGAGGCGACTATATCAATGATCCCGGGGTTCTGATAACCATGTAGTGCCTTAACAACGCCAGTTACCGTAATAACATCACCAATTCGGGCCACTGACTTTGTCACTGGTTGTGAAACATACACATACATACTTCCATCGGCAAAAACAGGAGCATTGTTTTTATCAACGGACTTCACTTCCATGACATAGCGAATTTTTTCACTGTCATCAATCCCCACAGTAATCCTGGGTGCCTCGGCAACAGCCCCTTGGATTTTAACAGACTCATTCATAAAATGACTAATATTATACGTTGATACCAGCGAAGCCTCGCTACACACTATAAATCCCAAACAATAAAACAACAAACATAATCCATAAATAGCAGATTCTTTGACCTTATAAAGCCCCCATATAGCGTAAAGCAATAGAATAACAAAAGCAACCGCAAAACACCAAACGGGCAGTATCAGCTTCCCTGCACAAAAAATGCCCAGCACAAAAAAAGCAATGAGCAAATTAATAAATATAAGCTGATTTTGACCTGTTTTCATAAAGACACCTTGTCTTTTAGTTTCTCAAACTTAGTTGCCCCCATACCATGGACTTTCTTTAAATCTTCAATAGCTTGAAAAGCACCGGAAGTTATCCGATATTCGATAATGCGCTGCGCCATTGCCGGTCCCACACCTGGCAGACGATCCAGTTCTTTTGCATCTGCCGTGTTTATATTGATAAGATTTGAAGAACTACCTGCAGGTGTTGCCGCTTTACTCTGCCCCTCATTTCCGGATGAATTGCCCGCCAGTTTTTCGGGTACCACAACCTGCATACCGTCTTTTAAAGCTTGAGCCATATTGATCTTCCCAGCATCAGCGCTCGCCAGCACACCTCCGCAGAGGTTCACCGCATCGACAACTCTTGCTTTTTCAGGCAGTGTTACCACCCCTGGCTTATTGACAGCACCAGACACATATACTGTAATTTCAGCTGCTGGCAAATCCTCCTTAGCTACTGCATCCAACGTAATAACTTTATCTTTTTCATAATAACCATACAAACTTCCACCAATGATCAGTATTGCCAAAACCAAAAACACCGCCATGGACCGTTTGTACATTGGCATGTAACATCCCCGCTTTCTCTAATTAACCCTTTCCTTTAAAATTATATATACTTCCTTCGTCATGAAATTTTAAAATCCTATATAAAAAGGATTTTTTCTAAAGACCTCGCAAAAATATCCGGAGCGACAAAAATACCGATTGATGGCAAAACTGCCATCAATCGGTATTTGATTATTCTTTATTTCACAACAATATTCACCAGTTTTTTCGGAACACAAATCACTTTCACAATCGTTTTCCCGGCAATATAATCTTGTACATGCGGCTTTGCTAGCGCAGCTTTTTCCAAGTCTTCACGACTTAAATCAGCCGCTACAACAAGTTTATCACGTACTTTGCCATTGACTTGCAAAACAATTTCGATTTCATCAAGGATGGTTGCTTTTTCATCATAAACAGGCCATTTGGCTTTATGTACACTGCCATCGGCGATGATAAGGCTCCAAAGTTCTTCCGTCATATGCGGCGCGAACGGAGCTAATAATTTAAGCAGATCAACAATCACTTCATAAATAAGACCAGCATTTAGGTCCTTTTTATCTTTGATATTATAAAAGGCATTAACGAGTTCCATAATGGAGCTGATTGCTGTATTAAAGTTAAACCGATCCCCAATATCTTCTGTCACCTTTTTAATCGTAACATGCAAAACGCGGCGCAGTTCTTTTTCGTCTTTCGCGAGAGCCGCTGTATCGTAATCTGAGACATTTTGTTTCATAACATCTTCAAATTCACTAATAATACGCCATACTCTTTTTAAGAAACGATATGCACCTTCAACGCCTTGATCATTCCATTCCAGATCACGTTCTGGCGGTGCCGCAAATAAAATAAAGAGACGCGCCGTATCGGCACCATATTTACTGATGATTTCTTCTGGTGATACGACATTGCCTTTCGATTTGCTCATTTTCGAACCATCTTTAATGACCATCCCCTGTGTCAGAAGATTTTTAAATGGTTCATTAAAATTAACCAGCCCGGCATCTTTCAAAACTTTTGTGAAAAAACGCGAATATAAAAGATGCAAGATAGCATGTTCGATTCCACCAATATATTGATCAACTGGCATCCAATAATTTACTTGTTCATCGCCAAATGGTGCTTTATCATTTTTAGGATCTGTATAACGCATGTAATACCAGGATGAACACATAAACGTATCCATTGTATCGGTTTCACGCCGTGCTTTACCGCCACATTTTGGGCAAGTGCAATTCACGAAATCTTCCGCCTGCGCAAGTGGTGAAACGGAACCTGCCGCAAAGTTCACATTCTCTGGTAATTTAACTGGTAAATCCTCTTTTGGCACTAAAACTTCGCCACATTTCGGACAATAAATAACCGGAATCGGTGCACCCCAATAACGCTGCCGTGAGATTAACCAATCGCGCAAACGATAATTAACACGTTTTTGGCCCACTTGTTGTGCTTCAATCCATTCAATAATAGCTGATTTTGCTTTTTCGCTATCCATTCCAGTAAATTCTCCTGAATTCACCAAAACACCAGCATCAACATAAGCATGATCCATGGATTCTAGCGTTAAGGTTCCTTCTGGATTATTGACAACCAGTTTTTTCGGGAGATTATACGTATCGGCAAACATCCAATCACGTTCATCATGTGTAGGTACGCCCATAACGGCACCTGTACCATATTCATAAAGAACATAATTCGTGATCCAGATTGGCACCCGTTCGCCATTAAACGGATTTACAGCATAAGCACCCGTGAACATACCTTCTTTGGCCGATTCACTCGATGTACGTTCCAATTCTGTCAGCTTACGAACCCGTTCCATAAAGCTGCGAATTTCAGCTTCATTTTCCCGGCCTTTAATTAGTTTTTCCACTAAAGGATGTTCTACTGCCAAAACTACATAGGTCACACCAAAAACGGTATGTGGACACGTCGTATATACAGGAATTTTCTCAGAAAAATCTGGTACATCAAAACTAAATTCAGCACCTTCACTGCGTCCAATCCAATTTTCCTGCATCGTTTTAACACGTTCCGGCCAGCCTTTCAGCTCTTTAAGATCTTCCAAAAGCACATCCGCGTAATCCGTAATTTTAAAAAACCATTGTGCTAAATCTTTTTTAATTACTTCAGAGTCACAACGCCAGCAATGACCGTCGATAACCTGTTCATTCGCCAACACTGTATTACATTCATTACACCAGTTAACTGATGCTTTTTTCTTATACGCCAGCCCTTTTTCATAAAACAATTCAAAAAACCATTGTGTCCAGCGATAGTACTCAGGACGGCAAGTCTCTACTTCACGATCCCAGTCATAGGAAAGGCCCATTTCACGCTGCTGGCGTTTCATGTTTTCAATATTTGAATACGTCCAGTCCGCCGGCTGCACGCCGTGTTTGATTGCTGCATTTTCCGCGGGCATCCCAAATGCATCAAAGCCCATTGGGTGAAGTACATTATATCCCTGCATTGCCTTATAACGCGCAATTACATCACCAATCGAATAATTGCGTACATGTCCCATATGTAAATTGCCCGATGGATACGGGAACATTTCTAATACATAATACTCCGGTTTACTACGGTCAAGTTCTGTTTTATAGGCATAATCATCAGCCCATTTTTTCTGCCATTTCTTTTCAATTCCTTGCGGGACATAACGTTCTTCCATGTTTTTTCCTCCTTAAAATTCAAACATGTGCTTACTGCATAAAAAAATAAACGTCCCTTGGCTTATAAAGCCAGGGACGAATTTATCGCGGTACCACCCTGATTGACGGTCTTGCCGTCCTCTCTTGATTTTAACGCAATCAACGGCAGCATGGCTGCACCTCCGCAGTGAGTTCAATCAGCCTATGTATTGGCTTGCAGCTGCCGCCAACTCTCTGACACATAGTCCTAATTTACTATTCTGTTTCCTCAGCTTTATAAATATACAAAGTTACACATCTTTTTCTAGCTATTACTGACTAACATTATAGCGTATAGAGTAATTGAAAGTCAAGATTCTACTGCATTTTCCTAATGAAAACAAGATCTCCGCCGAAACGAAGATCTTGTTTTTAAATTTAACTTATTGAATTCCTAATTCGACTTTTTCGCCATTAATATTCCATTCTTTCGTAAACCCGGCCAGGCTGCCTACATGGATTTCATTACCCAGAACAATATCTTTGATTGTCGCCATATTCGCCGTCATGAGTTTCGCAATTTTTTCATTGCCATTTACATAAACGTCGATACGGTCCATTACTTCAAATTTATTATCTTTACGCATCGTCTGCAATTTGCTAATTACTTCACGAACAAAACCTTCTTCAAGAAGTTCCTGACTCAATGTCGTTTCCAGTGCCACAATTACACCATTATAGCGATCCGATACATATCCTTCGGTCTGTGCCATCGAAACTTCCATATCTTCCGCCAGTAAAATCACTTCACCCGTTTTGAGAGTAAGCTTTAATTCACCCGTTTTATCGAGTTCTTCTTTGGCTTCATGACCATTGACGGTAACAAGAGCTGCTTTAATTTCGCCGATTTGTTTACCAACTTTTGGTCCCAGAACTTTAAATTGCGGTTTAAAACTATATGTTAAAT
Source organism: Propionispira arboris (assembly GCF_900109225.1). Lineage (GTDB taxonomy): Bacteria > Bacillota > Negativicutes > Selenomonadales > Selenomonadaceae > Propionispira > Propionispira arboris. Next base: position 35,574 of record NZ_FNZK01000023.1, read on the forward strand.
ATTCTTCCATATCGTCTTTAAACGTAACCGCTTTAACATTCAGTTCTTCTTCCACTATTTTTTTATAAAAGTCATTTAATTCAGCCGCAGCTTTTACGTACATATTGCCAATCGGCTGACGATTTTTGATATTTGCCGTATTTCTTGCTGAACGACCCAGTACCACAATTTCAAGTACAAGTTCCATATTTGTTTCCAGCTCTTTATCAATCCATTGTTCGTTGACAGTTGGGAAATCACAAAGATGGATGCTTTCCGGTGCGGCAGCATCAATGCCACAAACAAGATTTTGGTACATATCTTCGGTCATAAACGGAACCATTGGCGCAGCCGCTTTGGCTACCGTAACAAGTGCTGTATAAAGAGTCATATAGGCATTGATTTTATCTTGCGTAAGTTCTCTAGCCCAGAAACGTTCACGACTTCTTCTTACATACCAATTACTCATTTCATCAACAAAACCTTGCAGAACTTTTGCTGTTTCCGTTACTTTATAATTTGATAAATTATCATCTACTGTTTTAACCAATGTATTGAGACGCGATAAAAGCCATTTGTCCATAACCGATAATTTATCATAATCAAGTATATATTTACTTGCATCAAAATCATCAATATTGGCATATAAAACAAAAAATGCATAGGTATTCCACAGGGTGCCCATAAATTTACGCTGACCTTCCGTTACAGCTGCTTTATGAAAACGATTTGGCAGCCACGGAGCACTATTTTCATAGAAATACCAACGAATAGCATCTGCTCCATGTTCTTGGAGTGCATCAAACGGATCTACAGCATTGCCCTTTGATTTACTCATTTTTTGACCATTGGCATCTTGTACATGCCCTAAAACAATAACGTTTTTATAAGGCGCTGTATTAAATAATAACGTCGAAATAGCCAGCAGTGAATAAAACCAGCCACGAGTCTGATCAACGGCTTCCGAAATGAAATCCGCTGGGAAATTTTCTTTAAAGATATCTTGATTTTCAAACGGGTAATGCCACTGGGCAAACGGCATGGAACCAGAATCGAACCAACAGTCAATAACTTCCGGAACACGTTTCATTTGTTTGCCGCATGTTGGACACTTAATGGTTACATCATCAATAAACGGGCGATGCAATTCGATATCTGCTGGACAATTATCGGACATGGATTTCAGTTCTTCAATCGAACCGATCGAATGCTGCTTTCCACATTCACACTCCCAAACATTAAGTGGGGTACCCCAATACCGATTCCGACTGATTCCCCAATCCTGCAGGTTTTCGAGCCAATCACCAAAACGGCCTTTACCAATACTTTCTGGTATCCAGTTAACCGTATTATTATTGCGAATCAAATCTTCCTTAACATCTGTCATCTTGATGAACCAGGATTCTCTTGCATAATAAATGAGTGGTGTATCACATCTCCAACAATGTGGATAGCTATGTTCGAAATCTAAGACTTTAAATAAAAGTCCTTTCTCTTCCAATGCCTGCAAAATCAACGGATCGGCTTTTTTACAAAAAATACCTTCCCAATCCGTTTCTTTGGTCATTTCACCCTTGCCATCGACAAATTGAACAAACGGAAGATCATACTTGCGCCCGACTCTTGAATCATCTTCCCCAAAAGCTGGCGCCGTATGAACCACCCCTGTCCCATCACTTGTTGTAACATACGTATCGCAGGTTACAAAAAAAGCTTTTTTCGTAACATTGGCAAACGCAAACAATGGTTCATACTCTTTATATTCAAGATCTTTACCCTTAAACGTTTCGAGTACCTGATATTCACCATCAAGAACCGATTCTAATAAAGCTTCTGCCATATAATAAATTGTTTCATTGTTTTTTACTTTTACATACGTAATATCCGGATTCACACAAAGTGCCACATTTGACGGCAATGTCCAAGGTGTAGTCGTCCAGGCTAAAATATAGGCATCTTCACCTTTTACTTTAAATTTGGCAATCGCTGATTTTTCTTTCACATCTTTATAGCCCTGAGCAACTTCATGCGAAGAGAGCGGTGTACCACAGCGTGGACAATATGGTACGATTTTATACCCTTTATACAAAAGACCCTTTTCCCAAATCTGTTTAAGTGCCCACCATTCGGATTCAATAAACGTATTATCATAGGTTACATAAGGGTCATCCATATCCGCCCAAAAGCCAACGGTGCTGGAAAAATCCTCCCACATACCTTTATATTGCCAAACACTTTCTTTGCATTTTTTCACAAATGGTTCAATACCATATTTTTCAATCTGTTCTTTTCCATCGAGTCCCAGCTGTTTTTCAACTTCTAGTTCTACCGGCAGGCCATGTGTATCCCAGCCAGCTTTACGACGAATTTTGTGACCTTTCATAGTCTGAAAACGAGGAATCATATCTTTGATAACCCGTGTCAAAACATGACCAATATGCGGTTTTCCGTTCGCTGTAGGCGGTCCATCATAAAACGTGAATGCTGGTGAACCTTCACGCTGTTCAATACTTTTTTTAAAGATATCTTTTTCTTTCCAGAAATGTTCAATGTTTTTTTCACGATCAACAAAGTTAAGATTTGTTTCTACTTTCTTATACAAGGCATTCCCTCCCTAAAAATAAAGCTTTCATCCTGTATATACAGGATGAAAGCTTTCGGTAAACTAAAAAAACTCCCACCCCAAAACAGGATGAAAGCCGAGCTGTCATTATACCACCTATTTCACATACAATCATATGCAACCCATATAACGGTGGGTCCCGGCACAGCCTACTTGTAATTTCTTTCAGCCTGCAATTCCAGAGTGATGTTCCGCTTTAAACGACTCATACCGACCTCACACTATCGCCGGCTCGCTTGAATTTTAGTTCAAAGCCTACTGTCTCTATCAACATTATTATGATATTTGATGTACTGTCTATTATCGTATCACATGGACTTAAAAATATCAAACAAAATCGCAATAAACTTTACCGAAAGAAAGGACTGTAAAATTGCTTATTTTCACTATATCTCTTATAATAATAAAATGAAACTTTTCTACACGATAGTATCGATTATACATATAAACTACTTACTATATTTACGTAACCAACACGAAGTTTTAAAAGGAGGTTTTTTTCTTTATGCATCAATATTTATTTTTCATTGGTGATTTTCCAATTCGCGCCTATGGACTTGTTTTAAGCCTCAGTATTATTTTGGCAACGGGGGTTGCTTATTTTCTCGCAAAACAAGATGGGCGCTGGCACAATCACATTGCCGATCTCGGCATATATTGTGGTCTGGGCGGCATCCTGGGTGCAAGGCTTTGGGATGTTTTTTTCTTTGACTGGAGCTACTACCAAAATCATCTAACGGAAATTTTCAATGTCTGGCAAGGCGGCATGGCAATTCAAGGTGGTGTTCTTTTAGGTTCAATTGTCGGAATCATCTATACAAAGCGCCATAAAATCGATACCTGGGCTATGGCCGATATTATGGCACCAGCTATTATTTTAGGACAAGCCCTGGGCCGCATTGCAAATCTATTAAATGGTGACGCTTTTGGTGCACCAACCGGCACTGCATTTGGTATCATCTACCCGGTAACCACCCTTGCCTATCAAACCTATGGAAACCAGCCTTTATGGCCAGCGGAAGTATGGGAAGGGCAGCTTGATATCGTAATTTTTGCTTTGCTCTTAATTTTCCGTTCCAGCAAGCATGCTAAAGGGCAAGCTTTTATTTTATATACCATGCTCTATTCTATCGCGCGTTTTTTCCTGGAATATCTGCGCGGTGATTATAACAATCTTGTTTTCGGACTGTTTAAATCCGCTCAGATGACAAGCCTGCTGGTTTTTCTAGTTGGCTTTATATTATTTATCTATGTTGGCTGGCAAGAAAAAAAAACTTCACCCGCACTTGCTGCGATTGATAAAAATAAGCCAAAGAAAAAAATTAGGACAAACACAAAATCCAGTTAATAAAAGGTATATATGGAACGTTCTAACTTAAATTCAACCGGATAAATAAAAAACATAAAAAAATCATTGACATTTATACGTGTGATGCTTATAATAAATATAGTTCTTAAGCGCGCTGGTGTAGCTCAATTGGTAGAGCAGCTGACTTGTAATCAGCAGGTTGGGAGTTCAAGTCTTCTCGCCAGCTCCATTGCACAAGAATGGGTAGGTGCCCGAGTGGTTAAAGGGAGCAGACTGTAAATCTGCCAACTTCGGTTTACGATGGTTCGAATCCATCCCTGCCCACCAAATTTCATATTGTTTTTATCGCGGGGTGGAGCAGTTGGTAGCTCGTCGGGCTCATAACCCGAAGGTCACAAGTTCGAGTCTTGTCCCCGCAACCAATTTCAGTCGGCGGCGTAGCTCAGTTGGCTAGAGCATGCGGTTCATACCCGCAGTGTCCGGAGTTCGAATCTCTGCGCCGCCACCATTATGTAATGTAAGCACACAGCACTGTGTGCTTTTTTTGTTATAACGACATAAAACAAAAAAGCAGCCCGGAATAATTATTCCGGGCTGCTTTTTTGTTTTACTTTGCTTAGAAATGAAAATCGATCTGCGTACGGAACAAATTACGATCTTTCGTCCCGACTACCTGATCCTGTTTCGAATAGAAGGTTTCCCATTGAACGTTTGTAAACGGTACATACGTTACACCAAGAATCCAGCCTTTTACATTATCAGGCATCGAACCCCATTCATCATCATGCGATATATCACCATATGGTGCCAGCTTGAAATAGCGGAAATAAGAACCAAATGACCCTACTTTTTTAAGATCGGTGCCTTTATAATCCAATCGATATTCCTGTGATGAATTATTATTTTCGGCATTTGTTCTAGAATACGTTGCTGTCAATTTTAAATTATCAACCAGCTGCGTACGCAAGTCAATAGAACCCCATCTGCCTGCGCCATAAATATCTTTGTCTTTATTAGCACCAATTGCGATATTTGTTTCTAAATTGTGTCCTAATTTTCCCGCAAAATTCATACCATATAGATTCATGTTATCCTGTACATTTTGGTCGGTTGTCCCAATCCATTGTGTAAGTCCACTTTGTCGAGGCCGTAAATTAAAAACGCTTACTTTCCAATCAGGCGTAACATTATAATCCAGCATCACGCCATCCGCGGCATGGCCAAACAGAACATTCTGATAACCAAGACCCCACCATTTTGTCCCCAAAGTTACGCCAACAGCACCAACCTTACCTTCTGCCCATATTCTTTGAATGGTTCCATCTTGGTCGTCACTACTATGCGATTTAGCAGTTGGACGCCAATCCTGATTTGCTGTATAGCCTTTGCGTGTTTCACTTTGGAAATGCGCATCCCAGTTTTCATCAACTTTCATCTTGCCTTCAAAGTCCATGTAAAAATGTTTATTATTATTTTCTGATCCAAACGTGCTTCCAGTGCTAGAATCATCACTATCATATTTTGCCCGCACAAAACCACTAAGCATAACATTATCGACTCTCTTATCAAGGGCTGTATATTTAGCATCAAGATTTTTCATTTCAGATGCATATTCTTTTTCTAATTTTTCTACCAATGCTTGATCTGCTGGATTTGCTGTTTGTAAATGATCCACGGCTCTAGCCACAACAACCGCCATTTCATAACGACTCATCGATCGGTCCCCGGCAAAGGTACCATCACCATTTCCTTCAATAATACCGTCTTTTGTTAATTGATTGATGGCAGCATAACTCCAATGGTCTTTCGGAACATCCGAAAAACTGTTTGTTGCGGCAAATGCTGAACTTGTGATACCAACCGATAAAGCCAAGGCGATTACTGTACTCAATTTTTTATTCATTTCACTAACCCCTTTTAAGAAATTTATTCATATTTTTTCACAAAATATCATCTATAGGTCTTTTCTATTTTTAGTGAGTTACTTAACTTATTGTGTTTTAAGCTGCAAGTTTTCCTTATTATCCACAGAATCAGACGTATTATTCTTAGCTTTATCTGCATCCAATTCTTCTTGATAATAAATATTGTCCTGTATTTTCATGAACGGGAAATACACTGCGGTAGCCATAGCCACAATCGCAATTTGTACTACGGCTCCCTGCCAGCCCGCTAATAAAAATCCTGCAATTACCGTTGGTGTGGTCCACGGAACCTGCACTGCTGAAAACGGTGACATAAAGCCGACTGCAATTGCCACATAGGTCATGATCATCGCAATAACTGGAACACCGATAAAGGGGAAAATAAAATAGGGATTAAATACAATTGGCAAGCCAAAGATAATCGGCTCGTTGATATTAAACAGTCCTGGTATAAAAGCGAGTTTTGAAATTGATTTCATCTGTGCTGACCGTGCTGCTATAAAGGCTGAAATCAACAATCCTAATGTAATCCCACAGCCACCACTTTTGATAAATACATCCGATACTTGGATTGTAATGATTTTTGCCTGCGGATTGCCAATAAGCGACATCCCAGCATCTAATAAGTGCTGATTGTCAATCGCATTCGCCGTAAGTATTGGTCCTACTACACCACCAACTATGTTCGGTCCATGAATTCCGGCCCAGAAAAGAATGCTCTGGATTCCGGCAATAATAACACCAGCTACCAGATTATCCGTGAGATTTTGCAATGGTGTCTGCAATACCTGAAAAACAATTTCTGGAAAAGTAAGCCCTGCAACGGCCTGACAGAGAAAAAATACAAAAGCGGATCCTGTAAAAACAAGCAAACCCGGCACCAGTGCGGCAAAGGCTTTTGTTACGCCATCCGGCACGCCAGCCGGCATCTTGATTCCAATATGATTTTTCTCACAGTAGCAAAAAAACTTGGCAACCAATAAGCTGACAATAATAGCCGTAATAACACCATTACCGCCCACCCAGCCTTTTGGTATAACATCATTGACTACATCGCCAGCTTTTGTTAAAACTGAACCTTTTGTAACGATCAGGAACGATCCTAAAGCTAATAAAGATGCAGTTATTGCATCGCAGCCTTCTGCTTGACAATACTTATAACATATTCCCAGTACACACAAAATTGCTAAAATTCCAAAAGTTGAACCAGCAACCTGATTCAATGGCGCAGCCCAATCTGCACCAAACTGTCCTTTCATGAAATCGCTGTATCCGCCAATTGGCAAATTGGCAATCAACAAAAATACAGAACCTGCCAAAGTTAACGGAAGCGTGAGAATAAAACCATCTTTCAAAGCCGCGACTGCCTTAATTTCGGCAAATCGAACCATATATTCCAAAAACTTATCAAATAATTCCTGCTTACTCATATTTGATTTTCTCCTCCTACACCGCCTAAACGGTTTTTTATGATTTAGCCATATACAAACCTTTTTATGAAATAATCAGCGAATACACATCCCTCCAGATTGTTCAGTAAGTTTTCCTTGATCAAAGGTTACTTTCTGTTTTTATTCGTATGTGTTTATATCTTATAAGATTAGTAAAAATATACCACATGAAAAAAAGCCGTTCAATCGTTTGAACGGCTTTAGGATATTTGTTTCAATATATGTAGTTGTTCTATCCAATTCGTTGTATCATTCGTCCAAATTTTCACAAAAATTAAACAATAATCTATAAATTCTATTTATAAGAATATTCAAACTCTAAATATTTTTTCAAAAAATTCATTACGTGACAGCGTGCTTTCATAATGTTTGGCAAACAAAACACTAAATAAAACATCAAACATATACTTCGCAGCACTAAGAAAAACCATCGTTCCCAATTCATTAAATTCCCGCTCCGATGATACCCAGAGAGTTTCATCGCAAAGTTTTGTTAAACTTGATGGCTTGACGGCTGTAACTAAAATTATTTTTACCTTACGCGTTTTTAATATTTCAGCGATCTCAATTAATTTATTATTTTCACCCGTGCGGCTTATAATAAAAGCAACATGGCTCCTCGGTGAAGCTAACGCTTGTACATACTGGGCATTTACAGCCGAATTTACCGTTGATAATTTTCCGGCATGCAAAAAGCAATAACAAGCAATTTTCGCAATTCGTAAATTGTTGTCCATTGCATAAAAATCAATATGCTCTGCCTGATCAATTAAGTGGATCGTCTTAATAATCTGCCCAACATTAATCTCATTTTTTGTTTCCTGAATTGCTTCAATTTCAATACGCGCTACTTTATCTAAAATGGATAGAATAGAATCTTTATTCGTAATGGAATTTTCATAAAATCCCGCCGGCGAAGAAACACGCATAGCTTCACTCGTAAACTTAATCTTAAATTCCGCATATCCTTTAAGACCGATTTTTTGTGACAATCTAACGACTGCGGCTGAACTCGTATAGGTTTTTTCCGCCAAATCACGTGCTGATAAAGAAGCAACTTCTTGATAGTGTTCCATGACATAGTCGATAATGACCTGCTCGGTTGGTGAGAAATTCTCTTTTGCCTTTAATATATCTAACAGCTTCATAAGTTACTCCCTTCTTATGCTCATAATAAAATTTAAGCTCTATTGCACACCGCTCCTCTTTTTAGCGAAATATTTCCGCTAAACAACATACTAATTTTATTTTCTTCCTCTATTCTACACCGATAAGCGTAAAAGATGCAATCCATCGAACCTATGCTGTTGATTAACTCCGAAAAAGAAAAATACAAGTAATGAATTGCCAAATAAAACAAACAATTCATTACTTGTATTTTCTATTTTATACGGATTAAACTTGCAAATAATGCGTAAGATTTCCCGTCACCTGGTGGGCTATCTCATCTAACACAACATATCGTTTACGATATAAATTACGTTTTTGCGATTTAACTTCATCAATGGTTTTACGTTTTTCCAACAGCGGAAGTTCAAAAAAACGTTTGTCCGCACTTAAAACCCCTCCAGCTTCTTCCCAAAAATCATCGAGGGATGTCTTCAATTTTCTGTCTAAACGTACATGTGTATTCGTAAAAAAGCCAAGATTTGAGATTGCTTTGATTCGATTCACCCCGATTTGTAAAGCTACCAGGCGTAATGCATATAAAATTAAATTTTTCGGTCGATACCCGAAAAAATGTTTTGTTAAATCACGAATACAATCTGCCCCTCCAAAGCTGCCCTGTAAGGCCCCAATCCACAAAACTGCATTCTGTTTTTCATCTTGACTAAACCCAAATGTAATATGATAAATCCGCTGTTTCCCTAAAGCAAGCTCAATACTCAGCAATCCTTCTTTTCGATCAACATACTGGAAATTCAGGGCAATGCTTAATAATTCCTGCTTATAGTCCGCTTCCCACAAGACAAGCCGCTGATCATAGTATATTTTTTCCAATGCAGCCGCCTGAAAGTGTCGCAGACAAAATGAAAAATGATTTTTAATTAAAAAAAATCGTTCCTGAACGGTTGATTGATGATAAAACACATGACGTGTCAATTGTTCAAAAAAGATAGGATTTCCCATCACAATATTCTGTAAAACCGCATTTTCCAGAAAAAAAACTTTTAATTCTTGAACTTGTTTTTGGTGCAGGCAGGCTCTCACAATAAAAACCAGTAAACGTTGTAAATTAAAATCACTTGTATCCCGATGATGATAAATTTGTCGACCTAACTCAATATATTCTCGCATCTAATTACTACCCCACTATTCCACATTATGCAGTACTTCCGTTTTTACAGTTTCTTATTACAATGCTTCATTGTATACTTAAAAACTGAAATTTATCTGAATTTGCTGCAAAACTAAAAATAGGCGCAAAAAAGCAGACCCGAAAAGAGGTCTGCTTTTTATGCTATGCGATTATGCTTTTTCTGTATCTTTCTTACTATCAAAAATTAACTTATCTAACAAATCAATAAGCTGTCCAATTTCCGGTTTTGAAATCTGTCCATTGGCCCCAAGATTATCCCCTTTACGACGCATTTCTTCGTTGATTAAAGAAGAAAATAAGATAACCGGTACATTTGCCAGAACTTCATCTTCACGAATCAATTTAAGTAAACGATGGCCATCCATTTGCGGCATTTCAATATCAGATATCATGATTTTCACCTGATCTTCAATCGGACCTGGTTCTTTTGCTAAAATAGACAAATAATCCCAAGCGGCCTTACCATTATTAAAATCTTTAACAAATTTATAGCCAGCTTCATGCAGTGTTGAAACAAGAAGGTCGCGAAGCATTGGTGAATCTTCCGCCACCACGATATGCATATTTTCTCTGCTTTCCTTAACAACCGTCGTTCCATTATTAAACGTTGTAAGTTTTGCATTGATTTCCGGATTAATTTTTGCAATGATCGTTTCAAAATCCAGCAATAACACAATCTTATCTGGCATTTTAATAACACCAACGACCATTGAATCTTCACCAACTTCTGGTGATGGCTCCATATCTTTCCATGAAATACGATGAATCCTCGACACATTATCCACTAAAAATCCAATATTATAATTGTTAATTTCAGTGACAATGATGTTTTTTGGTTCTTCACTTCCTACAGCATTCAAACAGCGTGGTAGATTAACCAACGGCATTACACGACCACGGAGAGTAAACAAGCCATCCACAAAAGGATGTACTTGCGGCATTTTAGTAACAGGCACACGCGTAATAACCTCACGCACTTTCGCCACATTGATACCATAATTTACTTCACCAATACTAAACTCCACAATTTCAAATTCATTGGTACCCGTTTCTAAAAGAATTCCTTTTTTTTCCGCATTTCTATCTGCCATAGAATCGCCTCCACATTTCTAGTAAATTCAATGTTATTATAATATAAAAATACACATCATTAGCAAATATACCTATTAGCACAATATTCGTTGTCGCCCGCCTAAATCCTGCCTAACTGTCTCTATTGATTGAAAAGTTTTTGCAGCGGACTTTATAAAAAGTTTTTGACAGCAAACTTCATGAAAAACAAACTTTATTTATGTATAAAAATATATAAGTACAGACCACAATGTAAAAACTCGCTGTCACTTTGTCAAAAAAGGACTATAGGGCACCTTAACGCTGCTCAACCCTATAGTCCCCACCTACTCCAAATTTAAAATTCGTTATATTTTTTCAAAAAACATAAACTGTTAGTTTCATAGTAAATAAGTCCAGCCATCTTTTTGTTGAATCAAACCCTGTCGGAATAAATGCCCCAAAGCACGTTTAAAAGCAGCTTTGCTGATTTGGAATTTATCTTGAATTACTTCAGCTGAAGAAGCATCACTATATGGCATTTTACCACTGCGGGCAGTCAATAATTTCATAATCTTTTCCGCATCAACCGAAATAGCCTGTTCTTTTATCGGACGCAGTGATACATTGATACGTCCATCTTCACGAATAAACGTCACACGTGCATCGACTTCTTCGCCAACACGTGGTCTGGTTGCTAATTCCTTATTATCAGCAAACGCAATAAAGCGCTCATCCGTAAATAAAAAAGCACCTTGATCCGTATAATTATAAACCGCGCCATGGATCATATCACCGATTTTAAGATTTTCAACCGGCCTTGATGCTCGCCGCATTTCATCTTCAACGACCATGGTAACCGCAAGACGACCCGACTTGTCCGTATAAAGTTTAGCCCATACAACTTCACCAATTTGTGGTTTTCCACGCATACCAGCATAAGGCATAAAAACACCACGTTCTGCCCCCACATCGAGGAACGCTCCATCCTTGCTCACATTTATTACACTCAAGCGAGCAATTTGACCTTCCTTCATTTTGGGTACACGCATACTGGCTGTCAAGCGGCCTTTCGGATCGCGATATAAAAATACTTTAAGAACATCACCGACTTTTACAGGTCCCGTCTGCTGCGTTTTATGAAGTAAAATATCATCCGATGTACTACCTGTCTGTGCATCCAAAAAAGCGCCCATTTCATGCAGCCGAGCTACTTTGAGCTCCGCTACCGTACTCGGCTTAAATTGAATTTCTTGTTTGTCTTCTTCCATAATGTCCTCTAATCTTCATAAGGTTTAAATGGTGCATTGCCCCACAAACCTTCTAAATTGTAAAACTGACGATTTTCTTCGGTGAAAATATGGGCCACACAATCGCCATAATCAAGCAAAACCCATCCGCCTTCACGGTGGCCTTCTTTATGCAGAAACGGCACTCCCTGCTCTTGTAAGACGTCTTCAATGTGATCTGCAATTGCCTTTACCTGTGTTGATGTGTTAGCACTGCAAATTATAAAATAATCCGTATTCACCGTAAGTTCTTTCATATCAAGTGTAACGATATCACTTGCCTTCTTGTCACTAGCCGCCTGGGCAATTACTTTACTCATTTCTTCTGTTGAACTAAACATATTTTATTAACTTCCTCCTAATATATCTATTTATTACTTGTCTCTAGATCTTTATCATTTATTTCATTTTTAAACATCGCATCGATTTGTGCCTGAATTCCACTTTGATCCGGCAGCCAATAGTTAATCATGCCAACCGTTGTCATCGTGCCGGGTAAAATATTAGTCGTAACCTTTGCTGCAAAAAGCATCTTGATGATTGCTTCCATTTGCGAAATATTTAAAAGTTCAATGCTTGTGGTCACTCGATATTTCAATATATTCACAATTTCCGGCAATTTCCATATTGTATCAAAACGAACTATTTTTGCATAGAATTCTTTTAAGAATTTTTGCTGTCGTCGCATTCTGCCGATATCCGAAAGTTCATCACTGCGGTAACGCAGATATTTTTGAGCTTCATCACCCGTTAAATGCTGATAGCCTTGTGCTAAATGTATCTGCAAATCTGCATACGGATCGTCATAATCCATATTGGTTTCAACATACAAATCAATACCGCCCAGTGCATCAACTAATTCAGCAAAAGCTTTTGTGTCAATCGCAAGATACTCCTGAATCGGAATCTGCAATAACTTTTCCGTCGTTTTGACAGCCAGCTGCGCACCACCATAAAAATAAGCTTCATCGATTTTTTCTTCGCGGCTTCGTCCATCAATCGAAACAACCGTATCGCGTGGAATCGATAAAAAATGAATGCTTCCATCTTTGTGAGAAATTGCCGCTACAACCACTGTATCCGAACGCTGACCAGGCTCACTTGCCTCGTCGGCCACATCATTATCAATTCCCAAAAGCAATATATTGGTATAGGCTGCAAATTTCGGATCCTGTGCTTTTTTCTTAAGTTCCTGCCTCGTTTGATAATCTGCATACAACGACGAATAATTGTCATAGGTTCCTTTCAGAACAAAAAACAAACTATATAAACCCCAACCTAATGAGACTACCACACTGATTAAAACAATGATAAAGACAAAGAGTCTGCCCCAACGAATTCTTCGTATTTTTTTCATCTTTTTCTTTTTATATTGCGTATTTTTCATGAAACCCTTATCCCTTTAATAAGATTTCATTGCGTGCAAGCACTGTATCTGGGTGAATGATACTATTTTTCTTCAAAACAAACTGCATGGATTGATTAAATGCCAACAGCATTGCTTGGTCAAGATTTTCTTCAGCGCGACGCCGTAAGATAGCAAGTTCAGGAAAATCACGACCAGGCTCAATCATATCGGCTAAATATATAATTTTATCGAGCTTTGACATGTTCGCACCACCGACAGTATGAAAACGAATCGCTTGCTTTATGTCGAGATCTTTTATTCCATAAGATTCTTCCAGCATGTCAGCACCAAGTACCGCATGCAGCAAAATAGGTACATGCCGTTCTATTTCCGAAAAAAAAATCTGTCGTTTATTAGCTTGTTCAATCATTTCATTTATGGTAAATTCCCTGGCGCAATCGTGCAGCAGACCAGCTATTTCTGCTTTTTCAACGCAAACTCCATAACGTTTTGCCAATTGCCCGGCTGTCATGGCTACACCTAAAGAATGCTTATATCTCTTTTCCTTCAATCGCTTCGATAAAAATTCTTTCATTTCTGCAATTTTCATATAGAACACCTTCTTATTCGTCTAGAATTCGCTAAATCTTGACAATTTCCTGTTTAGAACAACAACAATTGTGCCTCATCACAAAAAAAAAGTTTTCATTCGCAGGGCTTCACAGATACAGACCTTCCTTATGAATATATTGTTCAACATTTTCCGGTACAATATATTTTATCGAATATCCTTTTTTAATACGCTCCCGAATATCCGTAGAGGATATTTCGAGTTCCGGGGTCGCTAAACGATGAATTCGTTTTTCCCCGAGCCCACCAAAATATTCTTTTATATTATCAACATTTGGTAAACAGCCCTGCCGCGTAGCAGCGATAAACTGACATATCCCCAAAAGTTCTTCAATACGATCCCAGGTAGGAATCTCCTGAATGGCATCTGCTCCTGTAATAAAATAAAACTCAGTCCCTTTGCCAAATCGACGAATTAACTCATAAATTGTATCAATTGTATAAGATAAACCTGGTCGATTCATCTCCAAAGACGATACCTCAAAATGAGGATTTGAGCAAGTTGCCAGTAACGTCATAATAAAGCGATGAATTGCTGGCGTAACATGTTGGTCTTGTTTGTGCGGCGGATTCGCAGCTGGTATAAAGATAACTTTGTTCAAATGATATTCATCACGTACAGCTTCTGCCGTCATCAAATGACCCACATGAATTGGATCAAATGTACCCCCCAGAATGCCGATGCGGTGTTTCTGCTGTGACATAAAAAATGCTCCTAGTCATAATATTTGCCTATTTCTATAAGCAACGTTATCGTTGTATCTTATTTAATTTCCACAAATCCATTTTATAAACATAAACAGCACTACACTAATAAGCCCTATAAGGGAAAAAAATTGAAGATAATCAAAAAAGTCATGGTTTCCTTTTGGTGTTTGTATATATTGATACAACGTCTTCATACAGCCCCCAAAATATTTTAACCAATTCATCGAACTTGGCCTTCACCCGAAATTAAATATTTTGCACTGGTAAGTTCAGTTAACCCCATTGGACCGCGAGCATGAAGTTTTTGTGTACTAATTCCTATTTCTGCACCAAACCCAAATTCAAAGCCATCTGTAAAGCGTGTCGATGCATTTACATACACAGCAGCAGCATCAACATATTGTTGGAATTTCCGTGCATTCGTATAATCTTGCGTAACAATTGTTTCGGAATGTTTTGTATTATATTTTGCAATATGTGCAATCGCCTCATCAAGATCAGCAACTACTTTAACAGATAAAATCAAGTCCCCATATTCCGTCTGCCAATCTTCTTCTGTTGCTGGCACAAGACCTCCATAATACGATCTTGTTTTTTCACAGCCACGCACTTCAACACCTTTTTCTTTCATTGCATCAATAACCAATGGTAAAAAATCGCCAGCTATCGCTTCGTGCACGAGCAGAGTTTCCATCGAGTTACAAACGGAAGGACGAGATACTTTTGCATTGATAGAAATATTTTTAGCCATTTCCAAATTTGCTGAAGCATCAACAAAAGTATGACAAACGCCTGTACCAGTTTCAATCACCGGAACCGTACTATTCGTGACAACAGCCTTAATAAGACCGGCTCCCCCACGCGGAATGATTACATCCAGATACTGATTCAAATTGAGTAAAATTCGTACAGCTTGTCTATCGGTGGTTTCAATAAATTGAATAGACCCCTCAGGAACTCCTGCCTCATAGGCAGCTTTGGTAATAACCGAAGCAATAACTTGATTCGAATAAATTGCCTCTGATCCACCACGTAAAATAACAGCATTACCTGATTTCAAACAAAGCCCCGCTGCATCTGCCGTAACATTTGGTCTAGCTTCATAAATAATACCGATTACACCAAGCGGTACGCGAACTTTTCGAATTTCAAGACCATTTGGTCGAAGTGTCGATCCAATTCCCTGCCCTATTGGATCAGGAAGCATTGCTGTTTGTCTTAGTCCCTCTGCCATTTGTAAAATTCGTTCCTCATTCAGCATTAGACGATCCAGCATCGAACGACTCATCCCCATTTTTCGGGCAACGTCGATATCCTTTGCATTTTCTAGTAAAATTAAACTGCTCCGAGCTTCCAAAGCGGCTGCCATAGCATGTAATGCCTGATTTTTTGCTTCAGTCGATAAAACAGCCAAAGCAAAAGCTGCCTGTTTTGCCTGAGCGGCTTTGATTATGATTTTTTCTTCTAAGCTCATTTTCACAAAACCTCCAAAACAATCAATTAACTCATTAATACCATATTATCACGATGAATCACTTCTGCGTAGATTTTTCCTTTGAGAATCGCCGAAAACTCGGTTGTTTGTTTACCAATAATCTGCCTGAGTTCTTCAACTTTATAGTTTACAATACCACGAGCAATTTCTCGCTGGTCTTTTGATAAAACACGTACCGTGTTTCCTTCTATAAAATCTCCCTCAACAGAAAGAATACCAGCTGCCAAAAGGCTAGAACCCTCTTGCAGCATTGCCTTCTCACAACCAGCATCCACGGTAATCCCTCCGGTAATTTGTTTGCCAAAAGCCAACCAGCTTTTCCTTACTTTCAAATGCAGTTCTCTGGCTGGAAACACCGTTCCTAGTTTTTTTCCAGCCAAAATATCACGAACAATCCCTTCACGTGACCCAGAAGCAATCAGCATCGTGACACCGGAATTTACAGCAATTTTAGCTGCCTGTAGTTTGGTAAACATACCGCCAGTACCAAATTTTGAACCAACACCACTGGCCATAAGTTCAATCTCAGGTGTTATATCCTTTATTTCAGAAATAAGTTGTGCCGTTTTATCTATTTGTGGATTTGCTGTGTATAGACCTTCAATATCGGACAAAATAATAAGTACATCGGCATCGACTAATGTTGCCACCATCGCTGACAAAGTATCATTATCGCCTATTTTGAGTTCATCCACAGCAATCGCATCATTTTCATTAATAATTGGAATGACACCTATCTTGAGAAGTGTCAATAAGGCATTGCGGGAATTCATATACTGTTTGTGCTGCAGAGAATTTTCTTTTGTCAAAAGTACTTGAGCTACAGTTTGACCATATTCGCCAAAAAGTTTTTCATACATATGCATTAAAATCCCCTGACCGACTGCAGCCAAAGCTTGCTTTTCCGGGATCGTTTTAGGACGATCTCTACGCCCCATACGATCCATACCAGCTCCAACAGCCCCGGAGGTCACTAAAATGATTTCTCGACCTTGATTAACCAAATCTGACAATTCACGCACAAGTTTTTCAATTCGGTTAAAATTTAATTTACCATTTACATACGTAAGCGTACTTGTCCCAATTTTTACAACAATTCGCTTCGTTTTGCTTAATTCTAATCTCGTCTCCATTATGTTTCCCTCACAACTCTTACTGACTTAATCAAACTCCACGCAAAGGCATCTTCTTAAACCATAACCTGCCAGGTAGTCTTATGGAAGTTCAATTTTTGGTCTATCAAAATTTTTCTTATATAAAAGCCCATTACGACCAATTACTTGTACAAGATCCGTATCCGTTCGTTCAGCAAGCATCATAATCACATCTTTTGCCACTTCAGGGCAATTCTGCAAAACGCGCACTTTAATCAATTCTCTAGCTTTTACTGCATCAATCGCACTTTCAACAATCGATGGTGTAAGACCTTCCTTGCCAATTTGTACAACAGGATCAGTAGTAACCCCCAATGCACGTAAAAATCTTTTTTGTTTTCCATTTAATGTATTTCGAATCAAAAATTTTTCCTCCTAAAAACTATTCTTTATATTCAAATTCCATATCCATAATATGAACTGTATCGCCTTGCTTTACACCACGTTCTTTGAGTTTTTGTTCAATTCCTTTAACACGCCAAATATATTGGAAACGGCGCAATGCTTCATCATTATTAAAGTTCGTCATTGCAACCAATTTTTCAAGAGCTTTACCGGATACAACAAATTCACCTGACATATTACGGGAAATCGTAATATCTTCTTCAATTGCCGGTTCATAGATTTTCACTTCTTCAATAACTTCTGGTTCTTCAATATATTCGTCGAGCATTTGTGACACACATTCCATCAACGCTTGCAAGCCATCGTTGGTAGCAGCTGAAACCGGGAATATTTTTACACCTTCTGCTTGGGCCAATTTTTGAAGTTTTTCATAGTTTTCTCGAGCTTCCGGCAGATCCATCTTATTCGCCGCAATAACCTGCGGACGTTTTGCAATGCGTTCACTGTATTTTTTGAGTTCGTGATTAATTTTATGATAATCCTCAACCGGATCTCTGCCTTCTATTCCTGATGCATCCAAAACATGGATAATGACCTTGGTACGCTCTACATGGCGTAAAAAATCATGGCCAAGTCCGACGCCTTCAGCAGCACCTTCAATCAACCCTGGTATATCTGCCATAACAAAACTATGTTCTTCACCTAAACTTACAACTCCCAGTACCGGGGTAATTGTTGTGAAGTGATAGTCTGCTATTTCCGGTCTCGCAGCAGAGACCATCGAAATAATACTTGATTTACCAACACTTGGATAACCAACCAAACCAACATCTGCCAATAATTTCAATTCCAGCAGTAAGTTTTTAGCCTCACCGGGCTCGCCAAATTCCGCAAAAGTTGGAGCTCTATTGGCACTCGTTGAAAATTTCGCATTACCACGACCACCACGGCCACCTTTAGCAATCACAACTTCTTGACCGATTTCGGTCAAATCTGCCAAAACCTCACCAGTCGCTTCATCTTTTATAATTGTCCCCTGTGGAACTTTAACATAGCAAGGTTCCCCAGCATGGCCATAACAATTTTTAATCTCGCCTTTTTCCCCATTTTTACCAACAAATTTATGATGAAAACGAAAATCAAGCAATGTATTCATATTGTTATCCACAACAAAAATAATATCTGCCCCACGTCCGCCATCGCCGCCGCTGGGGCCGCCTTTTGGTACAAATTTTTCGCGACGAAATGCGGATTTACCATGGCCGCCATCGCCAGCTTTTACGGTTACTTTTGTTCTATCTATAAATTGCATATATGTCTCCTTTAATCTCTTCTTTGTGATGTATAAAAAGCTGGTATTAGACCAATACCAGCTTTTTATACATCACAACAATCTACGCTTAGCAGAATAAAACAATACCTGCGTCTATAAAAGGCGCAGGTATCAGTTAATTACATAGCTTCTTCCACAGCATAAACACTAATTTGTCTGTTATAACGGCCTTTGCGTTCAAAAGCAACTTTACCAGAAACCTTAGCGAATAACGTATCATCTTTACCGATACCAACGTTTTGCCCTGGATGGAAGTGAGTGCCTCTTTGGCGAACTAAGATACTACCTGCTGTTACAACTGTACCAGCATGCTCTTTTACACCAAGACGTTTCGATTCACTATCACGTCCATTACGCGTACTACTAACACCTTTTTTATGGGCGAATAACTGTAATTCAAAGTTAAACATACTCATTTCACCTCCTGTGCTCTAAAATGTGAATACTCTTAGGATTTATATTTTCGATCTCTTTTAATCCTAGAATCATTGTTTCCAAAATAGCATCTGTCAGATCATCCGGTGCATCTTTCAAAACTGTATACAAATCGCCGCTTTTAACACGATAATCCATATCACGATGCAAATACTGTCCCAGCCCTAAAAGTGCTGTCTGCGCAAGTGCAGAAACTGCTGCACAAACGATATCTTGTCCGTAGTCAGCGGTATTAGAATGACCTTTTACCTCAAACCCGGTTACATAACCTTCCGATTGACGAAAAATTTGAATTTTAATCATCTTATTGAATTAAGCTTCAATTTTTTCGATAACTAATTTTGTGAAAGGTTGACGATGACCCTGACGACGACGATAGTTTGATTTTGCTTTGTATTTGAAAACTAAAATCTTTCTATTTTTGCCCTGAGCTTCAACCTTAGCTGTTACTTTAGCTCCTGCAATAACAGGTTTGCCGATAAGTACTTCGCCATCTTTTGCAATGGTAAGAACTTCGTCAAAAGTAACAACATCACCTTCATTTGCTACTATTTTTTCAACAGTGATAACATCGCCTTCTGCAACACGATATTGTTTACCACCCGTTTTGATAATTGCGTACATAATTACACCTCCCTATAAAATACTCGCCGATTACGGTATAGTCAAAACTATTTTTACAACCTCATCGTGCGGTTTGGGAAAACACACATACATGTGCTTACATCATAAAATTCTATCATAAGCAAATAATCTTGTCAATCTCTATTATTAAGAGTTCAATTGTAAGATAGAATAAACCTCCGGATGCATACCTGGGATTTTTTCTATTTGTATTTTAAAACCAAGTTCTTTGCCCAGCGTTTCCAATATTTTCGATTGATCCAAAACCGCCGCCACCCGCTCATGAACTTGCACCATATAGCCATTTGCTACATGATGTTTTTTTCCATACGCCTTAAATCTCGGCTGATTTTAATACTCAATGTTTCTGGTGACTCCACAAGACCACGTCCATGACAATATGGACATTCACTATAAATAATACTTTCAAAATTCTGGCGCGATTTTTTACGCGTTATTTCAACGAGCCCTAATGCCGTAATGTCAACCACATTTGTTTTCGTTTTATCCTGTCGTACTTTTTTCTCCATAAGTGCCAGAAGCTGTCCTTTTTGGCTGGCTGTTTCCATATCAATAAAGTCGATAATAATAATGCCGCCAATATCGCGCAAACGAATCTGTTTCGCAATTTCTACAGCCGCTTCCATATTGGCTTGAAACACGGTATCTGCTAAATTCGCCTGACCAACAAACTTACCGGTATTAACATCAATGGCGGTAAGGGCTTCGGTCTTATCAATGACAATAAATCCACCTGATTTAAGTTCGACTTGCCGTTTTCCCAGATTCTCAATTTCTTTTTCAATTTGATACATCTGAAAAACCGACTTACTGCCCTCATATAATTCTACTTTATCAATGAGTTCCGGCGATGTATATTTGAGTAAATCCAGCACTCGCACATAAGCATCTTTATTATCAAGTACCATCTTATCTATATTTTCCGTAAAATAATCCCGCACAATCCGAATAACAAGATCGGCATCACGATATAACAAAGTAGGTGGATTGGATACTTTATTTCTTGCCATGAGCGAACTCCATAGTCTGGTAAGATATTCCACATCTTTTTGCAAAGCTGTCTCACTTTTACCCGCTGCAACGGTTCTGACAATCATCCCCATCCCAGGCGGACAAATTCGTTCGGCTATCTCTTTCAATCTTTCACGCTCAGTTTCAACTTCGATACGTCTTGATATTCCAATATAATCCACAGTTGGCATCAATACGATATTGCGTCCCGGCAGTGTTAAATGGGTAGTAGCACGCGGACCTTTTGTACCAAGCGCATCCTTGACAATTTGAATTGGCAGATTTTGCCCTATATGGATTTTTTCATGACTTGAGATGGCCTGCACCGCTTCTTTTGGCAGTCCATCCCCAATATATAAAAATGCATTTTTTTCCTGCCCGATATCAACAAAAGCTGCCTGCATTCCCGGCAATACGTTTTGTACCCTGCCTTTATAAATATTGCCAACTAAGTGGGCGCTTTCCGTCCGCTCTACTGAAATTTCTAAAAGATCGCCATCTTCAATAATAGCGATTCGAGTCTCTTCTGGAACGATATTCACAATAATAGACTTCATCGCTTCATCTCTCCCAATCTATACCAGATCGATCGGGGTCTGCCCCCCGGCATATAATCCTGTACGATGAATCAAAGCCTCATCTTCCAGAATCGGCATCGAAAATTGTGTTTTAAACACCTGTAAGATTTCACCTGGTTTCACACTGCCTGCAGGTGTTATTTTCGTCTTCATCGTAAAAACAATCATTTCATTTACAAACGCAGCCTGTACTGCCTCCTGCATGTACTGCTTTATTTCAACTTCTTTACAAGATTTCGGTGTTCTGCGAATATACGTAACGGCTTGTGCCAAATTATAAGCTTGCATTGCCTCACAAATAGCTGTTTGGTCCCCAATCAGCGGTATTTTCACATTATATTCGGCAAGATCAACAATTGCCATCATTGCCTTTTGTTTACCCTCAAACATCTTTGCCCGCAGAAGTTTTACTCCTTGTGGCAAGGCTTGACGAAGTCTATCGCAAAATACATTTTCTTCTACAGACTCTTTCAGTTCAACATCCATATATTCCGCAGCACTCGTTACACCTACCGCCAATGCAGAAGCAAACGAGATTTTCATATGCGGATTGAAGCCCTCCGAATAGGCAACCGGCAATTTTGCCCGACGAATCGCCCGTTCCATAAGGGATGCATAATCAAGATGTGATACATAACGAATTTCATCGCCCTTGGTAATCTCTGTCCGAAATTTAGTCATGACGCTTCCCCCAATCCACTACTTTTACATCAAGATTCGGACAAACTCCACAAGCACTACATTTACCATGCCGGCAATCTTCTGTAAGTTCTTCTTTTAAAGCATGATGATATTCTCTAAGCAAAAATTCTTTATTAACCCCAGGCGTTACATGTTCCCATGGCAAAAGTTCATTTTTGCTGCGCTCCCGCTGATTGTAAAAAGCTGGATCAATGCCACAAGTTTCAAAAGCTTTCATCCAGATATCATATCTAAAAAGTTCTGACCAGCCATCGAATTTTGCACCTTGTTTGAACGCTTCATAAATAACTTTGCTGAGACGACGATCACCACGCGTAATAGCTCCTTCAAGATAGCTGATGTGTGCATCGTGGTAGTTAAACTGAATCGCACGATCACGGATATGCTCTTTTAAAAGTTTCTGTTTTCTGGCAAATTCCTCCTGCGTATTTTGCGAAAACCATTGGAACGGTGTATATGGTTTTGGCACAAAACAAGCCACACTGACCGTGACTCGCGCCCCACGTTTACCAGTAACCTGCCGATATAAGTCAACCACTTTCTGTGCCAGTCGAGCAATCCCAATAATATCCTCATCTGTTTCAGTCGGCAGCCCCATCATAAAATACAATTTCACGGTATTCCAGCCATTTTCAAAAGCACTTCTTACGGCTTGTTCAAGGTTTGCTTCCGTCACACCTTTATTAATAACGTCACGCAGCCTCTGGGTTCCGGCTTCCGGGGCAAATGTTAAACCACTTTTCCTGACCTGCTGCAATTTATGAGCAAGTTCGATCGAAAAACTGTCTATACGCAGTGAAGGTAAAGAAAGTGCCAGTTTTTCCTTTTTAAAATCTTCCATAATATCTGTCACAAATTCGCCCAAACATGAATAATCCGCTGAGCTAAGTGAGGTCAACGCCATTTCATCATAACCTGTCGATGCAACGAGTTGTTTTGCCAGGGCGCGCAGTTTCTCTGGTGTGCGTTCACGTACCGGTCTGTATGAAATTCCCGCCTGACAGAAGCGGCAGCCTCTTGTACAGCCACGAAAGAGTTCTAACATGATCCGATCATGCACAATATCAATATAAGGTACCACGGGGCTTTCGAGAAAAGTAACCTCATCCATATTTTTTACAACTCTTTTTTGAACGAGTGGGCGTGCTTCTGGACAGATAGGCAAAACAGATTCAATTAAATTCTCATTATTATACTGTACCGCATAAAAAGATGGTACATAAATTCCGTCCAGAACCGCAAGTCGTTTCAACAAACCTTGCCGCCCCTGAACACATCCATCTTTTTTCCATTGAATAAAGCACTCGACTACTTCAACAATGATTTCTTCACCTTCACCAATAATAAAAAAATCAAAGAATTCCGCAATAGGTTCCGTGTTATATACGCATGGTCCGCCACCGACAATAAATGGATCTGTATCCTTTCGTTCCACCGCAAAAAGTGGTATATTGGCTAAATCCAGCATATTTAAAATATTAGTGTAAATCATTTCATATTGCAAAGAAAAACCGACAAAGTCGAACTGCGACAGGGGGGTAAATGTTTCGAGTGAATACAATGGGATTTTATTTTCCCGCATTTTAGCTTCCATATCGATCCAGGGTGCATACACCCTTTCAGCAGCCGTATCCTCACGCTTGTTCAAAATCTCATACAATATTTTCAAGCCCAGATTTGACATACCTACTTCATATACATCGGGCAAAGCAAGCGCAAACGTACACTGCACCTGTGCATGATCTTTTTGTACTGCATTAAATTCATTGCCTGTATACCTTGCTGGTTTATTGACCGCATGAATCATTGCCGGATCAAGTTTTACCATATAATTTAATAACCTCCATTATCCATTCAAAATTAAACATAAGCTATCATACCGACTATGTGATCTACTCTATATTATAGCTTGAGCAAATAAGTCTAAATTCCCCATACGAGAAATAGGGCACCATGCTTAGCACCCTGTTTATTTAAAATAAGATTTTTTGTCTTCGCATATAGATATTCAACAAAATACCAATTGACATCATATTAGTCGTAAGAGAACTAACACCATAACTCATGAGCGGCAGAGGAATACCGGTAACCGGCATAATACCAGTTGTCATTCCAACATTCACAAGCACGTGAAATGCGAGCATTGATGAAATCCCCACCGCTAACAACATTCCAAAATTATCACTAGCCTCACGGGCTATTTTTACCCCACGATAAAGAAGAATGAGATATAGAATCAGCAAAATAGCCGCTCCAACAAAGCCAAGTTCTTCACCAACAACTGCAAAAATAAAATCTGTGTGGTTTTCTGGTAAAAAATTAAGCTGACTCTGCGTGCCGCCAAATAACCCTTTTCCAAAGAGCATACCGGAGCCAATCGCAATTTTAGATTGAATAATATGATATCCTGACCCTAACGGATCTACATTTGGATCCATAAACACCATGATGCGCATTTTCTGATAATCTTTTAAAAAGTGCCACAAAACTGGTAAGCAGGCAATACCTGCACCAAAAATCATTGCCAGTAAACGCAAATTGACCCCCGCCGCAAAAATCATACCAACAAAGATTGCTAAAAAGACGAGAGAAGTACCTAAATCCGGCTGCTTCAACACAAGCAGAAACGGTACTCCTAAATAAGCTGCAATCGGCAATAAATCCTTAAACGTATTAAGTTTGCCAATTTTATCTTCCAATATTGCTGCTAAAGAAATAATCATAATTATTTTTGAAAACTCAGAGGGCTGCAATGTAATCGGTCCAATTTGTATCCAGCGTTGTGCTCCCAGAGCCGATTGTCCAAGCACCATAACAGCAACCAGCATGACTAAATTGAAAATATAAAGACGATTTCCATAATGCTGCAACATTTTATAATCGAAATTCAATAGAAAAAAAATCAATAGGCCATTAATGATTGCGAAAATCCCCTGCCGCTGCACAAACCAATAGCGTTCATCACTTGGTGTATTGATATGCGTAGCACTCCCAATGATAACTAAACTTATAACAATGATTGCAGCTACTGTGGCAATCATTGTTATATCCAATCTTCGTAACAATCTGTTATTCATAATAATTTACCTTTTAGGTCCCCCTGTTATTTTCGTAAAAAAGAGTTTTCCTTTTTTACGCGTACAAAATATAACGTAAATGCACAACCCAAAATGGTCTTTTACGCATTTCGCAAAAGACCATTGACTACAAAAAAGTCACAATTTCGCCTGCATGTTTGATTCATCTTCGGATACCAGAATTATGTTTCATTCTATTTACCGGAATATTCGCCACGAGTGCTACGGACGTTTCATCATTAGCCAAGGTGATTTCCATATCCTGCTTGTTTATTTCCATATAATTTGAAATCACTTTTATGATATCATCTTTCAATAGTTTCATTACTTCCGGTGAAATATTGGCTCTGTCGTGAATCAAAACTACTTTTAACCGATCCCTAGCTACTTCTTTTGATGATTTATTTGTTTTACCAAACATTTTTATAATCGATTCCAACATCCCATCAACCTCCTTACCAGCCAAAAACGCGTCGCAATTTCACCAAAAATCCATCTTCCAAAAACTCCATAAATGGAATTTCCTCACCACAGATACGTCCAACAATATTACGATAAGCTTGCCCTGCCTCAGAATTACGATTTGTAATTACAGGGTCACCTCGATTCGTTGATGTAACAACCAACTCATCATCTGGTACTTGTCCTATACATTTAATCGATAAGATCTCATCAATATCATCCATATCAAGCATATCACCATTTCGCACCATTTGTGGACGAATGCGATTGACAATCAGTTCAATGTCTTCCTTATCAGCTCGCCCCAGTTCGCCAATAATTTTATCGGCATCACGCACAGCTGATATTTCAGGCATCGTCACAACAATAGCCCGATCTGCGGCAGCAATTGCCGTCTTGAAGCCCTGTTCAATACCAGCAGGGCAATCAATTAATATATAATCAAATTCACTGCGAAGCTCATTACAAAGTGCTATAAGTTGTTCTTCATTCACTGCCATTTTATCTTTAACCTGTGATGTAGGCAGCAAATAAAGTGTATCATATTTTTTATGACGAACCAGCGCTTTTTTATATGTAACACGGCCCTCCGTCACATCAATCAAATCATACATAATTCGATTTTCAAGTCCCAGCAATAAATCTAAATTTCTTAGGCCTGTATCTGTATCAATCAATACAACTTTTTTGCCCCGCTCAGCAAGACCTACCCCCAAATTTGCCGTCGTCGTCGTTTTACCAACGCCGCCTTTTCCAGAAGTGATAACAATAACCTCACTCATTAGCCAGCCCCCAATCTATGTACCGGTTCAATCACAATCATTGCATCTCGTATGAAAGCACGTTCCGTACATTTTGTTTTTTCTATGTGGTCGGGCGCCCTGGCAACCAATTCTGCAATACGAATCTGCATTGCCATCATATGATCAGCAATAACAAACGCATTTGAATCACCAAATGCTCCTGCATGGACAATACCGCGACACACCCCTTGAATATCAATATTCCCACCGGCGATAATCTTAGCACCGGGATTTACATTTCCCTGAATCACTATGGAACCATTACAAATAATCTCTTGGCCGCCGCGGACTGTTTTATTAATAATCGTCGTTTCTCGTATTCCCGGAATTTCAGCTTCTATTTCTTCCTGTTTTCTTGAAATTGATTTTTGCAGAGAAAAATCCACAGCTTGTAATGTTATCCCGTAACGTTTAAATAACAAGCTCAGTTCGGCTTCCTGCTCTTTGGTGAGCCGATTTGCAGCTACCTTGATGATTGTTCCTTCTGAAAAAAAATTAAGTGCAGACTCCAATTTTTTTTTCAATTGATCCCTAATGTTACCAAAATCCGCTGTTTCGTTTAAAATCAGTTGTAACCCAACCCGACTGCCTTTAAACATCACATCTTCACTCATAAGTACTCCCACACTTTATTTGTACAGTTTATAGTATTTAAAAGATTACTTCGCTTTTTTTTGACATATTCCTGCTTTTTTTTAATTTGTCAATATATCAATTACTTTTGTGCTGCATCCTCTGGATTTACAATACCAAATGCCGCCTCTAGAATTTTTTTACCAATTGGTACCGCCGACTGTGAACCAAAACCACCTTGTTCAACGAGAACCGCCACTACAATATTGGGATCGTCAAATGGCCCATACGCAATAAACCAACCATGATCTTTTCCTTGTGAATTTTCAGCTGTTCCGGTCTTCCCGGCAATTTTAACTGGAAAATCTTTACCGAACGAAGATGCCGCAGTTCCGACCGTTGTAACTTCCCGAAGTCCATCTTGGACAAGTGCTATGATATCCGGACTGACATCAAGCCGCCCTAGCTCTTCCGGTTTAAAGTCTTTCAGTACCTGCCCATTTGGATCCGTAATCTGTTTTACGAGATACGGTTTATATCGAATGCCACCATTGGCTATTTCACTCATTACAACAGCGATCTGCAATGGTGTTACCAAATTGAACCCCTGTCCAATGGCAGCATCAAAGGTTTCCGATAAATACCAATCATCATCAAAAACTTTTCGTTTATAGGCGCGGTTCGCCACAAGTCCATCTGATTCATAAGGCAAATTGATGCCGGTTCTAGCTCCCAAACCAAACATGCGGCCATACTTCTCCAGTTTATCAATACCTAAACGATTACCCATCTCATAAAAATAAACATTATCAGAATGAGCCAATGCCATTTTAAAACTAATCCAACCTAATGCCTCACCTTCGGAATTAACCTTGGGAATAATCCAGTGACGTCCCGAATCAAAAATCATTTCGTCCGGCCCCACCTTCCCTTCTGATAAAGCAGCTATCCCCGTGATAATTTTAAAAGGAGACCCTGGTGGATATTCACCAGTAATTGCTTTATTATCAAGAGGAAAATTTGGATTATCATTAATCATCTTCCAATCTTTATTGGAAATGCCACGGGCAAAAAGATTTGGATTGAAAGCCGGTCGGCTTACCATTGCTAAAACCTCACCTGTTTTAGGATTAAGTACTACGGCAGCTGCAGCTTTCGCATGGATTTTAAGCAACTGTTCATCAATCGCTTTTTCAGCTACTTTTTGAATTTTCTCATCAATTGTCAACGTTAAATTCGCACCAGGTATCGGTTCTTTTCTGCCTAAAATCTGTACTGGTTTACCTGTAACATCGACTTCAACTTGTTCACCGCCATCCGTACCGCGTAATTCTTTATCATAAACTTTCTCCAAGCCGAATTTACCAATGATATCACCAGAGCGATACCCTTCGCCTTTACGTTTTGCAAGTTCGTCATCACTAATTTCGCTCACATACCCAAAAACATGGGCCGCCATATCCATATTTATATAATTTCGAATCGGCTGTACTTCAATGACAACCCCCGGATACGCTTCTTTTTGTTCTTCAATAATTGTAAGAACTTCCGGCCCAATATCTGTTTTTATACGAATCGGATCAAAACCACTATGCTGATCAATTTTCTTGTGAATTTCTACTTTATCCACCTTAAGTAGTGTAGATAATCGGTCTATTACATCTTCAGAAATCGGTGCTGTCAGTGGAAGTAACGATACCGTAAACCCTGGACGATTTGACACAAGCAACGTTCCATTTCTATCATAAAAAATACCACGCGGTGCCATAGCTGGAATCAGCCTGATGCGGTTACCATCAGCAAGTCCAGCATAATATTCACCATCATAAACTTGTAAAAAACCGAGCCTCGCAATCAATACAAAAATAACAACCATCACTGTAATGGATAGTATTTTCAATCGTCCTTTAAAATCTTTCGTGACCACCAGTATCCCTCTCCCATAAACCTAATAATTAAGGCACCCAGAAAACAAGGTGCCTTAATTATTATTCAAAGAATTTTAACGTTTTTCTTTTACCAATTCACAAATTTTATAAACGAATTTATGCACTGGAAAAGCAAATATTACATTATACAGCAATAGCGGTAATAATATATGCTCCATATGATGCACCAAATTAAACCGATAACCTAATAATACCATAAGCACGGCTGAAATGAAATAATTTAAACTTGTTGCAATTATCATTGACATAATAGGCAAAAAGAAATTTTCTTTAAATACTTTATGTTCAACAAGTCCAAATGCATAACCTAAAATCATTTTACAAAATGTATTCATCCCAAAAAAAGTACCCGAAGCCAAATCCTCCAACAGTCCCGCCGAAAACCCCATCAAAAATCCAAACCGACTTCCCCGCAATAAACTAAAAGAAATAACCACAATCAATAAAATATCAGGACTAACACCATTATAAGCGATGATCGGTAGTAAAGACGACTGCAAAATATATAAAACCACTAAGCAAATGCCCCAAATGAAACATTTCTTCATTTGGTATCACCCGCTGCTGAATCTGACTCAATCGCAGCTTGTTCAGGTACTACCGGTGCAAGCGGTGCGGGTAAGGCTTCCCGCGAATTTATAATCACGGCTACTTCTTCTAATTTTTGAAAATCAACGGCTGGTTTTAATATAGCATATTTTAAAAGTCCACCCTCATCATTGTCGATGCGATCAACAATGCCTACAGCAAGTCCTTTGGGATATACACCGCCAAAACCAGATGTAACAATTTGATCACCTTCGATAACATCCGCATCACGAGGGATATTAACCATACGGGCCATCATTTTATCATCTTTGTTGCCTTGAACAATACCGGCCACTCTCGATTCAGGCCGCTGTACAATCGTCCCAACGGCAGAACGAGGATCTAAGATCAGTTCAACTTTGGCCGAAGAAGAAAAAGCTTCCACAACATTTCCTACAAGTCCTTGAGACGTAATGACCGCCATATCTTTTTTCAAACCATCGTTTGTCCCACGATTAATCATAATAGTATTGGTCCAGGTAACTGAATCACGGGCAATGACAGTTGCAATCACAAGATCAAACTGCGTTGATGCTTGTTTATAGGCAAGCATCGTGCGCAGTCTTTCATTTTCCGATGCCAGCTCATTCGACTGTAAATTTAAAGCACGCAATTGTTCTACTTCTGATTTCAGCATTTTATTTTGTTCATAAACCGTAGCAATCTCCCATACTGACGAAGTCACATAACGAATTTCATTGTTCACTGTACTCATCAAGCCTTGAAATGGCGCCAATGTTGTCATTACAATCCGTTCACTGAGCGGAAATTGGTATCGCCCACGGGCCGCAAAGAAAATCAGACAAAATACGCTGACCACAACAAAGATAAGTATCCATATTTTTTTATTTGAATTTGTCTCTTTTCTTACTCTATTCATTATCTTAACTTTTTAGGTGTCATTACAACACGTTTCAAAAGCTCTATACTTTCTAAAGATTTGCCAGTTCCTTCACCAACACAAGACAATGCATCTTCGGCAACGAGTACTGGCATACCCGTTTCATGACTCAACAATTTATCCAAGTTGCGTAAAAGAGCACCACCACCCGTCATCATAATTCCATGATCCATGACGTCTGCCGCAAGTTCTGGCGGCGTTTTTTCAAGAGTTCCTTTTACAGCCTCAATGATTTTCTGGATTGGTTCACTGAGCGCTTCTTTAATTTCACTCGACTTGATCGTCAATGTTTTAGGTAAACCACTAACCAAGTCCCTGCCACGAATATCCATCGATGCATCACCAGTTGGAACAATTGCTGAACCAATCTCAATCTTGATTGCTTCCGATGTACGTTCACCGATCATTAAATTATATGTTTTTTTGATATATTGACTAATTGCATCATCCATTTCATCGCCACCAATACGAATAGAACGACTCGTCACAATACCACCAAGAGAGATCACGGCAATTTCTGTCGTACCGCCGCCAATGTCTACTACCATACTTCCCATAGCCTCTTCCACTGGAAGTCCCGCGCCAATTGCTGCGGCCATTGGTTCTTCAATCAAATACGCTTCACGAGCTCCGGCCTGCATCGCAGCATCAACAACCGCTCTTTTTTCAACTTCCGTAACGCCAGATGGGACACCTATTACTACGCGAGGCCGCACAAAAGATTTTGTATTCATCGCTTTTCTGATAAAATATTTAAGCATTGCTTGTGTTACATCAAAATCAGCGATTACGCCATCTTTCATTGGTCTTACTGCAACGATGTTACCAGGTGTACGACCAATCATTTGTTTTGCTTCTTCACCAACAGCAAGAACCTCACCGTTATCACGCTGAATAGCAACTACAGAAGGCTCACGAAGCATGATCCCCTTCCCCTTTACATGCACTAATGTATTTGCAGTACCGAGGTCGATACCCATGTCATGCGACAAACCACCAAAAAGATTCCACATTTTTTACATAAACTCCCTTCAACATATAAACCATAATCAAATACTATTATTCTATCATACCTTTTTCTTTTAAGCTAACATATTTGTTATCTCCTATAATAATATGATCCAACACCGGAATATCCATGATAACTCCTGTTTGAATCAATTTTCTTGTTACACAAATATCTTCCTTACTGGGGCTCGGATCACCACTCGGATGATTATGAATCAAAACGATTGCCGCCGCAGCATGGTACATCGCTTCGCGAAAAACCTCACGCGGATGGACAATCGACGCACTTAAACTACCAATAGAAACCGTATGTACTGCCAAAACATGATGTTTCGTATTCAGCAGCATTACGATAAAATACTCTTTGGTTTCATAACGAAAACGAGGCATAACATAATCTACAATATCACGAGGTTTCTCAATAACAGTCCGAAGCTCAGCCGTCTGTTCCGCAAGGCGTCGGCCAAGTTCAATCGCAGCCAAAACCGTGACTGCTTTCACTGTACCAATACCCTTAATTTTACTAAATTCATGGGGCGACAAATTAACAATGGAGGCCAACCCTCGTTCTTTATATTGCGCCAGCAGCTTTTCAGCTACATGAAGCACAGAATCTTCTTTTGTACCGGTTCGCAATAGAATCGCTAATAATTCTGCATTATTTAACGACTGAGCGCCTTTTGCCAATAACTTTTCTCGCGGTCTTTCTGCCACGGGTAAGTCCTTAACCATAGGCATGTTATTCATCGTAAATCAAGACCAGCTCTCTTAGCAAGTTTTAACAAATTATATAAAGGCAGACCAACTACATTGGAATAGCTTCCTTCAAGCTGTTTCACAAAAGCTGCTGCATAGCCTTGAATTGCATATGCCCCGGCTTTCCCCATTGGTTCTCCAGTCGCTATATAGTCTTTAATTTCAGCATCTGTCAAAAGACAAAATGTCACATTTGTTTTTACCACATCATACCAAATTTCTTCACCTTTTGCCAAAACGATACCCGTATACACTTGATGTGTATTTCCTATTAAAGCATTAAGTATCCGAAACGCATCTTCTTGATCAACTGGTTTCCCATACACATGTCCGGCAAATGAAACAATCGTATCTGCCGCCACTACAGGAAGAACTATATTTTCTCGCTTGACCACGTCTTTGGCTTTAGCCAATGCATTGTTAATAACCAATTGTTCCGGTGGTATGCCCTCTCCATTATTTTCCATAACAGCACTCGGCACACAATAAAATTCACAACCAATTTGTTTTAACAATTCCTGACGACGCGGCGATTCTGAAGCTAATATAATCAAAATACAACCTCCCAAGAATTGTTTGTTAATATTTTCTAAAAAGAAAAACAGCCAATAAAACACCAAAAATGCTCATAAGATTTGGCGCAAAAATAAGGCCAAATGACAACTGAATAACATATAAATTTATATGCACCGGACTTAAATCAAGGATGGGATATGTTTGTACCAAATAGGGAACAATGCCGTTCAACGCTGTTATTTCTTTCATTAGTTCTCCTAAAATACCGCCTAAGACTGCT
Source organism: Propionispira arboris (assembly GCF_900109225.1). Taxonomy (GTDB): domain Bacteria; phylum Bacillota; class Negativicutes; order Selenomonadales; family Selenomonadaceae; genus Propionispira; species Propionispira arboris. The sequence continues at coordinate 68,817 of NZ_FNZK01000023.1, forward strand.
CCTATAACCACAAACAATACACATATACCAACACTTTTTGTTGACCCACGCAATATCATAGCCTCCAATCACCAATGGGTTCATGTTTAATACTCTTACCGAATTCTATAATTTCTATTTTGTATACAAAAATCCCTGCAAAATAAAAATTTTTCTCAAAAACACTTACACAGTGAGTATTCATCTTGTATCAATCAAACGATATTATATCACATATACCTTTGAATAAGCCATGAAAAATAGAAAAAACCTACATTTTAATATTTTCACACACCCTTTTTGCAAAATCAAAATCCGTTTCTTGCTTTTACATTAAATAGCGCAAATATACATACACGGTCGATAAACAAATTGTTAAAATCATGATAGGAAATCCTACTTTAATATATTGAATAAATGAAATTTTATAACCAGCTTCTGCCGCCATTCCAGCTACGATAAGATTAGCTGAAGCACCTACGATCGTCCCATTCCCGCCAAGGCAAGCTCCCAGGGCCAAACTCCACCATAAAGGTTCTAAATTTGTTACTCCCATTGTTCCCATATTTTGAATGAGAGGAATCATAGTGGCTACAAATGGAATATTATCTAAAAAAGCTGACAAGAGTGCACTTGCCCATAAAATCAGCAATGAACTTTTTGTTATATCACCACCTGTTAATTCCATACCTTGTTCGGCAATCCATTTAATAGCCCCAACCTCTATCAAACCACCAACAGCGGCAAATAAACCAATAAAGAAAAAAATTGTTGTCCATTCTACTTTATCAAAAGCTTTCTCAATAAATTTATGGTCCCGCTTACCAATCAACAGTAAAATAAATGCACCACCTAAAGCTATTAAAGAGGATTCCACATGAAAGCTCTGATGTGTAAAAAATCCAAGAATTGTAAGCGCCAAAACACCTAAACATTTTTTTAACAGCATTGGATCTTTCAGTACCTTTTTTTCATCGAGCATCATCAATTGTGCTTTAAGCTGCGGTGTAGTCACGAGTGAATCACGATATAACATAATCAAAACAAGAATCACAGCCATTAAATTAATGAAAGCGATTACTGCTAAATTTTCAATAAAAGCTAAAAACGTCAATTCCGGAACTGCACTCCCAATCATGATATTCGGTGGATCGCCAATCAGGGTAGCCGTTCCACCTATATTCGATGCAATAATCAACATAATTAAATAAGGAATTGGCTTAACCTTTAGTTTGTTCGTTATGCTTAACGTTACAGGCACCATCAACAAAACTGTCGTAACATTATCAAGAAATGCAGAAAATACCGCGGTAATTAAAGCCAAATAAAACAAAATACGTATTGGTTTTCCCTTTGCTTTTTTGGCCGACCAAATTGCAATATAATTAAAAAGCCCTGTCTGTCCTGTTATCGACACAATAATCATCATACCAATCAATAACCCGAGTGTATTGAAATCAATATGCTGTAAAGCTTGTTCTTGCGTTAAAACACCAGCTGCAATCATCAAAATCGCCCCCAGCATTGACACAATAGTTCGATTTATTTTCTCAGATACAATAAATGCATACATACCAAGAAAAATAATGGCTGCTACGATTGTCATATTTTCCATAAAAACCTCCACTTAATAAATAATCCCTATAAACTTCTATAAATGAAAAAACTGCATTGCTGTGTCAATTTACCTAAAAAAACACAAAAAAGAGCCTGGTTTGACCAGACTCCTCCAAAGAACATACTATTCACTTATATATAGTATAACAAAAAATCAAGCGAAAGAAAAGACCATATACGAAACTATATCGTATATGGTCTTTCATTAGGAAAACCTTAAGCAAGAATAACTAAAGCTTCGCCAGGTTTTACACTTTGACCTGCGGCAACATTAAATGCTTTTACTGTACCAGCTGCCGGAGCTGTAATTTCATTTTGCATTTTCATAGCTTCAAGAATCAATAAAACTTCGCCAGCTTTTACAGCTTGGCCTTCCGCAGCAACAAGTTTCACGATTTTACCAGGCATTGGTGCATTCACTGCTGTTTCACCAGCTGCGGCAGCAACTGCTGCTTTTGCTGTTGGAGCTGAAGCTGCTGCTTTTGGAGCCGGAGCTGCTGCTTTTGGAGCTGCTGCTTTTGGAGCTGGAGCTGCTTTCACTTCTTCAATTTCAACATCGTAGGCAGTACCATTAACTTTAATATTAAATTTTTTCACTTTCTATTCCTCCAAAACGATAAATTAATTTTATTTAAATAACGATTTTACATTGAATTACGGCGACCCGCCATAACCCAAGCATCACTGCGTGTAATACGCACAGCAACGACTTTGTTACCAACGACCATCTGTACTGCTGCTGAAATAGCGGCAATCACTTCCGGGTTGATATTTTGTGCATCAATTTTCATTACAAACCTTCTCCTTATAATGGAATATTGCCATGTTTTTTAGCAGGACTATCTTCGCGTTTGCTAGCAAGCATGTTCAATGCCGTAATAATACGAGGTCTTGTTTCACTTGGTTCAATAACCATATCGACATAACCACGTTCCGCAGCTTTATAAGGTGTTGCAAACTCTTCAACATATTCAGCAGTCTTAACAGCAACATCAGGATCTTTACGGAAAATAATATTAGCTGCGCCAGCAGGACCCATGACAGCAATTTCAGCTGTAGGCCAAGCCATAACCTGATCAGCACCAAGTTCATGTGAGCACATCGCAATATAAGATCCGCCATAAGCTTTACGTATAATAACGGTGACTTTTGGTACAGTTGCTTCACAATAAGCATATAACATTTTTGCACCATGACGAATAATACCGCCATATTCTTGATCCGTACCTGGTAAGAAACCTGGTACATCTACAAGATTTACAACTGGAATATTGAATGCATCGCAAAAACGAATAAAACGAGCTGATTTATCCGATGCATTCACATCAAGACAGCCTGCCATTACTGCTGGCTGATTCGCAATAATACCAACGGACCTGCCATCAAAACGAGCAAAACAAGTAATGATGTTCTGCGCGAAATGTTCATGAACTTCATAAAAATCGCCATTATCAACTAAGGATGTAATAACATCTTTCATGTCATAAGGCATATTAGGATTATCAGGAATAATCGTATTTAGACTTTCATCCATACGAGATGCATCATCATCGGTTTCAACAATTGGTGCATCTTCCATGTTATTACTCGGTAAGAAACTTAACAGATAGCGAATCTGATTTATACAGTCTTCTTCATTTTCTGCAGCAAAATGAGCCACACCAGAAGTAGAATTATGAGTCATTGCTCCACCAAGCTGTTCTGCTGTAACTTCTTCTGCTGTAACAGATTTGATAACAGCCGGACCAGTAATGAACATTTGGCTCGTATTTTTTACCATATAAATAAAATCAGTGATAGCTGGTGAATATACGGCTCCACCAGCACACGGTCCCATGATTACAGAAATCTGAGGAACAACACCAGATGCTGCTGTATTTCTAAAGAAAATATTACCATATCCGCATAATGCATCAACAGCTTCTTGAATACGAGCTCCGCCTGAATCATTAATTCCGATAACTGGCGCTCCCATTTTCATAGCCAAATCCATAACTTTACAGATTTTAGCTGCATGCATTTCGCCCAGTGACCCACCTTCAACTGTGAAATCCTGTGCATATGCATATACGAGACGACCATCAACCGTACCATAACCGCTTATAACTCCTTCGGCTGGTAAATCTTTCTTTTCCTGACCGAAGTTCGTACAACGATGTTTCATAAACAGATCTAATTCGACAAAAGTATCTTCGTCAAAGAACATATTAATGCGTTCACGAGCTGTCATTTTACCTTTTGCATGTTGTTTTTCAATACGAGCAGCTCCGCCGCCCTGCATGATCTTTTCTTTGGTTTGATTCATAAGATCAATTTTTTCTTGAACAGTAGCCATTATATACCTCCTACAAAAACTAGCGTATCTTTAAAATACAAGTTATGTGTAAATTTTATTTATTGCGTTGGCAAAGTTCAACTAAAATTCCGCCTGTGGATTTTGGATGAACAAACGCAATACTTGATCCACCAGCACCATAACGTGGTTTTTCATCAATCATACGAACGCCTTTTGCCAATAAATCTGCAATCGTTTGTTCAATATTATCAACACGAAGTGCAATATGCTGAATCCCGTTTCTGCCATTGTTTTTTTCAATGAATTTTGCAATCGGACCATCCGGGGATGTCGATTCCAAAAGTTCTAATTCGCTGTCACCCGATGGGATAAAGCAAACTTTTACTTTTTGTTCTTCAACAATTTCTTCGCCTGTTGC
>NZ_FNZK01000007.1 GCF_900109225.1 Propionispira arboris
AATCTGTGATGAATGGGGTTATGTGCCATTGGACAGAGAAGCTGCACAATTGCTGTTTCAAGTTATTTCCGACAGCTATGAGCGCAGGAACGTTGTTTTGACAACCAATCTTGAGTTCAGCCGCTGGGTGAGTATTTTTTATGATGAACAAATGACCGCAGCCATAATTGATCGGCTGGTACACCATAGTTATCTCTTGCTTTACGATGGCCCTAGCAACCGCATGCGCGATTCGCTTATGCGGCAAGATGGATAAAATTCCCCACCCATATAGGTGAGGAAAAACTTTTGCAAAAGTGAGGAATTTTCACTTGCAAAATACACATTGCATATTGGCATGTACATTTGGCAAGTGATGATAAATATGGTAAGCTAAGTTTAAAAGTACCGAAATGAGGTTGATTGTAAATGAAAGCATTTATTTTTGATATGGATGGGGTTATTATTGATAGTGAGCCTTTACATAATGAAGGGATTTTAAAAACGTTATCATATTTCAAAGTTTCTTTTGAACCGGAAAACCTTGAGCAGTATGCAGGAACGACTACAGCATTTCTTTTTAATAAAATAGTCGAAGAACGAAATTTACAGTTATCCATTGATGAAATGGTAGCCTATAAAGATCAGTATATTATTAAAGGAATTCGCGAAATGAATTTGGTGCCAATTCCGGGAATTCTTGATTTACTGTCAGCCTTGAAGGTGAGGGAAATTCCTCTAGCGATTGCATCATCTTCTGCTTTTCCAGTTATTGATGCGGTTGTAGAAAAATTTCAACTTTCCAATCAATTTGATATAATCATGAGTGGTGAATCGTTACCGCAAAGTAAGCCGGACCCAACTATTTATTTACTCACAGCTAAGCAGCTTGGTGTAAACCCCGTGGATTGTGTGGTCTTGGAAGATGCCAGTTTAGGTGTACAGGCTGCAAAAGCCGCGAAGATGTTTTGTATTGCTTTTCAAAATAAAAATTCTGGTAAGCAAAATTTATCACAGGCAGATCAAATTGTAGCAAAAATTTCCGATATTGATGTCAGCGTATTGTAGTCCGAAAATAAAATATTTTTAAATTTACAATAAAAACAGGTCACGTATAAAATATACTTGACTTGTTTTTATTTTTTTCTAAGCATTTCTTTTGTCAATAAAAGATATATCTTTTATTGACAAAAGAAATGCTTAGAAGTATAATTTTTGTAGGAAGAAAGAAAAACAAGCTGAACCAATAAAAATCAGGAGGTAGGACTATGAATATCTATTTAGTTTGTAACGCCGGAATGTCAACATCTATTTTAGTCAAAAAAATGCAGGATGCAGCAAAAACTCAACAGATTGATGTGAATATTGAAGCTTTTTCAGTCGAAATATTGGATGAAAAGATAGATAGCGCCGATGTTATTCTGTTGGGACCGCAAATTCGCCATATGTTTAATGATGTCAAAAAAGTCGTTGCGGATAAATGTCCAGTCGAAGTAATTGATATGCGCGACTATGGAATGATTCGCGGTGATAAGGTTCTGGAAAAAGCATTGAAGATGGTTCAAAATAATAAGGGGGAATAAAAATAATGGGTTCTGTAATTTCATCATTTGAAAAAATCATGATGCCGGTCGCAGCAAAGATTTCGAGTAATAAATATTTGTTAGCTATGCGAGACGCATTTTCTATGTTACTGCCATTTATTATTGTTGGTTCGTTTTTTGGTATTATGGAATGGGTTATTCTTGATCCGTGGGGTACGGTCATGGGACCAAATGGTTTGAATTTTGGTTATGCTTTATCCGGTGGTCTTACAGGTGATGCGTACAAGGTTTCTGATTTTGTCGCAGCAATGCAATCATTGCAGGGGCTTTGTAATAATGTTGTAACCGTTGGTTTTGGAATGTTTTCATTTTTGCTGGTAGCGGCATTTTCTTATCGCCTTGCTGGGATATGGGGTGGAGATAAATTCTCAACAGCATTGACAGCACTTGGAGCTTTTATTATTGTTACACCACAGCAAATCATCGGTAAGGCTGGTGACAAGATTGGTGGATTCAGTCTGGATTATTTTGGTAATCGGGCAGTTCTTTCTGCGCTGATCGTAGCTACGGTTGCTTCTTGGATTTTTGTGAAGCTATCTAAAAATAAGAAAATGTGTATCAAGATGCCGGATACAGTACCACCGGCAGTTGCAAAGTCATTTGAAGTTTTAGTGCCAGTATTTATAACACTCAGTGTTTTCACAATTTTTACTGCAACTTTAACCTGGCTGGGATTGAAGCCGTTAAACGATCTTATTTATCAAATTATTCAAGCTCCACTGATGGGTTTTTCACAGGGGCTTGGTTTCTCGCTTTTGTATCAGTTTGTAGTTTGGTTCTTTTGGTGGTTTGGTATTCATGGTCATAATGTTACAGCCGCTGTGCAGAATATGGTTTATATGCCAGCACAACTGGCCAATCAAGATGGGACAGCTGCTTATATTTTTAGTAATGGCTTTTTTGAAGCTGGTTTAATGCACATTATGGGTTTGGTCATTGCTATTTTCCTTTTTTCCAAAAAAGAAAGTTGGCGGGCTGTTGCCAAACTTGGTGTACCAGCCATGTTATTCAATATTCAAGAACCACTGGCCTTTGGTTTGCCAATAGTGCTCAATCCAATTTTATTGATACCGTATATTTTGGCACCGTTAGCAAATACGATAATTGGTTGGCTGGTTATTTCAGGTGGTCTGGTGCCGATTTTCCGCTTTGTGGTTCCATGGACAATGCCTCTGTTTTTTGGTGGCATGATCGGTACAGGTTCTCTAGCTGGTGGACTTTTACAAATAGTCTGGTTAGTGGTAGATATCATAATATATGCACCGTTTGTCATAGCTTCGAACAAGATTAAAGATGGTTATGAAGAGGAATAAATAAAGTCCGTTGCAGACGGCTAACAATGTAGAGTTGCATCTTGTTTTTGTGGTTAGGTTAAGTATGAACTTGAAAATGGTTATTTATGAATTTGGAGGAAAGATGAATGGATGAAAAAATAGTAGAACAGTCCATGCAGTTAATTTTATATGCTGGTACAGGTCGTTCCATGGTTTTGGAAGCAGTGAAAAAACTATTGGAAGATAATGATGTTGTCAAGGCGAAAGCTGCTATCACAGCAGCTGGTAAAGAAATCGGTAAAGCACATGAAATTCAAACAGCACTTATGGCAGCAGAATGTGATGGAGAACCGGTAGAAAAATCAATTCTCTTGATTCATGCACAAGATCATTTTATGAATGCTTTGACTGTCCGCGATATGGGATTGCTTATGGTACAAATGTATGAGAAATTAGAAAAATAAGGTTTAGACTTCGTTAATATGGATTAAGGGAGGTGAGCATGTCATGCGTGAAGAGATGATTTATAATCCGAATTTCTATCAGCTGCGGGAATATATGATTCAAACAATTCTCAGGATTATTGCTGATAATAAAAAATCGAAACCGCATGGTGTTTTGTTTTTTGGTGATTCCATTACCCAATGGTATAATATCGAAAAATATTATCCGGAAATCTCCGTAAAGTATAATTCAGGTATTGCCGGAGCTACATCCGAATCATTACGTTGGATTTGCGATGAAGCGGTAATCAAATATCATCCCCAGCTTATTGTTTTAATGGTGGGGACGAATGATTTTGGCAATACTAATATGCGAAGTCCTCGTGATGTTGGTTGTAATGTGCGAGTTTTACTTGATTTAATATGGGGTAATTTACCAAATACAAAAATTTTATTATTAGAAACCTTGCCCTGCGATGAAAAACGACAAGGAGCGTTTGTGGGGAAAAAGATGCGATCCAATAAAATGATAGCCTTATTAAATGAAGAGTATAAAAATTTGGCACAGCTTTTTCCTGACTTGATTTTAGTTCCGACTTGTGCAGCGTTTTTCAATGAAGAGGCAAATTCAATCATTCCCGCATATACAATTGATGGATTACACTTGAGTGATGGTGGATATAGACGATTAACACAAATCATTCAGCCCGTTTTGCAAAAATATGTAAAACAATTGTAATTTATTAGAAAAGATGCATCATTGTATCAAATAACGATAGACAAAAAAATAGAGGTGGCAATTTTGAGTATAAAATATAAGTTCCCAAAAAATTTTTGGTGGGGGGCAGCGACCTCAGGTCCACAGACAGAGGGACGTTTTAATAAAAAGCATGCAAATGTTTTTGATCATTGGTTTGATATTGAAAAAAATGCATTTTTTAATGGGGTTGGACCAAATGTTGCATCCAATTTTTACAATAGTTATAAAGAGGATATAAAAATGATGGCTGATATTGGACTGAATTCAATTCGGACATCGATTCAATGGACACGATTAATTAAAGACTTTGAGACGGCGGAAGTTGATACAGAAGCCGTTGCTTTTTACAATCAGGTGATTGACGAATTTCTTAAAAATAAGATTATTCCTGTAATGAATTTGCAGCATTTTGATTTGCCGGTTGAATTGTATGATAAATATGGCGGCTGGGAATCCAAACATGTGCTTGACCTATTTGTTTTATTCGCCGAAAAATGCTTTGCACTTTTTGGTGACAGGGTAAAACATTGGATTACCTTTAATGAACCAATGGTTATCGTGGAAGGTCAATATTTGTATAAATTTCACTATCCCAATATTGTGGATGGTAAAAAAGCCGTTCAGGTATTATACAATTTAAATTTGGCTTCGGCTAAAGTTGTGGCGGCATTTAAACAGTCAAAATGTGCAAAACAAGGCGGTGAAATTGGTGTTGTTTTGAATTTAACACCTTCTTATCCGCGGTCACAAGCCGAGGACGATATAAAAGCCGCTGCTTTTGTCGAAGATTTTTTTAATAAATCTTTTCTGGATCCAGTGGTAAAGGGTGAATTTACACCATCACTGGTTCAAACATTACGAAAAGATGGTGTATTATGGGAATCTACGGCTGAGGAACTGGCGATTATAAAAAATAATACAGTTGATTTTTTGGGCGTCAATTATTATCAGCCACGGCGGGCTAAAAGCAAAGGGGCTGTCTGGGACAAGACAAAAAGCTGGATGCCAGATAAGTACTTTGATGACTATGAACTCCCGAATCGTCGAATGAATCCTTATCGTGGTTGGGAAATATACCCACAGGCGATGTATGATATAGCAATCAATATTCGAGATAACTATAATAATATTCACTGGTATATATCAGAAAATGGAATGGGCGTTGAGGGGGAAGAAAAGTACCGTAATGCGGATGGTTTAATCGAAGATGTTTACCGTATTGATTTTTATGAAGAACACTTACGTTATCTGTATAAAGCGATTCAAGATGGGGCAAATTGCTTTGGTTTTCATGCTTGGACAGCGATTGATTGCTGGTCATGGTCAAATGCTTATAAAAATCGTTACGGTTATATAGCAGTTGATCTGATAACTCAAATAAAAACAATAAAAAAATCAGGCTATTGGATTAAAAACGTAGCGAAGGAAAATGGATTTTAATAAATAAATATAAAACAAGGCTGTCTTGTACATGTTTTATCAGCAGTGTTTCTTCGAAACATAACTGAAAAATGTAAAAAGATAAGCCTTGTTTTTTTTGCTGCTAAGATATACTTTTTTATATATAAGAGTAGTTCTAATTTTAAGTTAGACGAGATCATGATATAATAAGAATATGTACGAACAAAGGAGAAAGTTCGATGATAAAATATCAAGAGATTGCTAACGATATAAGAAAAAACATTTTAGCAGGACAATATTTGTCGGGGGTGCAGCTTCCACTCGAAAAAGAAATGTGCGCACAGTATAATGTAAGCCGTATCACCATAAAAAAAGCAGTGGATGAACTGGTCAAACTAGGTCTTGTTATTAAACGACGTGGAGCAGGTACTTTTGTTAAGTCCATTGATGATGAAGATGCAAAGGATCTGAGCATGGCTAGACAATTTACAGGCTTTACAGAAACTAACAAAGGGAAAACACTTCGGACTGAAATTATTAAGTTTGATGTTGTACATCCTGATAAAGAAATTGCCGCTAAGCTGCAAATCGCGACGGATGATTTTGTTTATGATATTATTCGAGTTCGTTTTGCTGATGGGATGCCAATTGTAATCGAATATACAAAAATGCCGATCAATTTGATTCCAGGAATTAAAAAAGATGTTTTGTTAAAATCCATTTATTTTTATATTCAGCATCAATTGAAGCTTAAAATCCAGTCGGCACATCGCTCGATTCGAGCTATTTCACCGAATGCCTTGGAAATAGAGCATTTAAAGGTTAGGGACTCATTCCCTCTTTTAGAAGTAGAACAGATTGCTTTTTTAGATGATGGACGTGCCTTTGAATATTCCATTTCACATCATCGCAGTGATCAGATTGTTTTTAAGTCGGTTAGCATTCGGCAGTAAAATCTTCAGCGATACTTTCCCAAAAGCTTAACTATTTTTAGTATAATAAGTAAATAGAAAAGAAAATATATAATACAGTAAAAGGAGCAATAAAAGTATGTTATATCCATTAAAACTCATAGCACCACTCAAAGATTATATTTGGGGCGGTACTGCTTTAAAAACAAAATACAACCAAAAATCCGAACTTGAAAAAGTTGCAGAAAGCTGGGAGCTTTCTTGTCATAAAGATGGGCAGAGTCTGATCGCAAATGGGGCAGCTTCTGGTATGACTTTAACTGACTATATTGAGCAGCAAGGTAAAAAAATTTTAGGCAGTAATGCGGAGCGTTTTACCTATTTTCCATTGCTTATTAAATTGATTGATGCAAAAGATAATTTATCGGTGCAAGTTCATCCGGAAAATGAATATGCACTTCGCGTTGAAGGTGAATATGGCAAGACGGAAATGTGGTATATCGTTGATTGTGAACCAGGAGCGGAACTTTTATATGGGTTCAAACATGAAATATCAAAGGAAGAATTTAAACAGCGTATTGAAAATAACACGTTGTTAGAAGTGTGCAATAATGTACCAGTCAAAAAAGGGGATGTATTTTTTATCGATGCTGGTACGCTGCATGCTATAGGGAAAGGTATTTTAACGGCAGAGATACAACAAAATTCGAATACAACCTATCGTATTTACGATTATGGACGTTTGGGTAAAGATGGTAAGCCGCGTGATTTACATGTTCAAAAAGCACTTGATGTAACGAAGCTGAGTCGTCCAACAAAACCTACGGCTCCTGAAGCAGAAATGCATTTTTTTGCTGATTATGATATGAAATTATTAGCACAGTGCGAATATTTTACAGTGTATCATTTTGATCTTATACGTCAATGCAATTTGAATGCAGATACAGATACGTTTCATTCTATTCTCGTATTAGAAGGTGAATTGGCTCTTTCATATGGAGAAGGTAAAATGATATTGAACAAAGGTGAAAGTGCATTTATTCCCGCGGGTATGGGGAACTATAGTTTACACGGTGAGGGCGAATTCATTTTAAGTATGGTGTAAATCTATCCAATAAAAAATAAGGTTATTGCAAATGTGTTTTTGCAGTAACCTTATTTTTTCGAAAATGCAATATTTGAGAACGAAACAAGCTATTATATATATAAGTTGCATTCAATGTTTTATTACGCAGGAAGCAAACGACCCTATATCCCGTTCCTGGCAGCCTACTAGGCTAGATGCAATATAGTAATGTATTTGAAAGTGAGTGGAATTATGGAAGAAACGTTAAAACGAGTAGAGATGTTGTTATTGTCATTTTATCAGGATAATCCATTTGTCCAATATTTAGGTATCAAAGTAGAATCGGTGGAATTTGGCAAAGTACAGTTATCAATGCAGATTCATCATGAATGTACAAATGTTTATAAAATCGCCCATGGCGGGGCGTTAATGTCAGTAGCGGATACGGCTATGGGGGCGGCTTGTTTGAGTGTGAATAAAAAAGTTGTGACCCTCGATTTTAATATAAACTTAATGAAAGCTGTACCGGAAGATCAATTGATCTATGCTGTTGGCCGGATTTTACATAATGGTGCGCGAACGATTGTGGCTGAATGTGATATTGTTGATGCAGCCAATAAAATTTATGGTAAGGCTCGAGGTACCTTTTTTGTTAATGAGAAATTTGCTGAGTAAGCAAACTATATAATAGGTGATTTAACTTATTATAAATTCGATAAAGTATATGTAGTCAAACGCTTGGTGTTACTTGTGGGGGCAACTGTTTGTGCAATTTTTACTTTTATACTATAATAAATTTAATAGAATTTTGTGATAAGTGAGGTTATGATAAATGATTATTACACTGGATTGTGCTATGCTAGATAATCTTTCCAAGACGGAACGACAGATTGTACAGTTTATTAATGAGCATGAGACCGATTTATCACATATGTCGATTGTGGATATTGCCTTTGAGACGTTTTCTTCCCCGTCTACGGTCTCACGAGCGATTCGCAAATGTGGAATCAATGGATTTAATGAATTACGCTATAAATTAACAGTGCCAAGTGAGAATAAAGAATTGGTGAGTATTAATGAAATTATGAATAAGTCTTTGATTGAAGCAACTGAGGTTTTACAAAGAATATCTCTTACGAATATTTTAGATATTGTTAAGGAAATCATATTGGCAAAAGATAAAAAAATATATGTATTTTCACGTGGCTTAACAGAACAAGTGGCTCGTGAGTTTAGTTTGAAATTGGAATTACTGGATTATAATATAACTGAAACTGGTGATCCGAACATTATGGTGAAACTAACCAAATCCATTCGACAAGAGAATCTGATTGTCATATTTTCATTGAATGGTCAAACAAGAGAATTGGTTGAATCTGCACAAAATGCTTATTTAGCAGGGGCAAAAGTTATTACAATTTGTTGCTCAGATAAAAGTCCACTACTGCAGTATTCTTCAAAGTATCTTATTGGATATAAGCATGAAAAAATTGCTATAAAAGAATTTGAGGTTACATCCAGATTACCTTTGTTTATTATTGCAAGAATTTTAATTGATTATTTAGTAGAGCAAGAAAACTAATTCGTTTGTGTTTTATATATTTACCTTAACTGAATCTGACTTACCATGGACAGTATGAAAATCTATTTGCAAAATGCGAAAAGATTTTCATGCTGTTTTCTTTTATGATAGAGCTAGATAAAAGAAAACAGATACGAGGGAGAAAATACTATGAACACAATTGTATCGACAAGACAAATGCTCCAGGATGCACAGACAAATCATTACGCGGTACCGGCTTTTAATATTCACAATCTTGAAACATTTCAAGTGGTTGTTGATACAGCAAAAGAAATGGGTTCACCCGTTATTATAGCTGTAACACCATCAACGATTGAGTATGCGAGAGGTGAATATGTTGTGGCGATGGCCAACGTTGCTGCTAGAAATACAAAAACGCCAGTAGCCATACACTTGGATCATTTTGAAGAAATATCAAATATAAAACAAGCGATTGATATTGGTTTTCGCTCTTGCATGATTGATGCTTCGAAAGATATTTTATCAAAAAATATAGCGATAGTAAAAGAGGTTGTAGCTTATGCGCACCGATATGATACGACAGTAGAGGCGGAACTTGGCAAATTAGTAGGTATTGAAGATGATCTGGTAGTAGATGAAAGAGAGAGTATTTATACGAATCCCGCCGATGCAGTGAAATTTGTTGCAGCGACAAATATTGATTCATTAGCGGTTGCGATTGGAACAGCACATGGTTTATACAAAGGTGAACCAAAGCTGGATTTTGATCGATTGAAGGAAATTCGTGCACAAATTGATATACCGCTGGTTTTACATGGTGCATCGGATGTACCAGATGAACTGGTGAAAAAGGCTATTTTATTTGGAATTTGTAAAGTAAACGTAGCAACAGATCTTAAAATACCTTTTTCCAATGCAGTTAAGAAGTTTTTCTTGGAAAATCCAAAGGCAAATGATCCAAGAAAATATATGACGCCGGGTAAAGAAGCTATGAGAGCAGTCGTAACACATAAAATCAAAGTTTGTGGAAGCTTAAATCGTTATTGAAATCGGAGTGAATAGCCATGATTTATACATTGACAACAAATCCAGCGATTGATATGAACTTGATGGGAAATGCTATCCGGCCTAACCAGGTGAATCGTACAGCTAATACTGTGTATTCACCAAATGGTAAGGGGATAAATGTTACTCTGGTTTTAAAGCATTTTGGCGTAAATTCTGCGGTACTTGGATTTTTTGGCGGATTTACGGGACACTATATTATAGACGAACTTGAAAAACGTGAAGTTCAAGTATTACCAGTCTGGGTTGAGGATAAAACGAGAATTAATATTTTTGTAAATGATGGCAGTGATGAATATAAATTCGTTAACAGTGGTTCTTTTGTACCAGTTGAGAAACAGGTAGAATTTATTGATAAATTAAAAAATCTTACAGATTGTGAATATCTAGTGATTAGTGGTAGTTTACCAGCTGGGATTGGCGAAGAGTATTACGAAAAAATTTTAGATATATGCCAAGAGAAAAGTATAGAGGTTATTTTAGATATTAGTTCAAGTAAATTAAAAGATTTATTGAAGTATAAACCATTACTGATAAAGCCAAATGATGAAGAAGTTCAAAAAATATTTGGTATTACGATTCAATCAAAAACTGATATTAACAGGGTCATGAGTTTTTTAAAAACAAAAGGAGTTAAAAATGTACTTTTGACATTAGGCGAGAAAGGTTCTTATTTTAGTGATGGGCATACGATCTATGAGTGCAGTGCACAGCCAGTGCAATTGATTAGTTCTGCTTGTGCTGGTGATGCTGCTTTAGGTGCATTTTTGAGTGAGTGGTTGATAACACAGGATATAGTGCAAGCACTAAAAAAATCAGCAGCAGTCGGAGCCAATGTGGCAGAAAGTGATGCTCTGGGGGATTTTAAAAAAGTAGATTCATATATAAATAATATACGGGTGCGAAAGGTAGGGACTTTATCATGAAAAAAATTTTAGGCGTAACAGGATGTCCAACTGGAATAGCGCATACTTTTATGGCAGCCGAAGCTTTAAAAATGGCAGCAAAAGAATTAAATGTTGAAATTAAAGTTGAGACAAATGGTGCGATTGGCGTCGAAGATGCTTTGACTTGGGATGATATCCAGCAAGCTAAGTGTATCATAGTTGCCTGTGATAAAAAAGTTGATATGGAACGATTTAATGGAAAACCTGTTATTGAAGTGTCGGTAGCACAAGGTATTCAACGAGCTAAAGAGCTGGTTTTAGAAGCAGTAAGTGGAAATGTTACGGTACGAGGTGGAATCGAAGTGCATCACCACATTGGTGCTTTTGATGAAAAACCTAGTATTGGTCATGTGATTTACAAACACCTTATGAATGGTGTTTCGCATATGATTCCTTTTGTTGTAGCTGGCGGTGTATTGATAGCCATTTCTTTTTTATGGGGTATTTATTCTTTTGATCCAAATTCGGAACAATATAATCCAACGGCAGCTCTTTTGAAGCAGGTAGGTGGATACTCGATGGGACTTATGGTTCCGATACTTACAGCGTATATAGCACAGTCCATAGCAGATCGACCAGGGCTTATCGTCGGATTTGTGGCAGGGACGATTGCTGCAACTACCGGGTCCGGATTTTTGGGTGGTATTATTGGAGGATTTTTAGCCGGATATACTGCGCTTGGGTTGGTAAAAGCTTTAGCTGGTTTGCCAAAACAATTTGAAGGATTAAAGTCAATTTTTGTTGTACCACTGATTAGTGTTGCGTTTGTCGGCGTAATAATGTGTTTTCTGTCAGGACCGGTTGCAGCAGTCAATGAATATATGATGGTGTTTTTATCAAATTTACAAAATTCGAGTCCGATTTTACTTGGTATTGTAATTGGCTGTATGTGTGCTTTCGATATGGGCGGTCCAGTCAACAAAGCAGCTTATGTTACAGGTACATTACTTTTAGGTCAAGGTAATTATTATTTTATGGCAGGGGTATCGGCTGCTTGCATTACTCCACCGATTTTAATTGCGATAGCAACAACCGTATTTAAAAATAGATTTACGAAAGATGAACGTGCAGCTGGGGTAGTAAATTATATTCTCGGATTTACGCATATTACCGAAGGTGCTATTCCTTTTGCAGCGAAATCACCACTTAAAGTTATTCCAATTCTAATGTTAGGGTCATCAATTGCAGCTGTTTTAACATATTTACTTAAAATACAAGTACCAGCACCACATGGTGGATTTTTAATTCTTGCACTAGTTGATCAGCCGGTTGCCTGGGTTTTAAGCATTTTTATCGGTTCAGGCATAGGTGCGGTTTTATATGGCTTTAGTAGAGAAAAGCTTATTGACAGTGAAGGAGACGAAAGGCATGGAACTATTTCGTGAAGATACGATTTATCTGGATTTTAAAGCACAATCGAAACATGAGACCATTGTCAAATTGGTAGATTTGCTAGATCAAGCTGGAATTTTAAATGACAAAAATATATACCAACAGGAAATATTGGCACGTGAAGAGCAGTCAACAACAGGCATTGGTTTTGGAATTGCCATTCCACATGCACAAACAACAGCAGTGAAGGAAACCAGAGTGGCTTTTGCTATATCGAAAAATGGAATTGATTATGACAGCGAAGATAAGACGCCAGTTTATCTCATTTTTATGATTGCTGCCTGTAATGATAAGGCTGATCTGCATTTGCAAATGCTTGCGCAGTTATCACGTAAACTCATTGATCCAGTTTTTCGCAATCGATTAATGGCATGCACAACAAAAAAGACTGCCTTACAGATCTTACAGGAAATAAAATAAAAACAGAGTGTATATTCAAGCTTCAACTTGTCTATACACTCTGTTTTATTTAAAATCCTAAAGCGGAAAATGTTACAATGAGAATTGCTGATTTTAAGTGCAGGTAATTATGTGATGTATAGCATTGCGCGTGTAAATTGGTTTGAAAGGCTAAGATACCTTGACGATTTACACTGCTGAGATGTTTGATGCAGAATCTGGCAATGAAACCTACTAATAAAGCAGAAATTACAGTTCCTTCACGAAGACCCTCAATGCTAGCGAAATAAATAATGGATAAGATTCCGCAGAGTATAACCATAGATATATCAAAGCAGGTTTTAACCTTACCAAAGTCGAATTTCCAATGGGTAGCGATTGCATTGACAGTTGCTTCACCTGGCAGCATGACAACGTTGCCGATAATTTGTAGTGCGACACCCAAGCCGAGTGCGCTGCAGCCAAGCAGCAAGGTTAAAAGTTTTAGCATATAGATTTCGGGAACATAGGAGCTTAGTACGAACATAATCAGATCAATGAATGCACTAAATATAAAACTCATCGGAATTTGCAGTATCTGGATATAGGCAAAATTTCGTTTTAAAATGAGAAGCTGTATACTCATGAGAATAATATTTAAGATAAACATTAAGGTACCTAAGGAGAGATGATATTTGAGATTTAAAATATAGGGAAGACTCGAAATTGGTGAAGTACCAAGGCCGCCTTTTATGATTAGGCAGAGTCCCAACGAGGTAAGGAAAAGACCAAAAATAAATAAGACATAACGCTGTAATAATGACATAGTATAAACCCTTTCTGACGATACTGTATAAAATAAGAAAAACCCACGTATAATAGTGGGTTTTTCTTATTACTTATATAGTATATAACTGAAATATATAAATATCAACATGTTTGTTTTTATAAAAAAGATTATTCCTCAACAAATTCAATTTTGCAATCCGCAAGGGATTTTATGCGGGCTAAAGATTCAATACGGTAACCTGCCTCAGTGAGTTTACTTTTGCCAATTTGAAAAGATTTTTCAATTGCTATACCGATGCCGACTACTTTTGATCCAGCTTCTTCAACCATCTTAGCAAGTCCTAAAGCGGAGTCACCATTAGCAAGAAAGTCATCAATGATCAATACATTTTCAGCGGCAGGTAAAAACTTTTTGAGAACAGAAATTGTATTTGTTTCTTTTTTTGTATAAGAAAACACTTTTGTCGAATACATTGATTCGGTCATCAAAATTGATGTGCGTTTACGAGCGAAAACGAGAGGCACGCCTAGTTTCAATGCGGTAGTAAGGCCAATAGCAATTCCTGATGCTTCAATAGTCAGCACGCGGTCAATTTTGCAGTCGTGAAACCGTTTGACGAATTCTTCTCCCATTTTTAAGGACAATTCCGGATCAATTTGTTGATTGAGAAATGAATCGACCTTTAGAACATTGCCGGGAAGCGAGAACCCTTCTTGCAAAATACGCTGCTTTAATAATTCCATAAAAAATAAACCTCCAAAATATTACGAAAAGGGGCTGTAATGACTGAAATGGACAAAGCCTCTTGTGTATAAAATCTATTGTTAAAATTTTAGCATTTTGTTCGCTGGTTGTAAATGTTAAGATGAAGAGTTTTTGCATTATGTGATAAAATCTATATAAACGAGTCATATATTGAAAAATTTAATGTAAATATTATGGAAAAAGGTGTATTTGATGAATAAGAACAAAGAAATTGAGTTGAAATTGCAAGTCATGGATGAACATGTCTGGCCGATGATTGTTATGTATATAAAAAATTTGCGAGGGGTGAAACATTCGGATAAAATTCACTTGCGGGCAAATTATTTTGATACGGTAGATGAACGGCTAAGCAAAGCGAGGTTATCATATCGAGTCCGTCGAGAAAATGATGTATGGATTGCTACGATTAAAGGGGATGGGTCATCGCTTGGTGGACTTCATTCTCGCATGGAAATCAATGTTCCGGTTTATTCATCAAAACCGGATCTAAGTGTTTTTCAAGCAAATGATATTCATAAAAAAATTTTACAAGTGTTGGATGGAGGTGTACTCGAAGGGATTGTTCAGACGGATTTTGAACGCGAGGCACTACTGTTTGAACAAAATGAAACATGGATCGAAATTGCTCTTGATCAAGGCAGCATTATCGTTGCGGATAAAAAAAGTCCGATATTAGAGGTAGAGCTTGAACTTAAAAAGGGGAAGGCCGCTGAGCTGCTGTCTTTAGGAGCGCAATTAGCAGGGCAGTTTCCCTTACGAATTGAGTCAAAAAGCAAATTATTCCGCGGGCTCATTTTGGCGGGGCGAGCAAAAGAAAAACCGATTTCTTTTTTAGATAGTTCAAATCCACTTTATTATGTATATGAATTGTTGGACTTAATTTCTCAAGAATGGACAGAGGAAAAACAAGTGGATAGCAGACAGCATTTAAAGATACTGGCTGGATTGCTTTCTTATCGCCAACAAATAATAGGAGTGGAAATTGAACTACAAGAAATCTATAATAAACTTAATGAAACAGGTAAATATGATAGGCAAAAATACATGTTTAGTTTATTACAGATTTGGAAAAATATGATTTTGTAACAGGTTGGTTATATAATTAAAAAAATACAACTTAAAAGTGAAAACTTATGTATTTTAGCAGGGAATAAATTTTTTTCATAGAATATATAAAATATATAAAATTGTTAGAAAAATTTTTATTAAAACAAGATTATATATATTATATATATGCTGTAAAACTGCCTGAATATGAGTCTTTTGAGCATGAAAGGATGATCTTTTTTGAGGCAGTGTTTTAGTTTTAAAAGATTTTTTATCGGAATACTTTTTTTCAATGTTTTTATGGTATCGGCAGCACAGGCTGGTATCATCAGTACGAAGCAGGAAATTGCGATTGGGCAAAGTGCTGTGAAACAGATTGAAACACAGTATAAATTAGTAGATGATCCGGTTTTGCAAGAGCGGGTTAGTAAGATTGGCCGGAGAATTGCTGCAGTCAGCGATCGCCCTAATTTACCTTATACATTTAAAGTTCTTGATGTGGATGAGGTGAATGCTATGGCACTACCAGGGGGATTTGTATATATCAATAAAGGACTAACAGATTGTATGCTGACCGATGATGAACTTGCTGGAATTATCGGTCATGAGATTGGTCATATTGTGAAACGTCATTCGATGGCACAACTGGAAAAGACATTAGGAATGGCGGTTCTCATGGGTGGACTTTTTGGTGGACGCGAAATTGGTGCAGAAATGATTGCACTTAATGCAATTGCTGCCGGTTATAGCCGCAGTGATGAACGTGAAGCAGATAAGCTTGGCTTTGAACAATCTGTCAAAGCAGGCTATAATCCGTATGGATCATTGATAGGTCTAATGAAATTAGCGGAATTGAATCCTGACGTAAAAAGCGATTTGTTTTCCGATCATCCGGAAGCTGCAGAGCGAATTAAGCTTATGCAGCAGTACTTAGAAAAAAAACATATTTATCCAACAATTATAGAAGATATAAGTACTGCATCGGCACAGGTTGTCGACGGTAGTTGGTCGTTACCGCCAATTAAGATCAGTGCGGAAAAGCTGACACCTTGTTATCGAGCGTATTTGACAGCAGGGCGGTTGTATCAAATAGCCCGGCAACCAGATTATTCTGCCGATCACTATATTTTAGATACAGATGGCAGCAACATGAGTATTTATTACGATGATAACTTGCTTATCACGCTGATGCCGGAAGATGCTTTGGCTGCGGGTACAACATTAGAGGAATTGACAAAAAAATATGTAGAAACATTAAAGAAATGGAGAATAGATACTTAAATATAGAATTATTTTATAATATGAACGATTAAGTAAGCAAGCGATGATTGTAAATCTCATAAGTAATACAGTTTATACAGGAACATGATATCAGTCCACGGTTTGTATATGATAGTGTAAACGCTTTTATATACAAGTTTATAAATATATTATGTGTTATTGTAAACAGAAAAGTATGAAAACAATTCCAGGGGGAGTTTTTATGAGAAAAACAGAATGCTTAGCAATGATTTTGGCAGGTGGTCAAGGAAGTCGGCTGGGAGCGCTAACGAAAAAAATTGCGAAACCAGCAGTACCGTTTGGGGGGAAATATCGTATTATCGATTTTCCTTTAAGTAATTGTTCCAATTCGGGAATTGACAAAGTAGGTGTACTTACACAATATCGTCCATTGGAATTGCATAGTTATCTTGGAACTGGCGGAGCCTGGGATCTTGACCGAAATGGCGGCGGTGTGTTTATTTTGCCTCCATATGCCCAGGAAAAAGGTGCGGACTGGTATAAAGGTACCGCGGATGCAATCTATCAAAATATCAATTTTATCGAAATAACGAATCCGGAATATGTTTTGATTTTGTCGGGTGATCATATTTATACGATGGATTACTCATGGATGATTGAATCGCATAAAATGAATAAAGGTGAAGCGACCATTGGTGTAATAGAAGTACCGTGGGAAGAAGCTCCGCGCTTTGGCATTATGAGTACGGACAAGAAGGGTCGCGTTACTGAGTTTGCAGAAAAACCGTCAAAACCAAAAAGCAATCTTGCTTCGATGGGAATTTATGTTTTTAATTGGAAATTCTTGAAACGTTATTTGGAAGAAGATGCAAAAGATAGTGTATCGAATCATGATTTCGGCAAAAATATTATTCCAAAAATGTTAGCAGCCGATGCGAAACTTTTTTCTTATGCTTTTGATGGATATTGGAAAGATGTAGGTACAATAGCCAGCCTTTGGGAAGCGAATATGGATCTTTTGAAAGAAAATCCATCCCTTAATTTACATGATCCATTATGGAAGGTTTACTCCGTGAATCCATCGCTGCCACCACATTATATTGCGTCTACAGCCAATGTGACGAGTTCTATTGTAAGTGAGGGTGCCATGATTTATGGTGAGGTGGAAAACTCAGTTATTTTCCATGGTGTGAAGATTGGTAAAGGTGCAAAAATTATTAATTCGGTTATTATGCCATTTACAACCATTGGTGAAAATGCTTATATTGAAAAAGCAGTTGTGGCACAAAATTGTGAAATTGGCAGCGGGGCAAAAATTATTTCAGAAGATAACTCGGTTATCGTTGTTCCAGAAGGTGAAGTTGTACTCGCGGAAAATAGCAGTAAACAAGTTGGTTGATGTCTTTTTAATGATTTGATCGGAGTGGATAACATTGAAAACGGTAATGGGTATTATTGATCTTCAGGAAAACGATAAATTAATCAAAGAAATGACAGCAAAACGACCTTTAGCAGCTGTTCCATTTGCTGGTCGATATCGATTGATTGATTTTTCATTATCAAGTATGGTGAATTCCGGCATGGATACAGTGGGAATTTTATTGCCAAATAAGTCACGTTCTATTTTAGATCATCTTCGTTCAGGCAAAGACTGGGATTTGGCACGTAAACATGATGGCTTGTTTTATTTACCTCCTGCAGAAGCTGAAAATGGGCTGCGCAATGGTAATATACAAAGTTTTTATCGCCATTTGGATTTCATTGAAAATAGTTCACAAAAATATGTGTTGATTTCCGGAAGTCGTATTGTTTATAATATGAATTTTGATAATGTATTGCGTTTCCATCAAAATACAGGTGCTGATATTACGATGGTCTACAATATGGAATCTACAGAAAATACAGCAGGTGGTACGGTCATTAAGACTGCGGAAAATGGACTGGTTCAGGATATTGCTGTTCAGGCGGTTACGTATGAAGATGCTAAGGTTGCTATGGGAATTTACTTAATGGATAAACATATTTTTACAAATATTGTAGAATCGTGTTTTTCTCATGGTGGAACGAATTTTCTGATTGATGGTCTAATGCATGTCGATGATTCTTATTCCATTTATGGTTTTAAGCATGATGGTTATGTCGCGAGGATTAATTCAACAGCCAGTTATTATAAAGCAAGTATGGAAATATTAAATCCGGAAATTTGGCAGGAAATCTTTATGAACGTGGATCGGGTCTACACTAAAGTGAAAGATGAGGCTCCGGCTCAATATAAGAAGAATGCAAAAGCAACGAATTCTTTGATTGCCAATGGTTGTGTTGTTGAGGGAACTGTCGAGAACAGTATTTTGTTTCGTGGTGTAAAAGTCGGGAAAGGCGTACATGTGAAAAATAGTATTGTTATGCAAAAATGCGATCTGCAGGAAGATGCGTTGATTGAAAATGTTATTTGTGATAAGAACGTAGTTATTACCCACGGGAAATGGCTCAAGGGCGCTTCAAATTATCCGCTCATCGTTGAAAAAGGTGTTGTTATTTAAGGAGATGAGGCCGTCTCAAATGTATTAGCGTATTCCAGTGATAAACAAACGTTTTGTTTGCGCAAGGATGCTATGCATTTGAGGCGGCTTAGCTTGTTTCTACGGTAAGCTATACAAAAGAATGTGAGGGAGCTGTCGTATTTTGATTAAAGATAAAGAGTTGAAAGATATATTAAAAACAAGGTTTACGCAAGCGGCCCACGCTATGTGGGGTAAGGACTTAACCGATCTTACGAAAAATGAAAGTTATCAGTCTCTTTCCCGCGTCATACGTCAATATATCAGTGAAAACTGGGTCAAGACCAATAAATATTATTTAGATCATAAAGAAAAACAGGTATATTATTTTTCAATTGAGTTTCTACTTGGTCGCTTATTAAATAGTAATTTGATTAATATGAATTTTAAACAAATTTGTGAAGAGGCTTTTAAAGAATTAAATATGGATTTAAATGTGATTTTAGATGAAGAACCTGATGCTGGACTTGGTAATGGTGGATTAGGGCGGCTGGCAGCCTGTTTTATTGATTCGATGGCAGCATTAGGTCTTCCTGGCCATGGGTGTGGTATTCGTTATAAATATGGTCTGTTTGAACAGAAGATTGTTAATAATTATCAAGTGGAAATACCAGATAACTGGCTTAAAGAAGGGTTTGCGTGGGAGTTTCGCAAAACTGACAAGGCAATTGAGGTCAGATTTGAAGGTAATGCCTATATGGAAAAACAAAAAAATGGAAAATTGAAAGCAATCCATAAAGATTATACTTCGGTTACGGCCATTCCTTATGATGTACCAATTGTTGGGTATCGCAATAAAACAGTCAATACTTTGCGGCTTTGGAATGCCGAAGTAAATAAAGATTTCTCTGATTATGGATTATTGTCACATGAGCAGCAACAGGCTAAAATGCATTATAAACATAATGTCCAAAAGATCACAAAATATTTGTATCCGGATGATAGCTCATATGAAGGACGCAGACTTAGATTGATTCAGGAATATTTCTTTGTCTCAGCGGGGTTGCAGAGTATTGTTCGTCATTATCGGAAAAAAGGCATGAAATTAGTTGATTTTGCTGATAATATTGCAATCCATATAAATGATACACATCCAGCGGTAGGGGTAGCTGAACTCATGCGTATACTTATTGATGAAGCGGATATGGAATGGGCTGAAGCTTGGAAAATTACAGTGGGAACGATGGCCTACACCAATCATACCATTTTGCCAGAGGCGTTGGAAAAATGGCCAATTGACATGTTTAAGTCACTTTTGCCAAGAATCTATATGATTATTGAAGAAATCAACCGTCGCTTACTGGATGATGTTCGTGAGCGGTACGATGATGATGAACATATGATTCAGGAATTATCTATTTTACAAGATGGGCAAGTGCATATGGCACGTTTAGCTGTTGTTGGCAGTCACAGTGTCAACGGGGTAGCGCAGATTCATTCTGATATATTAAAAAGTCATACCATGCATGATTTCAATACGTATTATCCGGGAAAATTCAATAACAAAACAAATGGTATTACACATCGGCGCTGGCTGATTGGAGCGAATCCTGAATTGGCCGCTTTAATTGATGATGCCATTTCGACAAAATGGCATAAACGACCGGAACGATTGATTGATTTATTGAAGTATAGTAAAGATAAAGCATTTACAAGTCAGGTGGAGAAGATTAAGTCGAAGCGAAAACAAGATTTGGCAAAATATATTAAAGAGCATAACAATCTTGTGGTCGATCCAAATTCAATTTTTGATATCCAAATTAAACGGATTCATTCTTATAAACGCCAGATTATGAATTTATTACACATTATGGATCTATATAATCGTTTAAAAGAAAATCCAAAACTTGATATTGTGCCGCATACATTTATTTTTGGGGGTAAAGCAGCACC
Organism: Propionispira arboris; assembly: GCF_900109225.1. GTDB lineage: Bacteria > Bacillota > Negativicutes > Selenomonadales > Selenomonadaceae > Propionispira > Propionispira arboris. The sequence goes on from NZ_FNZK01000007.1 coordinate 21,059, forward strand.
GGGGTATCATGTGGCCAAGGAAACGATTAAATTGATTAATACGGTGGCGGAATTGGTAAATAATGATAAATCAATCCATAATAAAATAAAAATTGTCTTCATGGAAAATTATGGTGTATCTCTTGGCGAAATTTTATTCCCAGCTGCTGATATAAGCGAACAAATTTCTACTGCCAGTAAAGAAGCATCCGGTACAGGTAATATGAAATTCATGATGAATGGTGCAATTACACTCGGGACGCTTGATGGGGCAAATGTTGAAATCAGTCAAGCTGTAGGACCTGAAAATTGTGTAATATTTGGGCTGCGAGCCGAAGAAGTTTTAAACTATTATGCGAGCGGAAGTTATTCCGTTTGGGATGTCTATAACAATAATAGTCGTGTACGAACGGTTTTGGAACAATTGGTTAATGGATATTTTGTCAATGAAAATGAAGAATTTAGAGATCTCTATGATTATCTTTTAAATAGTAATGATGAATTTTTTGTCTTGAAAGATTTTGAGGCATATGCGAAAGCTCATCTGGAAATTGTAAAAAAATATCAGAACCGTTCGGCGTGGTTGACTTCAAGTGTTATAAATATTGCACATTCAGGAAAATTCTCCAGTGATCGAACGATTGAAGAGTATGCAAGAGATATTTGGAAAATAAATCCTGTGTTGATTCCATGAAGGTATTTTTCTAGGCTGGAAATAAAATGAAATTAGATTTATATAAAAGAAATTTTGCAGGCAAGCGAATGACATTTTTATTTATGGTGAAAATTCAATGAGTTGGTGAGGCATTATCATGGAGATTTCAAGACTTAGTGAGTTTGACTTATATTTATATCATCAAGGAACCAATTATCATACGCATCAGATGTTAGGTGCACATTTAATAGAACAGAATGGTGTTTTGGGAGTTCGGTTTGCTGTTTGGGCACCTCATGCGAAATCTGTTAGTGTCGTCGGCGATTTCAACCAATGGAATAGTTCTTTAAACTATATGGAAAAAGTTTCGGACGGAGAAGTGTGGGCGCTCTTTATTCCAGATGTTAAAGTGGGTGATATTTATAAATATGATGTTGAGACAGTGCACGGTGGGCATATTTTAAAAGCAGATCCCTATGGATTTTATGCTGAAAAAAAACCGCAAACCGCGTCAAAAGTCTTTGATATCACTCAATATGGATGGCATGATCGGGTATGGGAAGAGCAGAAGAAGCAGCAAACATCCTATGAGTCACCGATGCTTATATATGAAGTGCACCTCGGTTCATGGCGTCGAAATTCTGCAGGGGACTATTTAAGCTATCGTGAACTGGCGGATTCGCTTATACAATATGTGAAAAAAATGAATTATACACATATTGAATTTATGCCATTGTGTGAACATCCGTTTGATGGTTCATGGGGCTATCAGGCAACCGGATATTTTGCGGTAACAAGTCGTTATGGATCGCCCGATGATTTTTGTTATTTAGTCGATACAGCCCATCAAAATGGCATTAGCATCATTATGGACTGGGTACCGGGACATTTTTGTAAAGATGAACAGGGCCTGCGGCATTTTGATGGGCAGCCGCTTTATGAATCTGATAATGAACGTCGGGCTGAAAACTGGGAATGGGGTACAACGAACTTTGATTATGGTCGTACGGAAGTGCATAGTTTTCTGATTTCAAATGCTATGTTCTGGCTGGAGCAGTACCATATAGATGGTCTGCGGATTGATGCAGTGGCTAATATGCTTTATCTGAATTATGCCCGCAAAGATGGTGAATGGGAACCTAATAAATATGGAGATTCCGGTAATTTAGAAGGTATGGATTTTTTGCAAAAACTCAATCAGGCAATTTTTAAATATCATCCGTATGCATTGATGATGGCGGAAGAATCAACTTCCTGGCCGATGATATCAAAGCCCGTTCACATGGGGGGAATTGGTTTTAACTACAAATGGAACATGGGCTGGATGAATGATATGCTTGATTATATGAGTTTGGATTCGAGTCAGCGTAAATGGAATCATGGTAAGGTTACATTTTCATTTGTTTATGCATTTTCGGAAAACTTTGTCTTGCCGCTCTCACACGATGAGGTAGTTCATGCAAAAGGTTCATTAATCGAGAAAATGCCAGGTGATTATTGGCAAAAATTTGCGAATTTACGGGCATTTTTTGGCTATTGGATAGCCCATCCTGGTAAAAAATTATTGTTTATGGGCAGTGAATTTGGTCAATTTATCGAATGGAAATACGATGATAGTTTGGATTGGCACTTGGTACAGGAATATCCGATGCATGCGAAAATGGAGACGTATTCACAGAGCTTGAATGCCTTTTATTTGCAGCACCAGGCATTATGGGAAGTTGATTTTGATTGGCATGGATTTGAATGGATCGACTGTAATGATAATGAAAACAGTGTCATTTCTTTTATTCGCAAGGGGAAAGATCCCGATAACTTTCTCATTGTTGTGTGCAATTTTACGCCGGCAGTGTATCATGAATACCGGATTGGTGTGCCGGTAAAAGGTTCTTATCGAGAGATTTTTAATAGTGATGCGGAAATGTTTGGGGGGTCCAATGTTTTGAATAAAGATGATATTTGTACGGAGAATGTCATTTGGCACAACCAGGAACAATCGATTCGCTTTACAGTACCGCCTTTAGCTACTATTTATTTTCAATTGCAATTGGAAAAAAAAACAATAAATCGCTCTGTTGGTGAAAATATAGTTGCAGAAGCTAAAGCAATAAAAACTTCAGTAAACTTAGACATGCCAAAACATAAAAAAACAGACATAATGAAAAAAGAGGTTTCAAATGATAAGGGCGCAAAAAAAAGATCCCGCCCCAAAAATAAGTCAATACAATAAGAATGCAAAAAAGGAGGAATAAAACAATATGTTAAAAGTTCTTTTTGTAGCATCAGAAGTAGTACCATTTGCAAAAACGGGTGGCCTGGCAGATGTAGCGGGCTCTTTGCCGAAAGAGTTACGGGCACAGGGGATTGATGTGCGAGTTGTTATGCCGAAATATGGAAATATAGCAGAAAAATATAAAAAAAAGATGAAACCGTTGCTTAATACGCAAATTCGTGTGGCCTGGCGTGAAAAATTTTGTGGTGTAGAATATGTAGAACATGATACCGTTCCGGTTTATTTTATTGACAATGAAGAATATTTCAAACGTGAAGGGTTTTATGGGTATGATGATGATGCAGAACGTTTTTCATTTTTCAGTCGTGCTGTATTAAATATGTTACCAAAACTTGATTTTAAGCCAGATATTATTCATATTAATGATTGGCATGCAAGTTTGGTAAGTGTTTTTCTGAAATTAGAACATCAGAATGACCCTTATTATACAAATATCCGTACCGTTTATACGATTCATAATTTAAAATATCAGGGTGTTTTTCCCAAGAGCGTTATGAATGATGTATTGGGATTGGATATGAAGTATTTTCAAAATGGTGATTTAGAATTTTTTGATGCAGTTAATTTTATGAAAGGCGGTATTATTTATTCAGATTACATCACGACAGTAAGCCGCACGTATGCGCAGGAAATCCAATATGAATATTTTGGTGAAAAACTAGATGGTTTATTGTGCAAACGTTCCAAAGAACTTGTTGGTATCATAAATGGACTCGATTATGATCTTTATAATCCTAAGACCGATAGGCATTTGGTGGTCAATTACGATGAGAATTCAACCAGTGCTAAGCTTGATAATAAAGTAGCTTTGCAGCAAGAACTTGGTCTGCCGGTGCACCGTAAGGTGCCTGTGCTGGCGATTGTATCGCGGCTCGTTGGTACGAAAGGCCTTGATCTTATTATTCGTATCATGGATGAAATTTTACAGCATGAAGATGTACAGGTTGTTATTCTTGGGACAGGCGATAAAAAATATGAAGACTGGTTCAAAGGTTTGGCGTGGCGTTTCCCCAAAAAAGTTTCGGCGAATATCACCTTTAGTAATAGTTTAGCTCATAAAATTTATGCGGCAGCTGATATGTTTATCATGCCGTCTCGTTATGAACCATGTGGTATTGGTCAGCTGATTGCACTTCGTTATGGAGCCATTCCGATTGTTCGTGAAACGGGCGGGTTAAAAGATACGGTTCAAGCTTTTGATAAATATACACAGACTGGTAATGGTTTTGTTTTTACAAATTATAATGCACATGAACTTTTATTTGCGATCAAACAAGCTTTGGGGACTTATAGCGATCAATCCATTTGGAATACGATTGTTCAAAATGCTATGACAAGTGATTACAGCTGGAAAAAATCAGCCCAGCAATATAAAGAACTCTATACGAGTCTAAAAAAATAGATCGAACTATGGGAAGCTTAACAGGTACTGTAATACTTGTTGGGCTTTTTCCATAGCTTGATTAATAAAAAGGTGAGGTAATATGCGGGAACAAAGAAAAATTATTCATAATTCACAGCATTCATATTATCGAAATCCGGTTGGTGCAGTTCGGGCAAAATCCAGTATTAAATTGAGTTTAGATGTAAATATGCGTGGTAATATATCTTCTATATTTGTTAGAATTTGGCAGGAAAGCTCTGGAGAAAAATTGGTTCCGATGTCTACGGTTTCTGCAGGTACAGACTGTGATCATTATACTTGTGAAATTATGGTTCCGGATAAAGGCTGCCTGCTTTGGTACTATTTTGTGATTGTGACGGCAACAAAATCTTTTTTTTATGGAAATAATATGGAGCATTTAGGCGGCGTAGGACAGTGCTATGACCATGTGCCGCCTTCATTCCAAATTACGGTATTCAATATAGGTGCTAAGACACCGGATTGGTTTAAACATTCGGTCATGTATCAAATCTTTCCAGATCGATTTTATCGCAGCGGAGATAAATTGATTTCTAAAAAAGGCGCCGTTATTCATGCCAATTGGGAAGATGCCCCCTGTTACTATAAAGATGTTGATACCAAAGAAATTGTAGCTTATGATTTTTTTGGTGGAAATTTGACGGGGATAATCGAAAAGCTGCAGTATCTGAAAGAATTAGGTATCTCTGTTATTTACTTGAATCCAATTTTTGAATCACCGAGTAATCATCATTATGATACAGGAGATTATCATAAAATTGATCCCTTATTGGGCAGCAATGAAGACTTTACCGTATTGTGTGAAACGGCCAAAACGATGGGCATAGCAATTATTATCGATGGTGTTTTTAGTCATACCGGTAGTGACAGCAAATATTTTAATCGGGATGGCAATTACGATTCAATTGGTGCTTTTCAATCGACGCGTTCACCATATTATGAGTGGTATAGTTTTCATAATTATCCCTATGAATATGATAGTTGGTGGGGTTTTCATACATTGCCAAATGTGAATGAAACTATACCATCCTACATGGATTTCATCATTAATCAAGATGACAGTGTGCTGAAACATTGGATCAAAAAAGGTGTTAGTGGTTGGCGGCTTGATGTGGTGGATGAACTTCCAGCGGCTTTCTCGCAACGTTTTTATCAGGTTCTCAAAGAAGAAAATCCGGATGCTGTTTTGATAGGTGAGGTATGGGAAGATGCTTCAAATAAGATTAGTTATGGGTCAACGCGGGAGTATCTTTGTGGACAAGAGATGGATTCAGCGATGAATTATCCGTTCCGTCGGATCGTTTTAGATTTTCTCTTAGACTATGTGGATGCAGAGCAAACCAATCGGAAACTTTTGAGCCTTCAAGAAAATTATCCGATTGAAAATTTTTATGCAATGATGAATCTTGTCGATAGCCACGATGTGGAACGTGCGATCACAACATTAGGCGAAGCACCTTTTTATGAAGGCATGCCAGCGGTGAATCAGGGAAAATATCGTATGGATCAGGAGCATTTTCAATTAGGGTTGGATCGTCTCAAATTAGCAGTTTTATGGCAGATGACATTTCCTGGTGTTCCTTGCGTATATTATGGGGATGAAATTGGAATGCAAGGATTTAAAGATCCTTATAATCGTGGCACTTATACCTGGGGTAAAGAAAATAAAATTCTGTTAGATTGGTATAAACGTGTGATAGCACTGCGAAATCAGCATGTTGTTTTGCAAACTGGTAAGTTGATTCCAATCTATGATACGGCTGATGTATATGCGTATGCGAGGATTCTTGAAAAAAATCAAGATGTTTTTGGTAAAGCAGCGGATAATGAAGTATTTATTGTTTTACTCAATCGCAGTAAAGTGCATGAACGGACGGTCGAATTGGATGTACATGGGATAGCTTGTGGATCGCTTACAGAAGTGTTCCATAACGGCGAGTTGGTTATGGTGCATAATGGAAAACTGACGATTACAATCAAGGCATTGACAGGACTTGTCTATCAGATGATTTCTGAAGCTGAGCAGCTGCCACGCCGTGCCGGGATTTTACTGCATCCAACATCATTGCCATCTAAGTATGGAATTGGTGATTTTGGTAAGCCGGCCTATGATTTTGTCGATTTTTTGGTGGGGGCAAAGCAGAAATTGTGGCAGATCCTGCCACTTAATCCAGTGGGCTATGGATATTCACCTTACCAGTCCCCTTCAGCTTTTGCGGGGAATCCGATGCTTATTTCATTGACTCAACTATTGGATGAGGGGCTGCTTACGGCACAGGATGTCAAGGTTCCCTTTGCAGATGTCCGTCATTGCGTTTATTTTGAGGGTGTCTGGGCATTTAAAGAAAAATGTCTCCACAAAGCACATCAAAAATTTGTGACAGCAGAAGCTGACGGTGCTTATCAGGCTTTTTGTGACGAAAACAAGGTATGGCTGGAAGACTATGCTCTTTTTATGGCACTGAAAAAACAATTTAAGGAAACTGCTTGGAATACTTGGGATAAGGACCTAATTTCACGGCAGCCAGGAATTTTGACGAAATTTCGTAAGCTGCTTCATACAGAAATTTCGTACTATCAATTTTTGCAATATATATTTTTTAAGCAATGGAAAAAATTGCGAGAATATGCCAATAGCAAAGGTATTGAAATCATTGGTGATATGCCGATTTTTATTGCTCATGACAGCTCTGATGTCTGGGCAAATCAAAACCTATTTTTACTCGATGAAGCAGGACATCCACTCAAGGTGGCTGGCGTACCGCCTGATTATTTTAGTGTAACAGGACAACTTTGGGGGAACCCTCATTATTGCTGGGATCAGATGGAACAAGATGATTATCTGTGGTGGCGCAATCGTTTCAAAACACTGTTGACGATGGTGGATATTATTCGTGTTGATCATTTTCGTGGGTTTGAATCGTATTGGGAGGTAGATGGCGCAGCAACAACTGCGATCGATGGAAAATGGGTTCAAGGACCAGGCCGGCATTTTTTTGCGATACTGGAAAAATATTTTGGAAAATTACCGATTATTGCTGAAGATTTAGGTATTATCACGGAAGCCGTAGAAAATCTTAAAGATGAATGTGGCTTTCCAGGTATGAAAGTTCTGCATTTTGAATTGTATCTTAATGAAATGGAGCGACTGGGTTTTATATGCAATCAAAACTGCGTTGTTTATACTGGAACGCATGACAATAATACAACAGTGGGGTGGGCAACAGAAAATATTGATGGTAAAACACTAGAAGCAGTAGCGGATTTAATTGGTGCAGATGCTAAAGTTCCAATGGACATTTGTGATAAACTGATTGAGTTTGCCTATGCGTCGAATGCAAGTTCAGTCATTGTGCCGATGCAAGACTTATTGCGGCTTGGTAGTGATGGTAGAATGAACAAACCGGGAACCGTTGGTACAAACTGGCAATGGTGTGCGGGTAAAGCAGATTTCACTTTGGATCTAAGTAAGGAACTTACAAAATTATGTGAGAAATATAAACGATAAAATTCCAATTGAACAAAACAAAAAAATGACAGAACCTTGGAGGCTCTGTCATTTTTTATATTCTGTCTGGACATAAAGGCGATTATAAATGTGATGCTTTCACGAAATCGACAAATAAATTAACAAGTGGCAGTTCCATTGAACTTTCGTTGCAAATCATCCATGTTTTTCGTGTGATTGGCTGATTTTCCTTGTTTTTTAAGTTCAAACGATGGATATTAGGAATGTCGTGCAGAATGCGCAACGGTAGTATTGCATAACCGAGACCAAATTTTACCATTTCTTTACAATTTGCTAATTTATCAACCATCATACTAATTGTTGGCGGCTGCTCAAAATTTTCTCGCCACCATTTATCAAGCTGTGACTTTAATAGATAATCACTTTTGTATTCGATACGCGGTAAATTTGGCAGATCTTTAAAGTCAAAAGGTGTTGTTGAGGCGATACAGATGGGTTCTTCATATAGGAGATGCATATCTTTACAACCACCGTAGTCGACGCTTACAAAACCAACATGAGCTTTTTGGTTATAGATAAGACTGAAAATATTTTTCGTCCAGTCTGTGGTTACTTTGAATTTGGCATTTGGATATTCTGTTTTAAATCGTTTCAGGAGCTGAGGAAGCGTATACATGGTCAAATAATTTGAGGCAGCGATTTCCAAGGTACCTGCATTTTGCTGGGATAAATTTTTGATTTCTTCTTTTATGAGATTGAAGCGATTAACAATATCGCTGGATGATGTGACAAGATATTCCCCTTCCGCTGTGAACTGGATTCCTTTTGTACTGCGGTGAACGAGTTTTACACCGAATTCTCGTTCAATATGCTGGAGTCTTGATGTAAGCGCTGGCTGTGACATATAAAGTGATTGTGCGGTTTTTGTTATGTTTTTTTCGGCATATAAAGCCTGCATGATTAACCAATCACGGTCTTCCATAGATGATCCCCCTTAAAACGCTATAATACATATATTATATAGATTCTGTACTTGTGGACGGCATTCCTTTATAAAAAATAAAAAGCCGAACGGGCGCTTATACCGTTCGGCTGAAGGGATATCAATATAAGGTGGTTATTACCAATAACCGAGAATTTTCCACCATACGCCGCCGACACCAAGCCAGATGACAATATGCATAAGGGATACTCCAAAGCCTATTTTCCACCAGGTTTTTTGATCTACATAACCTGCACCGAAATATACGGGAGCAGGACCTGTACCAAAATGTGTTAAACAACCACAAATATTAGAAGCGATTGCTACAACAAAGACGGAAATAAAAGCTGGTGCGCCCGCAGCGGCACCGAGAGTAATAAGGGCTGCATACATTGCTGTTACATGGGCGGACATGCTGGCAAAGAAATAATGGCTGTATAGATAAATCACAAAAGAGAGTACAACAGCTGTCAGCATACCGACACCAACCATTTGATTTTCTAAAAGACGAGAAAACCAAGGAATGAAACCAGTTTTGTTCAAATAATCCGACATGGTGATAACACTGCCGACCCAGACCAGTGTGTCCCAAGCTCTTTTTTCACTAATAACATCATTCCAGCTGAGTACTCGTGTTAAAAGCAAAATGGCTAACCCCATAAAAGCAATCAGAGTAACTTCTATTTTTGTAATAGAAGCCGTTGCCCATAATGCAAGTAAGAATACAAAGACGAACAGCAAATATTTTTCACTGCGAGACATTGGACCCATATCCGTCAAGGCTTTGGCGGCGATGACTTTTGCCTCAGGTGTTTCTTTTATTTCAGGTGGATAGACTTTGTAAAGTACATAAGGGATTGCTAGTAAGGCAACTGTGCCAGGAACTACGGCGGCAACAAACCAGCCGATCCAAGTGATATCAACATCTAAAACTTTTTTGGCAATACCAACAGCAATCGGATTTCCAACCATGGCTGTTAAAAACATTGCCGATACGACTAAATCTAAATGAAAAACGCAAACAACTAAATATGCACCAATTTTTCGAGCTGATTTACCAGGATATGAATCAAATGCTTCCGCAAGACTTTGGACAATTGGAAAAACCAAACCACCGGCTCGAGCTGAATTCGAAGGAATTGCTGGTCCAATAATGAGATCACTGAGTGCCAATGAATAAACCAGTTTTAAACTGCTGTCCCCGAAGGCACGCATTGTTATGTAGGCGATTCTGCGCCCTAGTCCGGTAATGATGAAAGCTCTGGCTAAGATAAAAGCCGAAACAATCAGCCATACTGTACTACCGCTGAACGCTGACAGTACCTGTGGAAATGATAATGCTCCGGTTAAGGCAGCAAAAACCATAGCAACAAAGGCGACCGTTCCTAATTCGACTGGTTGTAACATGAAACCAACGACAGTTCCCATAAAAATAGCGAATAAACGCCAAGCCTGAAGGTTCAATCCTTCTGGTACAGGTATGAACCATAGGACGAGGACTGTACCTAATGTTAGGATAATAGCTGGTAGTTTGCTTTGTCCGAAAAGGTTTTTCATATGCAACGCTCCCTGATACAACGAATTTTTAAAATGTATGAAAATTCGCTTTATAAATTTTATTAATTAAATCATATAAAAATAGCGGAGTAATGTAAAATTAAAAAATTTTATAGGGGATGATTGCATAATTTAATAATGCTAGGTATTGCAGATTTTGTTAATATACAAATCTGCTTCTATAAGAAACAAAGAGTGACATAATGTATAAAAATAGTATATAATATAATGAAAATACTGTGATAGTGTAAAGGAGGGGCTGCTGTTGAGAATGAATGGTGCTCAAGCAGTGATTGAAAGCTTAAAAAAAGAAGAGGTAGATGTTGTATTTGGTTATCCAGGCGGAGCTGTTCTGACTTTATATGATGCAGTATATAAAATGGGTTTTAGACATATCCTGACGAAACATGAACAAGGTGCTGTACACGCTGCTGATGGCTATGCGCGGGCAACGGGTAAAGTAGGTGTCTGTATTGCAACATCTGGTCCTGGTGCAACCAACCTGGTTACAGGGATTGCAACAGCCAATATGGATTCGATTCCTCTTGTTTGCATTACAGGGCAGGTTGGAACATCTTTTATTGGTAAAGATTCATTTCAGGAAGCGGATATGTGTGGTATTACAACGCCCATTACAAAACATAATTATCTTGTGAAAAATGTTGAAGAGCTGCCGCGCGTAATGAAAGAGGCTTTTTTTATTGCCCGGACCGGACGTCCGGGGCCGGTTGTGATTGACATAGCGAAAGATGTTTTTGCGGCTGAGTTTAATTATATATATCCGACCAGTGTAAATCTCAAAGGGTATAAAGGTGAGTTTAACGGCAATGAAGCTGAGATAGAGGTGGCTGTTGAAGCGGTGAAAGCTGCAAAACGCCCCTTGTTTTTTATTGGTGGTGGTTTGACATTAGCTGATATGGGAGCTGAATTGCAAAAAATAATTGACCAGACAGGTATTCCAGTTACAACTACATTGATGGGACTGGGCTGTATACCAGCTTCTTATGATGGGAATTTAGGTATGGCGGGGATGCATGGTTCTTATGCATCCAATATGGCTATTATGGAATGCGATCTTTTAATTGGGATCGGTATACGTTTTGATGACCGTGTAACAGGGGTTATTGCTGAATTTGCCCCTAAGGCAAAAATTGTTCAATTTGATGTAGATCCAGCTGAGATCAATAAAAATATTCCGGTTACTTATAAGGTAGTGGGTGATCTGCGTTGGTCACTCCCCATTTTTTCACGTAAAATAAAATCTCTTTCGGATGATTTTAAAGGCATATTTTCAGCGTGGCGTATGTATGCCATTGGTCTATGTAGTAAAGTACCCTTTTCTTATAAGCAAGATACCGGTTGTATTATGCCGCAGCAGCTTATTGAAAAAGTGAATGAATTGACCGATGACGATACGATTGTTGTGACGGATGTTGGACAGCATCAGATGTGGACTGCACAGTTTTATAAATTTGGCAAAGCAAGAAAATTACTGACATCAGGTGGATTGGGTACGATGGGATATGGTCTCCCTGCTGCGCTTGGTGCTAAACTTGGTCGACCTCAAAATACGGTTGTTTTATTTACCGGGGATGGCAGTATTATGATGAATTGTCAGGAACTGGCAACCGCTGCTGATTATGATATTGATGTAAAAATAATAGTTTTGCATAATCATGTTTTAGGCATGGTGACACAATGGCAGCGCATGTTTTATGGGGAACGTTATTCGCAGTCGCGGCTGAATGGCAAGACTGATTTTGTGAAACTAGCAGAAGCAATGGGGGTTGCCGGGTATCGGATTAATGAACTAGCTGAACTAGAGACTACACTACAAGAAGCACTTTCCCATAAAGGTCCTGCTTTGATTGATGTTATATTGCCAGAAGTTGAAGATGTTTTACCAATGGTGCCTGGCGGAAATCGACTTGATCAGATGGTACTGGGGAGGGATGCACAATGAAAAAATATTTATTAGCTGTTTTAGTCGATAATAAGCCAGGGGTTCTTACACATGTTGCTGGTCTTATCAGTCGTCGTGCTTTTAACATTGAAAGTATTGCGGCTGGCTATACCGAAGAGGTGGACGTGACACGGATTAACATTGTTGTATCCGTAGATGATCAGCTGGAACTTGATCAAGTGGTTAATCAGCTTTCAAAATTGATCGATGTGATCAAAATAGTTAATCTCAGTGAAGTCGATTCGATTAAGAGAGAACTGGTGATGATCAAGCTTAAAGCAACGCCGCAGACGAGAGCTGACATTATAAATATTGTTAATATTTTTCGAGCGAAAATCGTGGATGTGAACCGTGAAAATGTTGTTATTGAACTGACAGGAGAACAAAGCAAAATCGATGCGATTTGTGAAGTTTTGGCTGAATATGAAATTATTGAAATTGCCCGAACCGGTGCTATTGCATTGTCGAGAGGTCCGATTCCGGCGAAAGAGGCCTAAAAAAGGATTTCAATTGACATCAAGTTTTGAAAATACTACAATAAAAAGAGATCTGGAATACTTGCTTTGTGGATTTTTTATAGTGCAACTTCGAAGCAGATGACTTAACGGTTTAATCAATCAATATATAGAATGATTCTTTTTGAATCATTCTTATATGTATAGTTTACTCTATGACCATAGCGGTTATAGAATAAAATGAAATAAAAAGGGGAGATTTTAATGGATTTAAAAGGTTCACAAACAGAAAAAAATTTATTGGAAGCATTTTCAGGCGAATCGCAGGCAAGAAATAAGTATACGTATTATGCAGCAAAAGCCAAGCAAGATGGCTTCGTTCAAATTTCAAACCTTTTTACAGAAACTGCGGGCAATGAAAAAGAACATGCAAAAATTTGGTTTAAATTAGTTCATGGGATTGGAACGACAACTGAAAATCTAAAAGATGCTGCCGCAGGTGAACATTATGAGTGGACTTCTATGTATCCTGGTTTTGCAAAAATCGCCAAAGAAGAAGGTTTTACCAAAATTGCCTATCTTTTTGAGGCCGTAGCTAAAATTGAAAAAGACCATGATGAACGCTACAATCTCTTGCTGACCAATGTTGAAGAAGACAAAGTTTTTACAAAAGATGAGAAAGTCATATGGCAATGTGCAAATTGCGGGTATGTTTCTGTAGGTACAACTGCACCGGCAACTTGTCCTGTTTGTGATCACCCACAAGCTTTCTTTCAAGTTGTAGCGAAAAATTATTAATATATAATAAAAATGGTAAGATTTCGCTTGTGAAATCTTACCGTTTTTATTATATATAACGAATAAACGAATACCCATGGATAAAAAATTAATTCATTTTACGAAATGAATTTTACATAACAGATATAAGCGAATAGGATACAAGCGGCGCCTATCGTGACTAACCCTGCTTTATCAAGATATGGACTAAATTTCTCTGGTATATTGACATGCTTTCGCACATAGATAGAAATGAGCGATAATGCAAGCAGTACATACATGAGCAGACTCGGTGTATCCAGTTCTGACCAGCCTAAAGCTAAAATAAATAGATTTAAACAGATGATGGCAATAAGCCAAAAATCGCGTCCGGGGCGACCTTTTTTTTGTTGGAGTTTCAACTGGTTTTGTAATTTTTTGTTGAATGCGTTTCGATAATCTTGCCATATGGGAAATCACCAATCCTTCGAAATGATCTATATGTTGCATTAAAGAAATTGCATCTAGCCTATTAAGCTGTCATATAAAATATTTAATGCAACGTATATATCTTAATAATAAGACTATCGTTATTATACCATAAAGCATGGACATAATTAACGTAAACAATATTTTCCAATTGCGGCGGCGACTCCATCGTTATCATTTGATGCTGTTATAGCAGCTGCATGGATTTTGACAGCATCAGGAGCGTTTCCCATTGCAATTCCAAGTCCTGCGGATTCCAGCATGTCGATATCGTTATAATTGTCACCGATGGTCATAATTTCTTTTGTGGCAATAGAGCCGATATTAGCCAAATATTTTATAGCGTTTGTTTTTGAGGCAGAGCTGGGGACTATTTCTAAATAGGTTGGTTTTGAACAATAACTGGTTATGGATTTTGCAGCAAGCGAATTTTTTAAAGTTTGAATAATTTCGGGGGCAGCCATGCATAAAAGTTTATTAGGTCCAGTTTTTTGGCTATTCCATTGGGTTAAGAGCTTAGCGAAAGGCTGTATTTCAGGACGAATTCCGGTGATGTCGCTTTCCTGCCTTGACCAGACGTCATTTTTTTCGATATACCAGGTATCTTCTTTATAGATACTAAGATGAGCTTGCAGCTTTTTTGCCGCAGCATAAATGCTTTGAACGTCAGTTGACGGTAGTATTTCCTGGTGCAGAATATTTTGTTTTTTGTCTAAAATTAAAGCACCGCTGTAACTGATAATCGGGAACGCGATACCAAGTTCCTTTTGTAGAAAAATGATTCCTTTTGGCATTCTTGCTGAAACAAGGATAATGGGAATGTTTTTTTCTGTGACGACTTTTTGAATGGAATCTTTTACTGGCTGTGTGATTTTGTGCTTTGAATTTAAAAGCGTTCCATCGATATCAAGGCAAATCATTTTGTAAACAGACATAAAAATCAACTCCTCTATTATTGAATAAATCAGACCACGATAACTTGCACTTTATGCAGCATAAAGTTGCGTTTCATATCAAGCGGTGGTTCCTCGTTCGTGATAAGAATATCAATTTGTTCCCAACCGGCAGCTTTATGGTAACTTGTGGCATTGAATTTTTCAGCTTCGGCTAAAACGATGACACAATCAGATTTTTTGATAACAGCTTTTTTTATGAAGGCATCTTCTTCATCGGTGTAGTATAAACCCTGTTTATTGATCGTTGCTGTACCTAAAAATGCAGCATCAAAATGCAGGGAATCAATATAGTCCGTACAGCCCGGATGATAAAAAAAACGATTTTGGGGTTGCAATGAACCGCCCGTAGAGGCAACTTGAACGTGTTCTTTTTCCGACAATACTTCCACATTATCTAGAGAATGTGTGAGTACCCAAATTGGTTTTTCAATTTTTTGCGCTAAGAAACGGACAGCAGTTGAAACATCAAAAAAATAATGACCATTTTTTTGAATAAATTCATAAGCTTTTTGCGCAATCCGTTCTTTTTCGGCAGAGCCTTCTTGCAAGCGCTCCCGATATTCTTTTATTGAATTTTTTAAGACAGGCAGACTGATACCGCCATAGGTACGTGTAACGGTACCTTGTTCTAATAACTTTAGAATGTCACGTCTGGCGGTGTCGCGTGAAACGTGCAGTTGATCACAAATCGTATGGATTGACATCTTCTGATGTTCTTTTAGGTAGGTGAATATGGCGAGTAAGCGCTCTTCTTGATGCATAAGAAACCTCTTTTCTATAATATATGGATATGGTTTTTATTTACGACGACTTGTTTTTGTTCTAACAGTTTCAAAATGTCACTTCTTGCTATTGTACGCGAGATTGATAATTGATGGCAAATTGTTTGTATTGACATTTCTTTGTGTGTTTTTAGATAATTAAGAATAATCGACAAACGTTCCTCTTGCGACATATGAATCATACTCCTTGCTTACAACATGCTTATATTATAAGCAATTATAAGTTTAAAATCAATAATATATAAGTAAATATAAGCTTATTTCGAAAAAAGTGTTTGCTGGAATGCTGAAAAAGTGATTTTACACGTTTTTTTGTAAACTTTTTTCGTGAATGAATTGCCACTGGGATAAATGATTGGTACAATGTAATATACACAAGTATGCGTGAAACACAATTTGCGGAAAAAAGATAGCTGGAAATCATTTTATTCGTGTAAAGCTCGGCTGCTTTTCAATGTAAAAAAAGTTCAAAGAGCGATGGCTGATGGAAAATCGTATTATAGATCGTTCCATTAAATTATAGTTTCACGTTGGTAGGAGGAAAATACATGATTAGAGAACAACGTAGTAGGACAAAGCTGGAATCCTATTATAAAAAGTATCAGGAAGAAGGTATTCTTGATCCGAATGTTCATCCGTGGGTTGCTCAATCTTGGCAAAAGAGCAGACAATACCAGGTGGGAACAAAAACAATGTCCACGCAAAATCGTTTAGACAACGCCGTTTTTACTGAATATCAGAAAAAACATAAAAATGCAATTGACTATCTCAGTCAATTTAGTGAGGAAATTAGAGAGTTTTTTCAAAAATACAATTTGAGTCTGCTCTTGATTGACGCAGACTGCAATGTATTAAAGAGTTATTCGCTGCCGTTTTATCAAAAAACACCAGGAGAAATCGAAGGCGTACAGGTCGGGATTGCTGATGTTGGCACATCGAGTATTAGTATAGCCCATGAACATAAAATGCCATTTTGGCTTTTTGGACCGGAAATGTGGGTAGAAGAATGTCAATTGGGAGATGCTTGTTCGGCACCGATTCTTGTAAATGGAGAGCTCGTATATATTATTACACTTGTTTCTGTTGAACATGAAACCTTGCCACAAGATGCAGTGATTTCGTTGATGCTGACGATGAAGCATGCACTAGAAACACATCTTAGCTTGTCGCTGCGTTTAAAAGCACAGGAAGCGATTTTGGATTCGACGCCATTTGCAGTGTATCATGTGATGCCAGGCGGCGATGTAGCCTATGCTAACAAGCTGGGATTAAGCCGCTTGGCGGGTATCGGTGCACATAAAAAAGATAGTCCGTTCATGAATCTAAATGATGTAGTGCTGAATTATCGACATACACCAATTTATAAAGGTTTTAGTGGCGTACCATCTTATAATAAAGAAGTAACTTGGATTACAAAAGCAAAAACCTACGAAGATATTACAACGGTTGTGCCGCTTGAACGCGATCTGGATCAGGCTGTGAGCAGTGTGGTCGCGGTATCAATGCCAATTGAAGATCTGCGAACTTTGGTAGCACATGCCGCAGGCTATACTGCGAAATATAGTTTGAGTTCTATGGTCGGAGAAGGCTCTTTGTTTGGCGCGATGAAGGAAAAAGCGGCACGTGTAGCACGTAACAAAAATCATATATTGCTGCAAGGTGAGTCAGGGACTGGTAAACAGAGGATGGCGCATGGCATACATCAAGCCAGTGCTCGAGCTGCTGGCCCACTTATTTCAGTTCGGTGCGGTGATGCAACGCCGGAACTTTTAGAACAAGAATTGTTTGGTGTATCCTTGACACCAGAGGTCAGCCATCAGGGGAAGCTCGAACTGGCTAATGGTGGAACGCTCTTTATGGATGAAATTGAAAAAATACCGAAACCATTAGCTGTTACTTTAGCCAAGGCATTACTTTCACAGCAGATGT
This sequence comes from Propionispira arboris, assembly GCF_900109225.1. Lineage (GTDB taxonomy): Bacteria > Bacillota > Negativicutes > Selenomonadales > Selenomonadaceae > Propionispira > Propionispira arboris. The sequence continues at coordinate 38,747 of NZ_FNZK01000007.1, forward strand.
ATCGTATTGGTGAACGTGTAGAACGCACGATTGATGTGCGCATTATCGCTGCCTGTGACAGCGATTTAAAACGTCTTACCGAGCGTGGATTATTTGACAAAACGCTCTATGAAATTGTGGCTAAAAGTGTGATACGTGTACCAGCACTTAGAAGTCGCCGTGAAGATATCCCTGTGCTGGCGGAACATATTGTTAGTGAATTGGCATTGCAGCATCAAATGAAAGAAAAAGTAATTTTGCCAGAAACGGCAGAAGTTTTAAAAAATTATGATTGGCCAGGTAATATCAAACAAATGCAGGGTGTTTTGGAGTATGCATTTTTCAATACGAAAGATGATGTGATTTGCCCAGATGATATCAATTTGATGGGGATATCAAACCGGATAACAAATGGAAAGAAGATCGCGATGTTTTTGTGAAAGCTTGGCAGGCTGCTGGTGGCAATGTAAGTCGATTGGCAAATCTGCTGAATGTAAGTCGTGTGACATTGTATCGTTATCTGAAAAAATATGGATTAGAAAAATCATAATTAAAGGGGATAGAGGATTTTGCGTTTAAGGAAAAAGCCTTGGATTGATGAGGCAATTTTGGATTTCAGTGATTTTGTTTATATTGATGAAGCCAAAATCGGCGAGGCCGAAAAAGGAAAATGGTGTGATCTGTTTGGGAGGCAGGCACCCATTCAAGTGGAACTTGGCATTGGTAAAGGAACTTTTATCAGCCAGATGGCACTGCGTTATCCAGAACTTAATTTTATTGGAATTGAAGCGCAGCAGGATGTCCTTTATTATGCGGCAAAAAAAGTTAAAGAGTTGAATCTTACAAATGTCAAACTGCTTGTTTTTGATATTAATAATATTGAAGGAATCTTCGGCGAAAATGAAATTGATCGTTTTTTTGTGAACTTTTGTGATCCGTGGCCAAAATCCCGCCATGCGAAACGCCGCTTGACACATATTGATTTCTTAGCGAAATATCGTAAATTGTTAAAAGAACATGGAAAACTTTTTTTTAAAACAGATAATCGTCCATTATTTGATTTTTCGTTAGAACAATTTGAATTGGCACATTTAAAAGTGGATGCATTGACTTTTGATTTGCACAATAGTGGTATGACCGATAATATTATGACTGAATATGAACGTAAATTTAGTGGATTCGGTGAAAAAATAAACCGTTGTGAAGTTTCATTTTAAGTGAGTTTAAAGGCTGAGAGTGGATGGAAATTGGAGGCTTATATATGCCACGTCAAAAATTTTGGGTGAACAATACGGAAGCGGTATTAGTGATTATGAGCATATTGATTGTTATTGGGACAATCAATGTATTTAGTGCTAGCTTTGTTCTAGCGGGAACGCAGTTTCATAATCCTTACTATTTTCTGACACGGCATTTGATTAGTCTGACAGTTGGAATTACAGCACTGGTTTTTACAATCAAAGTAGATTACCGTCGTTGGCGAGGGGGCGTTCCGTTGTTGTTTGCGGTTACTCTTATCGCGTTAGTGTTGGTGTTGATCGTTGGTGTGGAAGTGAATGGGTCTAAAAGATGGTTGAATCTCGTAGTGATGCAGTTTCAACCATCAGAACTCGCAAAATTGGTTTCTATTTTAATGGCTGCGGCTTATTTAGGTCCGCGAATTGATAAAAAACTGGAAATTCGTGTATTTACGACACCAATGTTTATGCTGCTAGTTTTGTCAGCATTGATTGAATTACAGCCAGATTTGGGAACAGCGGCACTTGTATTTGGTATTCCCTTGATATTGCATGTTTTAGCAGGGCTGGAATGGAAGTGGCTCGGTATTTTAATAGTGCCGGTCGTTTTGATTATAATTGGTCTGACGATTTTACAGCCGTATCGACTTGAACGCATGAAGGCATGGATTGATCCCTGGCCTTACCAGCAAAATCAAGGCTATCAAACAGTGCAATCGATGTCCGCAATTGGATCAGGCGGCTTTTTCGGTGTAGGATTAGGTGAGGGGACCGGAAAATACTCTTATTTACCAGAAGCACATACTGATTTTGCTTTTGCGATTTTCTGTCAGGAAAATGGCTATCTGGGTGCGATTTTTTTGATTTTTTTACTTTCCCTTTTGACTTTTTACGGCGGGAAAATTGCGAACCAAGTGCAGGATGGGTTTGGTAAGATGATTGTCAGCGGCGTGCTGATCCTAATTGTTGGACAAAGTGTGGCCAATATTGCTATGGTAAGCGGGATCTTGCCGGTTGTTGGTGTACCTTTACCCTTTATCAGTTATGGCGGGACATCCTTAATTATTAATATGGTAGGAATCGGCTTACTGGTGAATGTTGGACAATATGCGGCAAAACATCCTAAACAGGTGACAACAGAAGATGCTGTGCCGATTCGGACACGGTTGCGCCTTGTGAAGAAATAAACGATTGTATCAGATTGAAAGGGGCAAGGATCATGATTTATGAATTTCAATTGGAGACACCGCGGGAAGATTATATTAATATAACTGGTCAAGTACGAACTGCACTGCGTAAAAGCGGTATTCAGGACGGGATGTGTATTGTTTTTTGTCCACATACAACAGCGGGGATTACAATCAATGAAAATGCTGATCCTGATGTAGTTGAAGATATGTTATTTGCTATGAGCAAGATGTATCCAGACCGCCTGGAGTACAAACATGCGGAAGGCAATACAACCGCCCATCTTAAGGCGGGATCGATTGGCAGTAGTGTCACAATGATCATAGATCAGGGAAAGTTAATTCTTGGTACATGGCAAGGTGTTTATTTCTGTGAATTCGATGGTCCAAGGTCACGTAAGTTTTACGTTAAAATTTTAGAATATGCATAAAAAAACTGGCTCCTCTTAATAGTGGAGCCAGTTTTTTTATGCTTTTATTTAGTTGTATTATTATTTTTTTGCAATAGAAAAAGCTGCTTTTTTAATTCATTATATTCAACTAGTGAGAGTAAAACGGCATTTTTATCATTGGCACGCTGAATAATAAAAATTTCTTTTTCATCATGCGCTTTATTGGCATAAATCGTAAATTCATTTAAAAATTCGGAGGAAGAAACAGCAAGCATAACAATCGACTCCCTTTGTTTTGTGTCGGCATATTAGCAGGATGATCTGCCAAAACGAGGATGGCAGGCAGGTTTGAGGCTGAGCTTACGAACAAGCGTGAGCGCTTCGGTCAGACTAATATCTTGCCGCACGGCACTTTTTTCAAATATGCAGACCGGTTCAGCGAGACCAATCTCACTGGCAGGCATATAAACATATTCTTGGTTCATTGTATCGCCATAAATAGTGCCGACTTTTAATTCGGCTGCTACCATAACACTCATAAAAATCACCTATTTTCTAAAACATATCTTTGCGCCATAAGACAAACGCACAAAGCGAAGTCAGTACTATGGCAATAATTGAGACGTACAGGAATCCGTTGGGGCCAGCTGAAGCGAATGGAATATCAACATTCATGCCAAAAAAACTTGAAATCACAGTTGGAATTGCCAGCATGATAGTCATGGATGCTAAAAACTTCATAACCAAATTCAAATTATTGGAGATGATTGAGGAGAATGTATCAGCAAGCCGCGAGAGGATTTTACTATACATTTCAACCATTTCTTTAGCCTGTTTATTTTCGATAATGACATCTTCTAACAGATCCTCATCTTCTTCATACATTTTTAAAAAAGCTTGTACATTATGATTCGAACATAAGCGTAAAAGTTTGTCAAGTACGGCCCCATTGGAACGAAGTGCTGCATTAAAATAGGTCAATCCTTTTTGCAGTTCCAATAAGCGCAGTATTTCTCGATTTTTCATAGAATTACGCAGCTTTTGTTCTATTTCATCAGAGATTTTATTCATTTGTCGTAGATACCGTAAATAAAAAGTTGCTGATTTATAGAGAATCTGAAATAAAAACCGCGATTTTTTGTATGTACGGAAGGTTCTGGACGTTGTTTCATTAAATTCTGAAATAACAGGCGTATCTTCTAAACATACGGTGATGACATAATCAGTGGTGACAATAATAGCCAATGGTAAAGTATCATAACTGTCGCGTCCACGCATTACAGGTACATTTGTTAAAACCATAACACAGTTATCTTCAACATCGGTATGAGAACGTTCTTCATCATCCAGGGCTGATTTCAAAAAGTCAGGTTCTACTTCAGTCAAATTTCCTACGACTTTTAATTCATAAGGGGTTGGGGCGATAATATTGATCCAGGAACCTTTTTCGAGAGTTTTTAAACTAAGTTCCTGCAATGGACCACTTTCTAATGATTTATATATTTTTAGCATAGTGTATAACTGCTCCCTTCGCAAAGAAAATCAGTCATCATTCTGCTAAAAAGCAAAAAATAGCAAGAAAAATGACGAAATTCGGCGATATTTTTTTGTTTTTAACTTAGACCGCGAACTAGGGTGGTCTGCGTCCATTTTTCTCACCAACCTTTGATATTTCATAGATTACATTAAAATATTACTCCCTGAGCAGGCATTAGTCAATATATCTTCTGCTAGAATATTAGATTTCAAGTCATTTAATGAAAATTTTACAAAAAATAAAGATAAATTTAGGGGAATAAGTAAAAAAATCGAGATAAGACGCATTAATTGAGCTGGCATAGGTTATTTATGGCAAATAATTAAGTTGAAAAAATATTTTAAATAAAAATTTGACAAATAAAAATAAAATTTGGTATACTGTTATAGTACGTTACGGAGAGGTGTCCGAGTGGTTTAAGGAGCTGGTCTTGAAAACCAGTGATTCCGCAAGGAACCGTGGGTTCGAATCCCACCCTCTCCGCCATTTTTTTATAAATATTATGATTCGTATCATGGAGTGGTACTCAAGTGGCTGAAGAGGACGGTTTGCTAAATCGTTAGACGCGCAAGCGTGCGAGAGTTCGAACCTCTCCCACTCCGCCATAATTTAAACATCTAGGACTTTGGGTTTTGCCCAAAGTCCTTTTTAGTATGTAAATTTATATTTTATAGAAATTTTCAGCTAAAGCATATGAGTTTATTTAGAGGTATTTTCTTTTAAATAGAGAAGATTTACTTTGTTAGTACTATATGAACGGATTTAAAAAAATAACGAGTTGGCGCGTTTCGTAAAATAACGAGTAACATGGTTTATTAACTGACTTACATACAAGATTATTGGATCTTTGGGGAGGAAGTTGTGAAAGCATGGAGACATATCAACGATCGATGAAAAATCAAATTCGTTATTTATTTATTATTCTCATGACGATGATGGTTGCAGTGGTGAGTTTTATTGCTTTTTATTATTGGAAATTATCGATTGATGATATGGTCATGAAAATTCAGGAAGAAGCGAATACCGCTATTTTACATGAAATAGAAAATTTCATTACAACTCCTTTAGATATGAATGAAAGAAATAGTTTGTTCATTAAGAGCGGTCTTGTCGATATAAATAATGCAGACAATCGAGAAGATTTTTTTTCGAGTGTTATGCAAACAGCACCACGAAATGTATATAGCTTCAGCTATGGGACTCGCATGGGTGAGTATTATGGTGTAAGGCGCAATCACGAAAATCAGTTAGAATTTATGAAAAGCGATAAAACGACACAAGGACATTCAAAATATTATGCGGCAAATGATGATTTTAGTGAAGGTGAATTGCGATTGACATTAGGTGCATTTGATCCGCGGACTAGAAGCTGGTATCAACTTGCCGAACAAACACATAAACCAATCTTTTCTCCTGTGTATAAACATTTTATTATGCACGATCTGGCACTTTCAGCTTCATATCCTATTTATAATGTAACGGGCGACTTAATGGGAGTTATGGGAACTCATATTCTTTTATCAGAAATGAATCAGAAGCTAAAAGAAGTAGTCCGTGACAAAAATGCGATTGCTTATATCGTAGAAAAAAATTCCGGCGAACTAGTTGCCAACACCGAAGATGAATCAAATTTTGTTGTAGATCAGGCAGGGACGATTGATCGAATCGACAGTATGCAGATTAAAAATAAAATTATTCACACAGCGCTGGAAAATTATCATGAGGATGAAAAACCTGAGTTTATGGAAGATACGACAAAAGGCCAATGGTATATTAAAATATCTGAATTGAAAAAAAACGGTTTAAATTGGTTGATTATTATGGCGATGCCAGAAGATCATTCTATTGTTGAACTTAAGCAAAGCATTATTTTTTCGGTATTTTTATCTGTTTTAACGATTATCATTGCAATTGTGATCTGGACAAAAAAAATAGATCAATATTTAAGGCCGATTTATGAATTGATTTCTATTACGGAAGAATATGGGTTAGGTGATTTTTCAAAGCGAGCCAATATATCCAAACGAGATGAGGTTGGTAAGTTAGGGTCAGCATTTAATAAAATGGCAGAGGAATTAGAAGTACTGATCAATCATTTAGAAAATAAAGTTGTTGAACGAACGCAAGAATTGGAACGAAGAAATACAGAACTCGCAAAAGCGAAAGAACAGATGGAGCTTTCTGCTCAGACCGATTTTTTAACAGGGTTGTATAACAGAAAATTTATTATACAACAAATTGAAACGGAAATAGAAAATTTCGGGACTAAATATGATGGATTTGCCATTGTTATGATGGATCTGGATTATTTTAAAAAAATAAACGATGAATATGGACATGATTGCGGCGATTTAGTTCTAAAAGATACTGCTATGATTATGCAGCAAGTAGTTCGTAAGCAAGACTGTGTTTCTCGTTGGGGCGGCGAAGAATTTTTAGTATTTTTGCCAAAAACAACGTTAATACAGGCGATTGAAATTGCTGAACTGCTACGGAGTGGTATAGAGGAACATGCATTTGTTTGTAAAAAAACACCGTTGAAAGCGACGATGACTTTAGGGATTGCTATGTACAAAGACGGGCTTAGCTTGGATGAAGTAATTAAAAATGCAGATATTGCCGTGTATAAAGGGAAAAAGAATGGACGGAATCAAGTATGTTGTTTCGAACAATTGGCAGAGCATTAATATATAGCATTTGTAAAGTTGCTCTTGCATAAAATTAGCAAAGTGTTAAAATAAAACTATATAATAATTATTATCGATTAGCAAAAATTTTTATCTTACAAAGGTAATAAAGGAGAGTTTCATATGAATAAATCTTCGCAGATGGAGCCAGTCATTATTGTTTTATTTGGAGCGTCGGGTGATTTGTCAGCACGCAAGGTAATTCCTGCTTTATATAATTTGCATCTTGATGGTTTATTGCCACAGCAGTATGCAATTGTTGGTGTAGCGAGAAGTTCTCTGACTGAGGAAACGCTTCGCGAGCGTTTTCGGCAGGGTGTTGATCAATATTCTCGGCGGGGACCTGCCAAGGAACAGGAATGGGATGCTTTTGCGGAGCATCTTCATTATATACAGTCGAACTATGATGAACCAACGTTGTATGATCGCTTGACGAAACTTGGTGATACTGGATGGGAAACACCACCCAATATTGTCTTTTATCTGGCGACACCACCCAATTTATTTACTATTGTTATTGATCAATTAGGACGCTTTTCGGAACTTCAGGGTGATATCCGCTATCGCATTGTCATTGAAAAACCATTTGGCCATGATTTGCATTCAGCTAAAGCTTTAAATCAACGATTACTGCAAGTTTTTGAAGAAAAGCAGATTTATCGGATTGATCATTATCTAGGCAAAGAAACCGTGCAGAATATTTTGGCGTTCCGTTTTGGCAATGCCATGTGGGAGCCTGTTTGGAATCGAAATTTCATTGATCATGTGCAAATTACCGTATCGGAAAAAATTGGTATTGGTCGTCGCGGCCAGTATTATGATTCAGCCGGTGCTTTGCGGGATATGATACAAAATCATTTGATGCAGCTTTTGTGCTTAATTGCTATGGAAGCACCTACGGAATTTACAGCGGATCAAATTCGCAACAAAAAAGTAGATGTCATGCATGCGATTCGAGCTATTAATAAAGCAGACGTTCCGGCTTTTGCCGTTCGGGGGCAATATGGACAAGGCTGGATGGATGGACAGCCAGTGCAAGCCTATCGCTGTGAAAAAGATGTCGATATTAATTCTAATACTGAAACCTTTGCAGCTTTGAAATTATTTGTGGATAACTGGCGTTGGCAAGGCGTTCCTTTTTATTTGCGGACTGGTAAATGTATGCCTGGTCGTGTTTCGGAGATTTCACTGCAATTTAGACCAGTGCCGCATCATCCGTTTGCTCATTTAAATACGCAGGTTTTTCAGCCAAATCGTTTGGTGCTGCAAATTGAACCGAATGAAGGGGTGGTTCTTAGAACTCAGGCCAAAGAACCGGGAATGGGGATGAAATTGAAACCAGTTGATATGAGTTATTGTTATCAAGATGTATTTCATCAGGCATCACCGGATGCGTATGAAACATTGCTGGTGGATATCATGCGTAATGATCCGGGGCTGTTTATGCGAGCGGATCAGGTTGAAGCTGCATGGAGTGTAATCGATCCAATTTTAGAGGTGTGGAGCGAAAATACAGAACTTAATTTTCCAAATTATCAAGCAGGGCAATGGGGGCCGCCTGAAGCGGAAAGTTTAGTTGCACAGGATAGACGTACCTGGCTTTTACCAATTTCTTTTGAACCGAAACGGGGAGGTTGTTCTGTTGAATAAAATTTATCAAAATATGAATGAATTATGTGTGGCTGGAGCAAATTTATTTGTGGAAGAAGCGCAAAAAGCGATTGTGGCAAGAGGTCGTTTTTCGGTGGCTCTTTCTGGCGGTTCCACGCCGCGCCGATTATTTGAAGAGATTGCGAAAAAAGAGTGGCATGAAAAATTAGATTGGCAGCGAATTTTTGTCTTTTGGGGCGATGAACGTTTTGTTCCTGCGGATGATGCCCAGAGCAATCAAAAAATGGCACGGGAAAGTTTATTGCGTTATGTGCCAATTCCCGAAGAAAATATTTTCCCAATTCCGTTTGCGGAAACTCCTATAGAATCAGCAGAAAAATATGAAGCAGTTCTTAAACAATTTTTCATGGATTCATGGCCGCAAATTGATCTTATTTTACTAGGCTTGGGTCCGGATGGACATACAGCCTCTCTATTTCCTGGATCAAATGCCTTAAATGAAGAGACACGCTGGGTTTGTCCGTCTAAAACAAAAGTGCCGGGGCCGGAACGAATTACATTGACTTTTCCTGTTTTAAACCGGGCGGGTCTTGTCTGTTTTATGGTAACCGGAAAAGAAAAGGCAGAAATGGTAAAACAGATTTTAAAACCTGTTTCGACAGAATTGATTTATCCAGCTCAGCGTATTCAACCGCTCACAGGCCGGTTGATTTGGCTGCTTGATCAAGCAGCAGCTCAGCTTATTTCTTGAAGTTTATAGAATAAAAAAATAGAGGTGGATGGTATGGATAAAAAATATGATATCGGACTGATTGGTTTAGCTGTCATGGGGCAGAATTTGGTTTTGAATATGAGCAATCATGGTTTTGCTGTTGCTGTTTACAATCGGACAGCTGGTAAAACAGATGAATTTAAACATACAACAGCTGCATCGGATATGATTGGGGCAGCCTATACAATTCCGAATTTTATCAAAATGCTTAAAAAACCGCGCAAGGTTATGCTGATGGTAAAAGCGGGTGCACCAGTGGATGATGTCATTTCTGAACTTGTTCCTTATTTAGAAGCAGGCGACATTATTATTGATGGGGGGAATTCGTTCTTCATGGACACCCAGCGCCGTTATAGTGAATTAGCTGATAAACAGATTCGGTTTATTGGTATGGGGGTTTCTGGCGGTGAAGAAGGGGCTCTCAATGGACCTAGCCTCATGCCTGGTGGTGATCTTTCAGCTTATGAGGAAGTTGCTACTATTTATCGGACGATTGCTGCTCAGGTAATGGATGGACCCTGTTGTGCATATATTGGTCAAGGCGGAGCTGGCCATTATGTGAAAATGGTGCATAATGGCATCGAATATGGAGATATGCAGTTAATCAGCGAAGCCTATTACATTATGAAAACAGTTTTAGGCTTAACAGCGGCTGAAATGTATCAGGTTTTTGATGAATGGAATCAGGGAGAATTGAATTCTTATCTCATTGAGATCACACGTGACATCTTCTTGAAGCAGGATGAAAAAACAGGTAGACCGTTGCTCGAGATGATTTTAGATAAAGCCGGACAAAAAGGAACAGGTAAATGGACGTCACAAAGTGCCCTCGATCTTGGCGTTCCGGTACCGACCATTACGGAGGCTGTCTTTGCCAGATGCATGTCTTCGTATAAGGATGAACGCATAGCTGCATCAACTATTTTAACAGGTCCTGAAATCCACTATACGGGTGATCGCAAAAAATTGATTCAGGCCATTCATGATGCGCTGTATGCATCAAAAATTTGTTCTTATGCGCAAGGTTTTGCTTTGCTTAAGGCCGCAAGTGCTGAATATAAATGGGATTTGAATTATGGCGATATGGCGTTGCTATGGCGGGGCGGCTGTATTATTCGGGCTCAATTCTTAGATCGGATCAAAGCGGCTTTTGTGAAAAATGCTAAGTTGACCAATCTTATGATGGATCCATTTTTCCAGGATATCTTGAGTCGAATGCAGGATAACTGGCGTTTGGTGACTACGATCTGTAAACAGCAAGGAATTCCGGCACCAGCTTTTAGTGCCTCCTTAGACTATTACGATAGCTATCGACAGCCAGTATTAAGTGCCAATATGATTCAAGCCCAGCGAGATTATTTTGGCGCTCATACGTATGAAAGAACCGATACAAAGGGAATTTTTCATACGCAGTGGCTAGAGGAATTAATGCATAAAGATTAGCCGACGTTTTCAGAAAAAATAGAACGATAAAAAAAGGAGAATTTATATGGATATTTTTGCTTATGCACTCAAAATGGAGCTTGATGGTGAAGCCTATTATACTGAGCTGGCTAAACATGCTGGTTATAAAGATCTGGAAGTTGTTTTCCTGGATTTAGCGGAGGCTGAAAAACGTCATTACGAAATCATTAAAGAGGCAAGAGATGCGGGGCATTATACGCTTACGCCAGGTCCAATGCCAACTATTCCTAATGTCTTTGCTTTTCCCGATGAACTTAAAGAAAAATCGCCGGAATGGCTGGCTCAGTGGAAAAAAGAACAACTTGATGTCTATCAGGCCGCTCTTTTAAAAGAACAACAAAGCGTTACGCTTTATCAGGATTTGAAAACAAAGGTAGTTACGGTAGAAGAAAAAGATATTTGCGAGCGTTTGGCTTTAGAAGAAACAAAGCATGTCCATGTCATCGAGGATCTTATTGAAATGCTCAATCATGTTAATGATTGGGTTGAGGCAGCAGAATTCAATCCTAAAGATGATGCCTATTAAAAATAACGAATCGTTATATAAACAGGCTGTCAAAAACCTTATTTGTAAAAATAAAGCTGCTTCAAACAAGATAGAAATCTTGTTTAAGCAGCTTTTTTCATATTTGTCTATTTGATAATTCTTTAGTTGGTAAAAAGGAGTTTTGCTGATTTTGCGTAAATAATACGATAGGAGATATAGCGAGCCTTGCGCACAATTCTATTTATTCAGAGGAGGGATGGAGAATGAATAAAGCTTATATAATGCAACAGGTTTGGCGATTTTTATTTTGTTTGGTTCTTTTATTTGCTGGCAGCAGTATCGCTCAGGCAGATTCTTTATTGCCGAGTACCCGCTGGGCGGGCTATATGAATTATACGAATTCCAGGTTTGGTTATTCCATTGAGGTTCCTAATTCTTTTGTTTTGATTTTTAAACCAGATAATGCCGATGGCGCTATTTTTAAGGACAATACTTTTAATCGAAACCTGCGAGTATATGCTACGTATTTTAATACAGCGTATGAAGAGCAGCTTAAAAATTTACATGGAAAAGTAACATACAGCGATCTGCAAGATGATTGGTATGTGATTTCCTGGCTGGATCAAGGTATGATTTATTATAAAAAAGTATATTTCACAAAAGAAGAATCGGCGGGATTTATCTTAGAATATCCAGTTGGTGAAAAAGAAATGATGGATGAAGTAGTGAGTCATATTGCTGAAACATTAACTCCGAGATGGAAAAAATAAAGGCTATTTCTGTTGATATATCGAAGCTGATTGCCAAATTTATGGTGGTCGGCTTTTTTTGCATGGTATTTTAGCGGATAATCTTTACACTTTCTTTATATAAATGGAATCATTATTGACGACATCTTTACGGAGAATGGATTTATAATGAGAACAAGCAAACGAAAGGGGCTCAGGGGTATGGATGATTTATGGCTGGCAGCTATTTTAGCTGGAGGAATATTTGTTTATTTAGTTTATGTCTTAATGAAACCGGAGGAATTTTAACATGTTTAGTGATATGACGTTATTTGTTGTTTTTGCAGTTGTACTTATTGCAATAGCTTTGCCATTAGGTCGCTATATGACCAATGTATTTTTTGGCGAAAATAAAATCGTTGGTAAGTTCTTTTTACCAATCGAACGAATTTTTTATCGTTTGGCTGGTGTGAATGAAAAAACAGAAATGAATTGGCGGCAATATGCCACAGCTCTTATACTATTTAATGTATTTGGTGCAGTTTTTTTGTTTCTGATCCAATTGAGCCAGCAGGCTCTGCCACTTAATCCACAAAATTTTGGTTCTGTGGAAACTTGGCATTTGGCACTAAATACAGCGATTAGTTTTATTACCAATACGAATTGGCAGGCTTATGGCGGGGAATCTACATTAAGCTATTTCACGCAAATGACTGGTCTTACCGTGCAAAACTTTTTATCAGCGGCAACGGGGTGTGCTGTAGCAGTTGCTTTTATTAGAGGATTAACAAGGAAGTCAACGCATCTGATCGGAAATTTCTGGCTTGATTTAGTACGCTTTACAGTACGGGTTTTATTACCGATTTCCATTGTTTTGACGCTGTTTTTCGTACAGCAGGGTGTGATTCAAAATTTTGATACGTATCAAACGGTACAAACACTTGAGGGCGCAGAGCAAACGATTGCTATGGGGCCGGTTGCATCACAAGAGTCCATTAAAATGCTGGGAACGAACGGTGGTGGATTTTTTAATGCAAATTCAGCTCATCCGTTTGAAAATCCAACCCCACTTACAAATTTCGTGCAAATGCTGGCAATATTTATAATTCCATTAGCACTTGTTTTTATGTTTGGAAATGTGACAAAAAATAAAAAACAAGGTTATGCGATTGCCGGCGCGATGTTTTTGATGTTTTTCATTATGCTGGGTGTTAATTACAGCAGTGAGATCAATGGTAATCCAATCATTGATCAAATGAATATCAGTGAGCCGACTTCTTTTGAAGGGAAGGAAGTTCGTTTCGGAATGGGAAGCTCTTCTTTATTTACAACAATCACAACGGCTGCTTCTTGCGGTGCAGTCAACAATATGCATGATAGTTTAACACCGCTTGGTGGATTAGTGCCGCTCTTACAAATGATGTTAGGTGAAATTGTTTTTGGCGGCGTTGGTGCAGGGTTTTATGGCATCATGGTTTATGTTTTGATTACGGTGTTTATTGTTGGTCTGATGGTCGGACGTACACCGGAATATTTGGGGAAAAAGATTGAAGCGAAAGAAATGAAATTCGTCATGTTGGCCTTACTCATACCATCGGTTACTATTTTGCTGTTTAGTGCAGCAGCATCCGTATCGGATGCTGGTTTGGCGGGACTAAACAATGATGGGCCGCATGGGTTGAGTGAGATTTTATATGCCTTTACGTCAGGCACGGCAAATAACGGCAGTGCTTTTGCTGGATTAACGGCCAATACAGTCTTTTACGATCTGAGCCTTTCCGTCGCTATGCTGCTGGGCCGGTTTGGGGTCATTGTGCCACTTTTGGCAGTCGCCGGCAGTATGGCTGAAAAGAAAATAGCACCGAGTGGGTTAGGTACGTTTGAAACAACTGGTTTCACGTTTATGATTTTACTGGCAGGTATTGTTTTCATTATTGGTGCACTTACCTTTTTACCGGCATTGGCATTGGGGCCTATTGTAGAACAGGTTCTTATGATACAGGGAATAACATTTTAAAGGAGCTATAGAATATGAATGCGCAAAAAAACAACTTGAATTCAACAATTATTATAGAAGCAGTTCGTGATTCTTTTCGGAAACTGCATCCAGCTATACAAATAAAAAGCCCGGTCATGTTTATTGTGTATCTTGGGGCGATATTTACAAGCTATGTGGCTTTGCGTGATGCTGTCACTAGCTCAAATTCTATTTTTCTGGTAACTCAAATCAGCGTATGGTTATGGTTTACAGTGTTATTTGCCAATTTTGCTGAAGCTGTCGCTGAAGGCCGCGGCAAAGCACAGGCACAATCACTTCGCAGTACGCGAAGCCATGTGCAGGCAAAAAAACTAATGGGGACCGATTGGTTGATGGTCGATGCGGATACCTTGCGTAAAGGTGATATATTAATGGTAGAAGCCGGAAACTTTATCCCCAGCGATGGTGAAATCATCGAAGGAATGGCAACGGTAGATGAAAGTGCGGTTACAGGTGAATCTGCACCGGTTATTCGTGAATCCGGTGGAGATAAATCATCGGTAACTGGTGGTACAAAAGTTTTATCAGATTGGATTAAAATCAAAGTTACGGCAAATCCCGGCGAAACATTTTTAGATCGGATGATTAGCTTAGTTGAAGGGGCACAGCGCCAAAAAACACCAAATGAAATAGCTTTGACTATTTTATTAGTAAGTCTATCTTTAATCTTCTTGGTTGCCGTAGCTACTATTGAACCATTTGCCATTTATTCAGGAGCCGTCGTTTCCACGACCACGTTAATGGCGCTGCTGGTTTGTTTAATTCCGACAACGATTGGTGGGCTCTTAAGTTCTATCGGGATTGCCGGTATGGATCGATTGCTAAAACATAATGTTTTAGCAATGTCGGGGCGTGCTGTCGAAGCTGCTGGTGATGTCAATGTATTGTTACTCGATAAAACAGGTACGATTACGTTAGGAAATCGTATGGCAACGGAATTTATTTCGGCTGAAGGGGTCAGCGCTGCAGAAATGGCGGATGTTGCACAATTGTCATCCTTAGCTGATGAAACCCCGGAAGGCCGCAGCATTGTTGTTTTAGCGAAAGAACAATATGGTTTAAGAGAACGCGACCTTAATGCTTTACAAGCTGAATTTGTGCCATTTACAGCCCAAACACGCATGAGTGGTGTCAATATTCAAAAATTAGAAATTCGCAAGGGTTCGGTTGATGCAATTGAAAGATATGTGAAAGAACGGGGCGGGATTTTGCCGGATGATGTGAGACAGGCGAGCGAACGTATTGCAAAAAGCGGTGGTACACCTCTCGTCGTAGCACAAGATACAAAAATTATGGGGACAATTCATTTGAAAGATATTGTAAAAGGCGGTATCAAAGAACGTTTCCGTGAACTTCGGCAGATGGGAATCAAGACGGTTATGATAACCGGAGATAATCCCCTTACGGCAGCGGCAATTGCAGCAGAAGCAGGCGTTGATGATTTTCTGGCCGAAGCAACTCCGGAAGCAAAATTACAAATGATCCGTGATTATCAAGAGGGTGGTATGCTGGTAGCGATGACGGGCGATGGTACAAATGATGCCCCGGCACTGGCACAGGCTGATGTGGGTGTGGCGATGAATAGTGGTACCCAGGCAGCCAAAGAAGCCGGCAATATGGTGGATCTCGATTCGAATCCAACCAAATTGATTGAAATTGTTGAAATTGGCAAACAGCTTTTGATGACCCGCGGTTCTTTGACCACCTTTAGTATTGCCAATGATATTGCAAAATATTTTGCGATTATACCAGCGATGTTTGTTGGGACATATCCAGCACTGGGTGTCTTTAATATCATGCAGTTAGCTACACCGGATAGTGCTATTTTAAGCGCAGTCATCTTTAATGCTTTAATTATTATCGGTTTAATTCCGCTTGCATTGAAAGGTGTGAAATACAAACCGGTTGGAGCAGCCATGATTTTAAAGCAAAATTTATTTATTTATGGTTTGGGTGGCTTAATTGCTCCCTTTATTGGCATTAAAATCATTGATATGATTTTAGTGGCGCTCAATATTGTTGGTTGATAAAAAGGAGTTGGAAGATAAATGTTGAAAGAAATTAGTACTTCAATTCGCATGCTTTTGGTTTTAACCTTGGTTTTAGGAGTTTTTTATCCTTTAAGTATGACGGGATTTGCACAACTGTTTTTCTCGTCACAGGCCAATGGTTCGCTGATAACGAAAGATGGGCAGGTCGTTGGTTCAGAGTTGATTGGACAGACATTTGCAAGTGATGCATATTTTAATGGGCGTCCATCGGCTGCTGGTGATGATGGGTATGATGCGACCAGTTCCGCTGGTTCAAATTTAGGTCCTACGAGTGAAAAACTGATGAAAAATATTACCGAAAGGGCCGATCAGGTACGTCAGGATAATGATTTATCCCAAACGGCGATGGTTCCAAGTGATTTGGTTATGGCATCCGGCAGTGGACTTGATCCTCATATTTCACCGGCGGCCGCCAAACTGCAAATTACACGCATAGCGAAAGCCAGAGGTTTGGCTGAAAATCAGGTGGATGCTCTGGTCGAAAAAAACATCGAAAATCCGCAACTAGGATTTTTAGGAGATAAGAGAGTGAATGTATTGCGGCTTAATTTAGCGTTGGATGCAATGGCTTTGTGAAATACGTGACATAAAACAGGGAGGAAAGAAAATGGAAAACCGCCCGAATCCTGAAGTGTTATTAAAAAAACTGCATAAAGAGACACGGGGAAAATTGACGGTGTTTTTAGGTTCAATGGCTGGGGTTGGCAAAACATTTACCATGCTAAAGTCGGCTCATGATCAACAAAGTGAAGGAAAAAATATTGTAATTGGCTGGATTGAAACACATGGTCGAGCTGAAACTGAAAAACTGGTAACGGGGCTTTTTAAAGTAGCCCCGTTATCCGTTCGTTATCATGAAAATGACCTTTTGGAAATGGATATAGATGCAATTTTGACATTGAAACCGGAAATTGTTTTGGTTGATGAATTGGCACATACGAATGTTTTTGGCTCAAGACATGTAAGACGATATCAGGATGTGGAAGAATTATTAGAGGCTGGTATCAATGTTTATACGACTGTTAATATACAGCATATAGAAAGTCTCAATGATGTTGTGGCTCAGATTACGGGTATTATTGTGAAAGAGACTGTGCCGGACTATGTTTTGGAAGAAGCAGACACGGTTCAATTAATTGATATTGCACCGGAAAACTTGATGCAGCGGCTGCGCGACGGAAAAATTTATATACCAGAACAAGCCAAACAGGCTTTGAAAAACTTTTTTCGTCAGGGTAATATCAGTGCGCTGCGTGAGCTGGCACTCAGATTTACCGCTCAGCGGGTTGATAAAGATTTAGCAGAATATATGCAGGATCACCATATTGAAGGACCGTGGCCTGCTGCTGGAAGAGTTATGGTCTGCATTAGCGGCAGTCCTTTTTCGGCGCAGCTGATTCGTGCGGCGAACCGTCTGGCAACGGGTCTGCGTTCCGAGCTTTTGGCTGTACATATTGAAGCCGAAAAAATGGATTTTCCCATTGGCGATAAGGAACGAGATCGTATTGCCAAAAATATGCGGCTGGCTGAAGATTTGGGGGCTAAAACTTTAACAGTAGTAGGACAAAACTTAGTCGATGAAATGCTGATGATTGCCCGTAAACAAAATGTTACGGCGATTGTTGTTGGCAAGCCAAATCATAGTAAACTTCTGGAACTGTTTCGCGGCTCTATTGTAGACAATATTATTCGGCGCAGCGGAGATATCAATGTGTATGTCATTCCCGGAACGAAGGAGACAAAAAATGTCAGAGTTAACGATTTTACCCCGAACTCGGTGGCACTTAGTTACCGTCAGGTATGCTTGAGCCTTAGTATGGTTGTTTTTATTACAGTGTTTGGTTGGTGGCTCAAAGAGCAGTTGGAAATTTTAAATATTGCTTTTTTATATATTCTGCCTGTTTTATTCAGTGCTTTGTGGTGGGGGAAATGGGCATCGTATTTGAGCGCAATTGTTGGAATTTTGGCTTTAGATTTTTATTTTATTGAACCGATTATGACTTTTTCAGTGGGGGATGTACGTTATATATGGAGTTTTGTGATCTTCTTGCTGTTATCGGCTTTGATCGGTGGCAGAACAGATAAATTGCGCAAAGAAAGCAAACAGGCCCGGCAGCAAGAAAAAAGTACACGGGCCGTTTATGAATTCAGTCGTGATATTGTGGCAGTAGTCAATCTGGAAGCGATTGCGAAAAGTTTGGTCAGACAGGCAGGGGAAACGATTGAACGAAAAATTTTACTTTTACTGCCAGATGATAAAGGAAATATCAGCAAGCAAATGCAATACGATCCGCAAACGGGGACTGTTAATGAAACGCTTCGCCAGATAACCCTGCACGAGTCAGAGTCCGCTGTTGCAGCGTGGGTGTATAAAAATAAACAAGCTGCAGGCTGCAGCACGGATACTCTGCCTGGCGGGACATATATGTATGTGCCTATTTATAGCCAGGAAACAGTATTTGGTGTACTTGGTATAGATTTGGCACAGCAAAAATTGATACCAAGTGAACGGCGATTGATTGATGCCTGGGTGAGGCTGGCAGCTGTTGCAATGGAACGGGTGGATTTGGCTGAAAAAGCTCGCCGGACGGATTTGATTTTGGAAGCTGATAAATTGCGTACGGCTTTATTTAATTCTATTTCACATGAATTAAAAACCCCACTATCGGCTATTTTGGGCTGTGTGACAACATTGTTGGAAGCGGATTCTGTTTATAATCAACAAGATAGAATTGAATTATTGTCCAACATAAAAGACAGCTCGTTTCGTATGGAACGTCTGATTGGTAATTTGTTGGATACCGCACGTATGGAAAGTGGGATGATGAAACTAAAATCGGATTGGTGTGATATGGAAGATATCATTGGCACAACTTTACGGCGGCTGGGAGATCTCTTAAAAAATCATAAGGTGACGGTGGATGTTGAACCAAATTTGCCTTTTGTGCAAGGAGATTGTGTTTTAATTGAACAGGTTTTAGTGAATTTGCTTGATAATGCAATTAAATATTCTAAGAAACAGACTGAAATTGTCATTCGGGTAAAAAAAATACAAGGAGCAATTGAAATCGCCATAATGGATCAGGGGGTTGGGATTCCCATAGAAGATTTGGAGAATGTTTTTCATAAGTTTTATAGGGTCAAACAACCTAAAAAAGTCACGGGGACGGGACTTGGACTGTCTATTTGTAAGGGTATCATTGAAGCACATAAAGGGAAAATAACAGCAGTAAATCGCAGTTTGGGCGGGGCGATGATCGTATTTACACTTCCTCTGCCAGATAAAAACAAAAAAAGCAGCAATTAATTTGCTATAATTAGGTTAAAAACAGGCAGCAGGTGATCAATGTGACAACCGCAGGAACACGAATTTTGGTTATTGATGATGAGGCGCAGATTCGAAAATTATTGCGTGTCGTATTAAGTGCGCATGGCTATGAAGTAGAAGAAGAAAAAAATGGTCGAGATGGTATTGTCAGAGCTACCATGTTTAAACCAGATCTATTGATTGTTGACTTGGGTTTGCCGGATATAGACGGTAAAGTTGTTGTCAAAGAAATTCGCGAATGGTCAAAAGTGCCGATTATTGTATTGACGGCTCGTGACGAAGAACAAGAGAAAATTGAAGCACTGGATTTAGGCGCTGATGATTATGTAACCAAGCCATTTAGTACAGGTGAACTATTAGCCAGACTGCGTGTCTGCTTGCGGCGAAGCATCACCGATGCCGATGCAGAGGAATCGGTCATCCAATGTGGTGACTTAAAGATTGATTTTGCCAAACGGAAAGTAACGATCCTTGATCGTGAGATCAAATTGACACCCACCGAATATGATATTGTAAAAATCATGGCCCAAAATGCAGGCCGTGTATTAACCCATAAGCAATTGTTAAAAGCAGTCTGGGGCAGCGAATACAATGAAGACACGCATTATATTCGTGTTTATATAGGTCAAATCAGGCGCAAAATAGAATCAAATCCTACACAGCCGCATTATATTCTTACGGAAACCGGAGTCGGATATCGTTTTATGGGCTAAAAAACACCCCTGTCACGCTCAAGCGTCTCAGGGGTGTTTTTGGTTAAAAACTTTTTTTTACTTGTTCGATTCGATCTGCTTTTTCGGAGCGGATCATCAGCTGTAATTGCTCGGCCCGTTTGCGGTGCGCAATGATGGCAAATTCGATACGTTTTTTTACTTCTTCTGATTCAATGTCACTTTCATATGCTTGTTTTAGTTTTTTCCCACGCTCAATAATATCATGGAGTTCGTTTTCTAAAAGTTTTGGTTCGCCCAGACCAATGCCATAAATTGAGCGAATATTATCTTTGACGATTTGGGCATAACCGCCCTCAGCTGAAGTTCTTTCTAAGTATTTGGCAATATGGATAATGATTTGAAAGGGATCTTCACAATTATGAATCATATCCATTAGTTCTATTTTTATATCTTGCTGTATACCGTGAGGAATACTGACATCAATATTTTCGCTCATGTTTAATTACTCCTTTTTATAATGTATGATTTTTGTTTTAATGGCCTGTTGTAAAGAATCGAGTGTATAAGGGTAAAGCAGCTGACTTGATAAGCTCTGCAAGCCTTCGGGCGGAGGACCGGAAGGTGTAATTAGTAAAAAGGGAATATTCTTAATGAGCGGATGGCTGCGAAATTGAGCGAAAGAAAAATTTTCAGAATAAATGAGATCCGTATTTAAGATAATTAAATCTGGTAAAAATACTTCTAGATATGCAGTCGAGGTAAAATCATCTGAAATAGGGTATAAGTCATAAACATCAAATAAAGCGCAGCAAACCATATCAAGATTATCAAAATTATTATCAATAATTACTATTTTGTCTCTTGTTTGTTCTGACATAGATGAAACCTGCCTTTCCATTAAACAACTATCATTATATAATAGAATATCGATGAAAAACGTCATAAAGTTAAGAGGTCATGAATTTTTTTTGCTACAGCTGCTGGTTCAATTTGGTTCATGCAGGCATTGGTTTTATAACGACACTTTGTTTTGTTACAATTTCGACATTCATTGTCGCTGCAAATGAATGTATGTCCTTTGACCAATGGGCCATATTGTTCAGGTCGTGTCGGTCCCCAGAGACTGATCGTGGGTGTCATGACCGCGGTGGCTATATGCAGCGCTCCGGTATCACCGGTTAATAGAAGATCTATATGTTTCAAAAGTGCGGCCATTTCTATGAGTGATGTTTTTCCGGCAATATTTATAACCTGCTTGTTCGTTAAGGTCATGATTTCAGCTGCATCCTTTTTATCTGAGGGACCGCCGGAGATAAGCAGTTGAATTTCAGGGTCAAGCAAATCAATGCAGCTCGCAAAATGCTGATTACCCCAATTTTTATTGGGCCAGCTTGTACGTGGATTTATCATGAGTGTTTTTTTCAGAGGATTTATTTTATATCTAGTAAAAAAATCTTTTACGAAAGTATCAAACTGATTTGGCAGGGGTAATGTTAGGTGATAATCGGTGGTTTCAATGCCAAGCTGCTGCAGTACGGAAAGATAGCGTTTGATCATATGAGGACTGTCAATGGCAGGTGCCAATTCGGTCATAAAAAAACGGTTGAGTTCACGTGTTCCCGCCATGCCGATACGTCGTTTTGATTGGCTTAACCTGGTTATAATACCCGACATAAAGAGTCCGTGAATATCAAGGACGATATCAAAATGATGTTGCTTAAAAAAATTTTTAGTGTTTGCCATGACTGAATGACTTTGCTGATATTAAGATGAATGGCAGCTTTTTCAAACTCTTCTCTAGACCAGATGAAGAGTTCATCAATATCGGGATTGTATTTTAATAATTCAGCAGCTGTTTGGCTTACAATCCATGTTATATGACAGTTTGGATAGTTTTCTTTCAATGTACGGGCAACTGGTGTTGCATGCAGAACATCTCCAATGGAACTTAAACGTACAATTAAGAATTTTGTGTTATTAAACATAATAAACCATGCTTTCTTATTATTTTGTTCCGTCACAGTAAAAATATAATTGTTATTGTAGCATGAGATGCTTAAAATCGCAAAAAAACATCATAAAAATATTGGCTTTGTGTTAAAATATGAATTTTGAGAAATACAAATTTCTCAAGCAATGATATGATATAGGGAAGACTTATTTTTTTGCTGGAACATAAATGCAGAAAATCGAAAGGATTTTTAAAGGTATGATCAAAGATAGTGAAATCCAAAAAAGAGCAACGGAAGCAGTTTATCAGCGTGGCTGCCGATATTTTAAGAATAAAGCAGTAAAAAAAATGAAACTTCACAAGGATGGGCATTATACGGCTGAAGTTTGGGGAAATTCAATTTATTCAATAGCGGTTCATTTAACGGATCAAGATACGGTACATTCCTGCTCTTGCAGCTGTCCGGCATATGATTTATATGATGGTATTTGCAAACATATTGTAGCGGTCCTTAAAGAAATGCAGAAACTCCAATTTATGGATCAACTTCAAAATATGGGAATGCATCAGGAGTCGAAAGGCAAACTGTTTTCTCTATTTGCAGAGGCAGTGCAGTCGAATGAAGTGGCTGATATGGAACCACTTCATTTAATCCCTGAATGCCGCTGCACGCAGCAATATAATGAAATGACCGTGTGGCTGGAGTTTAAAATTGGTCGGACTCGCCAATATGTGATGCGCAATGTAGCGGATTTTGTTAAATCCATGTTATATGAAGAAGAAATTGTCTTCGGCAAAGAATTGACACTGCGACCGCATCGCATTAAATTTGATGCACTATCGCAAGAGCTATGGGATTTGCTGCGCATGGCTTATGAAGATGAAAAAAGCCTCTCACCATATAGTGCTGCTTCAGGGATTAGCAAAACATTTGATCAAAAACGGTTTAAATTGTCGCCAAGCAACTTGGTGAAATTTTTCACCATTATGGAAGAGCATGCTTTTTCGTTTGGGCTCAATGAATTTGCACCAACTCGAATTAAAATTGAGGAGTCAAGGCCGCAGATTCGTCTTATGGTAAACGATTTGGCGGCAGGCGGGCAGCTATCGATGGGGCAGGATGAACTTGTCAATTTAGATAAAAATTTTCGCTATCTGTTATATAATCATACCATCATCCATAAGGTTGATGAAGAATTTTCCCGTTATATAAAACCACTCATCCAATGTTTTAAAGAGGACAAACATATAAAAATAGATAAAAAATATATGCCAGACTTTTTTAGTAATGTTATGCCGGAAATTGAAAAAATTGTAAATGTGAAGGTTGCGCCTTCCTTCTTGAATCGTTTTGAAATTCTGCCACTCAGTGCGGATATCTATCTCGATTATGCAGGTTCTGGCATCGGTGCAAAAATTCTGTTTAGTTATGGTGATGTGACATTTAATCCAGCCATTGGTTCACAGGAGATTTCAACGATGAATCGTAAGATTTTGATTCGTGATCAGTTAGTAGAAGGACAGATTTTACGTTTTTTTGAACAGTTTGAGTTTCGAGCTGAACAAGAATTATATGTACAAAAAGAAGAAGAACAATGTTATAACTTTTTGACGCAGGCTTTGCCCGAACTTACTGAATTAGCCGATATTTATTATTCGGAGTCACTTAAGAAAAAACCGATTCAGCGTCTCGAAAAAGTGACAGCAGGGGTAAGCGTCAATCAGGATAATCTACTGGAAGTATCACTCAATCATGAAGGCTTTAATTTAAATGAACTTCTCGATATTATTTCATCTTATCGATTAAAAAAACGTTATCACCGGTTAAAAGATGGTACATTTATTCCTTTGGAAGATGATGCTTTGGCTGGTGTAGCGGATTTTGTTGAAAATACAGGGCTTCAGGCAGGCAAAGCAGAGTTTATTCGGATGCCGCTGGCCAAAGCAGCCTATATAGATAGTTTGGCTAAAGAGGAACACGGTTTTCGCTTAGAGCGCAATCAGGCCTTCAAAAAATTAGTAACCGATCTTAAAGATCCCATGGATGCTGATGTTGAAGTTCCAGAATCACTGAAAAAAATATTGCGTGACTATCAAAAAGTTGGTTTCCGCTGGCTGGCAACACTAGCTAAATATGGATTAGGCGGCATTTTAGCGGATGACATGGGGCTGGGCAAGACACTACAAGTCATTGCTTTTTTATTATCGCAGCGTGATGATGCTAAAAGTCCATCACTGGTTGTGGCGCCGACATCACTCATGTACAACTGGCTGGATGAAATCGAACACTTTGCCCCAGAATTAAAAGCCATTGTATTGGCGGGAAGCAAAAGTGAACGTCGGGAAAAATTAGCGACAATTCAAGGTGCGGATCTCGTAATTACGACCTATAATATGTTAAAAAAAGATATTGAAGAATATGAGAAATTAGATTTTTGTTATTGTTTCCTTGATGAAGCGCAGCATATCAAAAATCCTGGTACGCAAAATGCAAAAGCAGTCAAACGGCTTAAAACACATGGATATTTTGCGCTTACAGGTACTCCAATTGAGAACACTTTGACGGAATTGTGGTCTATTTTTGATTTTTTAATGCCAGGGTACTTGTTATCACATAAAGAATTTAAAAATCGATTTGAAATACCGATTATCCGTGATCAGGACAAACATGCTCTCCGGGATCTCAATCGACATATTACACCGTTTATTTTGCGGCGTATGAAAAAAGATGTTTTAAAAGAATTGCCGGATAAAGTAGAAGGCAAGATGATCAATGAAATGACTACCCAGCAGGCCAAGGTCTATTTAGGTTATTTTATGCAGGCCAAACAGGAATTTGAAACTGGGCTGGCACAGTCCGGTTTTAATAACAATCGTATGAAGATTTTGGCACTTTTGACAAGGCTGCGACAGATATGCTGCCATCCTTCGTTGTTTTTAGAAGATTATAAAGGCGGCAGTGGTAAACTGGAGATGTTGGAAGAAGTCGTGCATGATGCAGTCGACGGGGGGCACCGTTTACTTATTTTTTCTCAGTTTACGAGTATGCTGGCGATGATTGGTGCTAAATTAAAAAAAGCGGGTATCGTTTATGAATATCTTGATGGGCATACACCAGCGCTTGAACGAATTGAACGAGTTAAGGCTTTTAATAGTGGTACCCAGCCGGTGTTTCTGATTTCGCTCAAAGCTGGGGGGACGGGGCTCAATTTAACTGGTGCGGATATGGTTATTCATTATGATCCATGGTGGAACCCGGCCGTTGAAGATCAGGCAACAGATCGCGCGTATCGTCTGGGACAGAAAAAAAATGTGCAGGTCTTTAAATTTATTACAAAAGACACAATCGAAGAAAAGATTTTTGCTTTGCAGCAAAAGAAAAAAGCACTGATTGACCAAATGATTCAACCAGGTGATAATTTCCTTTCAAAACTTACTGAAACTGAAATTCGCGAGCTATTTAATACGAAATAGAAAAATGTCTTTTCCCATCGGAAAAGACATTTTTTTTATTATATAAGTTGCATTAAATATTCTATATGGAAATCGTCAGAAAAGAGGTATAGGGCTCCGTGGCGTTACGTAGGAAGCAAACGATGCTATCCCCCTTTTCTGGCAGCCTAATAGTCTGGATGCAACTTATATGGCCCTCTGGATACTTGCATCCGTAAGGTTTTTCAAGTAGAATAGAACATATGATTGGTAGATCGGAGGGGTTTGATGGAACGTTGGATCATGCATGTAGACATGGATGCTTTTTTTGCCTCGGTTGAGCAGCGAGACCATGAAGCATATCAAAAGCAGCCGGTAATTGTTGGCGGTCTCAGCAATCGCGGGGTTGTATCAACGGCTTCTTATGAAGCACGCAGTTTTGGCATACATTCGGCGATGCCTATGGTTGAAGCACGGCGCCGCTGCCCACAGGGGATTTTTGTTGCAGGAAATCATGGTTTATATAAAGCGGTATCCAAGCAAATATTTCATATTTTTCAAGAATTTTCCCCACTAGTGGAGCCGTTATCATTGGATGAGGCTTTTTTGGATATTACCGGTATGGAAAAAATCACCCTTAATCAGCGAGACTACGCAAAATTGCTAAAAAAACGGATCAAAGATGAACTGGGACTGATTGCTTCCGTCGGTATTGCACCAAATAAATTTTTGGCAAAACTGGCATCGGACCTCGATAAACCCGATGGATTGGTCATTATTGAGCGTGGTCTGGAACAATCTATCTTACGGGATATGCCGATTCGTCGGCTGTGGGGTGTTGGGAAAAAAACAGGTGAAAAATTGCAGGAATTGGGTTTTAGAACGATTGGGCAGATTGCACAGGCTTCGCTGGATGAACTGGCCAAATATTTGGGCAAGACGCTGTCTTATCAATTAATTGAACTGGCCAATGGCCGCGATGAGCGTAAAGTGGAACCGGAGCGTGATATCCAGTCCATTGGCAATGAAATAACCTTTGAACAAGATCTTCTGCAAGCAGCACAGGTTGAAAAACAATTTTTGGCGCTTGCGGAAAAAGTAGGATGGCGTCTGCGATTGTCGGGAGTTAAAGCCAGAACTTTAACGATTAAAATTCGTTTTGCTTCATTTCAAACCATTACCCGCAGCCAATCTTTGATTGAACCAACCAATTTTGATGAAGTGATTTATCAGATGGCGGTGAATCTATATCGACAAGTTAAAGTTAAAGAAAGTATTCGGCTGCTCGGCATTACGGGGAGTAATCTGTCTTTACATGAAGAAGAGTCCCTCTTTCAGGAAGATCAAAAAAAGAAAGCACTATATCACATGATGGATGATTTAAAAGCTCGCTTTGGTGAAAATATCATTACGAAAGCCAATTTGATTCAGAAACCGCATAACGAAAAGGACCTACCCAAAGGGTAGGTCCTTTCTAAAAAAATTGCGCCCGCAATGCCGTTACCTCTTTATGTCTAAGACCTGCGGCTCAGCAGGTGGGTATCTTAAGTCGTGATTCTGCTATTCGCTACGAGACGATCCAGCATCCACAAAACAAATCAGATTCCCAATAAATAAAAGTAGGTTAGACATATCAAAGGTTTGCGTGCATCTCAGGCAAATCAATCTTTCTGAGGTAATGATAACATAAATAAAGCCGGTGTGCAACCCTGAAAAAAGTATGTTTAAGGACAATATTTCTAATATTCACGCAAATTCAAGAGCAAATGTAAAACGAATCGAGGTTATTCCGGTTTGCAACAAAGGAACTTTTGTGCTTTTTGGCGAATACTACTGAAATTAGGACATGAGAAGGAGATAGGCAATGGAAGAATTGAAAAATGTAATACATGCGATTTTAGTCAAACCGGGTCAGCAGCCGGAAATAGCTGAAATTCCGACAGGCCCTGATCAGCAGGACACTATTTGTGACTTGGTGGACGGAAACTTTGGGGCAACCGAATTTTTTGATGTGGGAAATGGGGCGTCCTTATTTATTGTGACAAATGATTTAAGTGTGCCATTGGGGCTTGCTCCTAATCGTCATTTCCCAGAGCCGGATCAGGCGGAGATTATTTTTGGCAATTGTTTATTTATTGCTGTTTATAATGAAAAAAGTGGTAAAGAAGGCATTGTGGATATGCCGGAACATGTATGCCACATGTTTATAGAACAGATCAAGAGCAGTTTTAAACCATGTCAGGGAGATGAAAAACCAAGTTCCAAAGGTGAAATTTATATAGAAAATGAAGGCACACCAGAAGAACGGGCCTATAAGTGGGTAGAAATAGAAAAACCTGCCAAAGTGGACAGGTTTTTACAAGCTGGGCGAGCGAAACTGATTCAAAATGAGGACTATGAAGTAATTGAAATACATGGTCGATATTTTCGCCAAGTTACCATAACAACAGAAAAAAAAACGTTGCAATAAATTTTATTTGAAATAAGTCAGGATATTCATAACCATATAGACAATACCACCGGCAATCAAAGGCCCGACGGTGATTCCTTTAAAGAAAAATACGCCGATCATGGTACCGATAATTAACGAACTTACGACTTCCGGGGAACTTTTTAAAAGCTGAATACCCATTCCGCCGGAAGCTGCGGCAAGAATACCAGCAATGATGGCCGTGATGCCAAGCGGGGATTTGAAAGAGTTTATCATGATTTGGATTGTGATTTCACCAGTCGCTACTGGAATTAGGATTGCTATTGTCAAAAGTATAATGCCCCAATTAAGACCATTGGTCTGAAGCAGTGACATTATAGAAGTAAGCCCAAGCACCTTAATGACCAAAATAATTCCAGCGGCATACGCAACCGATAAGTTGTGACCAACCAGACTGAGAATCAAAATTGCTGCGATCGCAATATATTCAGAATACATAAGAGAATCATCCTTTATTTGTGTTTTGCAGATAATTATATAATGATTCATCATAATAGGCAAATCTTGCCTTTCGACAATCACACAAACCGAGGCTTTCGAAAATAAGACAAGACAAATTGAAATTTACAGATTATAATATATAAGAGATTTTTATACGAGGGAGACCTGCATATGGAAAATATATATCGTGTAGCTGTTCATTATCTAAATGATATTGGATATGTGGAATATGTAATTAATACAAAAGCAGCAAACGTCTTTTTAAAGACATTAGATAAGAAAGCGGCCGTAGAAAACTATTTGGCCAATGAACATGAAATCCAAGTACCGCATGCGACGCTTAGAGATTTTACGACAGAAAAAATTCAGCCGCTTGCGAGTCTGGAATCATTCAAATTAGCTATGACACGCGTTTGGGGCGAAACGGATGTCTACGTTGACTGGAGCCGTCCGATTGACTACGTATTGGATGGTATGGATAAGTAAAATGTGAAAAAGGCGTGCAGCTGTAGTTGTACGCCTTTTTCTTATTTTTATAGAAGCGGTCTTTAAATTTATGTAAGCTATGAAAAAATAGGTTTTGCAGGATGGAGAAAAAATGCAGCAAACGAAAAATTCACGGGCAATTTGTTCAAACTGTAAATACTTCTATATCACGTGGGATCGTACATCGCCGTATGGTTGTAAGGCAATGGGGTTTAAAAGCAAAACGATGCCATATATGGTAACGAGGCAGATTTCGCAGACAGATTGTCAGTCTTATGAAGTTAAGTAAGTAAAGCTAAAAGAGAAGTAAAAGAAATAATGCATGTTTTTACGGGCGGTTTTGCTAAAAGCCGCTCGTTTTTTTTGTACGTTGTTATTTATGCATAACAAAATATGTAGTATTTTGTTAGATTTTTACGATTCAATACACCGAACTTATTCTTCATGGAAACATTTGTACTTTTTTTCTTTGAAATGGATTTAACAATTTACTAATCAAAAAAATTGTCGTAAAATATAAATCATGTTGCGATAACGGAGCTATGTTTTTCCTGGACGTACAAAACGGGGTTCGGGATTATGCTATGATGATAAACTTGTCATCATGCTCGCTGTATCAAAGAAGCGTTTATTGAGAAGAATTTAGAAAAAAAAGAGGTTATTTCATGAAACAACAGCAAGAACCTGATATTCTGCATGAAGGACTGCAGCGCGGCTTGAAAGAGCGGCATGTTCAACTCATCGGAATTGGCGGCGCTATCGGCGTCGGGCTTTTTCTCGGCTCAGCATCAGCCATCAAGGCAGCGGGGCCATCGATCGTTCTAGCCTATGGGCTTGGCGGTATTTTTATATATTTCATTCTCCGGGCATTAGGAGAACTTACCGTAGAACAGCCGATTTCCGGCTCTTTTACGGCTTATGCATATCAATTCATTGGGCCTTTGGCAGGTTACCTTACCGGCTGGTCATACTGGCTCTTTTGGGCGCTCGTATGTATGTTGGAGACAACAGCTACAGGAATTTATGTACAGTTTTGGTGGCCGGATATGCCACAGTGGATCGCAGCGTTGGCTTGTACGGTTTTTCTTACGGTGGCGAATCTCGCTTCAGTAAAAGTGTTTGGCGAATTTGAATTTTGGTTTGCTTTGATTAAGGTTATTGCAATTATTGCCATGATTTTCTTCGGATCGGCCATGATTTTTTTTGGCATAGGAAATAGTGGTATCGCAATCGGATTTTCCAACCTTTGGATTCATGGCGGAATTTTTCCAAATGGCATATCCGGCTTCATTACATCTTTAGTTATGGTGGCATTTGCTTTTTTAGGGATGGAACTCATCGGCGTTACAGCCGGTGAAGCGGAAAATCCAGATAAAACAATTCCATCAGCGATTAATAAAGTATTTTATCGTGTGCTTATTTTTTATGTGGGTTCCCTGTTGGTCATCTTATCGGTTTATCCATGGGAGGATATTGGTACGATGGGAAGTCCGTTTGTTTTGATCTTTGATCATTTGGGTATTCCGGCGGCAGCGGGAATCATCAATTTTGTCGTTATTACGGCTTCCTTATCCACGGGAAACAGTGGTATCTATGTAACGGGTCGTACCCTTCATAGTCTGGCACTGCAGGGTAAAGCTCCTAAGTATTTTGTTAAACTCAGTAAATCTGCAGTGCCGCACCGTGGTATTTTAGCATCGGTAGGTATGATGGTGCTTAGTGTTATTCTCAATTATTTTGTTCCAGAAGCGATTTTTAATTATCTTATGAGTGTTATTACATTTATTGGACTGTATGTATGGTTTATCATCCTTTGGTCGCAGCATAGTTATCGCAAAAAATTAAGCGCTGCTGAGGTGTCAAAGCTTAAATTTCCGATGCCGGGTTATCCCTATACGAACTGGATGACGATGATATTTTTGGGATTTGTAGTCTTTGCAATGGCTATCGACGATGCACATCGCATATCTTTGTTTGTCGGCCCTGTCTGGCTGCTGATTCTGACCGTCATTTATTACAAAGCCGGATTTAATAAAGCCGATGCGGTAGATGAAGGTTCTTTGAAGGCACAAATTGATCAGGATTGAAAAATGCTGTCGCATGAACGATATAAATTTATCGTTGGCGACAGCCTTCTTTTTGTAGTTATCCACAATTTTATCCACAAAACGGCTGTTCTTGTGGATAACTATTGGATATAAGCAGTTAAATCAGGGTATTTTATTTTATGATTGTGGATAAATTTTTGGATAATAATGGAGTAAACAAGTTTTTAAAATATTTTTATTCAACAAAACAAGACTTATCCACAATTTTATCCACAAAAAAAACAAAAAAGTGGATAAGTAAGCTGAAATAGCAAAAATATGTGGATAAATAAGCTGACTATGTGTATAAGTTTTAACTTTTAAGGCTAGAGCGGAACTTTTATTCACAAATTCTGTGTATAAAATGTGTATAAATAGTAAACAATACATTTTTAACAATATTTTGCAAAAGAGATTTGACAAATGAAATTATAAATGGTATTATAATATTCGTTGGTTGTGAGAACAACTTAAACATGACTCTGTAGCTCAGCTGGATAGAGTATTTGACTACGAATCAAAGGGTCGCAGGTTCGACTCCTGCCAGGGTCACCATATCGAAATTAAAAACTCCGAAGTTGTTTCGGAGTTTTTTTGTATAAAAAAATACGTGAAGATAAAAGCATTTTCATATATAATAAATAGTAAGTATCGTTATTGTTGCTAAAGGGGGCTAAGTTTTGGCAGAAATTAATCGTAGAGAACGGAAAAAAATATTTTCGCAGAAGGCCATTGTAGAGTCCGCTGTAAAATTATTTGCACAAAAGGGCTATCAGGAAACAACGGTAGCGGATATTATGAGTGAAGCAGATTTAGGTATTGGCACTTTTTATAACTATTTCCAGTCTAAAGAAGACATTTTGAAGCATTTGCTATTTCAGATTATAGTGGAAACAAATGATAAATTTGAAGAGTTGCAAAAAGAATCTCGCTTGGCGGGAGAGACACTGCGTGAGATGTTTTTGTTTACAGCTGAAATCTTAGATAGCAAACGGTTTGTGTTACCACTGTTTTTAAGTGCTGCTCATAAAGGTGGATTCAAAGAACATAGTATGGAACCATCGAAAGATATGAGCGAGACAGAGAGACCAGCCAGTATGCCAAAAAAAATGACATTTAAACATATATTTGATCAGATTATTAAAGCTGGTCAGGCGAGCGGCGAGTTTCGGCAAGACATTCCAGCGGAGATTATTACGGAGATGTTTCATTCGGTTTTTCAAGCAGCATCTTTTAGCAGTATTCAGATTAGTTTTCTAGCCAATATTCGTTATAAATTAATTTTGATTATGGATGGAATTATTTTGAAAAAATAAGATTTTTATTTTACGGATTGTATTCCAAAGGGATATAGCATCCAAACCAAGTGGATGTTGTATCCCTTTGTTGATTTGCTAAAAATAAAATGAAAACTTTATGATAAATTACAAATTCATTTATTGACCAAACTATCAATAACTGTTATGATAAAAATAATGAATGCGATTCAGTTTTGAGGATGATTCTCTTTTAGCAAAGAAGTTGTTTGTAGCTGTAATTTATAAAGTTTTGGCATAAAACAAGGTTTATATTTTATTTTTCAATTGTGTATAATGAAAAATTATGTTGTGAAAGAGATTTTATAAGTTATGTATATCAAAATACGATGTATAGGTGAGTGGGAAAATGATTAGTGTTACGAAATTATTATTTGGAACGGAATATTTTGGGGATTCACTGCGTTATACGAAAGGCGCGAATACAGCTCGAAACGGTGTACATGCAGGCGTTGGTCCAGTCGTTGTTTGGAATTCAACACGAACCTGTAATTTAAGTTGCCGTCATTGTTATATGAGTTCCGATGCAAAATTGTATAAAGATGAATTATCGACGGAAGAAGCGAAACAGTTTATTGACGATTTGGCTGATTTTAAAGTACCAGTCATCTTATTTTCAGGCGGAGAACCTTTGATTCGTCCTGATTTTTTTGAGTTGGCTGAATATGCAGAGAAAAAAGGCATCCGCCCGACATTGTCGACGAATGGAACTTTAATAACACGGGAAGTAGCGCAGAAGATTAAAGATATCGGTGTCGGTTATGTAGGTATATCTTTGGATGGGCTGCGTGATGTGAATGATAAGTTCCGTGGTAAAGAAGGCGCTTTTGATGCAGCCATGCAGGGGATTAAAAACTGTGTAGCTGTGGATCAGCGCGTAGGACTTCGTTTCACAATTAATCATCATAATATACAGGAACTGGAACGTATTTTTGATTTTATTGAAGCGGAAAATATAAATCGGGTTTGTTTTTATCATCTTGTTTATTCGGGTCGCGGTAATCAGATGATGGATGAAGATGTGACGGCAGAAGAGTCTCGCAAAGCGATGGATATCATCATTCGTCGTACGAAAGATTTTGAAGCGCGTGGTTTGAAAAAAGAAATTTTAACAGTAGATAACCATTGTGATGGTATCTATATGTATTTGCAAGCTATTGCTGAAGGCGATATTGTAGTGGCGAAGCAGATTGAAAAATACATTTCGATGAATGGTGGTAATCGCTCTGGTATTGCTTTTGGGGAAGTTGATCCAATGGGCTATGTTCATCCAGATCAATTTACGCAGCATCATACGTTTGGCAATGTGCGGAATCGCAAATTTGGTGATATTTGGTCGGATGCATCCAATGAAATTATGGCGGGACTTAAAGACCGAAAACCACTGTTAAAGGGGCGTTGCAGTAAGTGTAAATATTTGGCTAATTGCAATGGGAATTTTCGAACTCGCGCTGAAGCAAGAACCGGTGATTTTTGGGAGTCTGATCCGTCTTGTTATTTAACCGATCAAGAAATTGGTCTTACGAAATAAATTTGACTATGTTTTGGAGAGCGAGGAGACTAGATTATGATTATTTCCTGGAATACAACAAATGCTTGTAATATGTATTGTGATCATTGTTATCGTGATGCAGGCTGTAAGGCAGAAGAAGAACTGAATACCAGTGAAGCAAAGACACTTTTGGACCAGATCGCCAAAGCTGGTTTTAAAATTATGATTTTCAGTGGTGGTGAACCGTTGCTGCGTACGGATATTGTTGAACTCGTGGCGCATGCAAAATCATTGGGGCTTCGCTCTGTATTTGGTACGAATGGAACTCTGCTTACGGTTGAGCTGGCACAAAAGTTAAAAGATGCCGGAGCGATGGGGATGGGGATATCGTTAGATTCCCTCGATAGGGACAAACATAATACGTTCCGTAAATTTCCGAACGCTTGGGAAGGTGCAGTCCAAGGCATGCGTAATTGCCGTCAGGTAGGTCTGCCGTTTCAGATACATACAACGGTCATGGATTGGAATCAGCATGAACTCGAAGCCATGACTGATTTTGCTGTAGCCGAAGGCGCTGTCGCTCATCACTTTTTCTTTTTGGTACCAACGGGACGTGCGAAAACGATTGAAGCAGAATCCTTGCGGGCACATGATTATGAAGATGTGCTGACACGGATTATGAATAAACAAAAAGAAGTGAAGATTGAGCTTAAACCGACTTGTGCACCACAGTTTATGCGTATTGCGAAACAAATGGGTATGGATCTCCGTTTCAAACGCGGTTGTTTGGCAGGGACATCTTATTGTATTATTAGTCCTCGTGGCAAAGTTCAGCCGTGTGCGTATCTCAATATACCGCTTGGTGATGTCAGAGAAACTCCGTTTGATGAAATTTGGGAAAATAATGTTGTCCTTAAAGAGCTGCGGACGCTTCAATATAAAGGCGGATGCGGGGCTTGTGAATATAAAGTGGCTTGCGGCGGCTGTCGTGCCAGGGCTGCTTATTACCATGAAGGTGATTACATGGCAGAAGAGCCATGGTGTCTATATCATGGTCGTACAGGTCAGGCTTAACTGAGAAACGGGAATTGATCAACCACCTTAATGGCTGATTTATTCCCGTTTTGTCGTCTTCCCAATTGAGTGTGAATCGAGAATCTGTTATAATTAGAAACGCAGATGAATAATAGAACGGAAAAAGGGCGTACGAACAAGCGTGTCCCTTGTGAGGAGCAATCATGATAAAATTAATTATGACAGATATGGATGGAACATTGCTTGATGAAAATGGGAAATTGCCAGATGAATTTGACGAAGTAATGGAAATGATGAAAGAGAGAAAAATTCTTTTTGCCCCAGCTAGCGGTAGACAGTATTATGCTTTACTTAGTCAATTTGAAAAATATAAAGATGAATTTATATTCTTTGCGGAAAATGGTACATATGTTGCCCATCGAGAAATTGAATTGTTTTCCAGTGTTATGCCAAATGCAACGGTTAAAAATTTATTGCGGATTGCCAAAACGATCCCGCAGTCGTATCCGGTTGTTTGTGGTAAAAAAGGTGCTTATGTTACAGCAGCCTATGAACCTTTTATGGCTGAACTTGAAAAATATTATACGAAATTTCAGATTGTGAAAGATTTTTCACAGATTCAAGATGAAGTCATCAAAGTATCCTTCTGTGATTTCAGTGAGCAAGGTTCTGAATTTAATACCTATCCGCATTTTTCCGAGTATAGTGAGCAATTACAAATTGCGGTGAGCAGCAATTTGTGGGTGGATGTAATGAACTATGGAATTAATAAAGGAATTGCAATTCAGCAAGTCCAGAAAATGTTAGGGATTTCACCAAAGGAATGTGCAGCTTTTGGAGATTACCTGAATGATCTTGAAATGATGTCTTCGGTATATTATAGTTTTGCGATGGACAATGCGCATCCGCAAATTAAGGAAGTAGCCAATTTTGCGGCGAAAAGCAATCGAGATCATGGCGTTATGCTGGGGATTAAAGAACTTTTGGAAAAGGGTATTTAGCAGCAGGGAAAATTCATAGAAAGAATCGTTTAAAATGTATGAGGGGTACGAGTTCACAGGGAACTTGCACCCCTCATACATTTTAAACAAACCCCGTAGCTCTATTTATAGGGAGTTTTAGGAGGAGGTTTATATGCAGATGAATTTAAATAAGCAGTCCATTGTTAAAATGAGCTGGCCTATTTTTATTGAAGTATTTTTACAGTTAATGGTAGGGAATATTGATCAATTTATGATCAGCCAATATTCACAACCATCTGTAGCTGCTGTTGGCAATGGTAATCAGATCATGAATGTCATTATTATTTTATTGACGGTAATGTGTATGGCAACTACCATTTTATTAACGCAGTATTTAGGTTCGAAAAATCATAAGAAAATTTCAGAAATATTTACGGTATCGTTAGCGATGAATGGTGTTTTTGGTTTAGTCGCAAGTATTTTACTCATTACATTTCAGGAGCCGATGTTTCATTGGCTTCAGGTACCGGAATCGATTATGCCCGAAACAAGTACTTTTTTTACAATTTACGCCGGTGGTATCGTTTTTCAAGCGTTGTATTTTTCATTTATAGCGTGTTTTCGCAGTTATTCTTTAATGAAAACGACGATGATTGTTTCGAGTATTATGAATATCTTTAATATTTGCGGTAACTATTTATTGATATATGGTTTTGGCAGTGTACCAGCTTTAGGTGTTATGGGGGTTGCTATTTCGACCAACATCAGTAAAGTTTTGGGTTTAATCATCATCTATTATTTGTTTCGGAAAAATTTAGATGTGGAAATTTCTTGGAAATATTTAAAGCCCTTTCCTTGGGAGTCGATCAAAAAAATCCTCAGTATTGGCATTCCGACGGGTGGAGAAGCTTTATCGTATCAATTGTCACAGACAACCATCATGAAAATGGTCAATGTTTTTGGGTTAGTGGTTATCAATACCAAGGTATATGTCTATATCTTATTGATGTTTGCCTATGTATACTCTTTGGCAATTTCAGCGGCAATGCAAGTGGTCGTTGGTTATCTGATTGGAGCCGGGAAATATGATGAGGTTAAACAGCGTGTTTGGTATACGGTGCGGATTGCAGTGACGATTGCTGTAGGTATGATTATCATCTTATATTTTTCCAGTGATTATGTACTGGGGATTTTCACGAAAGACCCAGAGATATTAGCATTAGGTAAACAGATTCTCTTTGTCGATATTTTTCTGGAAATTGGACGTTCAATTAACATCACGATGGTCCGGGCACTCCAGGCAACTGGTGATATAAAAATGCCAGTGGTTGTGGGGATCATTAGCATGTGGAGCACTGCTGTTGGTCTTGCCTATTTCTTTGGTATTATCATGGGGATGGGGCTGGTCGGAATCTGGATCGGCATGGCAGCCGATGAATGTGTACGAGCCGTTATTTTTGTTTATCGCTGGCATAGTGGAGCCTGGAAAAATAAAAAATTAATGGGGACAGTTTGATTCTTGTTTTTATAAAGAGTACAATAGAAAAAAAGCTTGACTTAGAGTCAGCTCTAATCTGTATAATTTAGATAGTAAACTATAAGGAGGCATGCATTGTGGGGTGTACTATTTCTGAAGCTGCGAAAAGAAGTGGTTTGACAGCATATACACTGCGTTATTATGACAAAGAAGGACTCTTGCCTTTCGTTGATCGTACCTCAGCCGGAAATCGTGATTTTAAAGAAAGTGATTTTGAATGGTTGAATCTTATTACCTGTTTAAAACGGACAGGTATGCCTGTGAAAAACATCCGTGAGTTTATTAATTGGTGTAGAGAGGGCGATGCCACTTTGCAGCAACGACTTATGATGTTTTTACGTCATCAGAAAGAAGTACAGGCGCAAATGGCGGAACTTGAACATTGCATGGAAAAAATAAATTATAAGATCTGGTATTATACAAAGGCGGTAGAAGCTGGTACGGAAGCGGTTCATAACAAGGATACTTGCGAAACGGCGGCTTCCAGCACAACTAAATTTATCACTGCGAATGTTTCGTAAATCCTTCGCGTTTTAAAATTCGACTAAAACACATTCAAAGGAGAAAAAAATGGAAAAATCAAACGTATATTTTACAAATATGAGAGCCAAATCAGGCATGAATTTATTACAAAAATTGGACAAGTTGATCAAGAAAGCCGGTATTGAGCAAATCGACTTTAAGCAAAAATTCACAGCCATTAAAATTCATTTTGGTGAACCGGGTAATTTATCGTATTTAAGACCAAATTATGCTAAAGTTGTGGTTGATGCGGTCAAAAATTTGGGCGGTAAAGTTTTCCTAACCGATTGTAATACGCTTTATGTCGGACGACGCAAAGATGCACTGGAACATATGGATGCTGCGTATGAAAATGGCTTCAATCCGTTTACTACAGGCTGTCAGATTATCATTGCCGATGGACTAAAAGGTACAGATGAAACCTATGTACCAGTGCCAAATGGTCAATATATTAAAGAAGCTAAGGTCGGTACAGCGTTGATGGATGCGGACATCGTTATTACACTGTCTCATTTTAAAGGTCACGAACTAACTGGATTTGGCGGGGCAATTAAAAATATCGGTATGGGCGGCGGATCTCGTGCTGGAAAAATGGAAATGCACAGCGATGGTAAACCGAAAGTGATTGAAAAACGTTGTGTGGGCTGTGGTGCGTGCCGTAAAATATGCGCCCATGATGCACCTGTTATTACAAATAAAAAAGCAAAAATCGATTTGGACAAATGCGTTGGCTGCGGCCGTTGTATTGGAGCCTGTCATTTTAATGCGATTACTCCAGCCTGGGATGCTTCATGTGATATGGTAAATAAAAAAATGGCAGAATATGCTGCTGCTATTTTGCATGGCAGGCCACATTTTCATATCAGCCTAATTGTCGATGTATCACCATTTTGCGATTGTCATGCAGAAAATGATGCAGCGGTTGTACCAAATATCGGCATGGCGGCTTCTTTTGATCCGGTTGCACTCGACGAAGCTTGTGCGGATCTTGTAAATGCTGCGCCTGTGCTCGGTCGATCTTTATTGGAAGAACAGATTCAGCAAAATCCTGAAGAAGCAAAAAAACATGATCATTTTCATAATATAAGTCCGAATACAAATTGGACGGTTTGCCTTGATCATGCCGAAAAAATTGGTTTGGGAACGAGAAAATATACATTGATTGAAATCTGATCGAGATGTAATTCATATATATAGAATGCATTATATATGGCAATCGTCAGGAACGGGGTACCCTATATCCCATTTCTGGCAGACTGATAGGTTGGATATAATGTATTTAATTGTAGTATATAGACAAAAATACCGCAGCAGCAAATTATTTTGCCGCTGCGGTATTTTTTAATCGAATTTTATGTTGGTTCGCTGCCTCTGTGTAAATTGTAAACAAGAATCATACCCATACTGCCTGGCATAGGCAATGGCATCGTCAATGTAACGTCCGCAGTCTTCTGGTTTATGTGCATCCGACGACGTGATGATTGGTAAATCGTACTTTTTTGCTATTTTGAGAAAAGCTGGATAAGGAGAAATTTCAGCAATTGGATAACGATAAAATGTACCTGTATTGATATCGATGGCCATATTTGCCTGACTTAGTGCGAGGGCTACACGTTCTAAGATCGGGGTAACATCAAATTCAGGCAGAAACTTAAAAAGTCGTATATTAAATGGGTGCCCTAATACATCATACAGACCAGAGGCGCATAAGGTTTCAACTTCTTCAGCATACCAGGTGTAGATATCGGACAGCGCATGGTTTTCCCATTCAGCTTTAATGGCAGATGAATCATAAGCCCAGCCGCGTAAAAAATGTACAGAACCGATGATGTAATCAAACGGGTAGCGAGCAAGTATGTCCTTTACCTTTGCCTGGTTTTGAAAATTGCAGACTTCAATGCCAGTTTTTACTCGATAGCCTTTCTGTTTCAGTGTATTTATAAATGTGAAATAATCATCGAGGCTGTATTTAAACTTATTTTCTTTCAGCCATTTTTGTTGAAAGGAACCAACAAACGAATCATCGAGGATAAGATCTTCATAATATAGATCCTTAAAATCACTAAACCCATGGCTGTGTTCTGAAATCCCGATTTCATCAATGCCACGTGCTGCGGCACTTGTAAAAAATCCCTGAACCCAGTCAAGGTCATAGGATCCATATTCAAAATGCATATGATAATCAAATTTCATTCCTGTTCACTCCTCAAGATGAATTTCTTATAAGAAATATTGTAACATAGAATTCTTTTGCTAGTCATCTAATTTAGGAACGATAGTCTCTTTCTAATAGATAAATTGTATTAATTATTCAATTTGTTATATATAGTTGTCATATATTATGAATGATCTTCACAATTGTATTGAAAAAGACATAATATCTTCAAAAGTTCTTCACAACATCTTCACACATCTCCTGTAATATATAGAACATAAGCTATCGCAGAGAAGCTGCCGATAAAAAATACGGACGATGCATCAAAACATCGAATGTTGTAGATGTTTTTTCGACAGCAGCTTAAAATATAAAAAGATTCCATGTACATATGGAAATAAAGGGAGTAAATATAATGAATAAGAATTTAAATAAATTAGTAGTAAGCGGCCTTATGGCAGCAGCAGTTTTTGGTTTAGGCTTTGGCAATCAGGCAGCAGTACAGGCCGCCGCTTTTGATCAGGCAACAACCAGCTTGGCACATGTAATGAGTACAGGCAGCAACCAAAGCAATGCAACAGATCCAATTGATGGACCAAATGCACCAACAAGTGTGGCACATGTGATGAGTACTGGCAGTAATCAAAGTAATGCCAGCAATGGTTCCGAAGGCGAAAATGCTTCTCTGAGCCCAGCTCATTCCATGAGCCTTGGCAGCAATGATTCCAACGATTGATTTGTCGCTTTACAATAGAATTTCCTCCTCCTATTTCAAATAAACCGACCACTAAACCATGAAACACATAAACGCCTTTGATTCGTTATTCGGATCAAAGGCGTTTATTTTTTGCTGCTTAATGCAGTGGGGGAGTTTTTGTTGGCAGTGCGAAGGCTACGTTTTGAATAGCAATTGCTTTTTCCCGCATTTGGGCTGAGGTATATTTTCTCCAGACGTTTTGCACGGAAGCCATATATTCCGTACTATTAAATGGTTTGTTCAGCTGTTCTTGTGCAGCGGTCCGCAGCTTGGTTTTGAATTCGTCATTTAATTTGATCGTTCGCATAGCTAATAATACATCAAGCCGATTATCTACTAAATAAAGATGAATTTCCGATTCCTGAGGTTTATTGAAATCAGGTCGCATCGCTGCTTTTTGGAATTTTACACTATAAGGACAGTCGCCCCAATCGTCTTTAAAAATCCCATCAATTTTATAAAGAAAAAAAAGTATATCGTTTTCGGCGAACAGGGCAAGTTCCATTTTGCCGGTTCGAAATGCTTCCACTGCAATTATATCTGTTTTGTTAAGTTTTAAAATAAACATAAGTCCATTGATATCATATTGAAAAAGACCACCTTCACCGGGTGTGCTGATGGGCAGCGGGAATTTTTCGCCTACTTGGAAATTTGTATATGACATAAGAAATCCTCCATACTATTTGAATATATCATGTAATACTATAGCATATATTTTAGATAGACAAAATAGAATATAGAAAAGCTTGAAAAAGAATTGGTTGACAATGATAATGAATATCGATACAATGAGTAATAAGAAGAATAACATCCATTGTACATAGGTATGGTTTAAGCTATTCGAGTGAAAAGGGGATGAGTCAGTGATGATTTTACAAGCAGAAAGATTGCGGTTGCAATATAAAAATTACAGAGTATCGGATTATATGGATTTTTCAGTTGAAAAACCGGAAATTATTTCATTGATAGGAGCAGCTGATTCAGAAAAATCCACCTTATTGCAAATTTTAGGACGAGTTTTGAAACCTTTGACGGGAGTCGTTTTGTTGGAAACGCAGGATATTCGAATCTTGAAACCATGGGAAGTTGCCAAAAAAATCGCTTTTTTAGCACAATCTCCAAAAGTTTCCGAAGATATGACTGTATATGAATGGATGTTTTATGGTCAGCTTAAATATCGCAAACTCTTGTTTCGGGAAAATCCGGCGGATGTTGCTGTGGTAGAAGCAGCACTTGCTTTCGTGAATATCGAAAATCTCGCGAGGCTGCGTCTGTCAAAATTAACAGCGGGGCAGCGCCAGTGTGTATCCATTGCGATGGCACTTACGCATAAACCGGAAGTCCTTTTAATCGAGGAACCAATTATTGGCCTTGATATTTATGAACAACTTGAAGTGATGACTTTGCTCAAACGTCTCAAAAAAGAACTAGGACTCACGATTCTAATTACTATGCAGGATCTTAATCAAGCAGCACGTTTTAGTGATCGACTATTAGCTCTCAAACAGGGAAATATTATAGCCGATGGTAATGTCAAAGAAGTTTTTACCGCAGAAATATTGCGCCAGTTATATGATATAGACGACAAAACATTGAAACTTCCGCACGATGCGATGAATCAATGTCTCTACTTGCCAGCTGATATTGGTCAGCCCGCTTGATGATTTTATAGTTTACGACGAAATACAAGATAGATAATACGCTTAAATCTCTCAAAAAAGATGTTTCTCAGTGTGACGGGAAACATCTTTTTTATTGACTCTGTAAGATGAAAAGTATATGATTAAAATCGAATATAGTAATATTTATTCTATAGTAAACAAAAGAAAAGATTAATAAAGAATATAAAACAGAGACTACTTTTTAAGGAGTTTATATTGCTATTGAAATTTTATTAATACGTATGGGTAGAATTGGCATAGTATCATATACTTAAGATTGTTCATTTTTCTTGGGGTGGGGGAGATGAAAGGCAAAAAACATTACATGAAGAGGTGGAAATAGTGGTTATTGTAGAAGTGCTCAAAGCCTTGGCAGATGAAACAAGAATTCGAATTTTGAACGTATTATATAAAGAAACTTTATGCGTGTGTGATTTGGAAGAAATATTAAAACTTAACCAGTCTAATGCTTCAAGGCATTTAACCAAATTAAAAAATGCAAAATTGATTACCGGTACAAAACAAGCACAGTGGGTATACTATCGAGTTAATGAAAAA
Organism: Propionispira arboris; assembly: GCF_900109225.1. Lineage (GTDB taxonomy): Bacteria > Bacillota > Negativicutes > Selenomonadales > Selenomonadaceae > Propionispira > Propionispira arboris. The sequence goes on from NZ_FNZK01000007.1 coordinate 81,803, forward strand.
ATACTTGAGGAATATTCATTTGTAAATGAGCTTTTGAAAAAGGAATTGGACAAAATTCCACAATGCCAAAAAGATGTGGCACGACTGAAAAAGTACAAAGAGAGAGGCGGCAGTTGTGAAAAAAATGTTAGAATTGATGACAATTAAAAAATACTAAACATATCATTCTTTTTAAATAAAGAGATCGTAGTGTACAGCAGCTAGCAGTTTCTTTTCCTATATTAATAAAGGATTTTTAAAATTAAAAGGAGGTCTATTTCAATGTCTACAGAAAAACGGTTGGACTTTTTTGAAAGGTATTTAAGCTTATGGGTAGCATTATGCATTGTGATTGGCATTGGTTTTGGCAAGTTATTACCTGGGGTGGTTGATTCACTGAGCAAAATGGAAATTAGTCACGTGAATTTACCTATTGCTGTTTTAATTTGGCTGATGATTTATCCCATGATGTTGAAAATCGATTTTTCAGCTATTCTTAAAGTTGGCGATAGACCGAAAGGACTATTCATCACCTTGTTTGTCAACTGGTTAGTAAAACCATTCAGCATGGCACTACTGGGGTGGTTTTTTTTCAAATATCTTTTTATTGGTATGATTGGTGAACAAATGGCCAATGAATATTTAGCTGGCACCATTATTCTAGCGGCGGCACCTTGCACTGCTATGGTATTCGTGTGGAGCTATTTGACGGACGGTGATCCTGCATACACATTGGTGCAGGTAGCTGTCAATGATCTGCTTATGCTGTTTTTATTTGCACCAATTGTTATGCTCTTGTTAGGGGTTTCTGACATTGTCGTACCTAAAGATGTATTGTTTATGTCAGTGCTACTCTATATTGTCATTCCACTAGTTGCGGGTTATGTTACTAGACGGATATTGATTCCATCCCATGGTGAGAAGTGGTTTAATGACACAATATTGACGCCTTTAAAACCAGTAACTATTATTGCGTTGCTAGCAACACTCATTATTATTTTTGCTTTCCAAGGGGAAGTCATTACAAATAATTGGTTTAGTATTATTCTGATTGCCATCCCGATTATTATTCAGGTCTACTTTAATTCCTCGTTAACCTATGGTTTGGCCCGGTATTTTAAAGTACCACATAATATCGCTTCACCAGCGGCCCTCATCGGAGCTAGCAACTTTTTTGAATTAGCGGTTGCGGTAACTATTTCCTTATTTGGTTTGACGTCAGGAGCGACACTGGCTACTGTTGTTGGCGTGCTGGTGGAAGTTCCAGTTATGTTGTCGGTGTGTAGCTTCTGCAACCGGACGCAGCATTGGTTTGACTTTGAGTCTCAATCAATTAAAGAAAAAAGCTAGAAAGAATATTTTTGGCGGGCAAAATATTGTTGTTATGTACTGCCGCCAAGGTTGCGTTGAGATTGTACCAAATGATATACGGATAAGTGATATAAGGTTGATCAAGGGCTTCTCTCCAGTTTTAGGTGATTTTTAATGGTGCGCACTCTGATAGTTTAGCTTTTACCACGGCACCATAGGTTCTTTCAACTAAAATTGAAAAGAACCTATGAGACGCTTACGTTTAAACAAAAGGCACATACCGAGATGATTTTTATCTCAGTATGTGCTTTTTGTTTAAAAATCATGTTATTTAAACTGATTTACGATAGTCTGACAAAGATCATTAACTAATTCAGGCGTAGGCGATGAGTTATCTTTTTCTAGGCCCATTCGTGTTAATATAACTAGTTGTGGTTGAATTCCTATGTTTTCAAGCGTTTTCTTAGCACATTCTATATCGCAGCCATCGATAGGAATGACCCTGTCTGCACCTTTGGCCGCATCAATAAACGATTGAATGCCAGCACCAATTCCTGCAAGACAACTAGCTTTTGGAGTTGCAAATCCATCATGTCTAAGCTTTCGACCTATCTGATCGGTTATGCTGCCAACTATTCGAGCAATTATTTATTGAACATATAGTTTCGTTAAGAAACAGTTGCAAAATACAACTATACATAGTAAGATGTCATCAAGAGGTGATTTTATGAAAAATTTAGATACTAGTCAGCGGCTTAGAGAAACTACCCGCTTGTTAATTCGCAATCTTGGATTTTTAGATAGGAGTGAGGCAGTATGCTGTGGTATCACGTTAACCCAATGCCATACAATCGTTGAAACAGGTAGGAGAAAGCAAATATCTGTCAATGAATTATCAGAATTACTAAACCTTGATAAGAGTACAGTCAGTAGAACGGTAGAACAGTTAGTGAATAATGATATTTTAGTTCGGCAACCCGATTTGAGTGACCGACGTTATGTCGTGTTACAACTCACCCAAAAAGGTGAAGTCTTGTTTGGAACTATCGAGCAGCGAATGGCAGTATATTTTACAGAAATTATAGAGGAGATCCCGAAAGAGAAACGAGAACAAGTGATAGAAAGTTTGCAACTTTTCTCAGAAGCAATACACAAAAAACGATGCTGTTAATTAGTTAAGGGGCATCATTGCTGATAAATATAAATAAATGATAGGGGTGGATAGTATGACACAAGATATTAGGGAAGATGTAAGAAAAAAATATGCACAAGCTATTACAAAGAAGTTGAGTTGTTGTGGTGCTGGGGCATCTCATAATCCAATAACAGGAAATTTATATGAAGCAAATGAAATGGAGGGATTGCCTGAAGACATCGTTAAGGGATCATTCGGGTGAGGAAACCCAACAGCCCTTGCAGAGTTACATGCGGGAGAAATTGTGTTGGATTTAGGCAGCGGTGCTGGCCTTGATGTACTTCTTTCAGCAAAGCGAGTGGGAACTTATGGTAAAGCTTATGGATTGGACATGACGGACGAAATGTTAGCAGTGGCTAAAGAAAATAAGGCTCGTTCGGGAATTTCCAATGCCGAATTTTTAAAAGGTCACATAGAAGCCATTCCATTAATCGATAATGCAATTGATGTAATTATCTCTAACTGTGTTATTAATCTTTCCGGTGATAAAGATAAAGTGTTACAGGAAGGTTATCGTGTGTTAAAACCTGGTGGCAGGTTAGCAATCTCCGATATTGTACTAACTCGTGTCTTACCATTGCGTACAAAAAAATATAACAGCCTGGGCAGGCTGCATAGCTGGGGCATTGCTTGAAGAAGAATATAGGGAAAAACTTATTTCTGCGGGGTTTACTAATATAGAAATAGTACGAACACGGACGTATGAATTTAGCCAGGAACAGGCAGATGTGCTTTTATCTGAACTGTCAGAACCGGAAAGAAAATCTTTAAGTGGTAGTTTGGTAAGTGCTTTTATTCGTGCTAAAAAGCCAACTGATAAGCTTGTCGTAGATACGGATTATACGATTCGTACTGCTAGAGAATCGGATTTATCAGCGATTGATAAACTTTTGTCAGACAGCGGATTAACGAACGTCGGTGTACGAGAAAATTTATCGAATTTTTTAGTAGCTGAATGTGAAGACATTGTAGGCGTTATTGGAATCGAATTTGCTGGACATGGCGTAATGCTAAGATCAATGGCAATTTCTCAAGAGTTAAGAAAACGTGGTATAGGGGCAGCCTTATTTAATCGCTGTTTAGAAATAGCACGTGCTGCAGGCAGCAAAGATGCATACCTTTTAACGAATACAGCAGAAAAATTTGTAGTGCGTTGGGGGTTTCATAAGATACAACGATCAGAAATACCAAATGAACTTATACAAAGTTCCATGCTAAATAATTTTTGTCCAACATCAAGTAGTTGTATGAAGTTAGAATTATAAAAGAGTAATTGTGATAATAGCAGAAGGAACAAGATTGGAATTTATGGATAAGGATTTAATGATAAAAAACAAAAGGGCTTTTCTAACAGGGAGAACAACTTATTATAAAATACGTCATCATTTTGTTTGAATTTATAAGGTAAAAACAGCTCTGTTTATATGGGAAGTTTGAGTGTGCGCCAGCTAAATAAGTATGGTTTTTTCGCTGAAACGGTGCTATACTTATTTTAAATAGCGGGTGCGTTGTTTAGGGATAGGATTCTATTACCTGACAACAAACCGAATTTTGGATAAAAGTAATCGTGCTGATTTTCATGAAGGTTCGTCCTGAATGAGAAGGCGAGTTATAGTGACACTTGATTTATTGTCTAAATTTTGGTGTATATACTATTCCTGTGCCTTGGCTGCACAGGATTTTTTTATGTCTGAACGGAGGAGTTCTTATATGGAGGAAACACGTGTGGCACTGATTGGAATTATGGTGGGAAACCGAGATTCTGTTAGTAAAATGAATTCTATTTTAGAAGAATATGGTACATATATTGTGGGGCGTATGGGGATTCCTTACCACAAGCGAAATATTTCGGTTATCAGTATTGTTATGGATGCGCCGCAGGATGAAATCAGTGCATTATCAGGCAAACTGGGTATGCTGCCAAATGTAAGTACGAAGACGATTTATGCCAAAATGCCGTCGACTGCGGAATGACACAAAAGGAGAGAGTAAGCTATGTATGATCCAAAATCAGGCGAAGCAACAGAATTTATTGACCACGAAGAAATTTTAGAAACTTTAGACTATGCAAAAGCCAATAAAGGCAATCGTGAATTAATTGAGCAAATCATTGAGAAGGCATCTGCTGGTAAAGGCATCAGTCATCGTGAAGCATCTATTTTATTAGAATGTGACCAGGAAGATCTCAATGAAAAAATGTTTACGCTGGCAAAAAAATTAAAACAAAAACTATACGGCAATCGCATTGTTATGTTTGCGCCGTTATACCTTTCCAACTACTGTGTAAATGGTTGTGTATATTGTCCATATCATCATAAAAATAAAACGATTAGCCGCAAAAAACTGACGCAGGCTGAAATTGAAAAAGAAGTCATTGCTTTGCAGGATATGGGGCATAAACGTCTGGTTATTGAAACAGGCGAAGACCCTGTCAACAATCCTATGGAATATGTACTCGACAGTATTAAAACAATTTATAATATTAAACACAAAAATGGGGCAATTCGCCGGGTAAATATCAATATTGCCGCAACAACGGTAGAAAATTATCGCAAATTGAAAGAAGCACAGATTGGTACCTATATCTTATTTCAGGAAACGTATCATAAAGAAAATTATGAAACACTTCATCCGACTGGTCCGAAACATAATTATGCGTATCATACAGAAGCAATGGATCGGGCGATGGAAGGCGGCATCGACGATGTCGGTATTGGCGTACTTTTTGGTCTCAATATGTATCGTTATGACTTTACCGGTCTTTTGATGCATGCGGAACATCTTGAAGCCAGAATGGGCGTTGGCCCACATACGATCAGTGTACCGAGGATTCGTCCGGCTGACGATATTGATCCGGCAACATTCACGAATGCAATTGATGACGATGTTTTTGCTAAAATTGTTGCTATTATTCGAATTGCCGTACCATATACAGGGATGATTGTTTCGACCCGTGAATCACAAAAATCTCGTGAACGTGTCTTAGATTTGGGGATTTCACAAATCAGTGGTGCATCCAGTACCAGTGTTGGTGGTTATGATCATAAAGAAGCTGAAGATGACAATTCAGCGCAGTTTGACGTCAACGATACACGTACCCTTGATCAGGTCGTGAACTGGCTGCTCGATCTTGATTATATACCAAGCTTCTGTACGGCTTGTTACCGTGCAGGCCGCACGGGTGACCGTTTCATGAAATTGGTGAAATCAGGTCAGATTGCGAACTGCTGCCTGCCAAATGCTTTGATGACGCTCAAAGAATATTTGGAAGATTATGCATCAGAAGATACGCAGCGTAAAGGCGAAATCGCCATTAAAGCCCAAATTCCCAATATCCCGAATCCAAAAGTGCGTGTAACCGCACAGGAACATTTGCAGGAACTACATGATGGGAAACGTGATTTCAGATTTTAAACGCATTTTATATACAAAAGAATAAATGACAAAGGGGTCGTTATAAAACATAACACAGTAAAACAATATAGATTGTTTTTACGGCGTCTGTTTTATAGCACCCCTTTATATATTTGGAGGAAAATCTATGAGCTTAACAGATACACCAAGAGCAAATCGCCTTCATATCGGGCTTTTCGGCAAACGTAATAGTGGCAAGTCTTCACTCGTCAATGCTCTTACCAATCAAAATATTGCCCTTGTGTCCGAAGTGGCAGGAACGACAACAGATCCTGTTTATAAATCTATGGAAATATATGGAATTGGTCCATGCGTTTTTATCGATACAGCTGGTTTTGATGATAGTGGAGATCTCGGCACAATGCGTGTCGAAAAAACGAAACTAGCTCGTGAAAAAACCGATATTGCACTTGTCTTATTCAGCGATGTTGATCTTGTCGAAGAACTGCAATGGATTGCTCATTTTAAACATGCGAAAACACCAGTCGTGGCGATTATCAACAAGGCGGATATTCTTGCCGATCGTATTGATGAACTCAAAAAGGTCATTAAGAAAAACAGTGGGCTGGACCCGATTGTTGTCAGTGCAAAAGAAAAACAGGGGATAGCAAAAATCCGGGAAGAAATTATTCGTCTCCTGCCGGAAGATTATGAAATTAAAAGCATTACTGGTGATCTTGCCAAAACTGGCGATACGGTTCTTCTTGTGATGCCGCAGGATATTCAGGCACCAAAAGGCCGCTTGATTTTGCCACAGGTGCAAACCTTACGTGACTTGCTCGATAAAAAATGTCTTGTTATGAGTGCAACAACAGATAAACTCGATGAAGCCTTAGCAGCAATGAAAAATCCACCTAATCTCATCATTACCGATTCACAAGTCTTTAAAACAGTGTATGATAAAAAGCCGAAAGAAAGTAAATTGACTTCATTTTCGGTGCTTTTTGCTAATTATAAAGGGGATATCAAATTTTTCACGGAAAGTGCAAAATCCATTGCTTCCTTGACGGAAGATTCTCATGTATTGATTGCCGAAGCCTGCACACATGCACCGCTTAAAGAAGATATTGGCCGCGAAAAATTGCCAAGATTGCTGCGTGCAAAAATTGGTGAAAAGCTTACGATAACAGTTGTGAGTGGTACCGATTTTCCTGATGATTTATCAGGATATGATCTTGTCATTCAATGCGGAGCTTGCATGTTCAATCGCAAATATGTCTTATCCCGTGCGGAAAAGGCTCGCTCCCAAAATGTACCGATGTCCAATTATGGTGTCGTGCTCGCCTATTTGTCCGGTATCTTGGATAAAATTGATTTCTAAATGAAAAAGGTGTTGTCGCACGTTGCAAAAACGTGCGGCAGTTTTTTTACAAAAAAAGAACTCCCAGGCGTTTAATCGTCTGAGCGTACGTGTAATTGAAAAAAAGAGGAACACCAACGAGATAGTTCCCATTTTTTGGTTTCGTAGCAAGTGAAGTAATGTATCTATCCTTTAAAAACAGCAACACTAAAATTATTTTTTCATTGCGCTATATAATAAGTTAACTTATAATAAGTGTATATAATATATGGAGGTAGATAAAATGTTGGAATTTACATTTCAAACTAAAATTAAAGCACCTGCACGGGACATTTGGAATATGTATGCTGATTTTGATAAGCGCCGCCAATGGGAAACAGATTTAGAATATATTAAATTGGATGGGTTATTTTCAACAGGGACTTTTGGTGTTATGAAATTGGCAGACCAGCCAGAAATGGTATATACACTCACTTCGGTGATTCCATATAGTCAATATTGGGATCGCACAGAGATTCCTCACACAGGAATTGCAATATGTTTTGGCCATGAATTTACGCCAGATGACAATGGGACATTATTAAAAGTGAGTGCAAAATTGGAGAAATCAACCGGTGAAATTACAGATCAAGATATTTTGTTTTTATCTAATATATTTTCAGACACACCTCAATCTATATTAGCGATAAAAAAACTTGTGGAGATATAAATGTTTAATTCGAAATATCAAAATGATTCTTCAAAAAGTCCCGGGTTCTTATTTATTAAAGCCTATAGTAAATGGTACAGTGAAATACAAAAAACTCTTCATACCATTGGATTAACACATTCGCAACTTGTGATTTTGACAGTCATTGCCTATTTTCAAAATCGTGGTGAAGATCCAACACAAAAAATGGTTGCAGATCATTCTTCGATTGATGTAATGACAACTTCGCAAATATTAAAATTGCTTGAAAAAAAACTATATATTCAAAGGATGCAACATCCTACAGACACACGCGCCAAAATCATACTTTTACTGGATGCTGGTCGAGATAAAGTGAATCAAGGAATCCCTCTAATTGAAAATATTGATGATCTCTATTTTGGAAAATTGAGCGATGCTTTACCAGCTTTTATGAAATCTTTACGTAAATTAGCCTTATAGTCTATGGAATATAAAGAGAAATGCATTATTAAAAAAACACACATAAGGAAGAATAAACCCCGTCAATCCCTGTAAAACAGGGATTGACGGGGTTTTAAATGTCGTAGGGCACTGTCTTCTTCAAAAGGCATTTTTCTGTATTCGCCCTGGATTTGCCAGGTATGCCCGCCACTCCATGCGATCGCTCTTTTTTTACAAGCAAAATTTTTCTAAAACTTGAATATTTACAAGGGGGTAAGAACGACATTGTTACATCTCTTATATTTATCAATCTTTCAAATCACAAGAGAATCAAACCGGAAATTTGCAAATACGTTTTTTATTTTCTGACAATACAACTATGTGAAATATCTGTTTGAAGCGCTTCTGAATATCTCGTTTCTGATAGATCCTAAACCTCTAAATGAGCACCTTCTGTGGAGCGAAAAAATATAGAAAATTGGTCAATTGTACGGTTTTTTATAACGTGCGACTTAGGTTATGAGCAATAATATTCTTGTAAGGACGGAAGTTCCAAGCAGGCTAGACGCCCGCCAAAGACACAACCACAGTCGATATCAATCTTGTCATGGTGAATCGGATCATGCCAGATTAGTGAGTCACTGATACGTTTGGGGGCATTCGGCAGATAAAATGTAGGGGTATGCCCGAAGATGACCGTTTTGCCGACATAAGCCGGGTGCGCGTAAAAATCACGAAGTCCCCAGATAAAATCTTTGGTTGTATTTTCAGCCAGTTCTTTCGCTGGATTGATACCGGCATGAGCAAAAATATAATCATCTATTACAAAATGTGTCGGCATGGCACGAATGTAGAAAAAAAGTTGGGTTAAATTTGTCACCGAAAAATCTTTGATTTCGTTCAGCGTTTTTGACCCACCATTGTAGGTGAACCAAATCAAAAGTTCTTCTGGCGGACGTTTTTTCCAGTTCGTATCTGCTAGCATTTTTTGTAGATTTTCTTCCAGCATTTGTTCATGATTGCCTTTCAGGAAAATAGCACCGTTTTTGTGTAAATTCTGGCAGAGTTCAAAACTTCCAATATTATCTTCACCGCGGTCTAAAGAATCGCCTGCGATAATCAATAAATCTTGTGAGGGGTCGTATTGAGACTGTTCTAAAACTTTGAGAAAATATTTTTTTTGTCCGTGGATATCTGAAACTGCCAGAATCCGTCGATATTTTTTTTCGTCCATGAATCAGTCACTCCTTTTCTCTATTGTATAGTTCAAAAACCCAGAAAACAATAGACGGGCGAATTTTCCTTTTGATTTTAGCAAGAAAATAATTTTTGCGGATTTTTAGAGAAGAAAATCCCCTGATATAGTATAATAGAAAAGAGTTCGTAATTTAAATAAGCTGTGATTTTTATTGATCCAGCCAATATGAGGAGAGATGATATGTTGAAACATTCAAAAATCATGCTGTTGTTTTTGCTGTTTACATTTCTTATAGCAAATATCCAGGTAGCAAGTGCGGAAACAGAGTGGCAGTGGATTTCATCGGATAGCAAATACAGTAAATACTTTGCACCGGAACGAGTTGTGGTCACCGTGCAAAAAAATAATATCGCAACTCAAATTGAAGCCTGGACCAAAACCGGTTATGATTATGCTGGTGCGGCAGAAACAATTGCGAATTATGGAATTCAAGCTATTATTCCAGATCCGGCAAGACTCAGCTATAGTTTAGCCAGACTTCATATAAATCCACAGGAGCGTACGGTAGAATATGTACAGGAGATTTTTTATGATGTGAATGGGAATGTATTATGGTCGAAAGATACCAGTACACCTATCGTGAAAGAGATAAATTCTCGCTCTTTTGATGAAGATTTTTATTGTCTGATTGTCGATCAGGTATTTAACAAACATGAAACCCAGCAGAGCAAAGCAAGTGACCGCTGGTTAACCTTGTGGAAATCCGAAGCAGCAGACGGTTCTACCGTATGCTGGGCTGACACCACCACAATTCGTCTGCGTGGTAATACGGCAACCCTTTGGGTATGGGAAGAACGCAATACGAGCGGCAAAGTGACGGAAATAAAATTCCGCAAAAAGATCTATAATTTAACGAACGAAACAAGCAAAATCATGACCTATAATTACTGGAATGAAAGCAAGGGCTGGATTGTTGAAACGGACGGAATCGATGGCAGATTTTATTCTATTGTACCCGACAGTAACGAAGATGCTGGCATCAAGGAACTAAAAAAATACATCGCATCCCATAAAGACTGGGTTTCTCGCTACAATGTAGAATAGAGAAATTTTGACAAAGAATCATTGCTTTGTTATACTATAACTTAGTGTGTGGTTGTAGCTCAGACGGATAGAGCGGTTGCCTCCTAAGCAATAGGTCGAGGGTTCGACTCCCCCCAATCACACCAAATGAAATCAATGCCTCCCAGCGATGGGGGGCTTTTTTTGGTTCTTTGTCAAGTGTTAGTGGTGTTCATGAGCATTTCAAATGGAAAAGCCAAAACAACTACTGGTTGATTTTTATGTAGAAACTTCAAATAATATTTGTTGGACATTCAATATATTTAAGCATAGAATTATTTTTGACAATACTGTTAATTAAAATTAAGGATGATGCTTTATGTTGAATAATATAGAATTTGGGAAAAGAATTGCGCTATTGAGAAAAAATAAAAATTATACGCAAGAAAAAATGAGTTCTTTTTTAAATGTTACGCCACAAGCAATTTCTAAGTGGGAGAATGGTGATTCATTGCCTGATACAGGGATATTACCATTGTTGGCACAAGTCTTACAAGTATCTATAGATTATTTGTTAGTTGGCGAGATCTTGATAGAAAAGACAAGCCCATATGATAATCAATATCAAAAAGAAACGTATTATTGGGGGAAGGAACCGTCTTTACTAGCAAAACAAATTATAAAATTAGTTGATGATATACCAAATAGAAGTTTGCTAGACATTGGAAGCGGCGAAGGTCGTGATGCAGTATATTTTGCAAAGAATGGGTTTCAAGTCGATGCGTTAGAGATATCTGAACCTGGTATAGAAAAAATACAGAAATATAGTGTAGAAAATGGCTGTAATGTTAATATTTTGCATGAAAATATGATTAACTACGAATTGAAAAAAACATATAATATTATTTATTCAAGTGGAAGTTTACAATTTTTACCGCTTGATCAAAGAAAAGATCATTTTGAAAATTATAAGAAAAATACGGCTGTCGGAGGAATTAATGCACATCTAGTTTTTGTAGAAAAGCCTTTTATCAAGATTGCACCAGACTGGGAGAAAAATGAATTCTTTTATTTATCAGGTGATGTGCCTAAGTTCTATGCAGATTGGCAAATTCTATATTATGATGAGCAAATTATAGACTGTAATTCAGCTGGATTGGCACATCAACATGCAGTTTGTTGCATAATAGCAAAAAATAGATAGAATTTGTTTCAAAATATTATCCATCACGTTGCCTGCCCTAAATTTTTGACAAGTAAAATGTAAGATAAATACCTGATAGTATTTACTAATAGAATGACATTCCAGAGCAGTCGGTATATAATATATCTAAAACAAAGTATTGAGGTGGATGGATTTTGAAAAATACAATTCCCGAAGTCATCTTAAACGATGGTTTAGCATTACCACGTGTTGGTTTTGGCACCTATACATTAAATGGGGCTGCAGGGGTACAGGCAATACTAAGCGCCATAAATATTGGCTATCGTTTATTGGATTCAGCTTTTAATTATGAAAATGAAGGAGTAGTTGGTGAAGCTGTGCGACGTTCATTCATTCCACGAGAGCAGCTACTGATTACTTCCAAATTACCAGGAAGACATCATTCATATAATGAAGCCATTACAACGATCCAAGAATCTTTATATCGAGCAAATTTAGATTATTATGATCTTTATTTAATTCATTGGCCAAACCCGATTAAAAATTTATATGTAGAAGCGTGGCAAGCGTTAATCGATGCAAAAAAATGGGGGTTAATCCGATCTATTGGAGTTTGTAACTTTTTGCCAGAGCATATTGAACGATTGATTCAAGAAACTGGCGTAATACCAAGCATCAATCAGATTGAATTACATCCTTTTTTCTCGCAAAAAGAACAACTTATATATAATCAAAAACACGGAATTATTACTGAATCATGGAGTCCCTTAGGTCGCAAAAATACTCTACTGATGGAAAATAAGGAACTTTTAAGAATTGCAGAAACACATCACAAATCCATATCACAAATCATTCTTCGGTGGCACATACAACTCGGATCCATTCCTATACCAAAGTCTTCCTCTCCCAAACGCCAACTTGAAAATTTAGCTCTTTTTGACTTTACCTTAAGCGAACAAGATATGATGATGATTTCGACATTAAATCAAGAAAATGGACGTCTTGCTAACCAAAATCCAGCCAGTTACGAAGAGTTTTGAATGATAAAAATCCGCAACCTTTAACTATAAAGATTGCGGATTTTATCATTTATTCCTAATGTGGCACTTACCTGTGCTTAGGGTGCTTCGACGGTGGTTTTTTTAGAGTGAATCAAGAAGCTGTGACAGTTAGGCACGATGTGACATTGGAAGTAGGAAAATATATACATTTAACAGAGTCAATAGAATAATTAATATCACATAAGGAACATAGGAGTATATTGCTTGTTTTTTCGGATCATTGCTTTGTGGTCCGTAATTAAATCCAGAAATACGATATGCTGTATAGGCAGACCCTACTACACCTAAGAACAACAATGCAAATTGCATGATTTCTATTGTGTTTGCCGATAGTACTGCTGTTGAAGTTGGCTGTACATGTATTCCAAACATTGCCATACCGGCATACAAAACAGCTTTTCCTTCGGCAAGCAAATGAAATAAATTATGTGCCATATGTCCGGCAAAATCCAAGGGGATTAATGCATAGCCAAAACGAGCAAAATTTATATATGTCGAAGCAGAGTTTATACGAGAACTAATCCAGCTGGTAATGTAAAGTAATAAAACAGGAATAGCCATGGCAATAGCAAAAATTACGGTAAATGTTATCGCATAATTATCTGTGCCTAAAAATATTTCTAGGTAATGTTGTGCTTCAGCCCAGACGTCAAGCATTGTAATGTTTTGAACAAAAACGATTCCCATAATAATTACCGCTAAGAAAGCTTCTGCAACTTTAGGGCGTTGAATAAACCAAAGTTCTTTTGTTGGCATACGAAGGGAAACCTTGATAGAATCATTGGGACAATTTTTTATACAGTCTCCACAAAAATTGCAGGAAGCATTGCTGTCCATTGTTTTAGGAAATTCAAACATTGGGCATCCGGGAGCTTGCTCTCCCCCCTTATAGCAAGCTGCTACATTACATGTTTTACATGTTTCAGGAGAACTCCGAAGTTCTAAAGCTGCACTACGTGAATAATTCCCTGATAGTCCACCTAAAAAACAAAGATAACGACACCAAGTTCGACGCTCAAAAAAAGCTCCGGAAACGATTACACCTGTGGTAATTAAGAGCATTATAACGCCAGAGCCTCGGGGATATTCTACCATACCAAAAACATGATCACTCCAGGTAATTAGCACATATATAAAATCAATAATCCATATGCCATATTTTTTTAAAAAACGAGGTACGGGACGATGATTGCCTACAAATTTTTGCACAAAATCACTTAACATGGCAAAAGGACAAATTGCACACCAAACACGTCCTACAATCAAGAAGGTTAGCGGAATAATAGACCACCAAAAAATCCATGTCATTGCAGTACCGAAATTATCATGCGGGGAAGAACTTCCAAAGAGCATTTGAAAGATAATAACGCAAAATACGATAGCTGTAGGCCATTGCAAGATTCCAGGGTACCAGCGACTTTTAAAAATTCTTTTTAATACATAATTAAATTTTTCGTCCATTTCCCAACACCTCCTTGTTTCTGAATTTCATTACGCCAGCAGAAATAACAACGATAGTATTAAACAACAAAAAGGTATAGATAAATGGCCAATTAGGACCGACACCTGCTTTTCCTGTTGTCCGGTCATCATGTTTATGGTGATTTGGTTCTTTACCTGCATTTTCAGAACCGTGGCTTTTATGGATATCTTCTCCGGACATAGTATTTCCTTCCGACGTACTTGCATCGGAAGCATGTTCATGCGACATTTCCATACCATCGTCCATAACCATTGTAGTATGTTGATTAACGACTGTTTCATTAGAATGATTCGCTGCATAGCTTGGTGATAAAAAAATCCCTGCTGCTGCAAGGCTGATTAAAATTCCCAACCAGAATTTTTTCAAACAGAACACCTTCTCTTATTATGTTTGGCTTTATTTTACAATTTAAATATCAAGGAACTATGAAGAACATGTTAATAACTTATGAAAATTATTAATATTGATATAAATGATATATTTAATATCCATTCAATATATCACTCTGCCGTTTCAGTAAATGCTGTTTTTAGGGTGGGAAGAATTAGATCAATTTAAATAAAGAGACGACTAGATTTTATTCTAGTCGTCTCTTTATTTAGGCACTGTATAAAGTTGAATGACATTATTAATAATTTTATCACAATAACCCGGTTAGCAAGGCCATAAAGCTTTGCGTGGATCGTTGTTTTTTTGATAGTCTTAATGAATTTACATAATAAATAATTGCAATAGAGATAGATGATTCATTTTACTGGACTGCTTCGGACAATGCTTCTTTTTTAGAAGCGGCAATAGCTAAAACATCTTGTAAAATATTTGATTCTAGGCCATCATTTTTTTCTTCAATGCGACTGCCGATAAAAAACACATCAATAAGTGCCCAAATTCCGATACCGCCAAGTGTTAATAACATACATATTCCTCGAATGGTATCCCCAGCATAAAAGCGATGACCGCCAAAAGCTCCGGTAAAAAACCATAATAAATAAGCGATTGTTTTTGATTTTTTCTTTTTGTCAAACTCGCTTTGTAATAATACTAATTGTTCAGGGGATAGATTGCTTTTTGCTAATAAATTTGAATCCATATCAACACTTCTTTCTTGAATTTATTGTAAGCTGCAATGCAGTTGTTACTAAGTTTATTCTAGCTTAATATTTCGTTTATAATGTTTAAAATTTCCCGATCGGATAAGCCATCTGTTCCTATTTTCTGTGATGGGATAGCTTAATCCGTGCTGGATGTTGGTGCGGAAATTTTTGCAGATAAATTAAGAATATATTTCTTTAAAATAGCACGGTCGCTTTTGGGGAGTTCCAAATATGTAAGAAGCAGCTGCTGGTCAAATTTATCCAGATTGTAGGTCTTTGCGAGCTGTTCTATAGCAGAGTCGTCAGGTTCGATAAACATTTCACCGATACCAGTGCGCAGCCAAGTTTCATTTACATTAAATACAGCAGATAATAATTTTATATGTTTATCTGTTACGCTGCGAATTCCTTTTTCAATATTAGAAATACCAGAATTAGATAGCCCTAATTCGTTACCTAAATCTTTTTGACTCAAATGTAATTTTTCACGAATGTTTTTAAAACGAGTATTTAAAATATCCAAAATGTCACCTTCCCATATAAAAAATAACATTAAAACCTCTGTTTGTAAATAAAATTGTAAAATGTTATTGATTTATTTCTGTTTGAATAGTATAATATACACAAACAGAAATAAATATTAAAGGGAGAGAGTATTATGCAAGTTTTTGAAATGGCAACACAGGAGTTATTGTTGAAGCACGAAGAAGGGAATTTGAAAAACTTGGAGGACATATCGGCAGATTATTATTGGGCGCAGAAGGCGATCAATCAATTAGAGAAAGAATTAGAAGCAAATTTACCGCAAGAAACTATGACAAAAATACGGGAGAGTTGGTATAAACTTGGACTGCAGGAAAGTATTGCCGAAGATATCTTTTATGACCAAGGGTTTTCCGATGGTGTACGAATGCTTTTGGAATCTTTAACATGGGGTCCGGTACGAAGATAGTTTACGGATGTCTACAAAAAAATGCCTCTCGCAAAGAGAGGTATTTTTCTTTTATAAGGTAGACGGCAGCACTCCTTTAGGGCAGGTTATTTTATTTCCTTTAGCGAAATAAAATATAAGATGGATTTACAAGACTGAGATTTACAATTATAAAAAAATGTTTCCTAATTATAAAGAAAAGAGTTTTAGAAATCATTTTGTTATCCTTTTCGATCGTAAAATGCGATAATAGAGATGCATCTTGTTTTAAGCAGCACGAAAGAATTTGATTCGTTCATGCAGTTTTTAAATAAGCTTCATTCAGGGAGGTCTTGATTTTTAGATGAAAACAACGATTTATTATTATTCAGCTACCGGAAATTCGCTCCATGCTGCTAAGAAAATCAGTGAAGGAATAGGGGATTGTAAGCTAGTGGCAATGGCCTCACTTGGCGATCAAAATAAAATTTTAGTAGATGGCGATCAGATTGGCTTGGTCTTTCCCCTGCATTATTTTAGTGTTCCACCATTGGTGAGGGAGTTTGTTGAACGATTAGAAATACCCAGTGCAGCCTATGTATTTGCTGTTGTGACATGCGGAAGTTCAGCGTTTAGTAGCGCTTTGAGTCGGGTTAAGCATATTTTAGGGAAAAAAGATCAGCAGCTTTCGGCGGGGTTTCTTGTGCAAATGTTATCCATTTATCTTCCATTATCTGCATTGCCTTCTATTGATAAACAAGATAAATTGTTGGCAAAAGCGGATCGTAAACTCGATCGCATCATCGCTATGATTTCTAAGCGAGAACATCATTTCGACGGGGAACATATCAAAAGTCTTTGGACGGCGATTTCACGTTATTGGCAAAAAAATCAACTGCCGAATTCGTATAAAAAATTCTCCTGCGCTGATTCTTGTACGGTGTGTGGACTTTGTAAGAAAATCTGTCCAGTGGGAAATATTCAATTGGAGTCGGGTAAGGTTCAGTGGTTGAACAATTGCCAGGAATGTCTGGCGTGCCTGCATGTTTGCCCAGTACAATGTATTGAGTTCGGCAAACGTACGTCTGGCCGTCGACGTTATCGTCATCCGCAAATTACGGTAAAAGAATTGATCACTAAATAAATTTGTAATCCTCCGTATCAGTAATTTTTTAGTCAAAGGAGTTTCAAAAATCATTTTGTTATCCTGTTAGAAAGTAAAATGAAAGGAATTGATTCGTCCATGCAGTTTTTAAAAGGGAATTTTAGTTTGAAAAACAGGTTTATAGTTTCCTGTGCCATGGTTTTCATATATTACGCAGTGAGTTCAGTTTCTGTACTGGCAAGTTCAGCGGATGTTAATAATGTGGATTTTTGGCGCAAAAATTTAAAAAATGGTGATGCCGTTATTATGAATAGTAATGACATTACAAAATATAATAAAGAGATGCTTCGTAAACAACCGACCACGAATTATGATTTAAAGAATTATCCGAAATCTGTTAAAGGCACGACGCTGCAAGCCATGTTACAGGAAAATGATTTTCCGACAGGGTATGTGAACGGGCAGCCCATTTCGGGTTCCTTTAAAAATCAAATATTGAGTAACATGAATCTAGGAGCCGCAGCCGTTGATAATCCCGTAAAATGGGGATTAGCGGTTAGACGTTCTTCTTTACGTTTATATCCTGCAACTGAGGGGATTTTTGATGATGCGGATGATCAGGAGTTTGATTCCTTGCAAGCTACGATTATCAATCCGGGTGAGGCAGTAGCTATATTATATAAGAGTACCGATCAAAAATGGAATTTTGTCCAAAGTAATAATTATCGAGGCTGGGTTTGGGCTGATAATATTGCCGAAACGAGTTATAAAGAGTGGCTGAAATGGCAAAATCCGGATCGCTTTTTGGTAGTGACGGTGGCGGAACTCAATCTACAAACGAAGTCTGAGGCTTTATTGCTGGAAATGGGGTCGCATTTACCTGTTGTTGGTAAAGATAAGAATAATTATATTGTAAAATTACCACAACGGCAGAGTGATGGGAAAGCAGTTTTTATCAAAAAAACAGTTTCTGCTGATGGTCAGGTGCATTTAGGAAATTTACCTTATACACGTGCGAATATCATTAAACAGGCTTTTAAATTTTATGGCCAGCCATATGGCTGGGGCGGCCTGGAAAATAGTGTGGATTGTTCGAGCTTTGTTATGGATATTTATCGCTCTTTTGGTTTTATGATGCCGCGTGATGCGGATACGCAGGAGGTTGCAGTCGGGAAGGTCCAAAGCGTTACACCACAAAATGTGCAGTCGGTTCTGGATTCAACGTTGCCGGGGGCTACACTTCATATGGATGGACACGTGATGCTTTATCTTGGACATATGGATGATCAGTATTATGTGATCAATTCATTAGGTTCCTATGGTGACAGTAATAATGTAGGCAGTGACGGGCGTTTGGCAAGAGTGCCAGTGATGCAAGTTGTCACAACAGATATAAAAAATACCCCGTTGCGAAGTGGTAAAAGCTTTATGGAAGGCTTGCGTACAGTTAAAGAATGGCAATATTAATTGTAATTTGATATAAAAAGGCCCGCGAACGTATTGGATTTCAGGTGAAATCGTTAATGTGTTTGCGGGCTTTTTTGTATTTCGTTTCCGTTTGGTGAAAATAGGGGATACTTTAGATTGCCCAGTCTTCGCAATTCCATACATCGGTTACGATGTCTTTATAAAATTCCGGTTCATGACATACTAAAATCATGCTGCCTTCATAGGCTTTTAGGGCACGTTTTAATTCGTCTTTTGCATAAACGTCGAGATGATTGGTCGGTTCATCTAAAACGAGTATATTGGTTGGCTTATTAATAAGCTTACATAATCTTACTTTGGCCTGTTCACCACCGCTTAGGCGATTGATTGGGCTTTCAATATGCTGATGACTCAGTCCGCATTGAGCTAAGTTGCGTCGTACTTCGCTGCGGGTTGCTTCAGGAAATTTTAACCAGACATCATCGAGTACGATACTCGTATTTTCTTCGGCCAATTCCTGTTCGAAATAGCCGATAGACTGGTAATCACCTAAATCAATATTTCCATCGATTGGTTCTAATAAACCGAGCAGACTTTTTAGCAAGGTAGATTTACCCAAGCCATTAGCACCGACTATAGCTATTTTTTGTTCTCTTTGCATTTTTAAATTGAGGGATTTGCTCAGTGGTTTTTGATAACCAATTACTAGATTTTTGGATTGGAAGATCATGCTGTCGGAGCGACGAGCTTTTTTGAACTGAAATTGAGGTTTCATATTTTCGCTTTTTATTTCAATACGATCGATTTTCTCTAATTTCTTTTCTCTGGATTTTGCCTGTTTGGCGGTAGAGGCACGGGCTTTGTTTTTCCGAACGAAATTTTCAAGCTTGGAAATTTCGTTTTGCTGTTCTTTGTATTCGATCAGGCGTTGTTCTTTTTGAATTTCATATAGTTTAAGGAAATGCACATAGTTGCCAACGTATCTGGTTAGCTTTTTGTGTTCCAAATGATAGACGACATTGATGACATCATTGACAAATTCACTATCATGGGAAATTAAGAGAAAAGCATTTTCATAGTGGATCAAATAACTTTTAAGCCATTCGATATGTTCTTCATCCAAATGATTAGTTGGTTCATCCAGTAGTAAAACATCTGGTTTTTCTAAAAGTAATTTTGCCAGTAAGACTTTGGTTCTTTGTCCACCGCTTAAATTTGATGCATCGACATCTAAAAATTCGCGGATGCCAAGACCGGCTGCCGTAGCTTGAATTTTTGAATCAATACCGTAAAAATCATTTTCATCTAAGATATCCTGCATGCCGGCAATTTTTTGCAAGGTCTTAGTACCTTCTTCTTCGCTTAAATTGCCAAAGTCATTATATAAGTCGGCAATTTGCGTTTCAAGATCAAATAAATAGGAAAAGGCACCTTTTAGTACGGTTTCAACGGTATTACCGTTTTTCAAGTCGACATGCTGATCCATATAGCCAACGCTGATTTTATTGCTCCATTCAATGTTTCCTGCATCTGGCAGTAATTGGTTGGTGATGATCTTCATAAAGGTCGATTTACCTTCGCCGTTGGCACCGACTAAGGCGATGTGTTCGCCTTTCAATAGTCGAAAGGATACATCACTGAAGATGGTTCTTTCACCAAAGGCATGGCTCATATTTTCAACTGTTAAAATACTCATTGTGCTATTACTTCCTTCTCGTTCTCGTAAATCTGTTTATTTTATACAAACGTGCAAGCGACGTCTCTTTTTTACGAAAATAGTCAATATCTTCTACTATAACACAAATTTGAGAATTATATTGGTTTAATCTATATTCGGGGTTGCTTTTCTTTTATATTTCTTTACAGAACACTTGTTTTGTGATATGTTTAAGAGAAATGAAGTGAATGTCTGGAGCGATGGCAATGGCAGATAAATCAATCGATAAAACTGGTAATAAAGAAGCCTCTTTGGCTTCTGCCTTAAAGCAGATCCGTAAAGATTTTGGTGAAGGTTCCATCATGAAACTTGGTGATGCGGCAGCAAAAATGAATATAGAAGTAATACCGACTGGCGTATTACCACTTGATGTCGCACTCGGTGTGGGCGGGATTCCGCGTGGTCGATGTATTGAAGTTTTTGGACCGGAGTCTTCGGGAAAAACGACAGTGGCTCTGCATATTATAGCAGCAGCTCAAAAGTTAGGCGGCGTGGCAGCATTTATTGATGCAGAACATGCACTAGATCCCAGTTATGCACGTAATTTAGGGGTAGATATAGATAACCTTCTGATCTCGCAGCCTGATTATGGAGAACAAGCCCTGGATATTGTAGATGCACTTGTATGCAGTGCTGCGGTTGATATTATTGTAATTGATTCAGTAGCCGCTCTTGTACCGAAAGCCGAGCTTGAGGGCGAAATGGGCGACTCTCACGTGGGTTTGCATGCAAGATTGATGTCACAGGCCTTGCGAAAACTGACTGGTATTGTCAGTAAATCGCAGACTACGGTTATTTTTATCAATCAGATCCGTGAAAAAGTGGGAGTTATGTTTGGTAGTCCAGAAGTTACGACGGGCGGACGGGCTTTAAAATTTTATTCTTCGATTCGGTTGGATGTGCGAAAAAAAGAACCGATAAAACAGGATAATGTGATCGTTGGCACTAGAACACGGGTGAAAGTTGTGAAAAATAAAGTCGCGCCACCTTTTAAAGAAGCGGAATTTGATATTATGTATGGGCATGGTATTTCGCGTGAAGGTATTATTGTTGATCTTGGGACAGAGATGGAAGTCATCAACAAAAGTGGCAGTTGGTATTCCTATCAGGACAAAAGAGTTGGTCAGGGCAGGGAAAATGTAAAGAAAACGATGATGGAAGATCCACAGTTGGCCGATGAGATTGAAAGTAAAATTCGAGCCATCTTACTTGCTGATAAAACGGCGGAAGCGGATAAAAAAGCAGTGCCGGCACCTGACGTTGAAGTCACAGATAAAGAATTAACAGAATGAGAGAATGATAATTTCATAGATTTATTTTTTGAGAGGCAGCTGGTTTTGCATAGCTGTCTTTTTTGCTATAATGGGGAGTAGTTGTTTAGCGGGAAAAGAGGTTTTTAGATGGAGGAAAAAAATGCAGGGAAATTATTTGTATACGCCGCACTTTTTTTGGCAATTGCATTGATCATTCAAAATATTCGTGTGGTATTGCCCCTGCCGGGTCCAATTACAATGTTTTTGATTGGTAGTTTACTCAATATGACACTTATTCTGGCTATCTGTTATACAGGGGTGATGCCAACTAGTATCATTGCTATTTTATTGCCGCTTGTGGCATTTATGCAGGGGCAGCTGGCGATTGTTTTTATGATTCCAATTGTGGCGGTTGGCAATATCGTTTATGTTCTTTATTGCCGGAAATTTTGGCAGGAAAAATTTGTCTGGCTGGCTCCTTTTATAAAAATGGCTATTTTGTATGTAGGTTCTTTGTGGGTTATCCACATGCTGCACCTGCCAGAAAAGACTGCTGCTATTTTATCCTTCATGATGAGCTGGCCGCAAATTGTTACCGGTTTACTGGGAATCATTTTAGCCAGAATCATGCTGGAAAAATTACCAAAGAAAATATAAAGAAATCCCCTGAAATATGTTTTTCAGCAAAACATATTTCAGGGGATTTCTTTGTGATTCTTCATTTTAAAATTCTTTGATATAAGGTGCCAGCGGCACAGATTCCTGATTCGCAAAGGCATCAATAATGAATTGTTGAAACTTTCTTGCTGCCGGAGAAAGATACTTATTTGTATTCCAGGCAATTCCTAAAGGCCGCGTGCAAAGCGGTGCTGATACAGGAATAAAGACGATTTCCAGATATTCGAGGCCGGGTATATGAGGGATAAGGGCAACGCCAAGATTAGCGGCAACCAGGCTGGCAACAGTCATGATTTCATCGCCTTCAAATGTAATTTTTGGACGAATCGATGCTGTTTCAAAGAATTGATCACCAAGCAAACGGAGTCCATACATCGGTTTGAAGGTGATAAATGGTTCATGGACGATTTCTTCAAGACGAATACTTTTTCGTTTAGCCAGGGGATGCTTCGAGGGGACAATAACAAAAAGTTCTTCGGAACAAAGTGAAACCCAGCCTAGAGTTTCCGTTGTCATTAATGTTGAGCAAAGACAAAGATCGGTATCACCATCGATTAACTCTTTGGTCAGTAAAGCTGAGTTGTTTTGATTTAAATTAAACTGAATTTTAGGGTATTTCTTTTTAAAATTACTTAAAAGGACAGGGACTAAATAACTGCCTAAGGAATGTAAAAAAGATAAACTTACTACACCTTGATCAGGTTCGGACAAATTAACCAGAGCCTGCTTGCCGTTGGCAATTTCTTGCAAAGCTCGTTCAACGTGAATTAAAAAAGTCTGGCCATATTGTGTTAATTTGATTTTTTTACCGACACGATTAAAAAGCGGAACACCAAGTTCCTTTTCCAATTTTGCAATTGAACGGCTGAGTGCAGGCTGTGATACGGATATACTTTCAGCTGCCTGCGTGAAGTGATTGATACGTGCCAATACTTTGAAGTACTCTAATTGATTTAATTCCACAGGAATCCTCCCAAATTGTATTTAATAGTTACTACCGTTTGACTTTATGATGCATAAAAAGTATTGTTTGAATTTTATTATAATAGAAAAATTCAATAAATTCCATGACTATTTTTTATTATTTATATAGATATTTATTATTGAAAACTTATATTTACGCGAATTATAGCTTAAAGTAAATATAATAATAACTATTAGTAATTGATTGGCTTTAATATATGTTTTATATTTATGTTATTTAATTATAATAATTATGTTTATTGTGCATGATTTAAATTAACGTAACCGATAAACATAGATCATTGCAAGAGCTATCGGTATAAATATTTAATATAATGCACGGAGGTTATCATTTATATCTAAACGGTGTATTGGACACATAGATAGGGGGCGCGTAGTATAAAGATAAAGAAAGAGTTGCTATATAAGAGGATGATCATAGTGAATGAATATATACAAAAAGGTACAGTAAAATATTGGCGGGCAATTGCGAGTCTGTTTTTAGGGAGCTTTGTTGCTTTTGGCGTCGAGTGTTTTGTGCAGCCGATTATTCCGGTTTTGGCAGAAAACTTTAAGTTGACGCCGATGACGGCAGGTCTTGCAATGTCTTTCGCCACAATGGGAATGGCAGTGTCGATGCTGCTGATTGCCGGTTTTGCCAAAAAATTAAATCGTAAATATACAATGACGGTTGCTTTACTGATATCATCGTTATTGGCAATTGGTGTTTCAGTCAGTCCGGATTTTCAGCTTATTTTGGAAATTAGGGCATTACAGGGTTTTTTATTGGCGGGGTATCCGGCTTTAGCTTTGGTCTATATCAATGAAGAATTCGAACCAGCTGTGATTGGTCGGGTTGTAGGTTTTTATGTCGCGGGGATTACAATCGGTGGCTTGGTGGGGCGTTTGGTAATTAGTGTGCTCACCGATTATGTTTCTTGGCGAGTTGGGATTGGCAGTGTGGGGCTAATTTATGTGCTGATTAGTGTGCTGTTTTATTTTGCTTTGCCGGCAGCTAAAAACAAACCAGCGGCTGGAAGACAGTCTGTTCCTATTTGGGAAAATATAAAAGAAACTTTTACCAACACCAAGCTTTGGGGGATTTATGGTATAGCATTTTTGATCTTTGGTGCCTTTACTTGTATTTATAATTATATTACGTATATTTTTATGGCAGCTCCTTACAATTTAAGTCAAACATTAATTGGATTTATTTTTCTGATGTATGTTTTTGGCACAATTGGTTCTGCGGTTTTGGGGCGTATGTCAGATCAATATGGCAATGGGCGCATATTATGCTTTGGTCTTATGATTATGATCGTTGGGGTGACTTTGACGCTGGCAACAAGCCTTATTATTAAAATTTTTGGCTTGGCAATTTTAACTTTTGGCTTTTTTGGCAGTCACTCTGCCGCTTGCAGTTGGGCAGGAAAAATAGCATCTTTTAAGATAAAAGCCTCTGCCTTGTCTTTGTATATGTTTTTCTATTACGTAGGCGGTAGTGCGATCGGGGCTGTAGGCGGTGTTTTTTTGAAAAATTATGGTTGGACGGGCATTATTTTGATGGTCATCCTTCTTTTGATAGGGGCACTGGCACTGTGTTTCCAATTGACGTTCAGTCAATTGCTAATTTATGAACAAAATGACATGCGCAATTTGAAAAAAGCAGTACAAAATTAAATTGTTATTGCTCATAATATAAAGTTTAAAATCTTCGTACTTAAACGACATTATAACAATTTGAAAACTAATATTCATTAATTCAATTATAGCAATAAGGAAAAAGTCCTATTATTTTTACAAAAACTATTAAGTTTTTACAAATAATGCCGATAATATTAGTAACAAGGATGTTAATTCAAGTAGTTTAAGGGGGAGACGTCATGTTACCAAAAGTATCGGAAATTATTAGGGTTCAAAAAATTCATCAATACGATCTGAAAAATAAGTATGATCAACAAAGTCAATCTTTTGACAACCCGAAGAAAAAGAAACAATCAGCTTTCCGAAACATATTGAAACATACAATGGAAAAGTCAGTAGAAGAACAACCCTCGGCAGCATATACATTGGAGTTGGGCAGGATGCCTCGAGTTTGACGCTTTTTTAGTGGTAGTGTATAATGCACTCATACAAGTAGTGGAGTGTGGAATGACAAGATGAATCAAGATGAAACATATATGAGACTTGCTTTGGCAGAAGCACAGAAAGCATTCGATTTGGGCGAAGTACCAATAGGCGCGATTTTGGTGGATAGAAATGGCGGTATAATTTTTTCTGGGCATAATATGCGTGAATCTTGGCATGATGCAACGGCACATGCAGAAATGATTGTGATTCAAGAAGCTTGCAAGCAGCTGAAACGTTGGCGTTTAACGGGAACGACATTATATGTCACGATAGAACCTTGTCCAATGTGTGCAGGTGCACTTGTTATGAGCCGAATTGATCGTATTGTTTATGGTGGTTTGGACTATAAAGCTGGCGCAGCAGAATCGGTATTTAATATTGTCGATAATGCTGCATTGAATCATCAATTGCAGGTTACAGCAGGCGTTTTAAGTGATGAATGTTCTGCAATAATGAAAACATTTTTTCGCCAGCGTAGGGAAATGAATAAACAAGAAAAAAAAGCAAGATGAATTGTTCTGTAATATTTTACGTAACAATTCATCTTGTATTTTTTGTTAAAAAGGGCTTTTTTTTGAAAAAACTAGCTTTATGTATTTTATTTTTTAGCATTCTATGATATAATATTTTATGTTCTCTATAGAACACTTACGGAGAGGTGTCCGAGTGGTCGAAGGTGATTGACTCGAAATCAATCCAGCAGAAATTGTGTTTTTTAGAGAAAGTGCCGCGAAGCCTTGATGTTGCTGACTTTTTGACTACATAAAATTATGCTTTTTAGTAATTATTTTACAGTTAGGGTGCAACTGGGGTGCAGTAGCGGTAATGCGTCATAAGAGAATGTAATTTTTATTCATTCTGTTTTTTATTATGTATGCAGAAAAATTTCATAAAGTTTCATGTTATAATGAAACAGTTTTTTATCAGTGGTTTTTATTTATTGCCATTTATGGTATACTATTACCGTTGATTAAGAACATGGTTATGGAGAGGTGTCCGAGTGGTCGAAGGTCTCTGACTCGAAATCAGACGTACCGCAAGGTACCGTGGGTTCGAATCCCACCCTCTCTGCCAGTAGTATTTTATAAGGCTTTACGCGGCTTGAGTGTGAAGCCTTTTTTGTTGTTCCAATGTATAATTGTTTTTACTCATCACTTTACATATATAGTTAGATAATGACCTCCTTATTTCATGTTTGGGGTCAGTATTAAGTTTGTTGTGAAAAAATTTTTATCTAATACCAATACTATTGTGAGAAAGGAAGTTTTTTATGATAACACCAGAAGAACGTGCTGCTATAAAAAAAGGATTTGAAAATATCTACGCTGGTGCAACACAATTATTAGCTGTATGCAATTTATTTGAGGATAAACAACATATTATTAAGAAAATTGTTTCTGATCGTTTTTCTACAGAAATTCAAACTTTTGAAGTAAACCTTAATAAATTTATTGATTCAAAGAATAAAATTGTTTTGATAGAAAATGATTATGTATCTATTCCTCCAATAGAAAGTGAGATAACAGAACACTTTAAAACCTTCTTGTTTTCTGAGGTAGTATTGTTTAACCCAGCACAGCAGCATTTATTTCAACCAAATATTGTGGAGCAAATAATTCGATTCATTAATAGACAAAATGATACTGCTACAAATATTGTAGCGGATGACAATAATACAATTACTTACATTAAAGACATTCCAGCTCAATATTTATACTATATCGATCTTTTTAGGGATAAGTTTACAAAAATCCATATTTTCAATCAATTAAAAAACATCAAGGGAAATATTGTAATGATTGGAGCCAATGGTTCAGGGAAAAGTACATTTGCACGACAATTAAACGGAAAAATAGCCAATAATATTGTGATATTATCTGCGCAACATTTACTATTTTATTCACAAAATTCGAACATATCTGCAACTGGAACTGAAATACAAGAAGTTAGAAATTTTCAACTCGATTCTAAATCAAGTAATGATGCGAGTTTTTCAAACTTATTACTTTCTGATATGAACAAGTTAGTAAATGCATTAATATCTGAACATATAGATTGTACCGTTCAGTATTACGATGACAATCAAAAAGAAACATCCTACTTATCAAGAACCATAAATTTATGGAAATTAATAATAGAGCATAGAGCGTTAAAAACTAGTCGTACAGGTATTTTTGTACAGGGAGAGAATATTGATTCTTATCTCTTTAATCAACTAAGTGATGGTGAAAAAACTGTTTTTTATTATATTGGTCATATTTTATTAGCTAGAGAAAATTCATACATTATTGTCGATGAACCAGAAAATCACCTCCACTTAGCAATTTGTAATAAACTTTGGGATTGTCTTGAACAAGAACGTACAGATTGTAAATTTGTTTACCTCACTCATAATTTGGATTTTGCAACTACAAGAACAGATAGTACAATATTATGGAATAAGAGTTTTGTTCCTCCAGCGCAATGGGATTTTGAAATTTTACCCTCAATGGATACGCTTCCGGAAGTCTTAGTAATGGAGTTAGTAGGGAGTAGGAAAAATATTTGCTTCTGCGAGGGTGATACGAAAAGTAGTTTAGATTATAGGCTTTATTCAATTCTTTTTCCAGAATACACAATAATACCCGTTTCCGGGCATCGAAATGTAATTGATTATACTGATGCATACAATAAAAACCGGTCGTTTGTTACTAAGGCTATTGGTATTATCGATGGTGATTGCCATTTGCCAGAGCAAATTGAGAAGTGGGAAAAAAAGAAAATTTTTGTACTCAAAATTAATGAAATTGAAAATTTGCTATGTGATCCAATCATACTAACCGCAGCCGCAAATAGATTTTGTACAGATAAGAAAGAAGTAGATAAATTTTATAGTGGTTTTTGGAAATTATATGAATCAGAAAAAGAAAAACAAGCTGTATGGTTTGTAAATAATTGTATAAATGCTAAATTTAAAGATAACTATTTAGTTGAAAAAAATAGTATAGAGTCTCTTAAAACGGAACTATCAAGAATAACATCACCTTCGACCGCAGAAAGCATATATACAGAACGGTTAGCACTTATCGAATCGATCATTGAAAAACAATCATATGAGGAAGCATTGCACATAGTCAATTTTAAAACGCGTCTTACTAGAGAATTGGCAAAAAATATTGTTGATAAATATGAAAATCGAGTTTTAGATTTAATCAAAAAAAATAATACCTTAAAGGACGCTATCATAAAAAAATATTTTTTAGGTCTTAAAGACTTAGAATAAAAAATGATACAAAGGGGCTGTCGCATGAAGTGATTTTTCACTTCTGCGACGGCTCCTTTTTTCGGAACAAAACAGTTTTAAATCATTTTTAATATTGAAGGATAAAAAAAGGCGTACGAAAAAACTATTAGCATGTGGGCTTTTTCGTGCGACAGCCACTTTTTCTATTCCATTTTTTTGATATAATATATCTAAAGGATGGAGGGTAATTTATGGATAATGTTAATAAAAAAATACCTTTGCCAGGGTGGAAGTTAGGATGTATTATAAAATTTAACGGTGGAAAAGAAAAAGATATTTCAGCTAAAATAATTGGTTTTTATTTAATATTGACAGCATTGATGTTTGCTCTATATTTTATTGGTGACAAATTATTTAATAATTCAATGATGGCGAATCTAGTCAGTACTATAATAAGTTTGATTATTACAATATTGTTTGCACGCAAAATTAATAAAGGCATCATCAATTATGGCGATAAATTAAAAATATTTTTTGATGAAAATTTTGATGAAAATGAGAACGATTATTATATTAAAGCTTTTAAATTGGAGAAAGATGCAATGCCACTGATGGGGATAATAATATCTTTAATATCTGCATTGATTTTTTTATTTTTAACGAATCTTATAGAGCTTGATAAGTCTTGGGCTATACATGCTCTTGATATAAAAATTTGCATGATAGCCGTTTTTATATCAATTGTACTTACGAGTATATCGCCTAATATAGCTTTTTATGGTTCAATGATTATAGACTTAGAAAATATTAGCAAAAAACAGGCAAAAAGCTTGGATGAACGGAGTAAAGAAATAAGTATGAGAGAAAAAGAGATTGATGAAAAAGAAATTATTGCCATTCGTTATACGAATAAAATGCGATAACGCATTAATTAAATTTGTAAAATTATGGTATTGGTAAATATAAACAGCCGTTGGCACTAGCCGGCGACTTATTTTATTAAATGAGGAGCGTGTGAAATGAGCCCAAGAATCAAATTGAAACTAACATATAAAGAGTGCTGCATTATAAAGCACGCTCTAAGGGATAAGCGAGATAGGCATTGTGCGGAAGAAATGGTATATAAGCAGTTTTCTGTGCTGGTTAATCGGTGCAACGAAATATCGGAGCTCTGGGCAGATAATAGGACAGTTATTAATCATGAGCCTGTACCGCATGGGAGAGGAAATAAAATTTTGAAATAATAAGGGCGTTGGTTGCAATGAACCAGCGTCTTTTTTTATTATAGGTCCGCAACCTCCTACATTTGCGGACTGAAATTACATAGAGGGCATAAAAATAGACCGTCTGGCAAGACGGCCTATTAGAAAATTAAAAATATAAGTTATTACCTAAATCTCGTTCAGCGTTGTTAGGGTTAAAATTAGGTGCCGGCTTAACGCCCGGTTGCGGTTTTTGGGGGTCAGGGAATGTATGATAAGTGTCTCTTAGGTCAGTAATAATTCGCTCTCTTTGGTCATCTTCTGTTACGTGGTTAATATAAGGGAAATAATATTTATAATCATCCCCATCTGCGGCATGAACTGTGAGAGAGACCCAACTCATAGTAATCACCTCCTTTTAAATTTAGTATACGTTAGAAGGTGTCTACTATGGTGTTGTAATAGAAATAAGGTGACTTTTTTTGATTGAAAAGCATAAACCTCGTAATTTGGCATTTATGCGACGGTTCCATTTTGGGTTATATCCCATGTTCCTAAATCGCTGTGGTTCAAATATATTTTTCAAGAGTTCTGACAGTGCTTTCGTCCTCAAAAGATATAATTACTGTTGAAAAGATTAGCAGTGTCATTTTTTGCCTTTTTAAGAGCTTGAGGATCTTCAATTATCTTCACAGATAAATTCTTGGTACGTTTAATTTGATCTATTGGGCAGTTTAGGGTATTACTCAAAACTTCGGGAATATCATAATAGAATTTTTTATTAACGAAAGTATTAACAAATATAAAGTTACCGATATAATGTTGTGCAAACTATGAAAGCCAATAATTTCCAATAAAGCCTTGGTGTATAAAGACATTTGTCCAGTGATGAATCTTCATTATATTTGTGATACAAATTGGGAAAATATAGCCTTTTTCAATATCAAGTGCATTGGCTAACTGATCAGCTGTTATCTTTTTCCAAGCACCATTACTTTCATTAATTCCCCTAACTCCTAAAATTTCTAAGATCCGTAATTCGATAGATTGACGCAACTGAAATATTTCTGTAGCTGTAAGGTTTTGTCTCATATGACCAGATTGGCGATGCTCTTTTGGGAATATATATTGTTCAGGAGTTAATGTATATTTTTCATTTAAAGCCGTATATTCAAACATCTTTTTATTATAAAGGTCATCTATAAAACTGGAAATATAATATATCATATTTATTAGAAATAGTGAATGACCTATAAGAAATTCATTTTTTTATATAGATGGGTCTTTTCTTCTGAAAGAATAGCTTCCTTTCCTCTTTTTATTGATCCTATTATAATTTGAATATTATAACGCAAATAATCGATATATTGCAAATTTTCATTATATGCATTGCCAGCTAAATGATCTTCAGTATATTTTTTTACATAATAAACTATTTATATTTGAAGCAGATATTTCAGACATTGTTATATAAAGAGAAGGTACATATCAGAACTGGAAAATGCGACATACAATTGGATCGGCTGACTTCTAAAAAAGCGAAAATGTAATCTATATAATTATGCATAGATTACATTTTCGCTTTCGCTGATTTTTAGGGTGCAATAAGTGGGTATTCCTATATGAAAATATAACGAAGTGCTAATTTTAAGAGACTCGAAATCAATTGCATCGCAAGGTACCATGGGCTCTCTGCCATTTGAAAAGTTGGGTGGCGTGGGTATGACGGAGCCCGTGGGCAGTGATCAAAATCTTTCCCCCAGACTCTTTTGAACTATCAAACGTTGTAAAAAATATTTACATGGTGGTATCGTATATGGTACTGTTGAGTCAGATAGAAAAGCTTTTGCAGCGAATCAGGAACAACCCTAAATCTGTTCGATTTGAAGAACTGGAAAAGATTTTAAAAAAAGCAGGGTTTAAGTGTAGGCAGCCGAATGGGGGTTCTAGCCATCATTCATATACGAAACCAGGTATCCCGATGATATTGACGATTCCGTATAAAGAGCCGTATGTAAAAGAATTTTATGTGAAGTTGGTTATAAAAGCATTGGAAGAAAAAGATTGATAAAGTGTGCGAGCCTTTGTTAAACTTTGGCTTATTAAATTTATTATAAATATCACGATAGAAAGAAGTGAAAAGCATGAAAAAAAATATAGAGTATTATATGAAATTACCTTATAAAGAAATTATAGAAGCATCTTCTGAGGGGGGCTATGTTGGATATATTCCGGATCTAAAAGGATGTATTACGCAGGCGGAAACAAAAACCGAATTATTAGATATGTTGGAGGATGCAAAGAAGGGGTGGATTGAAACTGCTTTGGAGTCAGGGATAGATATTCTAGAACCAGTTCATGACGATGATTTTAGTGGTAAATTTAATCTAAGATTGCCTAAGAGTTTGCATAGAAATTTAGCTGCGTGCGCAAAAGATGAAGGTGTAAGTTTAAATCAAATGGCTATGTGCCTTATCGCAAGTGGTCTTCATGTTCCGCTAACTAAATAATATAAGCAAAGGTCGTTTCGAAGCAGACGGTCTTTGCTTATGTCACTTTTTAACTATTCAGTAACCACTTAAAATGTCCACTAAAAAAATCATTGGATATATCGGAACTGGAAAAAGTGACATACAATTGGATCGATTGACTCCTGAAAAAGCGAAAAGGTAATCTATAGAATTATGCATAGATTACCTTTTCGCTTTTGCTGATTTTTAGGGTGCAATAAGTGGGTGTTTCTATAGGAAAATATAACGAAGTGTGAATTTTTAAGAAAAATATTGCTTTAAAAACCCAGTGAAATCAATTGTACCGCAAGGTACCGTGGGTTCGAATTCCACCCTCTCTGCCAGTAGTGATTTCCAGGCTTCGCATGGCTTGCGCGGAGCCTTTTTTTATTTTATAAAATTAAGTCAGAAACATACACTTACGAAATAATTTTCTGGTCTAGAGGCAGACTGAGCGGCTAATTTATATAAAGCGGAGGGGTGATTGTTAGGCCGGTTTGATTTCATAAAATAACGATATTATCAGAAAAAAAACATTTTTACAAAAATAATGTTGATTTTAGATTATGGTGAGTGTAAAATGAAAGCTGTCAAAGAAAACGTTTGCTTTTTGAAAGTAGATCAATTCTCGGCTTGGTGTCGAAGTAGTGTGAAGTTTTGTACCAGTCGGCTTAATTTGATAAGGTAAATTTGTTTAATAAAAAGAAAACGTTTACTATGACGAATGAAACAAAGATGCAATAAATAATTTGTTGGTATTGACTAAAAAATAAGATGAGGTGATTTTTTATGAATGAAAAAGTTGTGATAACCGTTAGTAGGCAGTATGGTTGTGGTGGACGTGAGCTAGCAACAAAATTAGCAGAAAAATTAAATATTAAACTATATGATAGACAAATTATTCATATCGCAGCAGCCAAGTTAGGGATTAATGATTTGAGTGAAAGTGATTTGTTAGAGCTGGAGAATCAAGTGCAACCATTATCTTTAAGTTTTATACCATTTCATTCCTTTGGTAGTCATATGGGAAACTCTAGCCGAGGCCTGTTCTTAGCTGAAACGAGTGTAGTTAGAAAACTGGCTCAAGATGGATCATGTGTTATCTTAGGTCGTTGTGCTGATTATGTTTTAGAGAATGATCCCAATCATTTTTCTATTTTTGTTTGTGCAGATGATGCCTATAGAGAAAAAAGAGGGACTGAAACTTATGATGGTAAATCTTTGAAAGAATTAGATGCTGAAAATGAAAAAAGAGCTGGGTATTATCAGTATTATACAGGTAGAAAATGGGGCGTAGGCTCTAATTATGATCTCGTTGTAAATACCAGTAAAATTTCATTAGATAAAATCGTCGATGGGATTATTGAATATATAAATGCGATACAAAGATAAGAGAAACAAGAGGAATTAGGTTAAGAAAAAGTAAGATTATAGCGGGAGGCGTTACAGTGTCAAATTCAAACAGTAAGAGCAAATTTTGGACTCGTATAGCATATGCCAGTGGTACGTTTGGACATGATTTTTTTTATGCCATGATAGGTACATATTTTATGATATTTGTGACTAGTAACTTATTCAATACAAATGACCAAATTTATAACGAATACATGATTGGTATTGTAACTACGATCATTCTTGTATTACGTATTGGAGAACTTTTTATTGATCCGTTTATTGGGAATACGATTGATAAAACGAAAACCAGATGGGGAAAATTTAAGCCTTGGGTTATAATTGGTGCATTTATTGCAGCGATTACTTTGGCTATTTTGTTTACGGATATAGGGGGACTAACATCATCTAACCCAATACTTTATTTAGTGTTGTTTGTAGTCTTGTATTTAATTATGGACATTTTTTATTCGGCAAAAGATGTAGCTATCTGGTCTATGATTCCAGCGCTTTCTTTTGACTCCAGAGAACGGGAAATTACAGCAACATTTGCCAGAATTGGCTCTGTATTTGGTGGACAGCTTGTAACGATTCTCGTTATTCCAATTGTTTTACACTTTTCTTTAAATCCAAATGGTGGAGCCGGCGATGCCAATGGGTGGTTTGCTTTCGCTGTCATTGGTGGTGGTATTGCCACATTAGGTGCTATTATCCTTGGACTTGGCACAAAAGAGGGAACCTCTACACTTCGTGAAAATAAGACGGAAACATCTTTCAAAGACGTGTTTTCTATCTTATTAAAAAATGATCAGCTCTTATGGATTGCCTGTGCCTATCTTATTTTTGGCTTAGGTCAAAATATTGTAAATAATTTTAATTTATATTATTTTATTTATGTGTTAGGTGATTCTACGCAGTTTTCCTTTTTAGGTGTAATCAATGTCATTATTGGTTTATTGGCAGTTGCTTTATTCCCAACGTTAACTCAGAAATTTACCAGACGTAAATTGTTTATTTATTCTATTATAATTATGTTAATTGCATTAATACTTTATGCTTTTGCTGGACAAAGTGTAATCTTAACATTAATTGCAGCTGGTTTATTTTCTTTACCACAACCATTAATCTTTTTAGTAGTACTCATGACCATTACGGATACAGTTGAATATGGTCAATTAAAATTAGGTCATCGCGATGAAGCCCTTGTTTTATGTGTTAGACCATTGATTGATAAATTATCTGGTGCAATCACCAGTGGTGTTATCGGGATAACAGCTATTTGGGTAGGAATGACAGGTAAGGCTACAGCAGCAAGCATTACGCTTAGCAACTTAATGAACTTTCAAATTGTAATGTTCGCTGTTCCTTTTGTTCTCATGCTTATAGCTACCTTTATTTATAAAAGGAAAGTTACTCTGACAGAAACAGAACATGCGAAAATTGTTAAAGACCTTGAACAGAACTGGGATACGATCAATAAATAATCAATATGAAGTGCATGGGAATATAAATGATAAGAGGTGTATTTTAATGGAGAAAAAATCTTTTGACATATTAAACCTGACAGATCCAGAATATTTTGCTGACCGGAGGATGCCAGCGCATAGCGATCATTCTTATTTTGCCAATATGATGGAAATGACGATAGGGCAGTCATCGTTTAAACAGTCACTGGATGGTTTATGGTATTTCTCTTACGCGAAAAATCTCTCACAACGTCCACAAGGATTTGAGTTGGCTGATTTTGACTGTCGCGCTTGGGATACGATCAGAGTGCCAGCGCATATACAAATGGAGAACTATGGTAAACCACATTATACGAATACAACATATCCATGGGATGGCAAAGAATTGGTACAGCCCGGAGAAATTCCTCAGTCTGATAACCCAACGGCTTCTTATGTAAAATATTTTTCGAAACCGGAAAATTGGAATACGCTTTATATATCCTTTCAGGGAGTAGAGTCAGCAGTTGCTGTTTGGCTCAATGGTGAGTTTGTAGGCTACAGTGAAGATAGCTTTACGCCAGCAGATTTTGATTTAACGCCTTATGTAAAAGATGGAGAAAATAAATTGGCTGTGCAGGTGTATCGTTTTTCCAGTGGCAGCTGGCTGGAAGATCAAGATTTTTGGCGGTTCAGTGGAATTTTTCGTGAAGTTGCTCTCTATACGAAACCAACGATACATTTAGATGATTTGTTCGTGCATACTGAATTATTTCATAACTATCAAGATGGTAAGCTGATAGTCGAATATCAATGGAATACCTCAGATGAAAAAAAATTGCAGTTACAGCTTTTTGATGAACAGGGAAAATGTATCTTAGATGCAATGCAAGAAAAAATCTTGGAAGACAAGGGGGAATTTTCAGCCCAATTAGTGGGGCTGCATCTTTGGAGTGCAGAGAAGCCATACCTTTACCGGGCATTATTTCGTGTTTTTGATTCTGCGGGAAATTTGCTAGAGGTTATACCGCAAAATATTGGTTTTCGTGAATTTAAAATGGATGGAAATATCATGAAAATCAATGGAAAGCGGATTGTATTCAAGGGAACGAATCGCCATGAATTTGATTGCTATCGTGGTCGTGCCATTAATCCGGCAGAGATTGAAAAAGATATCATTCTTATGAAGCAGTATAACATCAATGCAGTCCGTACATCTCATTATCCGAATAACAGCCACTTTTATGAACTTTGCGACCGGTATGGACTTTATGTAATTGATGAAACGAATTTGGAAACACATGGGTCTTGGCAAAAAAATGGACAACCTATAGAGGATGAAAATACGGTGCCAAATGATCATAAAGAATGGTCAGCTGCTGTATTGGCGCGCGCGGCTGCTATGCTGGAACGAGATAAAAATCATGTGTCGATTCTTATATGGTCATGTGGTAATGAATCTTATGGTGGTAAAAATATTTTTCAAATGACAGAGTACTTTCATCAGCGAGATGCTTCGCGATTGGTGCATTATGAAGGAATTCGCTGGGACCGTCGCTATAATGCTACGAGTGACATGGAAAGCCAAATGTATCCTAAAGCAATGGAAATTCGCAGCTTTTTACAGCAGCATCGTGATAAACCTTTTATTTGTTGTGAATATACGCATTCTATGGGAAATAGTAACGGTGGTATGCATAAGTATACGGAACTGACTGATGAGGAAGAACTTTATCAAGGCGGATTTATTTGGGATTTTGTTGATCAGGCGATATGGGATCGTGATCGTTATGGTCAGGAAACTTTGCGCTATGGCGGTGATTATGGTGATCGTCCAAGTGATTATAATTTTTGCGGCAATGGGATTGTCTTTGCGGATCGCAAAATAACGAGTAAGTTACAAGCTGTAAAATACAATTATCAAGATATTCTATTAAAACCTTCGGAAACGCAGCTAAAAATTCAAAATAAAAGCTTATTTACGAATGTAAACGAATATGAGCTGTTCTTGGAACTGTATCGTGATGGGCAGCTGGTTTGGTCGAACGTTAAACCAGCTCCGGTAGTAGAACCGGGAGATTGCGTGGAAATTGCTTTGAATTTGCCTACGTACGGTATTGGTGAGTATGCCATTACGGCAATGCTTCGTTTGCCAGAAAAAAGAAAATGGGCTCCATGTGGACATGAGGTTGCGTTTGGACAGGGTCTGTTCCATCAAACAAATCATAATATAGAAAATAATATGGCTATTGATGCATGGTTGTTTGGTTCGGAAAATTTGCCCAATGTGATACCGGTTGCAAATAAAAACGTGTTACATGTTGTTCAAAGCGA
Organism: Propionispira arboris; assembly: GCF_900109225.1. Taxonomy (GTDB): domain Bacteria; phylum Bacillota; class Negativicutes; order Selenomonadales; family Selenomonadaceae; genus Propionispira; species Propionispira arboris. The sequence goes on from NZ_FNZK01000007.1 coordinate 119,466, forward strand.
TATTAATCTTGGTGTACTTGGTCAAGGCTTTAGTGTTATGTTTTCCAGTGCACAGGGGAATCTGGTTTCTTATAAATATAATGGGGTGGAACTCATTGAGGAAATGCCACAACCTAATTTTTGGCGAGCGCCAATTGATAACGATTATGGCAGCCTGTTAATGAATCAGTGTGCGCAATGGAAACTAGCCAGCCTTTACAAGCGTTGCATTGGTGTTGAAATAATCGAGAATAGCAACTCTGCGGGAAAAAGTGAAAAGTTGAAATTTTTTGGTGAAAAGGGCAATGCCGAATACGATACAGATCATATTGCTGTCCGATTTACCTATGAACTGGCAACAGCACCGACATCTGTTTGTTGTGTGACATATACGGTAGATGGCTCAGGGGCGGTTAAAGTGGAAATGGATTATGAAAAAGTTGAAGGATTACCGGAAGTTCCTGACTTTTCGTTGATTTTTACCTTGCCGTGTGACTATGATCAGATTCGTTATTATGGATATGGACCAGAGGATAATTATATTGACCGTCAGGCGGGAGCACGTTTGGGAATTTTTTCGACAACAGCCCAAAAAGAAATTCAGCCGTATCTGCGTCCTCAAGAAAGTGGAAATCATTGTGGTGTTCGTTGGCTTGAAGCAACAGATCGTCGCGGACGTGGCTTGCGTTTATTTGCTCCATTGCCTTTTGAAGCCTCGGCATTGCCATATACAGTGCATGAATTGGAAAATGCGCGTCATGCCTATGATCTTCCCAAAATTCACCATACCTTCCTTCGAGCTTCGCTGGGAATGTGCGGTGTAGGCGGTGATGATTCTTGGGGGGCACCTGTTTTGGAAGAATACATGAAAAAAAATGAAGATAAACATTTTGAGTTTTGGATAAAAGGTGTTTGAATGAGGCGTGATTAGAGGATGATTTCATAGTACCGCAAGGTGCGTGGATCAAATCTATCTGCCAGTAGTAATTTTGAGGCTTCGCGTAGTTTGTGCGAAGCCTTTTTTTTTGCGTAAAAATAAAATTTGAATTCATGACTTGTTTATAACGAAGGAGGCTAAAGGTTTTTGTGTATAGGTGCAATGTTAGTAACTTCTTGTTTTAATTACCTTTATTGTATAGGATAGTGTCGAGAAAAATTTCAGAAATTTGTTAACTAAATAGTTCAAAGCTATGATAAGTTTTGCGAATATTTCCACGACAATACACAGAGATTGGATTTTTCCTACTGTTATTAGAAAATTCTGCGTTTTATAATTTTACATTTATACATATAATGAAAGCATAGGGATGGGAGGAAGAAACTATGGCTGTAGCAGGCATCGATATTGGATCAAGTGGATGTAAAATTATTGTATATGATGAAAATGGTCAAGACATATTTAAAGTACATCAAAACTATGCTGGTAAGCGTTATCAGGAGCAAGAAGAAATCGATGCAAATGACATATGGAGTTCTGTTCGAAAATCTATTATAATTGCCGCACAAAAAATCGGGAATATAGAGGCAATAACGGTTACTTCTTTTGGTGAATCATTCGTTTTATTGGATGAGATGGACCAAGTGCTATTTCCGGTACTTATGTATACGGATATTCGGGGGAGTGAACAAGCCACTCAAATGATGAAAGATTTTGATTTTAAAAAAGTCGCAGCTGTCACGGGCGCGAAGATACATTACATGTTTTCCTTGCCTAAATTGATGTGGATAAAACAGTATCATCCAGATATTTTTCGTAGGACGGCACATATATGTTTGATTCAAGATTATATTGTATATATGCTTACTGGAACTTTACAAATTGATTATTCTATAGCGGCACGCACACTCGCTTTTGATATAAAAGAAAAACGGTGGGATCAGGAACTTTTGAAGTACAGTGGAATCAGTGAAAAATTATTGTCACGACCAGTTCCATCGGGAACTACTGCTGGAAGGATTAAAAGTGAACTCTCAGAACAATGGGGAATTTCGGACAATATAATAATTGTAACAGGATGTCATGATCAGGTTGCTGCCGCAGTAGGGTGTGGGATATTTGCAGATGGAAGTGCAGTGGATGGCGCTGGAACAGTAGAATGTATAACCCCTGTAATAGAGGGGTTTCCTGCTAGTGATATTTTGTCCGAAGGCGGAATCGCAATTGTACCATACATTATACCCAATAAATATGTCTGTTATGCGTTTTCATTCGCTGGTGGATCTTTGATAAAATGGTATAAAGATAATTTTGCAAAATATGAAATAATTTTGGCAGAGAAAAAACAAACAGATAGTTATTCTTTACTGGAAGAAGACATCGAGGCAGTCCCGGGAAATATATTGGTTGTTCCTCATTTTAATGGTGCGGCTACACCCTACATGGATGGAGGCGCAAAAGGCGCTATAATCGGGTTGTCTTTGTCGCATACAGCAAAAGATATTTATAAATCATTGATGGAAGGTGTGGCATATGAAATGCTTGGCAATATAATATTTTTGGAAAAAGCGGGAATTAAGTTGAACTATTTGCATTCAACGGGTGGTGGTGCTAAATCTGCTCTTTGGATGCAAATTAAGGCAAATATGTTAAATAAAGAGCTTATATCTGTACAAGGTGATGAAGCTGGAACTGTCGGCTCAGCTATGCTTGCAGCGGTTGCTTTAGGACAATACAAAAACATTGAAGATGCAGCAAAAAAGTTCGTTCATATGGCGCATAAGTATAAGGCTCGTAAAGATTATACGAAACAATATGCTGAACAATATGAAAAATACAAAAAGTTATATAATTTATTAAAAACAGTAAGGTAGGTGGAATTTTATGCTGGCTAAATTAAGTGATGTTTTAGAAAGTGCGCAAAGAGAAGAATTTGCCGTAGGAGCTTTTAATACACCGAATTTAGAATCGATTTTAGGTGTGCTGAATGCAGCTGAAGAATTAGGTTGCCCCGTAATACTTATGCATGCTGAAGTTCATGAGGATTTGATACCTATTGATATCATTGGTCCAATCATGCTTTATATGGCAAAACGAGCAAAAGTACCAGTTTGTGTTCATTTGGATCATGGAGAAAGTATACCTTTGCTAGAAAAAGCAATGAAATTAGGATTCACCTCCGTAATGTATGATGGTTCGTTACTACCTTATGAAGAAAATGTAGAAAATACAAAAAAAATTGTGCAGATGGCTCGAAATTATAATGTTTCGGTTGAAGCTGAAATTGGTATTATCAATAGAGAAGGTGGCCAAAATGAAATTTCTTTTAAAACAATGGAGCATATGTATACGGATCCGATGACTGCTAAATTATTTGTCGAAAGTACGCAGATTGATGCATTAGCTTGTGCTTTTGGGACAGCCCATGGAATTTATAAAGAAAAACCTCTATTGGATTTTTCCAGGGTAAAAGAAATTTCACGTTTGATAAAAATTCCATTAGTCATGCATGGCGGATCGGGCGTATCTTTTGATGACTATCGGAAGGCAATATCTTCAGGTATAAGAAAAATTAATTATTATACATATATGGCGAAATATGCTGGGGAAAAGGTTAGCGGTAAACTTCAAGAAGCCAAAGGGATTCCATATTATCATGATATCTTTTCTTGGGGAACGGAGGCGATGGAAGAGCATGCCAAAGACGTTCTGCGTGTTTTTTCAAAAACAAGCAGATGGAACTATCATGATGATATTTAGTTGTTTTATAAATTAAAAAAAGGAGATGGAGAAAGTAATGAAAAAAAAGTTTTTGCTTTTAATGACTTGTTTATTTGCAATCAGTTCCCTGTTGACGGGGTGCGGTGCATCTTCTGGATCGGCAGAAAATACATCAGGTTCGAGTAAAACGGATAAGCAGATCAAATTGGGCTTTGTTTGTATGAATTTAGGAAATCCTTGGTTTGTTTCAGTAAAAAAGGGATTTGAGGATGCCTGTAAAGAAGAGGGCGTTGATGCATTGACTATAGACTCGCAATATAAAGTCGATAAACAGGTTAGCGATATGGAGAGTCTTGTAAATGCAGGGTATAGTGCTATTATGCTAGCTCCTATTGATAAAAATGCAACAAAAGATATTGTAGAAAAAGCAAAAGCTGCTGGTATTGCGACGAGCTGTGTTGCGCAGAGCCAAGATAACACGAATATGCGGTACATTGTTGATGAACATACGTATGGTGAATTTATTGGTAAACAGGCAGCGGAATGGATCAACAAAAATTTAGCCTCGAATCCAAAGGTGAAAGTAGCAATTATTTCTCAGGATAATGTGGATTCTGTAATTCCTAGAGGAAATGGCGTAGAAGAAACTATAAAAAAAATGTGTCCGAACATTGAAATTGTTGCCAGACAGGCTGGTGATACTCCGGAACTTGGCATGAAGATTATTGAAAGTGTTTTGCAGCAGCATCCGGATCTCAATGTTGTAGTCGCAACAAATGATTCTGGGGGACTTGGCGGATACCAAGCAATGGTTTCAGCCAATATTTCCGGTGATGATAGAGCTGTATTTTCCGGTGATGCAACGGCAGAATGTTTAGCGGCAATGAAAAAGCCAAATTCTATTTACCGAGGCACTGTTGACTTGTTCCCCTACAAGGCTGGTTATGAAAGTGCTAAAGCATTGATTAAATATATCAGAGAAGGTATTCCGGCGCAGCAGGAAACTATAATTTTTGCACCGGTTCCAGTTCCAGTCGAAGACTTGCTTAGCGGTAAATACGTACCGAAAGGCTGAAGCTTGTAAAAAGAATGTGCATGCTTGTCTGCCAGCAGCGTGCACATTTTATTTTTAGGAGGGGTGGTAATGGGAAAACCAATACTCAAAATCAATCATATCGCAAAATATTATCCGGGGGTAAAAGCTTTGGATGATATTAATTTTGAAATTTACGAAGGTGATACACATGCGATTTGTGGTGAAAATGGGGCAGGTAAGTCAACCTTTATAAAGATTCTTACGGGTGCGAATACGCCGACGAAAGGAACCATAGAATTCGCCGGAAAAAAATATGATCATTTTACACCACATGAGGCGATGGAATTAGGTATCAGTGTGATTTATCAAGAATTTAGCTTAATTCCTTATTTGTCGGTAGCTGAAAACATTTTTTTTGGTAGAGAATTAAAAAAAGGTATATTTCGTGATATGAAAAAAATGAATGATGTGGCTAGAAAACTCTGTGTGGAAATGGGCGTTGATATAGATGTAGAAGCTCGAGTTTGCGATTTAGGTGTGGCATATCAACAGATTGTGGAAATTATGAAAGCTGTGTCCAGAAAAGCAAAACTGCTTATTATGGATGAACCTACAGCTCCATTGACAATAAATGAAACAAATATTTTTTTTGGTATTGTTAAAAAACTGCAAAAAGATGGAGTAACAATAATTTTTATTTCACATCGCTTGGAAGAGGTTTTTGAACTCTGTCAACGAGTTACCGTTTTTTGTGACGGAAAATATATTACCACGAAAGCAGTAAAGGAAATAGACAAAAATCAGCTTATTTCCTTTATGGTAGGTCGAGCCCTAGCAGATGACTATCCGAAACCAAACAGCAATTGTGGTGAGGTTATTTTAAAAGTTGAGGACTTAACAAATTACAGAGTTAAAAATATTTCTTTTGATCTTCATCGAGGTGAAATTTTAGGCTTTGGGGGTCTTGTTGGTGCAGGACGAACGGAATTAGCCCGGGTTCTTTTTGGCGCAGATGTTTATGAAAGTGGCAATATGCTCTTGCGGGGCAAAGCATATAAACCGCATTTGCCGGGTGATGCTCTATCTTCTGGAATTGGATTAATTCCAGAAGATAGAAAGAATCAGGGGGTTATTCTGGGGCTTAGTATAAAGGATAATATTGTATATAGCGTCTTGGATCGCTGCTGTCAGAAGATGTTTTCCTATATACAGCCGGAAAAAGAACGTGCTTATGTAGATAAATATATACATGAACTCAATATCAAGACTCCTAGTGTGGACCAATTGGTGCGTAATTTATCTGGAGGAAATCAACAAAAAGTTGTTTTGGGGAAAATGCTTTCTACAGAATGTGATATATTGATTTTTGATGAACCAACAAGAGGCATTGACGTTGGTGCTAAATACGAAATTTATCAGTTGATGTGCAAAATTGTGGATCAGGGGAAAAGCATCATCATGATAAGTTCTGATATGCCAGAATTGATTGGCATGTCAGATCGAATTGTTGTAATGTGTGCAGGCAATATTGCTGGAGAACTTGATAAAAAAGAATTTTCTCAGGAAAAGATCTTAGAGTTAGCATCAATTCATTAACAATGGAGGGGTTATTATGGAACGGAACAATGTAGTACGTTGGTTGCTAAATTATGGAATTATATTAATCTTGTGTTTATTGGTGATCAGTTTTTCCTTTGCCACGGCAAATTTCATGAAATTGTCGACGATATTTACGATTTTAAAACAAGTATCTATCATCGGAATTATTTCCGTTGGGATGACATATGTTATGCTAACGGGTGGGATTGATTTGTCGGTGGGGTCTATTGCGGGAGTATCGGCAGTTACGGCTGCAATTTTAATGATGCATGGTGTGCCAATTGTGCCGGCTTGTATTATCGTATTATTAATTTCTCTTCTATATGGAGCGATTAGCGGATTCTTCATAACCCACTTCAATATACCAGCCTTAATTGTCACATTAGGTGTAATGACTTCATTGCGAGGATTGGCATATATTGTAACAGATGGAATGCCAGTCTTTGGATTCAATGATAATTTTGGCTCTTTTGCCAACAGTACTTTATGGTTGCTTCCCTATCCGGTAATCCTTGCAGCGGCAGTATTTATCATAGCTTTTATTAGCTTAGAAAAAACATGCATGGGTAGATATCTGTATGGTGTGGGCGGCAATGAAGAAGCATCACGTCTTTCGGGCGTAAATGTCGTGCGTATAAAATATTTTGCTTATGCTGTCAGTGGGCTATTGTCTGGTTTAGCTGGACTGGTACTGCTTTCAAGAACAAATAGTGGACAACCGGCAGCTGGATTGGGTTATGAGATGGATGCAATAACAGCAGTGGTGTTAGCTGGGGTCAACATTATGGGCGGAGAAGGACGCATCGGCATGGTAGTTATCGGTGTTTTGATCATGGGTGTTTTGGGAACGGGTATGATCATGTGTAATATTAATGATTATGTGCAACAATTTGTTAAAGGCATTGTTTTGATTGGTGCAGTCGCATTTTCTGCTTATTCCAAAACAATGCGTTCTCGTATGATGAATAAATAATAGAATCAAGGAGGAGATTTCTTGAAACGTTCAGAATTGAATGATATAGTAGATTATACGATAAATGTAACGGAAAATTACAAATTTCCTTTGCCACCTTTTGCTTATTATAAGCTTAAGGACTGGCAATCAATTGGCGAAAATCAGCGTGAGATTGTAGATAATATGTTGGGCTGGGATGTTACAGACTTTGGCACAGGAGACTTTGATCATATTGGACTAACTATATTTACATTCCGTAATGGGAATTTTCAGAAAAAAGAAACGTATCCGAAGCCGTACGCAGAAAAGTTATTGTTTGTCAAAGATGGACAAATCTTACCATTTCATTTTCATTGGAGTAAAATGGAAGATATTATTAATCGAGGCGGAGGAATCCTTAAAATTAAAATATATAATTCTGATAAAAAAGAAGGCTTTTGTAATTCGCCAGTGACGGTCAGTGTTGATGGTAAGAAAGTTGCTGTTGAAGCAGGCAGCGAACTTTTTCTTGAACCGGGACAAAGCATTACATTAAGACCGGGGCAATATCATCAATGGCAAGGTGTTCCTGGAAGTGGGGATATCGTCTTATTTGAGGTATCGACAACGAACGATGATCGAATCGATAATCGCTTTTACCAGGCAAAGTCGCGGTTGCCAGAAATAGATGAGGATGTTGAAGCAAAGTATTTGCTGTTTACGGATTATGATAGGTATATACATTTATAGAATAAAAAGCAGGCATGCCTAATCAATGCCTGCTTTTTGAGACCATAAATGTATTTTATGAAAGTACGGCAAATACAATCGTATGCAATAACTGGATTATGTTTGAACGAACGAGTTTCCTTAAGCCGAAGGATTAAAGAAAAAATTATTGCAACGTATTGAAATAAAGTAAATATGGTTAAAAATTTTTTTTGCAGTAATGGAGATGGTCATAATGTGGCGCCCCAATTTTAGCAGAAATAAACCATTGTTTTCAATCAAATATATTTTAATTTATACTTTTTTGTTCTTATTTATTTTGCCGATTATATTTATTAACATTATGTCTTATTACAATAATATTAATATGATCAAACATACAATGGATGATTTTTCACAGCAAAATCTTATGCAGACTCAAAAAAGCTTGCAAATGACTTTAGCGGCATATGATTACATGCTTTATCAAATTTACACGGATCGAGGCATTATTGCCATTATTGATAATATCAACAATGGGCATGAAACAGAAAAAAACCGCATAGAACTTACGAATGCTTTAAGTACATTTATTTATGGGCAATCCTACGTACAAGCAGTTTCCGTTATAACGGATAGTGGGAAAATTTTCTTTTTTGATCGTTTAAAAGGGTATCATACAGAAACAAGTTGGCTTAAGGATTCGTCAATTCCGATAGCACATATTTATAAACAAACGTTGAGTATGGATAAGACGAATATGTTTTCAACAAAATCCAGTGCAGATTTTTCCGGCCAAATTTATTATTATTGCCATATTGCACATTCGATTATGGATTACAAGGATGTAAAACATAAAAAAGGAATTATTATTTTGAGTATCAATGCGGATGTGTTAAATAAGATTAGTAATGTCACTTTATCTTCCCAGGCTATCCCTTTGAATGAAGGATTTTGTTTTATTGTCGATCAAAACAATAATATTGTGTCTTTTCCTCAAGCTGAATTTATAGGAAAAAATTTACTGAGTACAGATAGCCATGATATAAGGTCTGCTTGTAAGGAGTTTGTCAAAAATAATAATTTAATGAAGGGCGACAATATCGATGTGCAGTTTTTAAATGATGAAAACATCGGCTGGAAATTCATTCGTGTGTCTGATACAAGTAATATTATGAACTACATAAATAAACAATATCAAATGACCGCATTGATTATTTTAGCAATGTCGATTTTATTGGGAAGTATAATATTTTTCATCAATAAAACTGTGTTCGAATCATTGAATCGTCTGATCAAAAATATGAAAATTTCTGAATGCGGTAAAGTTATGATGAATAATCGTATGCCAATTATTACGGAAATATATATGATTTACCAGAATTTCAACCATATGCTGTTGCATATTAACGAACTCATCGCGCAGATAAAATACATTACGAAGCAGCAAAAGGACTATGAGATAAAGTCTTTAGAGATGCAGATCAATCCTCATTTTCTATATAATAGTCTGGATATGGTGAATTGGATGGCCATTGATGCAGGGGAATACCAAATTAGCGATGCGGTGCATTCATTAGCGCAGATTTTACGCTATTCTATAGCTGATATCAATGCACCGGTTCCAATAAAAGAAGAGGTTGTCTGGTTGCACCGTTATCTGCATTTACAGCAGATGCGCTTTAAGGGAAGCTTTGATTATCAAATTAGTTTGAGTGAAGATGCGGAACACTGCATAATCTATAAAATGATTCTGCAACCTTTTGTTGAAAATGCTATTTTACATGGATTAAAAGAAATCAATGAAATGAATTGGATTGATGTGAAGATTTGGACACAGGATAATCTGCTGTATATCAGTATTAAGGATAACGGTAGTGGTATGCCGGCAGACGTTTTGGCAAACATAATAAAAATGGCAGAAAACCCACAACTTTCGATAAAAGGTAAGATTGGTCTCTACAATGTTTTTAATCGTCTCAAATTTTATTATCAGGATAAGGTCATAATAAAATTTGAAAGCCAAATAAAGCACGGAACGAGCATATCTATTGGGATTCCAATTGAGGAGGGGCATTAATGAAAATTATAGTCGTCGAAGATGAAATTAGAAGCCGTGAAGGCTTAGTAAATCTTCTGGGGCGGTTGAAACCTTCATATAGGGTGGTTGCGACTGCGGAAAATGGCTGTGTTGGTTTGGGTATGATCAAAAAACATGTACCAGATTTAGTTATAACAGACATAAAAATGCCAATAATGGATGGTTTGTCTATGATAAAACAGATGCGCCAAGGAAAAATCATGTCACAGGTTATTATCCTAAGTGCATTTGCAGATTTTTCCTATGCACAAAAAGCTATCTCTTTTGGAGTGACAGAATATATTTTAAAACCTATATCAGTCAATTATTTGATTGATGTATTATCTAAAATAGAAGATCACTATAGCGATAAAGAGGCAATGCTTACAAATGAAGAAAAATTTACACCTTTAATTCAACGTGTGTGTGATATGCTCAGTTCACCTCTGATATTGAATCGATCTTTAGGTGAAATATCACTAGAACTTAAAATAACTCCCGAGTATTTGGGCACACAATTTTACAAAGAAGTAGGCTGTCACTTTAGTGTATATATAAAGAATAAAAGGCTTGCGTATGCAAAGAACTTGCTAAAAAATACAAATGTTAAAGTTTCTGATATTGCAGCAAAAGTTGGTTATAGTGATGCAAAATATTTCAGTCAATTATTTAAAAAAGAATTAGGATGTTTACCTGTGGAATATCGCAGACAACATGATTGATTTCTTTGTAAAAATATTCGTAAATAGCATCATTCAATGATCCTGAGTGGTCAATGGAGATCGACAATAATAAATATAATATATATTAAAAAGGAAAAATGATAAAAATAAAGAATGTTACTTAATAAGCGATATAAATATTAAAAACAATACTGGGGGTAATGTAATGAATATTTGGATTGTACTAATACCGATCGTAATAATCGTAGCATCGTATTTTGAAATTTATAGATTGAAACACATTACCGTTGCATATAAAGATGAATTTGGCAGTATTCGTGGGTATGCTTTTTATTATGCTTATCCGCTGAAAGACAGCTGGATGAATATTTCGGAGTTTGAAAAATACGTAGCCGCGAAAAAGAAATTGTCCGAGGTCAAAATCGAACAAATAAAAGTGAAAACTGCATGGAAATTGCGGAGGTCGTAGAATGATGAAAATACAGCATTGAGGATATGATTGTACAGAAAAAAATAGAGCCGTCGGCATATTTGCCGACGGCTCTAACTATGTGATGCATATTTATTATATGAATTTATGACCCTATAAAGAAATTATAGAAGCAGCTTAATGGGGATTGTCTATTTTACAATCAGTACAGGCAATACGTTTTGTAAGTCGTTCATTTTGGCATAATCAACGGTTCGGTTGATATGCTGCAGTGAATGACTTTTTTGAGTGACGATGGAAAATTTGTATATGACTTTAAAATACTATATAATAATTTATATTGATGATGAGCGGATAGTATAATTTTTGTATGGTTAATAGGGATCAAACCAATCCTATTATACTGACGATTATTTAAAAACTATAATGCAAGTGTTATGACTTACCATGCAATCGTTTTAGTCAACAGAATTGGTGATAATAAAAATTTGGAGGTGCATCCGTGAGAAAAAAAACAAATCATATTGTTATTGAACGCGTTAAGCAGCTGACAGATGCTTTTATAAATTTTTTTCAATATGAAACATTGAGCAGCAGCCTGCTTTTCTTCTGTGCTGTTTTGGCTATGATTATTGCAAACTCATCCTTTTTAGTAAGTTATGAAACGCTGCTGCATAAAATTGTAACAGTTGGAATACGAGATCTGTCTTTATCAATGTCAGTATTGCATTGGATTAATGATGGACTTATGGCTGTATTTTTCTTTGTAATTGGAATGGAAATTAAACGCGAATTCTTATTTGGCGATTTAAAATCCCTCTCGGCGACGATTTTACCTATTGTAGCTGCGCTTGGCGGCATGATCTTTCCGGCACTGATCTATATTGGAGTGAATTGGAATGAGCCAACCATGGGGGGCTGGGGAATTCCTATGGCGACGGATATAGCTTTTTCATTAGGGGTGCTTGCTTTTGCAGCAGGTAATGCACCGCGCAGTATTGCTATATTTTTGACAGCATTAGCTATTGTGGATGATCTTGGGGCGATTATTGTTATTGCATTGTTTTATACAAATGAAATTTCCTGGCTGGCTTTGCTGACTGGCGGTGTTTCGTTATGCGTTGCCGCTTTGTTAAATCGATGGAAAGTTAGGTTCATTAGTTGTTATATTGTTTGTGGTATTATAGCTTGGTACGCTTTTTTGCAGGCAGGGATACATCCGACGATTGCAGGAGTACTGCTGGGGCTTTTAATCCCTGCTGAAGGTGCGCATTCTATGCTGCATAAATTGGAAACAGCATTAGTAAAATGGTCTTCATACCTCATTATGCCGTTATTTGCTTTGGGAAATGCAGGTGTTACAATTGATGGTGGGGCATTTAGCAATATATTTACACCGGTTAGTTTGGGGATATTGCTGGGACTTTGTATTGGCAAACCTCTGGGAATTTTTGCAAGTGTCTATGTATTAATAAAATTGAAGTTGATAAAAATGCCGGAAAAACTTGGTTTTGGACATTTTTTAGGAGCCGGGTCCTTGGGCGGCATTGGCTTTACCATGTCGTTGTTTATTGCTTTTTTGGCTTTTTCTGATCCTCATATCTTAACGACAGCTAAGCTAAGCATTGTTTGTGCATCTTTATTATCCGGACTTATCGGGGCTGTGATTTTTAAAATTATTTCAGCTAAAAATAATGTGGTTGAGTAAAAAATAAGCTTGTCTTTTTGCACATTTTACTTCAAAATAATAGTCACTTTCTTTTTGCAGATCAATTTTTATGGTATAATAAAATTAGTCTGTATGGCGGGAGAGCGTAGTGAATTATTAGGCTTCATAGGCTTGCGTGTGAGGTCTTTTTTTGTATTTATTTTGATTAAACGGGGATGAAATGATTTTTTTAAACCATGGGAGTAGTTTTGAATGAAAAAAACAAAGTTAGTGCAGGCGATGGAAGCTTTTGTAATGGGACGATATTTTCGAATGCGTTTGTTTATAGAAGGTATTCTTGTCGGTGTGATTACGGGACTCATCATAGCTTTATTTCGTTTTTTGATTGAAAAAGCAGAAAATTTACGTCCTGTATTGTATGAATATTTTACGGTGGGAAATTGGCCGTTGGTTGTTTTATATTTTAGCACGAGTCTGCCAATCGCTTATTTTCTTTATAAAATTGTACAAATTGAACCACAGGCTTCAGGAAGTGGTATTCCACAGATTAAAGGTATTTTGCTGGGGAAAATGCACATGAACTGGCTTCGTGTCTTATTTTATAAATTTATGGGCGGTGTGATAGCGATTGGCTCGGGCATGTCTTTGGGACGAGAAGGTCCGTCTGTGCAGCTTGGCGCATCTATTGGGCAAGGTGTTAGTCGTAGTTTTAGCCGATCGCGGTTTGAAGAACGATTTTTATTGACCAGCGGAGCTGGTGCTGGTTTGGCAGCTGCGTTTAATGCACCATTGGCAGGCGTTATATTTTGTTTGGAAGAATTGCAAAAGAATTTTTCGCCGCTTGTATTAATGGCAACCATTGCGGCTACCGTAACTTCAACGGCGGTTGTTCAGCAATTTTTTGGTTATGGACCAATCTTCCATATTACAGGGCTGCCAATGATGCCAATACGGTATTATGGCCTGTTATTTGTTTTAGGTATTTTTATGGGTGTATTAGGACGCAGTTTTAATAAGGTGCTGCTGAAATCATTGGACCTTTATGATGGACAATCGTGGCTGCATGGTGCGGGTAAACCTGCCTTGCCGCTTCTTGTGGCGGGGCTGCTGGGATTTGTTTTACCGCAAGTTCTTGGCGGCGGAAATCAGCTGGTTGATTTATTAGTTACGCAGCAATTCAGCTTAGCTCTGCTTGTTACTTTATTTGTGGCAAAGTTTTTCTTTACGATGCTTTGTTTTGGTTCGGGAAGTCCCGGCGGAATTTTTTTGCCGATGCTTGTTTTAGGGGCTTTGGGTGGTAGTATTTTTAGTGGAGCAGCCATTGCTTTGGGATTTTTAGATCCAGCCTATGCAGCCAATATTATCATTTTTGCTATGGCTGGATACTTTTCAGCTGTGGTTAAAGCACCTGTCACTGGAAGTGTATTGATTATGGAAATGACGGGGTCCTTTGAACATATGCTGGCTTTGATTTTTGTATCCATGTTAGCATATGTTGTTATGGATATGCTGAATGGTAAACCAGTTTATGATGAATTACTGGAACGGTCTTTGGCTAAGAAAAAGAAATTGCCTGCTGTTATCAAATATCGGCGGACAATCTTAGAACTAGTCATTGAGAGTGGTTCACGGATGGATGGGAAATGCGTTAAAAATGTTCAATGGCCAGCGTATAGTCTGGTGGTGAATTTGAAACGCGGTGAAAGCGAAATTATACCGACAGGTGATACAAGGCTTCAGTCGGGGGACTATCTTTATATATTGGTAAATGATCAAGAAATAAATGAGCTTACACGATTAGCGAATAAGTGATAGAAAAATGAGAAAATAATAAGAAAAGCAGGTGTTCGCATGGAACGAAAAAATATTTGGCTAAAATATGATGAAACAGAATTGCAAAAAGTAGAGTTGGTCAATAAGGAGTATATACAATTTCTCAATAGTGGTAAAACGGAACGAGAATGTGTGAAAATTTCGGTGGATATGGCAGAAAAAAACGGTTATAAAAATCTTGCTGATATTATAAAAAATAAAACAAAATTAAAAGCTGGCGACAAAGTTTATGCTACGAATATGAAAAAGGCAATTATTTTGTTTTTGATTGGCGAAAATCCAATCGAAGAAGGTTTGAATATTCTAGGCGCCCATATAGATTCACCAAGACTCGACGTTAAGCAGAATCCTTTATACGAAGACACGGAATTAGCGTATCTTGATACCCATTATTATGGTGGAATAAAAAAATATCAATGGGTTACGATTCCACTGGCGATTCATGGTGTTGTGGTGAAAAAAGATGGAACGGTTCTTGAATTGGTAATTGGTGAAGCAGATACGGACCCGGTTATGTTTATTTCGGATTTACTGGTTCATTTATCACAAGAACAGATGGAAAAAAAGGCAAATAAGTTCATTGAGGGTGAAGACCTGAATGTAATTATTGGCAATAAACCATTACAAAATGAAGAAAAAGATGCTGTGAAAAAACACATATTAAAATTCTTAAAGGATACGTATGATATCGACGAGGAAGATTTTATTTCGGCAGAATTAGAAATTGTCCCAGCTGGCAAGGCAAGAGAAGCAGGGCTGGATAAGAGTATGATTATGGCATATGGTCATGATGATAGGGTTTGTGCATATACTTCGCTGGCAGCAATGCTGGAGTTTCAGCACGTAGGCAGAACGGCGTGTACGATTCTGGTTGATAAAGAAGAGATTGGCAGCGTTGGGGCAACGAGTATGCAATCAAAATTCTTTGAAAATACAGTGGCGGAAATATTAAATGCAATGGGCGTAAACTCAGATCTTATCCTTAGACGGACACTGGCTAATTCAAGAATGTTATCTTCGGATGTCAGTGCGGCATTTGATCCAGTCTTTGCTTCCGCTTTTGAAAAGAAAAATGCGGCTTATTTTGCCAAGGGGCTGGTATTAAACAAATTTACGGGATCAAGGGGCAAATCCGGTTCAAATGATGCCAATGCAGAATATATTGGACAATTGAGACAAATTTTGGATCAACAGAATGTTGCCTATCAGACAGCTGAACTTGGAAAAGTTGATTTTGGTGGTGGTGGTACGATCGCTTATATATTGTCACTTTACGGTATGCAGGTAATTGATTGCGGCGTGGCAGTGCTTAATATGCATGCACCATGGGAAGTTGTGAGCAAGGCTGATGTATATGAAGCAATAAAAGGTTATCGGGCATTTTTGCTGTCGTAACAAAATAATAAAAAATGACCCGGATTAGACTAACTAATCCGGGTCATTTTTTTTGCTAGTGATGAAAATCTTGGTTGGGAGAAATTTCACCTAGCGGTCGTGCTGTCTGATAGTTTGTTTATTGAGGATTTTTATCCAAGGATTTGTTTCGTGGCGTGGACCAAAATTGCTACGCCGGTTGGCAATGCATCTAGATTAAAATGCATTGCCGGATGATGCAGGCCTGGCTTAAGATCACAGCCAAGCCCGATGAAACCTGCCTGAATAGTGGGTTTATATTGTTTAAAAAAGTTAAAATCTTCACCGCCAGGGGTAAAAATATCTGGTTGGAGACCATTTTCACCGAGGGTGGCAATAATTGACTTTTTCAAGACATCAATAATAGTTTGATCGAATTCTGCAGCCGGAATAGGATTTACGATAGCAACGGAGGCTGTAGCGCCAACCGTTGCGGCTCCGGCGAGAATTGCTTTTTCAACGAATTCACATAATTGCTTCATGGTTGAATTTTTTTCAGCACGTAAATCCCAGGTAACATTTGCTTCGTCTGGGATGACGTTGGTTACGCTGGTGTCACAAATGAAGCGTGTTGCTTTGGCACTATAAGATAAAGCAGGGTCAAGGTGGATAGCATTGACTGCGGTAATCGCAGCAGTTGCCGCATCAATGGCGTTGATGCCAAGGTGTGGACGCGCTCCGTGAGCCGTTAACCCCGTGATTTTTGCGATAATGCGTGTTGATGCAGAATAATATACAGCACCAGCCGCTTTGCCCATCGGCGTTTCTTGATAAGGCCGTACATGCTGACCTAAGATGATATCCACATCATCAATGACACCGGCTTTGATCATGGATAAAGCACCAGTACCAATTTCTTCGGCGGGTTGAAATAAAATTTTTAATTTACCTTTTTGGATTGCGTTGGTTTCGAGCAGTTCTTTTGCGGCAGCTAAAACCATCGAAGAATGGGCATCGTGTCCACAGGTATGGTTGGCAGCTACTACGCCATCAACCATCGAACCTAATGCATCCATGTCGGCACGCAATGCTAAAGTTGGACCAGGTTGTTTACTGTCGTATATTCCAACAATGCCAGTGCTGCCACCAATGTTTCGGGTGACCTGAAAACCATATTTTTCGAGTCGGTCAGCTAAAAATGCAGCTGTTTTGAATTCCTGATGACCGAGTTCTGGGATGGTGTGTAGATATTTGTAAAAATCTAAAACAGACGACATACATAAGATCCTCTCTGTGAACGGCTATGGATAGTCGTTTTTTTAGGCGAAAATTTTTAAAATAAACATAGCAATCAGTGAATTTACAATGCTGGTTACAAATAATGCGGGCCAATATTTTTTTGGTACATCGGCTACACCGAGTAAACGTCCCATGTATTGTAACTGTGCGCCCATGAGAAAGATAGCTGGCAGTAATATTGTGGCTTGCGTATTACTGATGCCACCCGAAGCGTAAAGATTTACGGCAATTCCTGCACCGGCAGATGAAGAGAGCCAGGCTGTTAAGAGTACGGTGATTGCTTCACCGGGGAGTCCGAAAATTCCCATGAACGGACCAAATACTTTGCCGATGAATTCCATCACGCCTAATAATTTTAAGATTTCAGAAATAGTATAGGCCATTAAAACGTTTGGCAGTAAGTTATTGATACCAATTTGGAATCCTTTTCTGGCACCGATAACAAAAGTATCGAAAGGATTTTTATTCATGTTTGAAATCCTCCTTATATACGGTATTTAATAAAATTCGGATGAAAAAAGCACCAACGAATTTCATTATGATAATGATAAATAATGGCACGATTAAAGGAACTGTCAAAAAAGCGAAAAGTGCAGAGCCGATAGAAAAATAATTATTGATGGCTCCAGCGCCGGAAAATTGCCAGGAACCCATAATGATAAGTTCTTTCTTGGTGATTAATTCGTCATCATATAATTCTTTGGTTAAAGCTGCTCCGGCATCGGTACTTTGTAGATCTGTAATTAAAGTTAAACCAGTAAAACCGGGAATACCTAATAGTGGTTTTAAAATTGGTGATAATAAACGTTGTCCTGCTTTCATGGCGCCATAGGAGGTTAAGATTTCTAAAAAACCTAAGGCTAGCATGGTTGTAGGAATCAATGACAAAGCAAACAGGAAGCCCGCTCTGGCACTATAACCACCGTCACCAACAAAACTGTTTTTGGCGGGTTCTTTCATCGTTCCAAAAGCTCCAATTAAGGATGTGAAATCAAAGGCACTGATCCATTTCATGCCGGCGATATTCATCAATAGTCCGGAAAAGAAAATAATGGCTACGATCAAAGCAATGTAACCGCTGATGGGAACATGTATTTTTCCCGTTAATAGTGCTTTTTTTTCATCGGTTTGAGAATCAATTGTATTTTTTTCTGGCATGATAAAAGCTCCTTTCTTAAGTGACGCGTAAATTTATTTTTTTATACTATAAAATAGCAGCTTGAAGTTTTGCTATTTGTAGTCTGTTTATTTGACTGGGCTATTCGTAATGAACTCAATCGTTTTTATCAATAAATTGAGACGAGGCTTAACGGAGTTGGCATCGAGCCATTCGTGGACGCTGTGACCGCCGCCGCCGACTGGACCGAGACCATCGACTGTAGGGATGCCAAGCGCGGCACAGTAATTACCATCGCTGCCGCCGCCTGTTGCGACCCAGTTAAAATCAATGTCGAGCGATTTTCCTAAATCGGAAATGTTTTTGCATAGTTTTAGCGTTTGTGGACTCGGATTCATCGGGGGACGATTAAGAATAGTATTACAGGTTATTTTGGCTCCGCCGGCCGTGAAGGATTGCTGTTCAAGTTCATGCAAAGCCGTGCTGATTCGTTCGAATTCACTGTGCTGTTTGAAACGAATATCGACTTGCGCCTGCGCTTGTTCAGCTACTACATTGCGAGCACTGCCGCCGTTAATAATACCGACATTGATGGAGGTGCCCAGTTCATAATTGCTTAGCGCGTGAAGCTTTAAAATCCACGCGGCAAGTTCATTAATGGCACTGCTGCCATCTTGTGGATTTACGCCGGCATGAGCGGCGATTCCAGTAGCTGTTAAGTCACAGGAGGCAATGCCACTGCGACTGTTGACCATATCGCCAGTGGGGCGAGCTGCTTCAACGACGAGGGCGTAACTTGATTTTTTTGCCAATGCTTTAATTAAGGTCCGGGAATAGAGGGAACCTATTTCTTCGTCGCTATTTAATAAAAAACAAATTCTTTTTCCTGCGAGTTTTTTGCTTTGATCAAGTTCCTTTAACGCAAAATAGGTCATTAACAGGCAGCCTTTCATGTCGCTTACGCCGGCACCGGTGACTTTTGCCCTTTTATCGATAGCATAAGGTCGCTTAGCGGCAGTGCCTTCAGGAAAAACGGTATCCATGTGACCGAGCAGCAAAACATCATATTCTTCGTCAGGACAATTGCTGATTTGTAAGCAAGGACCAACTTTATCAGATGTTTTGTGTATTTCAGTGTTCCAGCCTAATAGGTTAAATTTTTCTTGGAAAAATTCCATGACTTTTTTTGTTCCGGCTGGTGTATAACTACCACTGTCGATATTTACAAGAAACTCTAGATTTTGTAAATATTCTGCCAGTGTAAATGATTTTGTCATTACATTACCTCGTTTCAGTTCGGTGGATTCTATATCTATTGCTTTATAATATATGCAAGTTTCGTGCCAAGATTAAATGGCTTGAAAATATTGTATTTATGCATGATTTTTACACGATATTTTAGGGTATTTGCTAAAAATATAAAAGATAAAAGCTTTTTTGTGGAGGACTTTATTGTGTATTGTAGTTAACTGGTGTAAACTTATAAACATATTCAACCATTTAAACCAATTGAAAGGGGAGCTGAAATGAAACCACGTGTGGCAGTTATTCTACGTTGTAAAAGATTCCATTTTGTTTATCAACTCCAAGCGTTGTTGGGAGAGTATATAGATTTTACCAGCTATTCATTAGAAGAAGGTATTCATTCTTATATTAATTGCGATTTGGCACTCACACCTTCAAATGAGGTGGTGGGACTCGTTAAGCAATACCTTATGCCTTCTACGGAAATTATTGTTGTGCGGCGGACTGTATCAAAAAATGCTTGGGAAAAAATTAATAAAATACCTGCGGGAACGAAAGTTTTAGTAGTAAATACATATTGGGAAATGTCGGTTCAAACGATTGCTGTTTTATATGAATTGGGCTTATATCAATTCGAGTTTATTCCTTATGATCATACGGTCAATAATTATGAGGGCATTGAATATGCGATCACCCCAAATGAGGTTGATCTGGTTCCCGAGAGCATCCAATACATTACCGATATTGGGTCTCGTCTGGTTGATGTTTCGACTATTTTTGATATGCTGAATAAATTGAATTTAGTCAATGCTGAAACAAAACATGTTTTATTCCAGCATATGAATGAAATGATTCCACTCAGTCCGGGTTTTGTTACCATGTTTAAGCAATTTTATGATACAAAAGAAAATTTTGAGCAACTTGTTAATATGATTACGTATGGAGTTATAACCTTCGATACGACGAACCAGATAACAATGTATAATCAAAAAGCATTTGATTTTTTTGCCCATAAAATATCAATTCGTTTAAATCAAACATTGGATGCTTTATTTTATGATATAGCGGATTCGTCGATTGTGCGGGCAGAGCGCTTAACGGATGAAGTATTTATTTTGTATGGACATGCTTATATTGTAAATAAAAATGTCTTGTTAAGTAAAGGCGAAACCGTTGGTGGAATTTTAACGCTGCAAAAATCAGCTAAAGAAAATAAAGATAATTTTAAAATACAGCGTAGCAGTGCGGCGAAGGGGTATACCGCAAAATATAATTTTTCTGATATTTTAGGTAATAATAGTGCGCTGAAAAAAACAATTGAGCTAGCCCAAAAAGCAGCGAGTACCGAACACGATATTTTGATTGAAGGCGAAAGTGGTGTGGGCAAAGAACTTTTTGCCCAGTCCATCCATAATTATTCCAAGCGCAGTCAGGGGCCATTTGTTGCTTTTAATTGTGCGGCATTGAGCGGGTCTTTACTGGAAAGTGAATTGTTTGGTTATGAGGAAGGTGCTTTTACCGGTGCGAATAAAAATGGTCGGCAGGGACTGTTTGAAACGGCCAATCAAGGAACCATATTTTTGGATGAAATAGCGGAAATTTCGCAAAAAACCCAAGCTAAACTGCTCAGAGTTCTGCAAGAGCGGGAGCTAATTCGGGTGGGCGGGACGAAGATCATTCCCATTGACGTTCGAATTATCACGGCAACAAATCAGGATTTGTACAAGCGGATGAATAAGAAAAAATTCAGAATGGATTTGTATTTTCGTTTGAATGTCATCAATATCAAGGTTGAACCACTCCGCTCACGCAAGGATGATATTCCATTTTTGATTCAATCTTTTTTGCAAGAAAATCATATAAAAAGTGATATACCGCAAAATATTATGCAACGGCTTTTGTCTTATAATTGGCCGGGGAATATTCGGGAACTAAAAAATTGTCTCTATTCGATGACTAGTTTATCAGATTCTTTTTCACAGCAAAGTCTCCCCGCACATATTCTGACTTATGGGGAAAAAGAGAGAATACAGATGCAAGCTGATGTTTCTGAATGGGGTGATCTTGTGGAAATTAAAGCTATTTTACGGATTTTGGAGAATGCTTATGAAAACCAATCCTATATTGGTCGTAAGAAAATAGCGGAACAGCTTTTGCAGCAAGGTATTTTTTCGACAGAACAAAGTGTGCGGACTATATTGAAAAATATGGAACTCAAAAATTTGATTCTAATGAAGCAGGGTCGCGGTGGAACTAGAATCACGGACAAAGGTCGGGCTTTTCTTCAGATTGAGGCAAATTAAATAAAACGGGACTGCTGCACATAATAAAACATGTGCAGCAGTTTTTTTTGCAAAAAAATTACTCCAAAGCTTCAAATCGCTTGAGAGTATGTGTCAAATTTAAGTATGCAAATAAATAAACTTAAATACAAAGATTATACAATGTTGGGAAGCACCATTATTTCTGAACTACATAGACAAACAAAAAAATTCTTATAAATCGATCTATGACAAAACATCTTTCAATCAAGATAAGGCGGCACTATCTCTTTATTTTGTTTTATCAAGTTTAATTTGTTCTTCACCCCATTTATATAGTTCATTCAAAGAAGGAAGCAACGATTTACCTCTTTGTGTCAAAAAATATTCAACTTTGGGAGGAATTGTTTCATATTGGGTTCTAACAATAAGCTCATGTTCTTCTAATTCTTTTAAAGATTTTGTAAGCATCATATTCGTAATACCATTGACGCTGCGTTTTAATTCGTTATATCTAGTAGTTTCATTTTCAGATAAGCGCCACATAATAGGTAACTTCCATTTTTGCCCTACAACATTAAGTGCATATATAATAGGACAATTTGACTCATATATATTATCGTTAGGTGATTTTGTTTTATAACCTCTATTTTTATTCATACTCACAGCTCCTCGTAAATATAATAATATATTTTATATACTAACACAGAAAAAACTGCGTACTTGTTTATTTATACCTTTATGCTATATTAATTATAACAGAAATTTTTTGAAATGGGGATCTGATAATATGGATTTTTTACAACTAGTATTGGGAAGAAAAAAAGCTGTGGAAGGTATTTTAAATGATAAAAATACATCACAAAGTAAAGGGGATTATTGATATGATTTACGAAATTTCAACGCTTTCTTGCCCTTTGCTCTCCATTGAAGACGTTTCGCAGCGCTCTAACAGCTGGGTCTTAGGTGCGCAAGCAACAGGAACAGTGTTAGGTTCGTGGCGGACGGAAATTGGCACGCTTGGTCGGCTAATGATTTTACGAAGCTTTGAAACGGCTGAGATCCTCGCAAAAGAGCGTCGTCGCGCTTTTCTGAGCGAAAATCCGTTCAACGCTGGCGGAGTGATTACTTCATTTACTATGGAAAGTTACAAGCCCTTCCCATTCTTGCCGCTTGTCCAACCGCGCACCTTCGGCTCCGTTTATGAATTCCGCACCTATCATCTCGTACCCGGTGGACTTTCCCCAACCCTGCTAGGGTGGGAAAACGCGATCGAGCCGGCTAAAGAGTACACCGCTCATTTGGTGATTAACATGTACGCGCTGGACGGACCACCACGGATTACCCATATCTGGGGCTTCGCCTCCCTTGAGCAGCGTGCTATGTTACGCGCCAATGCTTACGGTGCCAGTGTCTGGCCACCACATGGCGGTCCGGAACATATTATAGAAGCCACATCGACCATTGCACTACCGCAACCATGGTCTCCACTTCATTAATAGACAGGGGAAGGCTGAGTAGAAAATGGATGGAAAATTGGTATTTTCGTCATTCTTGATCGTTTTCAGTTGTACGTATTGAGTTACTGCGAAGTAGCCCTCTGTCCATTGTATGATTATAGCGGGATCAACAAATATAAACCCTAACCAGTTGGAAGAAACCTTTGCAGATGTCAGCTGACCTGCAGTTTAGGTGTTTTATTCGATAGGGAAAAGTACATGTATTAGCAGACTAAAAAGAAAAGACGTACGAAAAATCCAGTAGTAGAGGGGGGTTCGTGCGTTTTTTTATCCTTTAATATAAAGAATGATTTCCAACTGTTTTGTTTCGAAAAAAAAGAGCCACTGCAGAAGTGAAAAATCACTTCGTGCGGCAGCCCCATTTTATTTAATATTAGGAATAAAAGTTTATAATTTTTTCCCCGCTGTATAACGGGCGGCGATGTTTTGGGCACTGCCGGTGTAGATGAAGCGTTGGATTTCTTCGAGGGGCGACAGTTCAGACGGTAGATTTTCATTTTTAATAACGATGGCATCGGCGGCATAACCTGGTTCAAAACTGCCTACCTTGCCAAAGAAACTACCGCCGCCTTTTGTCGCCATATAAAAGGCTTCTGGCAGCGTAAGCGGTGCATCTTCCTCATGCTGCAAAGAATAAATTTTCGATAGTTGAATCGCCCGAACGATTATCTGTGGCATAAATAAGGAATGACCGGCACCTATATCACTGCCTAAACCAATATTAACACCCGCTTTAAGCATTTTACGAGTGGGCATAATGCCGCTGGTGAGATTTAAATTGGAATCAGGACAATGGACGGGAACTACTTTCTTTGTTGCTAGAATGTCGATTTCATCATCGGTTAAATGGATACAATGCGCCATTAAGGTTGGTGTTTGACCAAATAAATTGTAATGGTCATAAACCTTATAATAGGCATCATGTTCAGGAAATAATGCCTGAACCCATTCGATTTCACCAGGATTTTCGGCTAAATGGGATTGAACCGGCAGATTATATTTGAGTGCTAATTTGCCGAGACCTTCCAGCAGTTTGCGGGTACTAGTCGGAGCAAACCGTGGCGTGATGATCGGCTTTACCAATTCACTGTCAGACCAGGCGAGGATGAGCTCTTCTGTATTAGCCAAGGATTGCTGTGTATTTTCTTTGATGAAATCCGGACATTTTGTGTCCATATTCACTTTACCCAAATAGGCACCAAGCCCTTTTTTCTTGAGAATTTCAAATAAGATTTGGCAGCTTTTGGGATGGATGGTTGCAAAAATAGCCGATCTGGTTGTGCCGCTGCTTACCAGTGTGTCGGCAAATTTTTCATAGACTTTTTGAGCATATTCTATCTGACGAAATTTATTTTCTTCTTGAAAGGTGTAATGGTTTAACCAATCCAATAGTTTGTAATCAAGACCTAAGCCGATTTGATTAAACTGTGGGGCATGGGTATGCAGATCGACAAAACCGGGAATGATTAAGGAGTTTCCATAATCTTCGATCGTCAGGTCTTTATATTTTTCCGGCAAATCTTTGTAGATACCGCAGATAAGACCGCCTTGTGCAATCAAATAACTATCGGGATGAATTTCGAATTTGCCAGCGGTCGGCGTGAATAAAATGGTACCTTTTAAAATTAAAATATATTTTTTTTCCATAATAGACCTCACTTTGTAAGTTTATTGCCAAATATACTCTTTATAAAAATAAGCCAGCAGATTTAAAGCAATTGTTTTTCGATAGATTGCACTGGAGCGTTTATCATCGATGGGACAAAGCAGAGAATTATATATAGTATGCATAGTTTCCCAAGTATCTGTCAAGATTTCGATTTTGCCTGTAAGCAGATTTTCGGCTTCTTTTGATCGGATGATCGTAGGTCCAACGGCACCAAGAGCAACGCCCATATACGTTATTTTTTGATCTGTTTTTTGCGCGATGGCGGCGAAGGAAAGTTTAGAAATTGCCGCGGCTTTGCGCATGCCTACCTTTTTATAAAAACAGATTGTATTATTTCGTCGGGGAATTGTCAGGCAGCGAACAATTTCATTTGCTTTTAAGTCGATTTTTCCCGGCCCTTGAATAAAATCTGCCAGGGCAATCTGTCGAGTACCGTTCAGACTTTCAATCGTAAGCTGAGCATCTAAAACATAAAGTGGCGGCAATGTATCTCCGGCAGGCGAAGCATTACAGATATTACCAATTAAAGTGCCTGCGTTTCGAATCGCGGGTGAAGCCATTTCTCCAAGCGCTTGTTTTAAGATGAGCGGCAGCGCGCTGATCCCTGCCGCTTCGTTTAAGGTGACATTGCTGCCGATTGTGATTGAGTCTGTTTCAATGTTAATTGTTTTTAGGCTGCTTATCTGATTCAGAAATAATAACGGTTTCGGGAAATTGCCTGTTATGCCAGGGGCACCATGGTATTTGACCATAAGGTCTGTTCCGCCGGCAAGGAGCATGGTGTCATCGTTGCCCCGGATAAAAAGAGCTTCTTGCCAGGTATGGGGCAGATATGTTTTTACCATAAGCCGTCTCCATTTTTTGCCGCGATTTTTACCGCAGCTACAATCATACTATAACCGGTACAGCGGCAGAGATTTCCCGATAGTGCCTGTCGTATTTCTGTTTCATTTGGCGATGCGTTCACATGTAATAAGGCTTCGGCCGCCAGCAGCATACCCGGGGTACAAAATCCGCATTGTACAGCACCAGCCTCCGCAAAGGCAGCCGCTAAAATGTGATAGCGTTCCGTATCTTTAAACCCTTCAATTGACATGATATCCAGTTGTTCGACACTGCCAATCGGCGTAATGCAGCTGTTGATAAGTTTATGGTTGGCGAGGACGGCACAAGCGCCGCATTCACCTTCACCGCAGCCTTCCTTGACACCAGTCAGGGCGAAATCTTCTCTTAGAACATCCACAAGTCTTTTTTGCAGATTGGTCTGAATGGATACTGACTGGTTATTTAGCGTAAAGGAAATGGTTTTCATTTTGCAGGACCTCCAAGAGATATTCCGGTGTTACGGGCAGGCGATCTATACGGATTTTTAAGGCTTGTGCTACGGCAGCAGCATAGGCGGGAGCTGCACCAATCAGTGTCAGTTCTCCAGCACCTTTCGCACCGAAAGGACCATCCTTATAATAGGTAGTGAAAAGTTTGTGATTAACTTTGCCAAAGTCAACCATCGTCGGGATTGTATAGTTGGTCAGGCTGTCTTGCATTATTTTTCCGTTTTGGTCATTGGTCATTACTTCCATGCTTGCATAACCTAAGCCTTGCAGTACACCGCCTTCGATTTGACCCTGAATAATTTGTTCATCAATTGCTTGACCAATATCAAATACAGTCCAGACACCATTGACATCGACTTGGAGTGTCAATGGATCTACGGTTGTTTCGACTACATTGATTCCCCAGGCATAGGCAGGATATGCATCCCCGTGTGATTTTTCACTGTCCCAATGCATTCGATCTGGCTGTTTGTAGGCTTGGGTGATTTCAATCGTTCCTTTTTCCAGCCAGCGTGCTTTCAATTTTCGCGCCGCATCTTCTAAGAGCTTTCCTACAATCATAATAGAACGTGATGCAACGGTTGGACCCGAGTCAGGAACGTGGTCGGTGTCAGGATTGTTAAAGATGATGTCGGTCATTGGTATAGCTAAAGCCGCAGCAACAATTTTTTTGAAGGTTGTTTTCAAACCTTGTCCCATATCGACATTGGCGGCAAGAATTTCCACTTGCTGGGAATTGGCTTGGCGCCGTAATTTTATTTTTGCTTTGATAATATCACGCTCACCACTGCCGGTGAAACCGCAGCCATGGAGAAAGAGTGAAATACCAATGCCGTGATGATTTTCATTTTTTTGATAGAGTTCGTATTTTGGGGTATAATCGGACATTTTTTCGATGGTCGCAAGCATTTCCGGCAAAGGAACTTTGTCGAGAAAAAGACCACTAGTAGCGGTGCTGTCCCCTTGTTTTACCATATGGAGTTTTTTATAGTCTAAAGGATTTTTTTGCAGCTTTTTGGCCAGATATTCCATATGCATTTCCATGGCGAAAAAAGCTTGTGGTGCACCGAAGCCGCGAAAAGCTCCATTAGGAATTGTATTAGTGGCGACTACACAGCCATGTACTTCGAGATTTTGAATGTGATAAACACCTGTAATGTTAAAGAGGCTTCGCTGGAGCACAACATCGGATATTCCGGCATAGGCTCCGCCGTCAAGAATGACATTGATTTTCATGCCTATTATTTTTCCAGATGCATCTAAAGCGGTTTGGAAGGTAATTTGTGCTGGATGACGGCGGGTTGTCGATGCCATGTCTTCCAGTCGGTCATATAAAATAGCAACAGGGCGTCCAACTTTTTTTGCAGCAATGGCAGCATGACCTGCCAAAATCGATGGATAATCTTCTTTACCGCCAAAAGCGCCGCCTGTTGTCGTCTGGACAATGCGCACCTTTTCTTCGGGCAAAGCAAGAGCCTGTTCTAAAGCGCGTTTGATATAATAAGGACATTGCAGCGAGCCATAGACCGTTACTTTGTCATCGGCTTCAGGAACCGCAATCATTCCTTGGTTTTCTAAATAGGCATGTTTTTGATAGCCTGTGGTATATTCATCGGTTTCGATCGTTTTTGCTTGGCTAAAAGCCCGTGAAATATCACCTTTTTCATAAGTGTAAGAAGCGAACTTATTATCTTTACCAAAAATCGCACCCCCGGCACAACGCAAGGATTCTTCATAGGTGAGTGCCGCTGTCAGTGGCTGGTATTCAATCGTGATTTTATTTGCCAGCTCTTTGAGTTTTTGCCGATTCGGACCCACGATTAAGAGAATTGGCTCACCAATGTAATTCACCACCGTTTCGGCTAAAAAGGGTTGATCGTTAACGAGGAATTTTACGCGGTTTTGCCCGGGAACGTCGTTGTGATCAATAATAAAATACTCTTTTGGTAAGACTGGATAGTGAATGGCTTGTATTTTAGCCCGTGCTTTGGTAGAACGAATGGTTTTTCCATAGAGCATATTATCAAATTTTAAATCGGCAATATATTTTGCGGAGCCACTTGTTTTTTCCTGATTGTCGACTTTGTTTACGCGAATACCGATATTGGTGTTATTCATGGCATGATTCGCTCCTTCGCTATGAGCCTATTATTGCAGGCGCATATAGAAATTAATTAAAAAAGCCAAACTGACTAAGCACATAATCCAGCTCACATCTTTGCCTTTGCCGGCGAAAAATTTAATAAACGTATAACTGATAAAACCAAAGGCAAAACCATTGGCGATACTGGAAGTTAATGGCATCATGATAATTGTCATAAATGCGGGGAAACCTTCTGTGAAGTCAGTGAAATCAACCTGACTGATATCAGACATCATTAGAGCACCTACTAAAATCAATGCTGGTGCTGTTGCAAAACCCGGAACTAACCCAATCAGTGGGGCAAAAAATAAAGAAATAAGGAATAACACGGCAACGGTTAGTGCTGTTAAGCCGGTTTTTCCACCTTCGGCAATGCCGGCAGCACTTTCGATATAAGATGTGACCGTTGATGTACCAAATAACGCACTGCCTAACGTACCAACCGCATCGGTTGTTAAAGCTTTATCAAGATTTTCGATCTCGCCATCTTTATTGACTAAGTTTGCTTTACGGGTTAAGCCGATTAAAGTTCCCATATTATCAAATAACTCAACAATCGTGAAGGTAAAGATGATCGAGAAGATACCATAATTCCAGGCACCGGCAATGTCTAATTGCATAAATGTTTCACCCATGCTTGGCAGATTGAAGCTGATAATATCATTCAGTGATTGTGGTGTCGGCGATACACCGCAGATCATACTTAAAAGCGTGGTTGCTAAGATACCCATAATAATCGAGCCTTTTATTTTACGAGCCATTAACGCTGCGGTGAGAATCAGTCCAAAGCAGGCGAGTAAAGTTTTAGGATCGAGCAAGTGACCCAGGCTGATGAAGGTTGCTTTGTCAGCAGCAATAATACCGGCACCTTTCAGGCCGATAAAGGCAATGAAAAGTCCAATGCCAACACCGATAGAACATTTTAAATTCATCGGCACGGAACGAATGATAGCCTGGCGAATGCCGCCCAGTGTTAAAATTAAAAATAAAATTCCTGAGAAAAATACGGCACCTAATGCGACTTGCCAGGAAAGATGTAAAACACCAACAACATAATAAGCAAAAAAAGCGTTTAAGCCCATGCCTGGGGCTAAAGCAATTGGATAATTTGCCCAAAAAGCCATAAGACTGGTAGCGAGTGCGGTGGCCCAGATCGTTGAAGCGATAGCGGCCTCTTTTGGAATACCGGCATCGGCTAAGATATTTGGATTGACAAACATGATATAGGCTAAGGCAACAAAGGTAGTCAGACCTGCGAGTAGTTCCGTTTTTATCGTAGTTCCTTTTGCTTTGAGTTTAAATAATTTTTCTAAAATACCTTGATTTTCTGTCGTTTCCTTTGTGGTCATAAGAACACTCCTTATACTGCTGTTTTTTTATTGCAAACATTGGTAAAACGAAAAGTGAAACCTCCTTATTTATCGGATTTTTCGCCTTTGATTTTGTTTATATAACGCATTAAACATTTTATATGGCAATCGTCAAGAATGGGGTATAGGACTCCGTGGCGTTACGTAGGATATACCTCATTTCTGACAGACTGATAAACTGGATGTAATTTCTTTAATGCGTTCTATATAGTTAAACAAAATAGGCTGCAAAAAGCAAAAAAATATTAGACCTTACTATAATATTGCAGTTGATATAGTAAAGCAAAATAATTTCATGCTTCTTGTAGCCTATGACAATTTAAGGTTGTCTGGTAGAAACGCCCATACCTTATTTATGAACTTATACAAGAATACAAAAAAGGCGCATTTCATAAAAGATTCCTTTTATGAAATACGCCTTTGTATTATCATGAACAATATATGAATTTCTGATAAATATAACAAGAATAACGGAACTTGTCAATATGAAATATTGTATACATAAGGCAAAATAATTTCTTGACGCAGTCGTGTTTGCCGAGTATACTTTCGAACAAATAGGAAAGCTATATAAATCGCATTAAATATTCTACATGGCAATCGTTAGGGAAAGGGGCATAGGGTTGAGTGGCGTTACGTAGGAAGCAAACGATGCCCTATATCCTCTTCCCTGGCAGACTGATAGGTTGGATGTAATTTCTTTAATCATTATATAGAAGAAGGGGTGAGCCGATGCAAAAACAACCCATAATAAAAGGCGGAATTCTTGTTGCGGCTGGAATGTCTAGCCGGATGGGAGCCTTTAAACCGTTGCTGCCGTATCGCAATACAACAATCATTCAAATGGCGATTGAAAATATGCAAAATGCCGGGGTTGAAGAGATTGTTGTTGTTGTCGGTTATCGCGGGCCGGAGATTGAAGCGGTAATTCAGTCGATGCAGCATGTGAAAATTGTTTTTAATCCAAATTATGCAAAAGGAGATATGCTCGAATCGATACAGTTAGGACTGGGGCAAATCCAAAAAGCGAATGCAGTTTATTTGATGCCAGCGGACATGCCGGCGATTGCAGTAGACACTTTTGTTAAAGTTTGTTTGTGCATGGAAAGGACGGGGGCAGCGGTAGTGTTCCCCACGTTGCTGGGACGAAAGAAACATCCGGTTTTGGTGGGGGAAGCTTGTTTTAAAGCCATTCTTACATTTAAGGAGACTGGCGGGCTGCGAGTGGTTTTGGAGCAGTATGCACAGCAGACACAATATGTTCCTGTCACCGATCAAGCTTGCGGCATGGATATTGATACACCGGACGATTATCAGAAGCTGCTTGATTGGACACGCCAACAATCTACACGTGAATAAATATTTGGTGTGAGACAGCGGGGTGCTTTTTTACTTGCGATACATGGCATTCATTTTCGGTAGACAATTGTCTCGTTTTGAGATATGATGAGTTTAGATCTATTTTATATAGTATTTATAGGCAATGACGCTCTAAAACGATGCTTTTGTTTTAGAGCTTTTTTATGTGATTCATAGAAAATTCGAGGAGGGGAATTGTATGTTGTTAATTGGCAATGGTCGGGTCATTACCAGAAGCAGTCAGCAACCATATTTAGAAAATGGCTGTGTTTTGATTAAAGATAATATCATTATGGATGTAGGACCTACTTTGGCTATGAAAGAAGCTTATCAGGATATTGATTTTATGGATGTGCAGGGAAAGGTGATTATGCCGGGTTTGATCAATACTCATATGCATTTATATAGTACATTTGCAAGAGGCATGGCTCTACAGACCGCATCACCGCAAAACTTTTTGGAAATATTGGAAGGCCTTTGGTGGAAATTGGATAAAACACTCACACTGGAAGACGTTTATTATAGTGCGTTAGCTATTTTAGTTGATTTGATCAAAAGCGGCACGACGACAATTTTTGATCATCATGCCAGTCCCGGGGCTGTGCCGGAAAGTTTGTTTCGTTTGGCAGAAGCGGCGAAACTGGCTGGCATAAGAGCTTGTCTTTGTTATGAAGTATCTGATCGTGATGGAGTATCTGTGTGCAATCAGGGAATTGAGGAAAACAGACAATTTATTAAGGCTTGCCAAGAAAACGATGATTCTATGGTGCAAGGATTGTTTGGACTGCATGCATCCTTTACATTAAGTGATGATACTTTGCTTAAATGTGCCAATGCCGTGGTCGGTTTAGAAACGGGCTTTCATGTGCATGCAGCAGAAAGTCTGGCTGATGCCATGCATGCCGAGCAGACTTTTGGCAAACGGCTGATTCAGCGATTTGCGGATTTTGCGGTACTCGGACCGAAGACGATTGCGGCGCATTGCGTTCATGTTAATAAAACGGACATGAATCTTTTGGCACAAAGTCAGACGAACGTTGTTCATAATCCTGAATCGAATATGGGCAATGCTGTAGGCTGCGCGCCGGTTCTTGCTATGGTGCAGCAAGGAATTCGCGTTGGCTTGGGAACCGATGGCTATACGACCGATCTGTTTGAATCTTTAAAAGCGGCAAACCTGATCCATAAGCACCAACAAGCGAATCCTAGTATTGGCAGCAGGGAAGTTTCCCATATGTTGTTTACGGCCAATAGCCAGATTGCAACGATGTCTTTTCGTAAGAAAATCGGGAGTTTGGAAGCTGGGGCACTGGCCGATCTTGTTGTGATTGATTACGATCCGCCGACACCGATGACAACTGCTAATATTGATAGCCATATTTTATTTGGGATGTCAGGTCGTGCGGTTGATTCAACTATGGTTAATGGGCGCTTTTTGTTAAAACAAGGGCAGCTGACAGAACTTGATGAAGCGAAGATAAAAGCCAAAGCCAGAGAACTGGCAGCAAAAATGTGGAAACGAATTTGAGGTGGATGATATGAGCCCGTTGGAGCACATTCAACAGACGGTACAAAAAACAGCGGAGGCTATTGCGGATGTTTTGAAAATCGAAGTGGAAATAGCCGATGAAAATCTGGTACGGGTTGCTGGAACCGGACAATATCAAGAAAATTGCGGACAGGTTATGCAGGCAAGTTTTGTTTATCAGCATGTTTTGGCTACGGGTGAAATGGTTCTCATTGAAAATCCCGGTCAGCATGAACTTTGTCGACCGTGCCCGCAGTGCGGTCAGTGTTTTGAATATGCAGAATTGGCAACGCCTATTTTGAGTAATGATCGCCCCATTGGCGTCATTGGCTTAGTTAGTTTTGATCCGGTTCAAGCGAAACGTTTATTAGAAAATAAAGAATGGATGCTGCAGTTTATTGTCAAGATGGCAGAACTAATTATCAACAATTTGCCAAATTCTGCTGCCGGACAAGCAGCTATGTTACCACTTAATTTAGGCAGTTTGGAAAAAGAAGCAATTGTGAAAGCACTCGGTGAAGTCGAAGGGCAGGTCCGCCGCAAAGAAAAGGCAGCTAAAATGCTTGGCATCAGTCGAGCTACCTTATACCGCAAGATAAAAGAATATGAACTTATTTAAAAAAGATTAGGGTTTAAAAAAAATATAGTAGACACTTGTCTCAAAATGAGATAATATGTATTTCATACAATAAAAAATATATCGTTGACATGTAAATGTTAAACGATGAGCGAAGGCGCTCTAAAAAAGAAATTTTCTTTTTTAGAGCGCCTTTTTTATGCAAGCAAGAAAGCGCTTTCTTTGTTTGCAATGACTGGAGAGCTTGGACTGTGTGTATGCAGTCGATAAATGGAGGGTAAGATCATGAATGTATTAAAACAGAATCATCCTGTTGATGAAAAATTACCACTGAATCAAATGTTTTTATATGGGTTGCAGCATGTTTTGGCGATGTATGCCGGAGCGGTTGCCGTTCCGTTGATTTTGGCAAATGCATTAGGTCTGGAAAAGGATCAATTGATTTATTTGATCAATGCTGATTTATTTACGTGTGGTCTGGCGACACTAATTCAGACACTGGGGCTTTGGAACATGGGCATCAAGCTGCCGATTATTCAAGGGGTAACCTTTGCGGCGGTGACGCCAATGATATTGATTGGGAAAGAACATGGTCTAACAGGTATTTATGGCTCGGTGATGGTAGCGGGGATTATTGTGTATTTTGTCAGTCCTTATTTTAGTCGTCTGATTCGTTTTTTCCCGCCGGTTGTAACAGGTTCAATTATTACCATTATCGGTGTTTCGCTTTTACCGGTTGCTGTGCGCTGGGCTGGTGGAGGATCTCCCGGTGCTAAAGATTTTGGTAATCTGCACTTTTTGGGATTAGCATTTCTGGTATTGGTCTTAGTTATTTTTTTCTATCGTTATTTTACCGGATTTTTAAGCAATATTGCTGTATTGCTTGGACTTGCGGCAGGTACACTTATAGCAATCCCTTTTGGACTGGTTAACTTTTCCGGTATTTCAAATGCTGCCTGGGTAGGGATTACGACACCATTTGCCTTTGGTTTGCCGGTATTTGATTTACCTTCTATTTTAGCGATGACGGTTGTTATGCTGGTCGTTATGACAGAAACGACCGGGGATTTTATTGCAGTGGGGGAAATCGTTGATAAACCAATCAAGCAGGATATGTTGACACGCGGCTTGAAAGCGGATGGCTTTTCTACGTTACTGGGCGGGTTACTAAACGCCTTTCCTTATTCGGCTTATGCACAAAATGTTGGACTTGTTGGTTTGACGCGGGTTAGAAGTCGGTATGTTGTAGCTGCGGCAGGTATCATCTTGGTTGTTCTTGGCCTTTTTCCAAAAGCAGCGGCGATTGTTGCTTCCATTCCGGCACCTGTCTTGGGTGGTGCCGGGATTGCAATGTTTGGAATGGTTATGGCCAGCGGTATAAAAACACTTTCCAAAGTAGGCTTTGATGATAATCATAATCTTATGGTGGTAGCAATCAGCATTGCAGTTGGTTTG
This sequence comes from Propionispira arboris, assembly GCF_900109225.1. Classification (GTDB taxonomy): domain Bacteria; phylum Bacillota; class Negativicutes; order Selenomonadales; family Selenomonadaceae; genus Propionispira; species Propionispira arboris. Next base: position 154,305 of record NZ_FNZK01000007.1, read on the forward strand.
ATTCCATTAGCGGTACCTAATATTTATCAGCAATTTCCGAGTTCATTGCAGATTATTTTTAACAGTGGGATTACAGTTGGTAGTGTAACGGCAATTGTTTTAAACGGTTTATTAAATAAACGTGCCTAAATATAGATTGTATGAAAGAAATTAAATAAACCTAGTAGACTGCCAACCCTACTCAACCCTATACCCCATTTTTGACGATTGCCCTATCAAAATATATAGAACAGGAATCGATCAAAAAATAACGAAATGAATCTGTAGAAAGCTGCAGAAGTATGTAAAGTGATGGAGGCTTTTTAGATGGCTGATTTAAAGATAAAAATTTGTGGTATGGAGTTTAGCAATCCGGTTATGCCGGCTGCCGGACCACCGGTACGGGATGGCCTTATGTGTCAGGCGGCAGCACGTGGTGGTGCCGGGGCTATCGTAACAAAAACCATTTCGGTTGAACCGGCCGATGTTCCAAGACCTTGTATGGCAGAGGTCAAAGGAGGCTTTTTAAATACAGAATTATGGTCGGAACTGCCGAAAGAACAATGGCTGGCCGAGGAATATAAACTGGCAAAAGCTACAGGACTGCCGCTGATTATTGGGCTTGGTTACACAGCTGAACAGATTGAAATTCTGGCACCGTTGGTGGCACCTTATGCGGATGCTTTGGAGCTTTCGACGCATTATGTTGGCAATGATATTTCCCCCATCATCAATGCATTGAAAGCGGCTAAGCAAGCGGTGGATGTACCAGTGTTCATGAAGATGAGTCCGCATCCGAATATCCAGGAAATAGCACAAGCGGTTGAAGCGGCAGGAGCCGATGGACTGGTTATGATTAATTCGTTTGGTCCTTGTATGGGAATTGATTTGGAAACAGGACTTCCTCTAATGGGGAGCGCAAACGGCTATGGATGGTTGTCTGGTGCGGCGATTAAACCATTGGCTCTGCGCTGTATTTATGATGCAGCACAGGTTGTAAAAATTCCTATTATTGGTGTAGGTGGTATTACCTGTGGGCGCGATGTGGCAGAAATGTTTATGGCTGGAGCAGCTGCTGTACAGGTTTGTACGGAAGCCATTTTGAAAGGACCAGCGATTTATGGGAAAATCGTCAAAGAATTAGATGCTTTTTTGGATCAGCATGGATATGCTTCAGTAGTTGAAATACAAGGTTTGACACAACGAAAAGTAGTCGAGCAGCAAAAAACAGCTACGGTGGCGATACCATCCGTTGATCTAGATAAGTGTACGCTGTGTGGTCTTTGTATAGTGAGTTGTCCATATGATGCTATTTCGCGTGATACGAAATTAAAAATCGCTGCGGATAAATGTTTTGGTTGTGGTTTATGTATCAGCCGCTGCCGGCAAAATGCATTGAGCTTTTAAATAAGAAAATAAATGGGGGCTTGGCAATGGCAAAGATACTGACGGGCGGCACAATCGTTACAGCACTCGAAACATATCAGGCCGATATACGTTTCGAAAATGGGAAAATCAATGCAATTGGTTTTTTCCCCGCTCAAGCGAGCGATGAAATAATCGCTGTAGACGGTTGTTATCTTTTCCCTGGCGGCATTGATCCGCATACGCACTTGGATTTAGCAGTCGGAGCGACAAGAACTGCCGATGATTTTTTTACAGGTACGAAAGCTGCTGCGGTGGGCGGGACAACGACAATTCTTGATTTTGCCACACAGGATAAAGGCAAGACTTTACAAGAGGCACTTCAGGTCTGGCATCAGAAGGCAAACGGAAAAAGCTTTATCGATTATGGCTTCCATTTGGCTGTTTGTGATCTTACCACATCCGTGAAAGTCGAGTTAAGCTCTATTGCCGAGTCTGAAGGTGTAACATCGGTTAAGCTATATCTAGCTTATAAAAACACGATGCAAGTTGATGATGCGGCACTGCTTGAAGTTCTGGAAATTAGTAAAAAAGCTGGTTTTTTAGTGTGTGTGCATTGTGAAAATGGTGATCTGATTGATTCTTTTGTTAAACAAGCACAGGCAAAGGGGCAGACAGAGCCCAAATACCATGCCAAGACACGCCCGGCTTTTGTGGAAAGAGAAGCGACGGCTCGGGCGATTGCCTTGGCAGAGTTTGCCAGAGCACCTTTGTATGTAGTGCATGTAAGTTCGCAGGCTGCTTTAAAGGAAATTGCCGCCGCAAAAAGTCAGGGTCTGGCTATCTATGGCGAAACATGCCCGCAGTATTTATTACTGGATGAATCGGCTTATGAACAGCCTGGTTTTGCCTCCGCCAAATATGTGATGTCCCCGCCGCTTCGCGCCAAAGACAATCAAGAGTTTCTTTGGCAGGGCTTAAGTCAGTCTCTTTTGGCAACGGTTGGTTCCGATCACTGCTCCTTTAATTTTGCCGGGCAAAAAGAATTGGGTCGTCAGGATTTTTCCCAGATACCCAACGGTGGACCTGGCATAGAAAATAGATTTGGTCTTTTATATACATATGGAGTAATGGCGGGACATTTGACGTTGAATCAGTTTGTGGCGGTTACATCGACAAATGCGGCAAAATTGTTTGGACTTTTTCCGCAAAAAGGGACGATTGCTGTGGGAAGTGATGCCGATATCGTTGTCTGGGACCCTGCCGTGCGGTCAATTATTTCAGCGGCCAAGCAACAGCAAAATGTCGATTATAATCTTTATGAAGGTTTTAGACAAATCGGGGCTCCGCGTTATGTATTTTTGCGGGGGGAAAAGATTGTTGCGGGTGGTATTGCCGTGGAAGAACCACAAGGAAAGTATATTAAACGACAACGAACAAGGTAAATCGTAGTTTGTTTTATATATATTAAGTTGCATTAAATATTTTATATGGCAATCGTCAGGAATGGGGTATAGGGTTGAGTGGTGTTATCCTGGCAGCCTAATAGACTACTGCAATTTTTTTAATGCATTCATTATATAGATCAAAAAAATTTGGGCTGAGGAGCTGGAATAATGAAAGAAATTTTATGGACGGCAAATTCGATGAAAAAACCACAGGGAGTATCCACAAGTTTTTTAAGTGCAGCGACGGTGAAAACCGTGCAGAACTTTCATGCAAGTTTTCCTGAATATAAACCGACACCTTTACGCAATTTGTCGAATTTAGCCAATAAATTAGGCGTAGGCGGGATTTTTGTCAAAGACGAATCTTATCGTTTTGGGCTCAATGCTTTTAAAGTGCTGGGAGCTTCTTTTGCGATTGCAAAATATTTGGCGAAACGGCTGGATATGGATATTCAGGATTTAGATTTTGCCTTATTGCGTTCGCCAGCCATAAAAAAACGGTTAGGAGAAATAACCTTTGTTACAGCAACAGATGGCAATCATGGACGCGGTGTGGCCTGGGCGGCAAGACAGTTGCAGCAAAAAGCCGTTATTTACATGCCAAAGGGATCGTCTAAAATACGTTTGGAAAATATTCAGGCAGAAGGTGCAACCGCTTCTATTACCGATTTAAATTATGATGATGCCGTACGTTTGGCAGCGGCAAAGGCTGATGAATTTGGCTGGGTTATTATTCAAGATACGGATTGGGATGGCTATAAGGATATTCCCGAGTGGATTATGCAGGGCTATGGCACAATTGCTGCGGAAGCTCTGGCACAGATGCAGCAGTATAAAGCAGTGAAACCAACGCATATTTTTCTACAGGCGGGAGTCGGCTCTTTTGCGGGTTCGATTGCTGGTTACTTTAGTGATTATTTTGGGCAGGATAAACCCAAAATTAGTGTGGTTGAACCTGATTTAGCGGCGTGTATTTATCAATCAGCACGAGCTGCCGATGAATCGGCACGAATTGTGACGGGGGACATGGCAACGATTATGGCTGGATTAGCTTGTGGTCAGCCAAATGAGACTGGCTGGAGCATTTTGCGTGACAATGGAGAATTGTTTTTTTCTTGCCCGGATGAAGTTACGGCGCATGGAATGCGTGTCTTAGGCAATCCAATCGGCGAAGACAACCGTATCATATCAGGAGAGTCTGGCGCTGTAACCATGGGACTGCTTTCCTTGTTGCTGACAGATCCAAAACTACAAGCAGCAAAAGCACAACTGGGACTTGATGAAACATCACAGATTCTTTTAATCAGCACGGAAGGTGATACCGATCCAGATGCGTACAGGAAAATCGTTTGGGATGGTTTATATGCAAATGCGTTATAAATAAGGACAGTTGAAAAGGAGAGGAAATCTATGCTAGAAAAGGCCAGAACGGAAGAAGTGACACGTTTATGTCAAGTCTTGATTCAGCAGAAAAGCTATTCTGGATCAGAAAATTTAGTGGCGGCTCAAATCAGAAAAACATTTGAAACACTGGGTTACGATGAGATTATTGTGGATGAATATGGAAATATTATTGGCCATATGAAAGGGAAAAGACCCGGAAAATCGATTTTACTTGATGGACATATTGATACGGTGCCAGTCCCCGATCCTGTGAAATGGAAGCATGACCCGTTTGCCGGAGAAGTCGAAGCGGGCCGGATATATGGGCGCGGTGCTTCTGATATGAAAGGTGCCGTTAGTGCCATGATTTTGGCGGTACATTATTTTGCCAAAGACTGCCAGCATGATTTTGCCGGAGATATTTATGTTGCTGGGGTTGTCCATGAAGAATGTTTCGAAGGAATTGCCGCCAGGGCTATTAGCAAAAGGGTAAAACCGGATTATGTGGTCATTGGTGAAGCATCTGAGCTTAACTTAAAACGCGGGCAGCGCGGCCGGGCCGAAATTGTTATTGAAACAGAAGGGAAATCTGCTCATTCGGCGAATCCGCAGATGGGCATTAATGCAGTTTATAAAATGGCAAATCTTATTGCTAAAGTCTGCACTTTGCCCATGACAAACCATCCAGTTTTGGGGCAGGGAATCTTGGAGTTGACGGATATTAAATCGTCACCTTATCCGGGGGCGTCGGTGGTGCCTGATTTATGCCGTGCCACGTATGATCGCCGTTTATTAGTGGGCGAAACCAAAGAAGCTGTTTTGGCGCCGATTCTGAGTTTGATCGATGAATGCCAGCGAGAAGATCCAAAACTGCAAGCCAAGGCCTATTTTTCCCAGGGTGAAGAAAAATGTTATACGGGAAATCATATCGCCGGCGAACGCTTTTTTCCGGGATGGCTGTATGACGAACAGGATGAATTTGTGCAGGCGGCTTTTACAGGCTTGTGCAATGCCGGTCTGAAACCGGAAATCACCCAATATTCATTTTGTACCAATGGCAGCCATTATGCAGGGGAAGCTGGTATACAAACAATCGGTTTTGGTCCATCACGGGAAAATTTAGCCCATACAATTGATGAATATATTGAAGTAGATCAGCTTGAAAAAGCTATGGCAGGATATTATGGTATCTTGACTGCGGTTTGTAAAGTGAGGTAAATCCAATGAAATACCTGATTAAAAATGGACAGATTATCGATGGCACAGGCAAAGAACGTTTTGCGGGGGACCTGCTTATCGAAAATGAACGCATTGCGGCTATTGGTGTTATTGAGGCGACGGACGTTGATCAAATATTCGATGCACAAGGTAAAATTGTCGCACCGGGATTTATCGATACCCATAGTCATTCTGATTTGCAGGTATTGGTTAATCCTTATATTGAACCGAAAATTCGGCAGGGGGTTACAACGGAGCTACTGGGACAAGATGGTATTTCAATGGCTCCCTTGCCTGCCCGGTACATTTCACCTTGGCGAAAAAACCTAGCAGGTCTCGATGGTGATAGTGAGGATATTGACTGGTCTTACGAGACGACAGACGGATATTTGAAACTTTTGGAACAACAAGGTGTGGGCCTTAATGAAGCCTATTTAGTGCCGCATGGGAATGTCCGCATGGAAGCGATGGGACTTACGAATCGACCGCCAACCGCGCAAGAAATGCAAAAAATGTGTGATATAACCGATCGTGAAATGCAAGCTGGTGCCTATGGATTGTCAACGGGACTTATCTACATGCCCTGTGCTTATTCGGGGCTTTCTGAAATTGTCGCTTTGTGTAAAGTAGTAGCAAAGTATGATGGCGTTTTTGTTGTCCATCAACGCAGTGAAGCAGACACTATTTTGGAATCGATGGAAGAAATATTGGAAATTGGCCGTCAATCGGGCGTCAAACTTCACTTTTCCCATTTTAAAGTATGTGGTCGTAAAAACTGGCGATTTATCGAACCGGTGATTGCCCTTTTGGATAAGGCTAAAGCGGAAGGTCTGCAAGTCTCCTTTGATCAATACCCGTATGTTGCTGGTAGTACCATGCTTGGTGTTATTTTGCCGCCTTGGGTGCATGACGGTGGGACAGATCAGCTGTTGAAACGATTAGAAGATGCAGACCTTCGGCAAAAAATGATTTACGATATGGAACATGGTTTGTATGGCTGGGATAATTTTGTTGATTTTGCGGGGCTGGATCAGATTTTTGTAACGAGTGTTAAATCACAGAAAAACATAGATCTGATTGGTAAAAACTTAGTGGAAATTGGTCAAATTCGTCAGAAAGATACGTATGAGGCGGTTTTTGATTTATTGTATGAAGAGGAAAATGCCGTTGGTATGGTTGATTTTTATGGTATAGAAGAACATGTCACTCGATTTATGTGTCGACCAGAACAAAATGTTTGCACAGATGGTCTTTTGGGCGGCAAACCGCATCCTCGGGTTTATGGCTCGTTTCCGAGAGTTTTGGGCAAATATGTGCGGGAAGAAAAAGCACTGACTTTAGAGTCCGCAATTTATAAAATGACGGGAAAACCAGCTGCGGTATTTGGTTTTAAGGACAGAGGCACGATTCAAATTGGTAACTTTGCTGATCTTGTTATTTTTGATCCAGAAGTCATAATGGATCGGGGGACCTTCATTGAACCCATTCAGTATCCCGCAGGAATTCAGGCTGTTTTTATAAATGGTGAACTCGTTTTACAGCAAGGAATTTATGAAAAAAAATGCCCCGGCAAAGTTTTGCGACGCGCTTAACCAATAAAACATATCGCAGGAGGTTTGTTATGCAAGAAAATTCAATAAAATCAACTTTTGCCGCGATGCAGGCAGCAATTGAGCAAAAACAAAGTGTTGATGTTATGACGCTGCTCAGTTCATCTGGCGAAACGCAAATGCTCCTGCTTTATAAAAATGGAGAAATAGTCGGTGAAATTATCAATCTTGATTTTACCAACAAAATAAAGTCCTATCAAAAGAACCACAGTTGGAACAAACCTGTTTTGTTTACCATGGTCGATGCGCAGGGGGCATCACAGCAAATTTTTTGGGATCGGGTTTTGCCGCAGCCCAAGGTTTTCATCTTGGGTGCTGGACATATAAGCAGATCGTTGGCAGCCATTTTATCGATTCTGGAATATGAGGTAATCGTGGCGGATGACCGTCCTGATTTTGCGAATATACGGTCTTTTCCTACGGCACAGACGGTATTGTGTGATAGCTTTGAAAATATTATTTCTCGGCTGATGCCGACGGTTGACGTCAATACAGCTGTTGTTATTGTTACCAGGGGGCATCGCTATGATTTTCTTTGTTTGAAAAATTTTTTGACTGCGAATTTTGGCTATCTGGGGATGATTGGCAGCCAGTCTCGTATCAAAGGGACGCTGCAGAGACTGCTCGAAGAAGGTGAAGATCCGGTTCGGCTGCGTAAAATTCATTCGCCGATTGGCATAGCGATTGCTGCACAATCTCCGGCAGAAATTGCCATAAGCATTGCAGCCGAGCTTATTGATGTTTTTAATGGTGGGCACGGTCCCTTGAAACGGTTGGAGGAGTAAAAGATGGATATAACATTAATTCCCCATATCTGTCAGTCATTAAAAGAGTCAAAACAAGTTGTTTTAGCGACGATTGTCGCAACCAAAGGTTCTACACCACGAAAAACCGGCAGCCAAATGCTTGTTTTTCGTGATGGGCAGGTACGGGGGACGATTGGCGGTGGCTGCGGTGAAGCGGACGTGAAAATGGCTGCATTATGTGTATTCGATGCAGGGCAAGCATCGCTTCATACGGTCACGATGCTTAACGATGCTGCCAGTGAAGAAGGCATGGCCTGCGGCGGCATTATGCAAGTATTTTTGCAGTTAATTGGAGAATAGTCGGAAAATATAATAAAGCCATAGCAAAGAACCTCACACTCTCTTGAATATGTGAGGTTCTTTGCTATGGCTATAAATAGCTGGTTAAGAATTATTTTAGCATTTCTTCTAAAAAAGATTGCAAAGCCTGTTTTTGCTCAATATTTAATTTTCGAATACTGTGTAACAATTTTGTTGTATCAGGGGGCTCTTCATTAGAGCTGGCTGCAAAAAACTCGTTGAGATTATAGCCTAATGCAGCAATAATACGGTTGATTGTATCAAACGTTGGTTGCTGCTGACCATTTTCAATGCGGCTTAAATTTGCTTGAGATACCTCGGCTTTTTTTGCTAAATAATTCATGCTTATATTTTGTAATTTCCTTATATTTTTGATTTTTTCGCCAATATTCATGATTTATGCTCCTTTTTATATAGTCGTATAGCTAGTGTAGCATAAAAATTTTTACTGATTACTATGCGAATAAGCATTGACTTTAATACTAAAAAGGATATTATTATAGAATAAGCATAACATGGTTTTTATGGATCGTACGAATAAGTATAAATTTGAAAATGATGTATTTATAGAAACTTGCTAACGCCGCATGGGAGCGTTTTTTTTAGGAAAGATGCACGAAGGTCAATTCAAGAAGATAAATGTAGGCCCATACTACCAAATATAGAAACATTCCTTACTAGTGAGAACATTTATTCGAATTGTCAATTGGTTAAAAGCAGTTTCGAGCAAATATCATGTGATGAGTCATTGCACAGGTTTTGAGGCGAGGATTTGTCTTGATTAAAGATTGTTTCCAATAGGCTATAAAACCTTTTGGCGCGATAAATAAATACTAGGAGGAATGCATATGAAACAACGTTTGCCGATTGGCATTCAGTTAGGTACGCTAATGGGAATTGCCTTAACACTAATGGTTATTCTCGTTGGCATTTTACTTTATCAACTGCGGGCAACAAATCTGGAATATCAGGGGATTTTGAATGGAACAGTTACACGAACATTGGCACTGCAAAGTGCGCAAGATGATTTTCATGAGGCCTTAAGTGACTTCCGTGGCTATTTTGCTTATAATGATGAAAAATATGCTGTGGATACATTAACTTTACTTGGGAAAAGTTCGGAAGCTGTAACGAAGATTACGACAGCGATGGATGGAACAACAGGCAATAAACAAGCTGGCGAAAACTTGCAGGAAGAAATGCACAGCTATATAGATGAAATGAAACAGATCATCGAATTGAAAAAAACGAATCAATTACAGGATAATAACCGACTCATAGCATTGCGTAAAAAAACCGAAACAGTTAATGCATTATTTGATAAAACGATGGCGCTTCAAGATGAGGCATTGCAAAAGAAAATTAATAATTTAAATGATAAAGAAGAAACGATTTTTAAAGGTGTAATTCTTACAAGTCTAATCGGAATCCTTCTTATCATAGTTCTTTTATTTTTATATAGCCGGAATTTATCGCGTCGAATTCAAAGGTTGCAAACGAATATTTTATCGGTAAGTAAATTAGATTTATCGCATCCCGATGTGCAGGCGACTCGCAATGATGAAATCGGCGATATGGCAGGCGAGATTATCAAGCTGAAAAAAGCGCTGCGTGATATTGTAGGTTTACTGAGAAATAACGCAGATGTACTTGCCGCCTCAAGTGAAGAACTTTCTTCATCTGTCGAAGAACAAATGCAGGTATCGGAAAGTGTGGCGAAAACCATCACTGAAGTTTCAGCTGGTGCGGATAAAAACACCAAAAACATAACAGAAATATCAGCTGTGATTGAGCAGGTTGGTGCTAGTACAGAAGAAATGAGTGCCAGTGCTTCACATGTCAATCAGGTTACGCAGGACGCTGTAGGCGATGCGGACAATGGAATGCAGTTAATACATAGGTTAGTTGCACAAAATGATACAATCCAGACATCTATGATTGATATTACAAATGTTTCAGAAGCATTGGTAAAAGGGTCAGGTGATATTCAGCAAATTATTACAACGATTCGTTCGATTGCCGGACAGACGAATCTTCTGGCATTAAACGCTGCAATTGAAGCAGCCAGAGCGGGTGAAGTCGGTCGGGGCTTTGCGGTAGTAGCCGAAGAAGTTCGTAAACTTGCTGAACAGAGTGCGGGTGCTACAAATACGATTGGTGAAATTATTGAAAAAATGACAACGGATATTCAATTCACCGTTGATGTCGTAGCTAAGGCCAATCAGGAAGTGGTGGCTGGGAAAGCCGCAACCGACGCAACGCAGCAAGGGTTCCAGACTATTATCAGCAAGCTGTCGGAAGTTCGACATGGTATGGGGCAGATTAGTCAGGCTGTTGATGAAACAGCACATGGCATGCAGTCGGTTGTCAACAATGTTCAAAACATTGGCACTGTTGCAGCCGAAACGAGCAGCAGCGCACAAACTGTTGCAGCAGCGGCCGAGGAACAAAGCGCTAGTTTGCATGAAGTGAGTGCAAGCTCGGATGCTTTGGCCCAAATGGCAACAGATCTTAATGCGATTACCGCGAAATTTAAAATGTAATATATATAAGTTGTATTAAATATTTTATATTGCAATCGTCAGGAAGGGGGGGATAAGGGGTGAGTAACGTTACGCAGGAAGCAAACGATGCCCTATACTCCATTCCCGGCAGACTAATAGCCTATCATATATAGAAAAACGCACCTGTCATCAACTAAAAACGATGATAGGTGCGTTTTTTCTATACGGTACTTTCTAAATAAACCTGCTCTTTATTTTGGTCATATTCGACCAGTTCAGCGTAACGTTCCCAGCTGATCAATAAAGCCATTTGTGATTGGGCTGTTTTATCACCAAAGGTGCGGGCCAGTAAATCCTCGAAAAACTCAATATTCATTTTTTTATTGGATTTTGACTCCAAAATTGTGATCATTTGCTGAACAAAAGGAACATGAGCCAATAATTGTTCGCTGAATAATTTTTTGCGTTCAAGGACAGTCGCTCGGGCAAATTGGATACCTTCGGCAGTAAGTTCAATATCACCTTCCACAACTTGAGCAAATTGCAGTAACGTTGATAATTCCACTAAAGGAAAAAAATCTTCAATATCCATCATAAAACGGCTGGCTAATTTATAAAGATCGGTTTTTTCATTCAGATCTTCCAATAATTCCAAGAAACCCGTTAAAGCACCAGCTGATACTTGTGGGAGTTGGGTCAGCTTTTTCAGCTGTGGTAAAGCTGGTGGCAAGGCGGTGATCTTCTTTTTGGTCATGAAGGAATAAATTTCATCTACAATGGATAGAAATTCAGGTGATTTTTTGTCACGCCAGCGCGGAATTGTGATCTTGACATCTTTTACGATTTCAGCTGGACTTTTTGATAAAATAATTGCTCGATCGGCCATATAGACCGCTTCTTCAATCCCGTGCGTGACTAAAATAATCGCTTTTGTGGGGATTTTTTTGTCGAGCCACAATTCCAACAAATCACGGCGGAGATTTTCAGCCGTTAACACATCTAAAGCGGAAAAGGCTTCATCCATTAAGAGTACATCCGGTTCACTAACTAACGCCCGTCCTATTCCGACCCTTTGCCTCATACCGCCCGATAATTCTTTTGGGTAGGCATTCTCAAAACCATCCAGACCGACAATATCAATGACCTGTAAGGCTTTTGCTTGTTTTTCTGCTTTGGTAAGGTTTTTATCTTCAAGCCCCAGCATAACATTTTCTAAAACGGAAAGCCACGGAAAAAGTGCAAAGGACTGGAAGACCATGGCGACACCCGGATTGACACCCTCAATAGGAGATCCCAGGTAGGAAACTGTACCGCTGGAGGCGGGGATAAGACCGGCAATAATTCGCAGCAAGGTTGATTTACCGGAACCGGATGGGCCTAAAATGGCCAAAAATTCACCTTCCTGAATATTGATGCTGATATTTTCTAAAATAGAAGCAGCACTGCGTCCTTCTATAGCAAATGTTTTATTTACATTTTTGATTTCAACTAAATTTTTCATAAACCATACCTCCTAGTCAATGTGATATTTAACTTCAGCTAAACGATATAAGCGATGCCAGACAAAGCGATTGATCATTACAACGAAAATGCACATGACCGTAATGCCCAAAACGATTTTGGGCCAGTCGCCCTGTGTGGTAGCCTGACTGATATAGGCACCTAATCCAGTGGCCACGAGATCGTTTTCGTGCCAGCTGACTAACTCGGATACGATGCTTGCATTCCATGCCCCACCGGAAGCGGTAATCAAACCAGTAACGAGATGGGGGAAAATGCTGGGCAGAATTAATGTTTTCCATTTGTTCCAGCCCTTCATATTGAATATGGAGGATACTTCAATTAAATCATTGGGGATACTTGAAGTACCAGCAATTACATTAAACAGGATATACCATTGCGTACCGAGCATCATGAGTGCAATGCAGCCCCACTGAAAATCTACATGGAATTTAACAAATAAAATGGTGATAAAGGGAAATAACATATTTGCCGGAAAAGAAGCGGCGATCTGAATAACAGGTTGGAATATTTTTGACAGCTTAGGCGTTAGACCGATTTTTACGCCTATGGGAATGGTCCAGATCAGACCTAATAACAAGGCAATGATGACTCTGATAAATGTATAGAAGCCTAATTGCAGGATCGAGAAAAGTTCACGAGGTTCCATCGCAGCAAGCATGGCAAAAGCTTCCTGGGCTGGTTCGGCTAACAGATAAAGAACGCCAACGGTAAGACAAAGTGGCACAATAGTCGGCAGACCTTTTATCGATGTTCGGCTTTGCATACTCAGACTGGCAGCGGTTGAAAGTTCCGCTATTTGATTGAAGATGCAGTTAAAGACTTTACATAAAGGATTCAAAACCCATTCATTGATTAAGCGAATTAACGCAGAGCGTTGTAGCAAATTATAGACATAGGAAGAAGGCATATCCGAGGATTCGGATAACTCAATTTTGAATTTTTGGCTCCATACGACAAGGGGCCGCCAAAATAGTTGGTCAACTAATATAATCATGATTAACATGGTGAGTATTGAATAATAAATTGCTTCCATATTACCAGCTTCTACAGCAGCCGCTAAAAAGGAGCCTACACCAGGTAAATGAATATTTTCACCTAAAACACTGATAGCTTCACTGGCGGCGAGGAAAAACCAACCACCGCCAAAAGACATCATGCCATTCCAAACCAAGCCGATCATTGCTACGGGAAGTTCTAGTTTTATTAATTTTTGCCACCAGTTCAAATGCAAGATAGTGGCGGCTTCCTGCAAATCCTTTGGTGTTGTAACTAAAGAGTGATAAAAGCTGAATGTCATATTCCAGGCTTGCCCGGTGAAAATAGCGAAAATAGAAGCACATTCCACGCCCAGTAAACTTCCGGGAAAAAACGCCATAAAAGCAACAATTGTTACGGATAGAAAGCCTAAAACTGGAACGGATTGCAGAATATCCAGTAATGGAATTAATATCTTTTGGGCAAATTTGTTTTTTGCTGCAATATAGCCATAGATAAATGTAAAGATTAAAGAAGCTCCAAAGGCAATAAACATTCTGAGCAAAGAACGGCCGGCGTAATAAGGCAGCATGTTTGGTTCAAGTGAGATTGCCGGCTGCTGTTTCGGTGAAAAAGGAATGCTCATACCTGCCCCGAGTTTTAAAATCGTATAGAATAAAATAAAAATAAAGGCTAAAATAAAAAAATCGATTATACTAAATTTTCGTTTTGATATGTTTGCTGTAAATAAAGCCATGATAATTTACCTCCATGCATTAAGAATATCGTTGTTATTTTTAGTGGACTTTCTAATAAAATTGAACTACACGATCGACTGTCACTATCGTCCATTCTTAAGCACCCCTTTCAAAACAAAAAGACCTTCCGCAAGACGGAAGGTCTAAAATTTTCCCATAGAAAAAACAGCTGACGAAGCCTTCCCAATCGTTCAAGTTTTAGCACTGCACAACGTAGAGTCAAATAATTCTCAGCCACCTTAAGTAATACCTTATGTCGATAATACCTGTTCTACCCGTTGGCATCTCTCGATGTTTCGGGGCAGTGGCCTGTGTTCATACAGGAACCTCACCTAACGGAATCTATAAATTTGTTTTTATAATATGGCTTATTTATTTATAAGCAAGATTTACTATATACTTTTTATCTGAAAAATATATGAAAAAAACGCAAAGATTGATATGTACTCAATCTTTGCGCTTTATATTAAGTTAAATTTTAAATTTGTTGATCATATTATGCATTTCTTCGGCCAACTCGGCTAAGGCATGTGAAGAAGAAGCAATTTCCTGCGTGGAAGCAGATTGTTCTTGTGTCGCAGCTGAGATTGTCTGCGTCTTTTCAGCCGTTTCACGACTTACCGTATTAACATCTGCGACGGATTGGATAATGTTTTGTCCACCCGCCGAGACTTGTTGAACGGAGGCGGATATTTCTTGCATTTTTGCGCTGATTGCTTCTACCATAGTAATGATACGATTGAATTCACTACCAACATTTGTGATGGCAGCGGAGCCGGTTTTTACTTCTTCCGTACCATTATGCATCACTTGTATCGCATTTTGCGTATCTTGCTGGATTGTAGCCACGAGGTGTTTAATTTCTTCGGTAGAACGCTGCGACTGCTCAGCAAGTTTGCGCACCTCTTCCGCTACTACAGAAAATCCGCGGCCTTGTTCTCCGGCACGGGCGGCTTCAATCGCCGCATTCAAAGCTAAAAGGTTCGTTTGATCAGCAATTCCAGAAATCACATCAATGATCTGGCCGATTTCTTTCGAGTTTTCGCCAAGTCTGGTTACGACATCAGCTGACTGCCCTACCGAAGTTTCGATATGATTCATTTGAGCGATGGCATCATTCATTAATTTTTTGCCGTTTTCGGCAGCACTGGCTGTTGTGACCGTTATTTCAGCTACTTTGCTGGTATGGTCAGCGGTTTTGGTAATTTCCTGAATGATTGTATTCACATGATTTGTCGTGGTTTCAATCGTGTCCATTTGATGGGACATGCCATTGGATACATGGGTGATGGTTTCTGCTACATGATTTGAAGCTTCAGCTGATTGTGATGCCCCCGCTGTGAGTTCTTCGGAGGATGCAGCAACTTGTTCCGAAACGGTAGACATTTTAAAGATAAGGTCGTGCAAATGAGCATTCATGATATTAAATGCATTCGTAAGCTGTCCGATTTCATCAGCGGATTCGACCGGCATTTTTTCCAAACGAAGATTTCCGTCTGCCATTTGATTTGCCTGGTTCGTCAATTTTGTTATTGGTCGTGTAATTTTACCGGAGAATTTCAAACAAATAAAAATCATAAGAAGAAGTCCAAACAGTGTTAAAATACTATACCCATATTTGAGGGCAGCCAGGTCACTGTATATTACTTTTTCGGGGATGACGCAACCTACAATCCAGCCGGTAGACGGTACTGTATTATAGGTAAAAATCATTCTGTCACCGCCCAGGTCATACGTGAAAAAACCGGTACCATTATGTAGGATGTCATTGGCATGCTCTTTTAGTTCAGGCAGATCCGATATATTTTTCGATATGTTTTCCTGATTGCCATCGGCGATAATAAGTCCATCGGCATTTAGGATGAAGCCCGTGCCGTTACCGTTGTATTTTAAAGATTCCGTTTGTTTTTCGAGAATATCGAGATCAATATCAGAACCTAAAACGCCTTTGAAGTTTCCAGCTTTATCTTTAAGTGGATAGGCTGCGGATACGACCATTTTACCAGTTAATGCATCGACATAAGGGGCGGTGAAGATGAGTTTGTTCTGTGCTTTGGCATCTTTGTACCAGCCACGGGTCAAAGGGTTAATATCACCAAGGCCTTTGGAGTACGAAATGAATTTTGCATCGCTGCTGCCAAAATATACTTCCTGAATATCTTTGTCATCTTTGGCACCGCTTAAATGATCTTGTGTCAAAGGAATGGAACCGGCAATATCCATTGTCTGCAATGTATGGGACATCATTTCAATTTCATTGCCTTTCGACGTAAGCCAATGATCGAGGTCGGCAGAATTTGATTTTACAATGCCAGTCATTTCTTTTTCAATACTGGCGGTTAGATATTTTTGCGCTGTATAATAACCTGTTATAGAAACAATTCCTAAGATACAAGCCACAATACCAGCTAAAATAAAGAATTTTTGTTTGATTTGCAT
This sequence comes from Propionispira arboris, assembly GCF_900109225.1. Lineage (GTDB taxonomy): Bacteria > Bacillota > Negativicutes > Selenomonadales > Selenomonadaceae > Propionispira > Propionispira arboris. Next base: position 170,614 of record NZ_FNZK01000007.1, read on the forward strand.
AAAAAAAACGTCCTCTCCTAAATAAAGTGCACATTATTCTTAATTATAGCAAAAATGCAAAAAAATCTCCACTGAATTAACAGACTTTTGACCTAAATAAACAAAATAAAAATATTTTGGGGACGGATGAATTTGAAGTTTTGACGATTTATTATGTAGAATATTTAATGCAGCTTATCTGGATTATGAAATATTGAGGAAAATTCAGGTAAACCTTGCATTTTTGGGATGCTTTGCATAGAATTAGGTTTACGCTATAAATTGAAATAAGCAGGTGTGAAAGATATGGTGAACATTGCAGATCATATGACATATGAAATACTTGGCGAATTACGTGCGGGTAATGCTGCCTGGCGGCTTTTGGCAGCGCCGCAGACACAGCTGATTCTGGCTTTTTTTTATCAAGAATTCATTGCTGTAAGCCGACGTTCGATTACAGAGGCTGAACTGATTGCCGATTTGACAGATTTTATCTATAAAGTGAATCAATCCGGCAATGAAGAGAAGTTTAACCGACCAGCTAAAGAATATCTTGAAATTTGGGCTGATCCTCAGCATGCCTGGCTTAGACGCTTTTATTTAAAGGATGAAGCAAATTATGATTTGACGTCAGCAGCGCAAAAAGCGATTGAATGGGTTTTGAGCCTCAAGCGACAACGATTCGTCGGAACGGAATCAAGACTGCGAACGGTTTTTGATCTTTTGCATCAAATCGTAGCTGGATCAGAGCAAGATGCAGCAGCACGGCTCAAGCATCTTGAAACAGAAAAAAGCAACATTGAACGGGAAATTGAACAGGTCAAAGCTGGGAAAATAGAAGTCTTAGACGATGTCCAGATCAAGGAACGGTTTTTGCAGGCGGCTGCTACGGCACAGGGGATTTTGGCTGATTTTCGTGAAGTTGAGGAGAATTTTCGTGCTTTGGAGAGGCGAATGCTCGATAAAATTGTTACCTGGACGCAGGGGAAGGGCGAGCTTTTAGAAGAAATTTTTCTAGAGTCAGATGGTATCAATCATTCGGAGCAAGGTCGTAGTTTTAATGCATTTTGGAAATTTTTAATGCGATCATCTCAACAAGAAGATTTCCAACAGACAATGGATAAAGTTATACATATTACAAGTTTAGAAGAAGCGGCTAAAGAAATTGATATGACCCGGATTAATAGAGACTGGTTCACGGCAGCCTCACAGGTTCAGTCGACGATTGCCGTTTTATCAAAACAGCTTCGCCGTTATGTCGATGAAAATTATCTGTCGGAAGAACAACGAATTTATGCCTTGCTGCAAAATATCGAAGTGAAAGCGCTGCAGGTTCGCGATTGTTTGCCACGTGGTGATTTTATGATGATAGATGCCATAGTACCTGACTTTGAACTGCCGATGGATCGTCCCCTCTTTGTACCACCGCAGCATATACAGCTGCAAAATCAGTTTTTGCAAACAGGGAAAGAAGAACCATCCGTGGAAACAATGTTTGAACAGGTATATGTTGATAAAAAGATTTTGCAGCAAAATATTGAAACTTTATTGAAAACAAAGAAATCTGTCTCACTGGCTGAGGTAATTGCTGCCTATCCATTACAACAAGGACTCACGGAATTATTAAGTTATATGGTATTGGCAAGTAAAACAGCAGATGCTGGATTTAGTGAACATGATTTTGAGGAAATAGCTATGAAAGATATGGAGGGACGAGATTTGTTGGCAAAGTTAGAAAAAATCACATTTTCGTCTCAACCGGAGGTATTATAATGGACAAAGAACAAGAATTTAATTTTTCAAGGGTCTTGATTACATTATTGCGTGGTGTTGTCTTTAAAGAAAGGCAGCTGGCTCTATGGCAGTCCGTCTTAGAGCATCGTCATTTAATTGCTGATTATGTAAAACGGTTAGGACTGGTTTTAATCATTGATGAAATGGATGAATATGCATATTTGAGGCAAAGCGAACAAGACTCGCTGCCTCGTCTGGTACCACGCCGACAACTCAGTTATCCAGTTTCTGTATTGCTTGTTTTATTGCGACAACAGCTGGGAGAATATGATTCTGTGAATGGTGACAGCCAATTGCTGATTACAAAATATGATATTGTAGATAAGATGCGAGTCTTTTTTGCAGCTATGACGAATGAAATAAAATTCAGCCAAGAGGTTGATCGCCATATAGCAAAAGTCGAAGAAATGGGCTTTTTACGCAAACTGAAAACGCAGGATGATACCTATGAGGTAGAGAGGATTGTGAGGAGTTTTGTCAATGCGAAATGGCTGCAAGAATTTGATGAACGATTGGCAGACTACATAGAATATGGTGCAAAATCGGAAACGAAAGAGGAGGATGGCATGAATGGACTTATTTGATTTTGAAAATCCTGAAGGCATCAATAAACTTGGTTTCCGTTTACAAAAACTTGAAATCTATAATTGGGGAACATTCCATAATAAAGTATGGACATTAAATTTAAATGGGGATACATCTTTATTGACAGGGGACGTCGGTTCAGGGAAATCTACTTTGGTCGATGCACTGAGTACACTTTTGGTACCGCCGCGTAAAGTGATGTATAACAAAGCTGCGGATGCCAGTGCAAAAGAGCGAAATTTAACTTCCTATGTGCGTGGTTATTATGGACAAAAGCGGACGCGTGAAGGCGGAGGACAACCAGAATCACTGCGTAATCCCAATCAATATTCCGTAATTTTAGCGACTTTTTCTGATATAAATCTTGGTGAAGTCGTAACATTAGCGCAGGTCTTTTGGTTTAAGGATGAACAGCGCTGGCCGGCTCGTTTTTTTGTCTTGGCAGATAAAACACTGCTTATTACGGAACACTTCAGTAATTTTGGCAGTGATATTAAAAATCTTAAAAAGAGGCTGGACCGAGATCATTATATTCACATTTATGAAGATTATCCGCCTTATGCACGTGAGTTTCGCCATCGGTTTGGCATTCGCCAAGCGCAAGCCATGGACTTGTTTCAACAGACGATTTCAATGAAAAAAGTGGATGAACTGACAAGCTTTGTTCGGCAAAATATGCTCGAAGTACCAGACACCGTCGATGATGTAAAAAATTTATTAGGGCATTTTTATGATCTGGATATGGCACATCAAACAGTACTTAAAGCCAAAAATCAACAAGAGTTATTGCGGCCGCTCGTCGAATTAGGCAAAACCTATGATGCGGCAGCCAGGCATACGAAACAGTTACAATTGATGCAGTTGACCTTAAAATCATGGTTTGCTGAAAAAGAAAATCAGCTTTTACTTGATGAAGTTACGGACTTGACGGACGATCTTCAAGAGACAGAACAAAGATGTAGTGAGCAAACGGTTATTTTACAAGGGTTGGAAACTGAGCTCAACACAATCTTCCGTGAAATGGATCAAAATGGCGGACGACGACTGGAGACATTGCAGCTCGAAATTCGTCAGGACAAGCAGCAACTTGCCTCTTCTAAAAAAGCATTGGAGAACTACAACAGGCAGGCAGATCTGCTGGGATTTGCTGCACCAGTCTCAAAAACTGTTTTTCACAACAATCGTGAACAGCTAATCATCTGTAAAAAAAAGGAAGAAGACCTGTCACAGGAGCTGGCTGAAGAGCTTGCTGATTATGAAATTAGCCGTAATGAAGTGGAAAAAGAACGTAAACAAATTGGTGAAGAACTAGAATCTCTGCGACTGCGCCAATCAAGTATACCGCGTGAATATATTGAAATTCGCAATCGTTTATGTTACAGCCTTGATTTGGCTGTAAGTGAAATGCCATTTATTGGTGAACTGATTGAAGTGAAAAACACGGAAAGCGATTGGGAAGGTGCCATTGAACAGTTATTGCATACGTTTGGTCTAGCCTTGTTAATACCGGATTCTCATTATACCGAGGTTGTGAGTTGGATTGAAAAAACACCCCTGCATTTACGTTTCGTGTATTATCGTATCGTGGATGAAGTCGTCACGATATCTAAGGTAAATGACGATGGAATTATGGTTTATACAAAGTTGAATTTTAAACGTGATGCCAGATTTTCTGACTGGGTGCAAGGCGAAGTATATAAACGATTCCGTCATATATGCGCCGAAACGGTACAGGAGTTTAAAAATGCGGACTATGCTTTAACAAAAGGCGGCCAGATCAAAACAGGCAAACAGCGCCATGAAAAAGATGATCGACATAGCTTAAATGATCAGCGTCGCTATATTTTAGGGTTTTCGAATCAAAAGAAAATTTTGCTGTTAGAGCAGGAAATTGAAAATTTGACAGGTGAAGTTAAGCGCTGGAAAAAACTCAGTCGTGAAATTAAAATAAAACAAATTGAAAATCAAAAACGAATTACAGCGATTGCTATAGTAACGGAAGTAACAGAATTTGAAACGATTGATTGCTCTGGCATAGAAACGCAGATTCTTGCTAAAATGCAACGGTTGACGGAGCTTGAACATCAAAATGAAACGCTGCAAATTTTAAAAGAAAAACAAGAACAATTAACATCCTTGAAAGAAAATGCAGCAAGAATTTTGAATATGACAAATAAACATTTATACCAAAACCAGCTGTTACTGGAACAAAAAAATGCAAAAATGAAAGTCAATCGCATGCTGGCCGACCAAGTGGAAGCAACAATCCAAAAGCAGGCTTATCCGTATCTTGAGGCAAATTATAAGGCAGCCCTGGAGGATAAAAAGATCAATCTGCTTGAAATCACATCACTTGAAAATACATATGCGATTTGGATTTCGGCACAACTGGAAACAGCGAGCTGTCTTTTGGCTGAAACGGCAACAAGTCTAACTCGACTTATGACACAGTTTTCGGGCATCTACCCGCAAGAAACGATGTCAATTGATGCTGCACCGGAAGCTGTGGGGGAATATGAAAAAATTTTACAGCACTTGGAACTTGATGATTTACCGCGTTTTGAGACGAAATTTAGAGACTTGTTGAAAGAAAATACAATCAACCAGATTGCTTTATTTCATGGAAAACTTGAGTTGGCTTGTGCACAAATTCGTGAGCGCATTGATATGATTAATCACTCATTAAATGCCATTGATTACAATGATGGGCGGTATATTCAAATTGAATATACTGTTTCAGCTGAACATGAAATTAAACAATTCCGCATGCAGCTAAAATCTTGTACAGATAGTGCGCTGGCAAATAGTGATGATGAACAGTATACGGAAGAAAAATTCAACCAGATCAGAGAAATATTGGATCGCTTTCGGGGGCGGGCTAATTTCGCTGAAGAAGATCAACACTGGATGGATAAAGTGATTGATGTACGGAACTGGTACACCTTTGCTGCATCGGAAAAATGGCGTGAAACCGATGAGGAATATGAACATTATACCGATTCAAGCGGGAAATCTGGTGGTCAAAAAGAAAAATTGGCCTATACAATCTTAGCTGCGAGTCTGGTCTATAATTTTGGGCTGGAAGCAAAAAATAAACGGATACAATCGTTTCGTTTTGTTGTGATCGACGAAGCCTTTTTAAAAAGTTCGGATGATTCCGCCAGATTTGGGTTAGAACTTTTTAAAAAGCTTGATTTACAACTGCTGGTCGTAACCCCGCTATTAAAAATTGCCACAATTGAGCCATTTGTTACACATGTTGGTTTTGTTTATCAAAATGAAGAACAACATCATTCCTATTTACGTAACTTGACGATCAAAGAATTGAAACAAGAACGAGCTGTCTATCGACAAATTGAACGGTAGATGGTGCTAACCTATGAAAAATAGAACATGCGAAAAAATCAACATTCGACAAAGGGAAACTATTTTTGCTAACGAATATAATAAACAGGATAGTATGATAAGTTGAATTAAAGAATACCACTCCAGTTATCCAGTTATTGGAAATTTCACGAAAAATATTTATCCTTTGCAGCTAAGAATATTTAGTTCAACGAATGATAGAATAAAGCAAGAATTTATTTCTGATAAACGGATAAACAGGTCTTAATTCTTATTTTTGTGAATGTTTATTCAAAACGATTTATGTTATAATAAAATGGATATTTGGAGTGGGTAGTTCACAGGGTTGATTTAGGATGCAAGACATTCAGATTCGCTAAGGGGGACGGATGATATTGACTAGAAAATTGAAGATTTTAATCACGGATGATTCACTATTATTACGCAGAAAGTTGAAACAGGAACTTGAAAGTTTGGATTGCGAAGTATTTGAAGCTAAAAACGGCAAAGAAGCGGTCATGATGTATCTGGAAAATCAGCCGGACGGCACTTTTTTAGATATCGTTATGCCGGAAGTAGGGGGGCTTGAAGCCTTAAAAGCAATTCGCAAAATAAATGAAAAAGCGCAAGTTATTATGTTATCTTCGACGGGAACATCAAGTAAACTAGTGGAAACATTGAAGTTTGGAGCCATTGATTTTATTCAAAAGCCCTATACGACCCAGCAGATAAAAAAGACACTGGATGATATTAGAAAGAAGGTTGAGACGGATGCTTAGCCAATATTTTGCTCAATATCTACTGAATCATCATTTCCTGACAGCGCAGCAGGTTCGTGAACTGCTTGATGCTGAAAGTAAACATCATGTCAAACTTGGCGTCTTGGCGATGAGCCAAAACCTAATGACAGCAGAACAAGTGGAACAGGTACATCATTTACAGGTCAGTTGTGACCGACTTTTTGGTGAAGTGGCCATTGATGAAGGTTATTTGACAGAATCACAAGTTAAGACACTTTTGCATGCACAAGACAGCGGTAACTTAAATTTAGGACAAGCAATCATTGATAAAAATATTATGTCTTTACCTCAGTTGGAAAAAGTTATTAAAGATTATAAAAAGAACAGCAACATGGTCTTGACCGATGCATTAAGTCTGATCCAGTTGAGCAAAATTGACTTTTCTGAGATTGAAGAGGTTCGCGAATTATATACGGAATATACGGATCTTTTCTTACGGTCAGTACTTCGGTTTATGGATACAGCAGCTGTTGTTGATCCCCATGCCGAGTTGGTTCATACCGACAAAGAAACGGTTGTGGTATCGCAGCGGTTGATGGGCGATGTTATTTTAACTACAGGAATTTTGGCAGAAGAAGCCGTTTTCTTGGAAATGGCCCGACGTTATAGTCAGGAAGATATTACAGAAGTAAATGAATTGGCGATTGACAGTGTGTCTGAATTTTTAAATGTGACAAATGGATTATTTGTTGTCAATTTATCCAATCGGCATTTAGATGTTGACTTGGAACCGCAAAAATTTGCCCGTAATGAAGTACCGTTTGGCAATAAACAGGCTATTATACATGTAAATACTCGCTTTGGCGGCTTTGAATTGATTATTGCTGCCGATGAAATCATTTTTTAAATGCTAATATTACAGGAGTTCAGGGATCATTAAAGATCCCCTGTAATATTAGCAGTCTGGCGTTAAAAAAATAATGTTGACAATGATGCCAATAAATGATAATCTATATATCGTTGCAGATGACATGCAGCGCAACAAAATATTCATCAATATTCAAGCACATGGAGAGTTGTCCGAGCGGTTGAAGGAGCACGCCTGGAAAGCGTGTGTACGGGAAACTGTACCTAGGGTTCGAATCCCTAACTCTCCGCCATTAAAATTCAAAATAGAAATTCCTTTTTAAGGTCGGACCGCGGCGCCTTGGTCTTGCGCAATGGAAACTTGCGAATCCCGTCAGGTCCGGAAGGAAGCAGCGGTAAGTGATCATTTTCATGTGCCGTGAGGTTGCCTGGGGGCTGCGGCCCGACGTTGAAAAGGAATTGTATAGAAAATAAAAGCAACCTGTTGGGTTGCTTTTTTGTTATAATAAGCATTAAGCAGCATGAAAGGCATTTGTAAGGCAGGGAGAGATGGTAATGGCCTACGTAGCATTGTATAGAAAATGGCGACCAAATAATTTTGAGAATTTAATTGGGCAGGAACATATCAGCAGAACATTGGCAAATGCTATTAATTTAGATAAAATTGCTCACGCTTACTTGTTTTCGGGGCCGCGTGGTACAGGGAAAACAAGTATGGCTAAAATTCTTGCCAAGGCGCTGAATTGCGAAAATGGTCCAACAGCTAATCCTTGTAACGTGTGTGCAAATTGTGAAAAAATAAATAAAGGTACATCCATGGATGTATTTGAAATTGATGCAGCATCAAATCGTGGGATTGATGAAATCCGTGACCTGCGTGAAAATGTGAAATTCGCTCCGGTTGATGGACGCTATAAAGTTTATATTATTGATGAAGTACACATGCTGACGACAGAAGCATTTAATGCTTTACTGAAAACACTGGAAGAACCACCGTCACATGTCGTGTTTATTTTAGCGACAACGGAAGCACATAAAGTGCCGGCAACGATTCATTCGCGTTGCCAACGGTATGATTTTAAACGCATTACTGTAGCTGAAATACAAAAGCGTCTTGAGTTGGTCCTGCTGGATCTGAAGATTCCGGCTGAACCGCAAGCTTTGAAATTGATTGCGATCCATGCGGATGGGGGAATGCGAGATGCGCTCAGTATTCTTGATCAGTGTTGTGCAAATGATTCTGAAAAAATTAGCACCGAGCAAGTTCGGCAGCTATTGGGATTGGTTGGACATGAATGGATTTGGAAAATTACCGATGCTTTGGCAAATAAAGATTCAAAAGAAATTATTACCATTTTGGATGAACTTATCCGCAATGGTAAAGATGTAAAACAGATTTTGACAGAAATTGCCTTACATATGCGAAGCGTAATGATTTATCAGGCCGCTGGTAGTGTTACTGGTATTGACTTATACAGTGATCGTGAAGACATTTTAAAAGGACATGCGGCTAAATTTACGCATAATGAACTGGCGATTATTATTCAAAAGATGCATGAAGCGCTGAGTGAAGCGAAATGGTCGCCGCAGCCAAGGATTACCACCGAAGCAGCCCTTCTGTCATTGTGTTTTTCCAAAGAAAACATGTCAACTGATGGGGATATGCTGATAACGGATCAGGGACTGCTACAACGCGTGACCGAGCTGGAGTCGCAGCTGAAAACGGTTTTACAACTTGTGAAAAAACAACCAGTCGCAGCTTTGAGGCCAGTGCCTGTTGCGACAAGTGGACCTTCGGGTGGAGCACAGTATGCAAAGCAGCAGCCTAAAACAAGTGAAGTGCGGGATCTTCCTGATGATGGGGCTATTGATGCAAGTGCACAATCTGTGTGGCAGCAGCTACTCAACACGCTCAAAGAACATGGCAAGGCTCCTGTTTTAGCATGTGTTGGTCAGGGGGTATTGCGTGGGTTGACGGATACACAAATGTTTATTGCATTTAAAGGATCCTTTCAAAAAGCACGTACCGAACGAAATGATTATCGCGAAATGCTGGAAGAGATCTTGCAAGAAATTTGTCAGCGTCCAATTCGGATTGTTTGTACATTAGAAGCTGCCGCTCCGCCGAAAGCGCCGACAAAAGCCAAGCCAAAGCCGATTCAAACGCAGCCGGCTAAGCTGGAGATTGACTACACAACGATGACGGAACAGGAAAAACAAACTCTTGATACAGCGGTCGCGGTATTTGGTGATAATTTTGTCAAAAAAGAAGATTTGAAATAATCAATTGAAACGATAATTTAGGGTTTGACGAGAATCCACAATTTTGATAGTCTATGATATAGAGATTATTTAATCCAAAATGAAATAAATTTGCAATAGTATGAAGGAGGACATTTATATGTTTAACGGAATGGGAAACATGGGAAATATGGGCGGTATGATGAAAAAAGTTCAAAAACTGCAAGCCGAAATGGGAAAAATGCAAGAAGAATTAAAAACTCGAACAATTGATGTATCTGCAGGCGGCGGGGCAATTAAAGTTGTCATGAATGGTGAAAAACAAATCCAGTCACTTATCATCGATCCGGCAGCGGTTGATCCTGAAGATGTAGAAATGCTGCAAGACCTGATTTCAGCAGCAATTAATGAAGCTGTGAAAAAAGTGGACGATTTGATGGCAAGCGAAATGGGAAAACTTACCGGCGGATTGAATTTACCACCAGGAATGTTTTAAATGCAATATATCGCACCCCTGGCTAAACTGATTGAACATTTTCGTTCGTTACCTGGTATTGGGGCGAAAACAGCAACGCGGTTGGCTTACCATATATTAGATATGGATGTTGAAAAAGCGAAAGCATTGGCAAATGCAATTATCGAAGCCAAAGAAAAAATTGGCTTTTGCAATACCTGCTTTGATTTAAGTGATACAAATCCTTGTAAAATCTGTACATCGGAAAATAGAGATCGTTCTATCATTTGCGTAGTTGAACAGCCGCGTGACGTTGGAGCGATGGAACGTATGCGGGATTTTAAAGGATTGTATCATGTTTTACACGGCACATTGTCACCGCTGGAAGGAATTGGACCAGATGATATTCGAATTAAAGAACTTTTAAACAGGCTGTACAGCTCGGATGTCAAAGAAATTATTATGGCGACGAATCCGAACGTCGAGGGTGAAGCTACGGCAATGTATGTTGCCAAACTTTTGAAGCCAATCGGTATCAAAGTAACGCGTATCGCACATGGTCTGCCAGTTGGCGGCGATCTTGAATATGCAGATGAAGTCACTTTATCAAAAGCACTCGAAAATCGTCGCGAAATATAAACAAAGAACTGGAGCAGCTGCTGGCTTGCTCCGGTTGCAATATAAGCTGGAGGTATTTTTATGGAATTTAGTATGTTGATTGCCTTTTTTATAGGCTTAGTGGTCCTTTATGCAATTGGTAAAGTTGTTTCTCTGCCGATGCGTTTACTGTGGAAACTTATTACCAACAGCATTATTGGCGGAATTATGCTTTGGATTATTAATTTGTTTGGTGTTGGATTGCAAATCAATTTGATAAATGCTTTGATTGCTGGTATTTTCGGTATACCTGGTGTTATTGGTTTAATTATTTACAAATTCATCTAATATAACGAAAAAAAGTATTGACAGTAAAGCTGAAAGAGTGTAGTATATTACAAGTCGCCAATAACAACGGCGAAAACAGAAAAACGAAATCACGGATTCACTTGTCTTTAAGGCAATGACATCAACTGGTTTCAAAAAAAGATATTGACAGCCGCTTGCGGATGTGATAATCTATACAAGCTGACTTAAGCAAGTGCCAGCAACGTGTTCTTTGAAAACTAAACAATGTAGAAAACAAAAAGATATATGTACACCAACATGTATCAAGCCAGATGTGCGGTTTTCGAACGCTTGCGTTTGAAAACAACAACTAACAATTTCTTTT